>JAISUT010000067.1 GCA_031271905.1 Acidobacteriota bacterium
GCGACTACCAGGGCGCGGCGGCGGCGTTCGAGTCCGAGGGGACGTACTACGGGATGCACCTCGGGGCGGGCTACGTGGCGCGCCTGACGGGGCGGGCGACGCTCGACCTGTACGGCAAGTACCTCCTGACGCGGCGGGAGGGGGACGAGGTGGCCCTCTCGACGGGCGAGACGGTGCGCTTCGCCGAGGCGACATCGGTGCGCGCGCGGTCCGGCGGGCGGCTCAACTACCTGATGGAGGGCGGTCTGAGCCCGTACCTGGGCGCGGCGTGGGAACGCGAGTTCGACGGGGAGGTCGCCGCGTTCATCGAGGGCTTCGACCTCGGGCGGCCGACGCTGGCGGGCGACAGCGGCATGTACGAGGCGGGGGTCACCTTCGGCGCGGCGGGCGACAAGAGGTTCTCGCTCGACCTCGGGGTGCAGGGCTACTCGGGGCGCCGCGTCGGCATAACGGGCAGCGCCCGCCTGAACGTCAACTTCTAGGCGCCGGGCAAGCCGG
Source organism: Acidobacteriota bacterium (assembly GCA_031271905.1). Lineage (GTDB taxonomy): Bacteria > Acidobacteriota > UBA6911 > UBA6911 > UBA6911 > UBA6911. Next base: position 499 of record JAISUT010000067.1, read on the forward strand.
GGGCGCGGCTCGCCGCGCCCCTTCCCCCATTCCTTCTCATACATCCGGCGACCGTGGACGATGGCGGGTGCCGGCAGCTCGCGGCTTCGCCCCGCACCCCGTCATTGGCGCCATATCGACGCAGGTTAGCGGCGGTTGAACTTCGCCATCAGGTCTTGGACGGACGCCGGCTTCCTCTCCTGCTGCACGGGCCTGCCGCCGCCGTTCGGGCGGGACGGGCGCGCGGACGCGCCCCGTTCGCCCTTGCCGGACTTGTCCCCCTTGTCGGGGCGGCCGGACTTGCCGGGCGACTTCATCGTCAGGGAGATGCGCTTGAGCGCCTCGTTCACCTCCAGCACCCGCACCTTCACGATCTGCCCCACCTTCACCACCTTGCGCGGGTCGTCCACGAAGCGGTCGGCAAGCTGCGAGACGTGCACCAGCCCGTCCTGGTGGACGCCGACATCGACGAAGGCGCCGAAGTTGGCGACGTTGGTCACCACCCCCTCCAGCTCCATGCCGACCAAGAGGTCCTTGATCTCCTTCACCTCGTCGCTGAAGGTCGCGTAGCGGAACTCGGCGCGCGGGTCGCGCCCCGGCTTCTCCAGCTCGCCGAGGATGTCGCGCAACGTCGGCTCGCCGACCGTTTCGGTGACGTAGTCCTTGAGGTTGACCGCGCCGAACTTCGCCGGGTTCTCCGTCACCTTGTCGAGAGGGATGCCTAGGTCTGCCGCCATCTTCTCCACGACAGGGTAGCTTTCAGGATGCACGGCGGTGTTGTCCAAGGGGTTTTCCCCGTCGCGGATGCGCAGGAAGCCCGCCGACTGCTCGAACGTCTTGGGGCCGAACTTGGGCACGTCGAGCAGTTGCTTGCGGTTGCGGAACGCGCCGTTCTCGTTGCGGTAGGCGACCACGTTTTTCGCCACCCCCGCCGAGACCCCCGCCACGAAGCTCAACAGCTCCTTCGATGCGAGGTTCAAATCCACGCCGACGTAGTTCACGCAGCTTTCCACCGTGTCGCCCAGCTTCTCCTTGAGCAGCTTCTGGTCCACGTCGTGCTGGTACTGCCCGACGCCTATCGACTTGGGCTCGATCTTCACCAGCTCCGCCAACGGGTCTTGCAGGCGCCGGGCGATGCTGACGGCGCCGCGCACCGTCAAATCGAGTTCGGGGAACTCCTCGATGGCGACCTCGCTGGCCGAATAGACCGAGGCCCCCGCCTCGCTCACCATCACCTTGACCGGCTTGGGCGCGCCGCCGTCGAGTTTGGCGAGGACGTCGCCGACGAACGCCTCCGTCTCGCGCCCCGCCGTGCCGTTGCCGACCGCGACCAGCTCGATGCCGTGCTTCTGGATGAGCTGCCGCAGGCTCTCGGCCGCCTGCGCCCGCTCGCCGTCCGACTTGTGCGGCTGGACGGTCTTGTATTCCAGGAGCTTCCCCGTCCTGTCCACGGCGGCGACCTTGCAGCCGGTGCGGAAGCCGGGGTCGATGCCCAGGGTCGGCTTCATCCCCGCCGGGCTGGAAAGCAGCAGCTCGCGCAGGTTCGCCTCGAAGGTGCGTATCGACTCGCGGTCGGCGGCCTGCTTCTTCTCGTAGCGGACCTCGCCGATGAGCGTGGTGCGCATCAGCCGCTCGAAGGCGTCCTCCAGCATCGCCTCGTAGAACTCGCGGACGTTCGCGGCACCGGTGTGTATCTCCCGCTCGCGCAGGAAAGACGCGACCGCCGCCGGGTCGAACTCCACGGTGAAGGTCAGCACCCCCTCGGCCTCGCCGCGCCGGAGCGCCAGCATGTTGTGCGGCGCGATGTCCTTCACCTTGACCCTGTAGTCGCGGTACATCTCGAACTTGGTCGTGCCCTCGGGGTGGTCGTCCTTGACCTGCGAGGTGAAAACGCCCTCGTTCATGAAGTAGTCGCGCAAGTGCTGGCGCAGCTCCGCCTTCTCGGAGACCTCCTCGGCGAGGATGTCCGACGCCCCCGCCAATGCCGCCGCCGCGTCCGCGACCCCCTTCTCCTCCGAGACGAACGCCGCCGCCTCCCCGTCGAGGTCCGCCGCCGCCGCGTCCGGCCGGTTCAGCTCTTTGATGCGGAGCGCCAGCGGCTCCAGCCCCTTCTCGCGCGCCACGGTCGCGCGGGTGCGCTTCTTGGGCTTGTAGGGCAGGTACAGGTCCTCCAGCTCGGTCTTTTGCAGGCAGCCCTCGATCTTCGCCTTGAGCTCGTCGGTCAGCTTCCCCTGCTCCTCGATGGACTTGAGGATCGTCCCTTTGCGCTCCTCCAGCTCCGTCAGGTAGGTGTGCCGCTCCAGCAAGGCGCGCAGTTTGATTTCGTCCATCTCGCCGGTGAGCTCCTTGCGGTAGCGGGCGATGAAGGGGACCGTGCCCCCTTCGGCGAAAAGCTTGAGGGCGTTGCGCACCTGCGGGAGCCCTAGGGAGAGTTCTTGGGAGACGGTTTGCGTTATATCCATGGTCTTGGTTCCGGCGAAAACAGGTCGAAGGGCGCCTTTAAAAGCCCCGGATGCGGCGGCGCGCCTTGTCTGCGGGGGTTTGGGCAGGTGCCGTGAGTTAAGGGATAGCGGGACGGTCAGGCTGTCAGACTTCGTGGCATCGTAAACTTTCCTAAAGGCGCATCGAAAACCCCGGACGCCGGGTTGGCGCTTCCTCCGCCCCCCCCCGACGCATGTCATCGTGCGCCGGCGTCGGCATCCTTGCGCGCTCCCCGCCTGCGGGCTTTTCGAGACGCCCCCCCTGCTCTATAGCTTCCGAGAGGGGGCTTCCCGCCCGATTTCGGAATCGGGGATAAGTTAGTCAAAAAACCCAGCCTTGGCAACAAACAAATATGTAGGCGCTTCCACATCGCATTTTCAGCTTGAAAAACTCGCCTTGCGTGTTTCCGGGCGCTGTGCTTCAATGCCTGCGCGATGGGCGAAATGGGCGAGACGAGCGGCAATGCCGGCGCTCCCGGCAGGAAGGACACGACGGAAGCCATGGGGGGCGTCCACGCCCTGCTGCGGCGCGTGTCGCGCTCGTTCTACCTGACCTTGCGCGTCCTGCCGGGCGCCGTCAGGCCGCAACTGGGGCTGGCGTACCTCTTGGCGCGCGCCACGGACACGGTTGCGGACACCGACGCGGTGGCGGTCGCCAGGCGGCGGGAGGTCTTGGACGCATTCCGCCGGAGCATCCAGGGCGCGGCGCGGGGGGCGCCCCCGGCGCCGCCGGACTTTTCCGAATTCCTGCGAACGCGCGGAGCGGGGCTCTCCGAGAAGGACGAGGCGGAGCTGGCGTTGCTGGAGGAATTCGGGACGCTGCTCGACGCCCTCGGAGGGTTCCCGGACGACGACCGCGAGGAGATCCGCGCTGTGCTGGAGACGATAACCCAAGGGCAGCAACTGGACTTGCAACGCTTCGGCTCGGGCGGGCCGCCGGCAGGCGCCCCGCCTGCGGCGCTGGCGACGGACGCGGAGTTGGACGATTACACCTACAAGGTGGCGGGTTGCGTGGGGGAGTTCTGGACGCGGCTTTGCCTGGCGCACGTCTTTCCGCAGATGGAGCGCGACCGGGATCGGCTGTTGGACGACGCGGTGCGCTTCGGCAAGGGGCTCCAACTCGTCAACATCCTGCGCGACTTGCCGGAGGATCTGCGGCGCGGACGTTGCTACATCCCGTCGCAGGCGCTTGCGGCGCATGGGCTCGCGCCGGGGGATCTGTTGCGCCGCGACGCCTCCGCGCGTTTCCGGCCGCTCTATCACGGGTACTTGGATTTGGCGGAGGGGCACCTGCGCGCCGGTTGGCGCTACACGGCCTCGCTCCCGCCCGGTTGCGTCCGCATCCGGCTGGCGTGCGCGTGGCCGGTGCTGATAGGGGTGCGGACGCTGCGCCTTTTGCGCGACGGCGACGTGCTGGGCGGCGGGCGCGTGAAGATCGCCCGCGCGGACGTGCGCCGCCTGATCGCCAGGTCCGTGCTCCTGTACCCGAGCCGCAAGGCGTGGCGCCGCCTCTTCGACGCATAGGGTTTCTCGCTAGAGCCCGCGCAGGCGCTCCGGGCGCAAAAGGGCGGGGTCGCCCCGTTCGAGCACCGCGCGGATGCGGGCGAGCGCCTGTTCCTTCTCCTCCGGCATCCTGATGCGCAGCGGCAGGTAATTCGAGGCGTGATTCGATGCGAAGAAGCACTTGGTGAACTCGCACCCCGCGACGATGGCCTCCAGCTCCCGTATCAACCCGAACGGGCTCGGCAGCTCGAAACGCCCCGCGCGCATCTCCTCGTCCAAGGGCGTCCCCGGCACCACCATGAGCGAAAGCGCCCCCACGAAGTCGGGATCCATCGCCGTGAGCACCGCGCCCGTGTCCCGCGCGTGCTCCCGGCTCAACTCCACGCCGCCGACCCCCAGCAGCACCGTCAGCGACAGGAGGACGCCCGCCCCCTTGACGAGCCCCGCCGCCCGCACCATCTGCTCCGCCGTCGCGTTCTTGCGGATGCGCCGCAACACCTCCGCGTTGCCCGACTCCAGGCCGAGGTAGACGATGCCGAGGCCCAGCTTGCGCAACTCGCGCAACTCCGCCCCGTCTTTCTTCAGCACGTCGCTGGCGTTGGCATAGATGCCGACCCGCTCCAACCCTTGGATTTTCAGGCGCAGGTATCGCAAAGTCTCCACCAGGGCGTCGTGCGGCATCGCCAGCGCGTCGCCGTCCGCGAGGAACACCCGGGGGATGGGCGCGTACCGGGACGCCTCGTCGATGTCCTCCTTGATCTCCGCGAACGATTTCACGCGGAATGCCTTTTCCCGGAAGGAATGGCAGAAGGTGCATTTGTTGTAGGAGCAACCCGTCGCCACCTGGAGGATCAGGCTGTCGGCCTCGCTGGGGGGGCGGTAGATCATTCCTTCGTATTTCATGGCGGCCTCCGGGCAAGCTTGGAATAAACCCGGGAATATCCATGAATAATCCCGGCTGTCGGTGTAAAATACTACACGGACTTGCCATCGATGGCGAGGTCTCCGTGCAAATATTGGAAATAAAGGGATTTATTCATCCGCAAGATGCGGATGGCCAATAGACGGGTAGGCATCATGAGCATCGGAGGGGATCTGAAGGGCGATCTCGCGCAAGAAATGGAATCCTTGCGCGAGGAGATCGCGCAGTTGCAGAGCATGTTCCTGGATCCGCTCGCCGGCGTGCCGGCGATGGAGCGTTCGCCCTCCGTCTGGAGCGGGAAGGCGCTCTTGGCGGCGGACATATTGGACGACTGCCCGCTCGGCATGGCGCTGATGGATCGGGAGCTTCGGATCGTCAAGGCGAACCGCATGTTCGGCCGCATGCTGGGATACGGCCCGGAGGAGGTCTGCGCCCTGCGGCTGCACAACCTGGCGCTGGAGCCCGACCTGTTCGCCCCCCTCGTCCAGCAAATCCTCGACGGCGTCTACCCGGCGGCGAAGGCCGAGGGGGAATGGTTGCACAAGGACGGCGAGTCGTTCTGCATCCAGTTCCTGGCGTCGGAGATGTCCGGCGAGCACCGGTCGCGGCGGTGCCTGATCGTCCTCGAGGACATCCGCGAGCGCAAGGCTGCGGAACGCCACCTCCTGTCAGAGAAAAAATTGCTGGAATGGATCGTCAACAGCAGCCTGGACGGCGTCGCCGCCTTCGACCGCGACGGCTTCTTCACGCTCTGGAACCCCGCGATGGAGCGGATCTTCGGCATCGGCGCGCGGCAGGTGCTGGGGCGGCCCGTGTCGTTGGCGTGCCCTTTCTTCAAAACCCTCGGGGAGGATGTGAACTTCGACGCCGCGCTCAGGGGGAAGGCCGTCCTTTCAAAGAACAAGCGCTACGTGCCCGAGGGGGGGGGCGGGCCGATATGCTTCGACGGCTACTACGGGCCCGTCCACGACTCCCGCGCCCCGCGCGACGCCCGGGACGGCGGCGGCGTCGAGGACGACAAACCCGTGGTCGGCGGTCTGGTCATCGTCCGCGACGCCTCCGGCAGGTCGGGGGAGCAGTCGCAGGACATCGACGCGGGACGGTACTTGGAGCTGTTTGAAAACGCCTCGGACATGATGTTCACCTGCGACTTGGACGGCAGGCTGACCTCGGTCAACAAGGCGGGGGAGCAGTTGCTCGGCTACCCCAGGGAAGAGGCGGTCGGGATGAAGTTCTCGCAACTCGTGGCGCCGCAACACCTGCAGGTCGCGCGCCGGATGACGGAGCAGCGGGCGCCCGACGCGACCTCGACGGTGCGGGAGCTGGAGCTGAGGCCCAAGGCGGGCGGGAAGGTCGTCGCCGAGGTGAGCAGCCGGCTGATCTTCCACGAAGGGCGGCCGCGCGGCCTCCAGGGCATCGTCCGGGACATCGGGGAACGCAAGGAGGTGGAATCGACCCTCGCCGCCGCCAATAGGAAATTGGAGGAGAGCGTGCGGGAGTTGGAGCAGCGCTCCCGCGAGTTGACGCTGCTCGGCGAGTTGGGCGACATCCTGTGCGCCTGCCTCGTCCCCGAGGAGATATACAACGTCGTCGCGCGCATCTCCAGCGAGCTCTTCCCCAGCCTGGGCGGGGCGCTTTTCGTGCTCGACCCGTCGCGCAACATCGTGGAGTCGGCGGCGGAGTGGGGGTGCGTCTCGTGCGTGGACTCCGTGTTCCCGCCGGACGACTGCTGGGCGTTGCGCCGGGGCAAGGTCCACTGGGTGGAGGACACCCGCGTCGGCCTGCTCTGCAAACACATCAAGGCGCAGGAGCCCAGGGGGTTCATGTGCGTGCCCATGATGGCGCAGAGCAACGCCGTGGGGGTGCTGCACCTGTCCTGCCCCATCGGCGACAAGACGCTGGTCTCCAGGCAGAGGCTGGTCTTGTCGATGGCGGAGCGCATCGCCACCGCCCTCTCCAACCTGCGGATGCACGAGGCCATGCGCACCCAGTCCATCCGCGACCCGCTCACGGGCTTCTTCAACCGCAATTTCATGGAGGAGGCCGCCGAGCTGGAGCTGCGCCGCGCGTCGCGGACGCAAAACCCGCTGAGCTTCATCATGCTGTCGCTGGACGCGCCCCGGCAGGGCGACGCGCTTCGGCAGGGTCACAAGGATTCGAGGCTGGACGACGCCGATTCCGCCGTGCGCATGATCGGCATGCTCTTGCAGGCCAACATCCGCAAGGGGGACATCGCCTGCCGGTTCAGCGACGACACGTTCGTCGTGGTGTTGCCCCAGGCGCCGCGCGAGGTCGTCCTCCAGCGCGCGGAGGCGTTCTGCAAACTCATGCGCATGCCGGGGGCGGGGGACAAGGCGACGCCGGACGCCGGCATCTCGATCTCGGCGGGGGCTGCGATCTACCCGGAGCACGGGCAGACCGTGGACACGTTGCTCCGGGCGGCGGAGGCCGCCGTGGGCCGGGCGGGGCAAAACGGGGGCAACCGCGTGATCGCCGCCGGGTGACCTGGCGCGAAGGTAGGGCTGCTTGCACTTTATAGACAGACTCCATGGCACTGCGAACCTCCCCCGGAAGGGGGGGGGGCTCGCGCTCGGGCGCGTCCTCGCACCCCCGGACGCATCGGAGGGCGTCCGTGCGGAAATCGAAGCCCGCCTCGGATTCTTCCCCTCGTATTTCGCCCCTGCGGAAAGGTTCCCCGGATTGCTGGACAGCCTGTGGCGGCAGCAGCGGGAGGGGTATTACGACAACCCGTTGCCGGAGACCTTCAAGGAGTCGCTGTTGGCGCTGTTGGCGAACAGTTGCGCCTCGCCGTATTTCCGGATCGCCCACGCCTGCCGCCTCTACGAGATGGGGGTTCCGCCGAGGGAGATACTGCGTCTGGCGGAAATCCCCGCCCCGGCGCCTGCGGACGTCGAACAGGCCCGCGCCCTGCTGGCGGGCTTCCCGCGCCCCATCGCCCAATGGCCGGAGCAGAACCCCGTGTTCGGCGAAGGGATGCTCACCTTGTGCGCGGCGGTCTTCCTCGGCTTGAAGGACTCCGAACTTTGCGCGGATGCGCTGCAAGACCTGCTCGGGGAGGCTTACGGCGCCCTGATGCTGCTCCTGGCATACGCCAAGTCGGCGCATTTCTGGCTGGAGGCGCACCCGGAGATCGGTTGCGAGGCGCATCCGACCGTCCGCAGGAACTTCTTCCCGCTGGTGCGGCAGGAGCCGCATCTGGTGGAGGTTTTCCAGAACCACCGGTCGCGGCCTCTGCTGATGGACGGCGGCGAGCGCGCCGACGCGGCGGGAGACGGCGCGGCGGAAGGGGGAGACCGCTACCGGGAGCTGATCGAGAACTCCGCGGACATCATCTGCACCTACGACTTCTCGGGGCGGCTGTTATCGGCGAACCCGGCGCTGGAGCGCATCGTCGGCTATCCCGTCGCCGAGGCGTTGCAGATGCGGATCGCGGACATCATCCACCCCGAATACGCGCATCTGGGGGAGCGGCTGACCGACCCCGCCGTCGTCGGCGAGACGCCCTTCCACTGCGAGCTCGACGTGGTGACCAAAGACGGCGGCAGGGTCGCCCTCGGCGTCAGCACGCGCCCCGTGTTCCTCGGCGGCAAACCCGTCGCGGTGCATGGGACGGCGCGGGACGTCACCCGGCGCAAGCAGGCGGAGTCCGCCTTGGAGGAGGCGAACCGGAGGCTGGAGGCATGGGTGGCGGGGTTCGACCAGCGCAACCGCGAGATGGCGCTGCTCAACGAAATGGGGGACATCCTGCGCGCCTGCCCCACGATGGAGGAGGCGCACAAGGTCATCCTCGGCTTCGCGCAACAGATCTTCCCCGTCAAAGTGGGGGCGCTGTACATCCTCGCCCCCGCGCACGACGTCGCCGAGTCCGTCTTGACCTGGGGCGACCCCGACCTCGCGGAAAGGGTCTTCTTCCAGACGGATTGCTGGGCGTTGCGCCGGGGGCGGGCGCATTGCGTGGAAAACGACCGGGAGGGGATGGTTTGCAAGCATGTGCGCCACCCGCCTGCGGACGGATACGTCTGCATCCCGCTGATGGCGCAAAGCGAGGCGATCGGGGTCTTGCACATGATGCAGCCCGACGGCGTCCGCATGACCGAGGAGCGCCAGCGCCTCGCCGTCGCCCTGGCAGACCACATCGCCATGACGCTGTCCAACCTCCGGTTGCACGAGACGTTGCGCACCCAGGCGATCCGCGACCCCCTCACGGGGCTCTTCAACCGCAGGTTCATGGAGGAGTCGCTGGCGTTGGAGATCCGCCGCGCCACGCGCAACAGCCGCTCTCTGGGGATGATCATGATCGACTTGGATCACTTCAAGTATTTCAACGACACGTTCGGGCACGAGGCTGGCGACCTGTTGCTCAAGCAGGTCGGGCTGCTGCTGCAGACCAACATACGCGGCGAGGACATCGCCTGCCGCTTCGGCGGAGAGGAGTTCACGCTGATCCTGCCGGAAGGCAACAGCGCGGCGACCCAGAAGCGCGCAGACTTCTACAGGGACGCGATCCAGCGCCTCGAGGTCAATTTCAAGGGGGCTTCGTTGGGGCACGTCACCGCGTCCATGGGGGTGGCGGTGTTCCCCGACCACGGCCGTTCGGCGCAGACGCTGATCGCCGCCGCCGACAAGGCCATGTACCGCAGCAAGAACGAAGGCCGCAACCGCGTCACCTTGGCGGGGTGACCGATGGGGGCGCGGCGCGCCTGCGGGCGCAGGCGGCCGCTCCCCGCGACGGCGTCATTCGGTTTTTTTCTCGACGGGTTCGGATTTCCTTTCCACGACCTTCTTCTCGACGACGGAAGACGGTGCCGCGACGGAGGGGTGTGCGAAGAGGGTGCGGCATGCCAAGCCCGCCAAACCCGCCCCGACGAGGGGCGCCAGCCAGAACAGCCAGAGTTGTTTGATGTACATGCCGCCGGCGAAGAACGCCTGGCTGGTGCTGCGCGCCGGGTTCACCGACGTGTTGGTGACCGGGATGCTGATCAGGTGGATCAAGGTCAGCGCGAGGCCGATGGCGATGGGCGCGAGTTTCTGCGGCGCCCGCTCGTCGGTCGCCCCGATGATGACGACCAGGAAGAAGAAGGTCAGGACGACTTCGCAGACGAGGGCGGCTATCATGCCGTAATGCCCCGGGGACAGCTCGCCGAAGCCGTTGGCTGCGAAATGGCCTCCGAGGGTGAACCCCTCCTTGCCGGAGGCGATGATCAGGATGACCGTGCCGGCGAGGAAGGCGCCGACCAGTTGCGAGATGACATACCCCGCCAAATCCTTCAGCGGGAACCTGCCGCCCACCCACAGCCCGAACGACACGGCGGGATTCAGGTGGCATCCCGAGACGTGGCCGATGGCGAACGCCATCGTCAAAACAGTCAACCCGAACGCCAGCGCCACGCCTGCGGCGCCGATCACATCTGCGGCGAACACCGCGCTGCCGCAACCGCCCAGAACTAGCCAGAACGTCCCTATCGCCTCCGCCGTCCATTTCTTAGTCATATGGCATATCGTCCTATCGAAAAATTAACCTGTTGGCGTCGCCGACGCACCCCCGACCCGAACCCGGTCGCCCGGTCACGCCGCAATCGCCGCCTCTGCATTGGAAGATTGATAGCACGGACGGGTCGCAAAATGCAAGCCGCACTGCGGCTTGTTGCGCCGCTAGGGAATGCCGGGCAGGAAGTCCACCGCCACCAAGTCGTTCTTGTATTTGCCGGGGACGTCGATGTAGTTGACTTTGCTGTCGGCGTCCAGGAACACCGCGCCGGTCTGGGGGTCGTACCGGTAGGGCGTCCCCAGCGGATCGGCCAGCGCGTATTTCTCCCGCCGCCCTCGCGTCTCCGCCAAGGCGCGCAACGTCGGGGGGTATGCGCCCGCCCGCTCCTTGTAGAGGTCCGCCAACGCCTCCCAGCCCCAGATGTCGCGCGCCACCTGGAAGCTCATCAACCGGTCTCGCGCGTTCTTCCGCGTGTTTTCGCGCGTCGTCGTCCGGTACTGCTCCTGCCAGAGCGTGAACGCTATCTGGAAATCCCCGCCGCGCGACAGCGCTGCGGCGGCAAGGCTCGCCAGCCAGCTCGGCGCCCCGGGCACTTTCGTCGCCTGCAACCAGATGTCCCCGGCGGCCTTGAAATCCTGCGTGTACAGGTAGTGCAGGAACCCCTTGTCGTACATGAGCTGCCAGGCGTCGGGATGGGCTTCGAGCCCCTTGTCCAAAAACTTCAACGCGCCTTCCATGTCCCCGGCGCCGAGCGGCGGGTCTTGCGCCAGGAAGAAGCAGCCTTGGCGATAGGCGTCTGTGAGGTAGGGATCCAGCGTCGTCGTGATGTCCAGCAGGGCGTACAGGTTTTTATAGCGGACTTTGCGCTTGTCCGCCTCGTCAAAGCGCCCGTAATACTGGATCGTGCGCATCCAGTAGAAGTCCGCCGCCAAGCCGTCGTAACCGAGCGCCATCTTCTTCAGCATCTTCGGGGAGCTGAACAGGAGGATGTCGGGATCCTCGTCTCCTGCGGCGGCGCGCCCCTCAATGAAGCGCTGCGTCGGCCAGACCAGGAGCGCGGCGAGGAGGCAGACGGCGCAGACGCCCCAGGGGCGCACGGGTTTCTCTGCGGCGGCGGTCGTCATTTGAAGTCCCTGCTGCGAAAGATCGCGATCCCCAGCGACAACGCCAGCGCGACATATACGATGCAATAGAACACGACGCCCGCGACCATGCCCGGGTCCACCGTCTGCGCGTAGGGGATCGTCCAGGTGTTCTCGGACGACGGTTGCAGCACATAGCGCCAGTCAAGGATCTGGAAGTTCGAGAAATTCGGGATCACGTAATAAAGGATGCGGCACAGCCACTGCATGGCTTCGGACTTCGTCAGCTCCCCGAAATTCCTCAGGTCGTTGCCGAAGTGCCCGATGATCCATAGGAAGAGGGTGAACAGCGCCGACAGCGCGGGGGTGGAGAAGGTCGAGAAAAAGAGCGCCAGCGCCGTGACCAGGCACAGGGAGAGGAAGGTCAGGGCGACGACCGCCAACACCCGCAGATAGCTCATCGGGTCGGCGCCGCCCGTGTACCACAGCGCCAGCTCCAGCCCGACGGTCATGACCGCGAGGTTCACCAGCAACGTGAAGACCAGCCCGAGGTATTTCCCGACGACCAGCTCGGAGCGGCGCACGGGCTTCGCCAAGAGCGCGTACACCGTGCGTTTCTCGATCTCCTTGTAGACCAGCCCGATGCCGATGAAGATGGCGATCATCGTGCCGAATATGGAGATGGCGCCCAAGCCCAGGTCTACGATCACCTTGTTGTCGTTGCCCAGCGACAACTGCCCGAGCGCCAGCGCGCTGAAGATCATGACCAGGGCGAAGAGAATCAGGTTGTAGAGGATCTTGTCCCGGACCGTCTCCCGGAATGTGTTTCCCGCAATCGCCAATATCCTGTGCATCATGGTTCCAAATTCGGTTTCTTGGGTGTTCAAACCCGTTTAAAGTCAGTTCCGGGCTTCCGCCGCCGCCGGACGGGCGCCGTCCGGCGCGGCGGAGACCATCGATTGGAAATGCTCCTCCAGCGAGGGGCGGATGGGGTTGACTGAGATCAGCCCCAGCTTCCGGTCGAAGACGAAGCGGAGCGCCCGCTCCATCCGCTCCTTGTCCTTCACCCGCAGGTGGAGGCGGTCGTCCATGAGGTGGACCTCCTCGCAGATGCCGCGCAACTCGTCGGTCACGTCGCCTCCGCCGCCCGCCACGATGATCTCATGCCCGGTGACGCCGACCTTCAATATGTCCGCCAGCTTCCCCGCCTCCTGCAACTGCCCCTTGTTCAGGATGGCGACGCGGTCGCAGATCGCCTCCACGTCGGGCAGGATGTGCGAGCTGAAGAACACGGTCACGCCGCGCGCCTTGAGCGAGAGGATGATGCGCCGCACGTCCATGCGGCCCAGCGGGTCCAGGCCCGACATCGGCTCGTCCAGGAAGACGATCTTCGGCTCGTTGATGAGCGCCTGCGCCAAGCCCACCCGTTGCACCATCCCCTTGGAGAATTTGCGCAACTGCCGGTTGGCCGCATGCCCCAGCCCGACGTCGTCGATCAGCGACTTCGTCCGCTTGCGCAGCTCGTCCCCGTCGAGGCCGAACAGCTTCCCCGCGTAGGTCAGGAGCTCCACCGGCGTGAGGTAGTCGTAGAAATAAGGGTTTTCCGGCAGGTAGCCGATCTCCTGGTGCATCGCCGTCGAACTCACGGGTTTGCCCAGGATGCGCGCGGCGCCCGAGGTCGGGCGCAACAGGCTCATGAGGAGTTTGATCGTCGTGCTCTTTCCCGCCCCGTTGGGGCCGAGGAAGCCGAACGTCTCCCCCTCGTTCACCTGGAGGTTGAGCCGGTCTAGCGCCCGCACGGGGCGTTTCTTCCAGAAACCGACGGCGAAGTCCTTGGTCAGGTTCTCAATTTCCACTATCGGCATGGTCGTCTGTTCCCAATCACGTTCCCAAAGTCGCAATGTCCTTTGCGACGTCAATCCGCATCCGTTTCCAAGTTCGCGGGGCTTCCCGGCCGGCGCGTCCGCGTAAACGGGCGCACCCGCCATCCATTCGCCTGTGCGGGTGGGAATCCCGCGCGATCAGGTCAGCGGCGGGCGCGCTGGCGAAGCACTTCGTAAAACGCTATGCCTGCGGCGACGCTGACATTGAGCGAACTCACATTGCCACATATCGGCAGGGATGCTAGAAAATCACATTTTTCTTTGACCAGGCGGTGCATCCCGGCGCCTTCGCCCCCCAGCACCAAGGCGGTCGGCACGGTCAGATCGACCTCCCAGAGCGGTTTTGCGGCGCCGGCGTCCAAGCCCACGGCCCAGTAGCCTTTCTTCTTGAGCGACTCGACGAACTGGGCGGTGTTGGGGACGCGGGCGAGCTTCACATGGGCGATGGCGCCGGCGCTGGCCTTGGCCACGGTGGCGCTCAACCCTGCGCTGCGGTTTTTCGGGACGAAGACGCCGTCAACCCCGGAAGCCTCCGCAGAGCGCAGGATCGCCCCCAGGTTGTGCGGATCCTCGACGCCGTCAAGGACGGCGAGGAGTCCGGGATGTCGCGCGGTGTCCAGTATCTCGTCCGGGGCGAGCGGATCCAACTCCGCGAGGTGGGCGAGGACGCCTTGGTGGCGTGCGCCAGCCGCCTTGCGCTCCATCCAGGCGCGCTCCTCGAACGAGACGCGGACATGCCGCACCCCCGCTTCGCGCACGATCTCCTGGACGCGCGGATTCCTCTGCCCGCGCTCGACCGAGACGCGCTCTATGCGCTCCGGGCGCGCCCGCAACGCTTCGGACACCGCGTTGATGCCGTAGATCACCGCCACCGTCAATCCGCTCCCGCCATGTCCTGCCCGCCCCCGTCGATCACGGCGAATCGACCGACCCTTGTCGCGCCGCGTCCGGCGGCACGGACGACGCATTTCTCGGCGCCGGTGCGTTCGGGAAGGCGGTGGGAGGGCGCGGGGTTTGCCATCGCAGGATGTACTTTAATGATTTCCCCGGAGAAATCAAGCCGCATGAAAGTCCGGGATGAAAGATCGATGAATGATCGAAGCCGGCCCGGAGGTCTTTCCTGGATGTCGTTACACCTTTTTATTTGCAAACGGCGCCCCCCTCTTGCTAGAGTCGGCTTTCTTAATTTCGTTTTCTGAAAAAGGGAGAGCGCAATCCATGTCTGACACGGCGGAACAGAAACGGCGGCAGCGGTTCGACAAGTGGCTCAACCCTTCGGGGGTGCAGTTCGCCAACCCCGAGGCAGAGCGCGGCTACAAGGAGAGGGTCGGGCGCTTCATCAAGGTCTTCGACCTGGAGAAGCCCGACCGCGTGCCGGTGGTGCTCCCCGCCGGGACCTTCCCGGTCTACCACGCGGGGATGACGCTCAAGGAGGCGATGCAGGACGCCGAGCGCACCTGCGACGCCTACCGCAAGTTCCTCGGCGAGTTCGAGTCCGACAGCTTCGCCTCGCCCATGATGGTCCCCTCGGCCAAGGCGGGGGAGATCATCGACACGAAGAACCTCAAATGGCCGGGGCGCGGCCTGCCCGACCACGCCACGATGCTCCAGTTCGTGGAAGGGGAGTACATGAAGGCCGACGAGTACGACCTCCTCATAGACGACCCCTCCGACTACTGCCTGCGCCGCTACCTGCCGCGCAGCCTGGGGGCGCTGGCCCCGTTCGAGGGCTTCGAGCCGACGCCGTTCATCCTCGGCATGGCGAACAAGTTCCTCACCCCGGCGATGTTCCCCGCCGTGCGCGCCGCCTACCAGGCGATCATCGACTACGGCGAGGAGACCGCGCGCTGGATGGGCCCGCTCATGCGGTTCAACCACGACGCGATGGCGGCGGGCTACCCGTCGCTCTTCGGCGGGCAGGCGCACGCCCCGTTCGACATCCTGGCCGACACCCTGCGCGGCACCAAGGGGATCATCCTCGACATGTACCGCCAGCCGGAGAAGCTGCTGCGCGCCATCGAGAAGGTCACGCCGATGAACGTCAACTGCGGCGTCGCGGGGGCGAACATGTCGGGCAACCCCATCGTCTTCTTCGCCCTGCACAAGGGGGACGACACCTTCATGTCCAACAAGCAGTACGAGAAGTTCTACTGGCCGACCTTCCAGAAGGTCATCCTCGGCCTGATCGAAGAAGGCGTCGTGCCGTTCCTCTTCGCCGAGGGGCGCTACGACAGCCGCTTGGAGATCATCAAGGACTTGCCGCGCGGGAAGGTGGTGTGGCACTTCGACCGCACCGACATGTTCCGCGCCAAGGAGGTCCTGGGCGACAACGCCTGCATCGCCGGCAACGTCCCCGCCTCGCTGCTCTGCACCGGCACGGCGAAGGAGGTCAAGGAATACTGCCGCAAGCTCATCGAGGTCTGCGGCGCGGGCGGCGGCTTCATCCTGACCGGCGGCGCGAGCATCGACAACGGCCACGCCGAGAATTTGCGCGCCATGACCGAGGCAGTCATGGAATACAGCGCGTAAGGCGGGGACGGCGCGTCGTTTCATAGGCGCGCCGTCCGCGTCGATGTCGTGGGGCGGTCGCGGCCTGTCTGCCGTCAGGCAGGCGCGACCGCCCCGCCTTCCCCGGCGATCCCGTTGCGGGACGCCGCAATCCCGCTCAAACCGCGTCGTCCCGGACGGCTCCGGCGTCCTCCCGGCTCGGTCGAACGGGGAGGTTCTGCCAAACACTAAAATTTCCCATTTGCAAACACTAAAATTTTCCCCTTGCAAACACTAAAATCCGATTCGTGCTTCGAGTATAATAGCCCCCGTAAGGTATTGGCAACACAGGGGGAACATTATGCTGACGCCTGAAGGGTATCGCCGCAGGATCATCGACCGGCGCATCGACAGCCTGCTCAAACTGTTCGGCGCGGTGTGCGTGGAGGGGAGCAAGTGGTGCGGCAAGACTTGGACGAGCCTTAATCACGCTGGTAGCGTGTATTACGTCGGCGACCCGGCTGGCGATTATCAAAACCGGCGGTTGGCCGCGCTCGACCCGCCTTACGCGTTGCAAGGCGAAATCCCGCATGTGATCGACGAATGGCAGGAAGTTCCCGGGCTTTGGGACGCCGTGCGATTCGCCGTGGACCAATCGCGGGACAAGGGGCGTTTTATCCTGACCGGATCCTCCGTGCCGCCGAACCGGTCGATTCTGCATACCGGCACGGGGCGGATCGTCCGGCTGCGGATGCGCCCGATGTCGCTGGCGGAATCCGGCGATTCCACCGGGGAGGTGTCGCTGGCCGGACTTTTCGCGGGAGGATCGCCCCGCGCACGGAACGAGGTGTCGCTCGATACGATTATTCGGCTGGCTGTGCGCGGCGGCTGGCCGGGCGCCATCGGGTTGGACGATGACGGCGCGCGGGAAATCTCGGTGCATTACATCGAGCAGACCGCGCGGGAGGACATGTCCCGGGTGGACGGGAAAAAGCGCAATCCCGGCAAGGCTGCCCGTCTGTTGCGCTCGTTGGCCCGCAACAACCAGACGATGGTTTCCAACCAGACTTTGCTGGCGGATACGAGGGAAGGAGGTTCGCCGCAGGTCTTCTCCGAACCGACGCTGATCTCGTATCTGGAGGCGTTGAAGAAACTTTTCGTGATCGAAGAACTGACGGCTTGGAGTCCGCGACTGCGCTCGACGACGCGTATGCGCGTCGCCGCTAAAAAACATTTCGTGGATCCTTCGCTCGCCATCGCCGCCCTTGGCGCCACGCCGCAAAAATTGAAGGACGACCTCAACACCTTCGGTTTCATGTTCGAGAACATGGCCGTTCGAGACCTGAAAATATATGCCGAAGCGTGCGGAGCCAAGGTGCATCACTACCGCGACAATTCCGGTTTGGAAATCGACGTCATCCTCGAAACGCCCGACGGCGGATGGGCGGCCTGCGAAGTCAAGCTGGGCGTGAACGACGCCGACAAGGCGGCGGAGTCCCTGCTCCGGCTGAAAGGAAAGATCGTGGGCGCGGGAGGCGAAGCGCCGGTGTTTCTGGCGGTCGTCTGCGGCGTGGGCGATTTCGCCTATGTCCGCGAAGACGGCGTCATGGTCGTTCCCCTGACCAGCTTGGGGGCTTGACGCCATGCCCGTCCGACGCCTGGTTTTTGGCATGTAAAACATTGCCAAGGCGGGGGCGGCGCAAAAAAAGCCCCACAAATCCCCTATCCTCGCCGGGCGTCCGGCCGAAAAGGCTTGCATAGGGTGAAGCCTGGAAGAAGGGGGCGCCCGTTTCATGGACTCATGGACAAGAAACAATCCGCGAAGAAACAATCCGCAAGGAAGGGGTGACGTATGGCAAGGGGCAAGAAGGTTTCGATTCTCGGGGCGGGGCACGTGGGGGCGACGATCGCGTACACCCTCACGCTGGACGGGATGGCGTCGGAGGTGGTGCTGCTGGACACCAACAAGGACAAGGCCAAGGGGGAGGTGCTGGACATCATCCAAGGCACCGCGTTTTTCGGGCCGGTCAACATCCACAGCGGCGAATACGAGGACATGGCCAATTCCGACGTCGTCGTCGTGACGCTGGGGTTGGCGCGCAAGCCGGGGCAGAGCCGCATGGACTTGGCGCAGGCCAACGTGGACCTGGTCAAACAGGTGATCCCCGACGCCGTGAAACACGCGCCGGACGCGGTGTACGTCGTGGTGAGCAACCCGGTGGACATCCTCACCTACACGCTGACCAAGATTTCCGGCCTGCCCGACCGGCAGATCGTCGGCTCCGGCACCATCTTGGATTCCGCGCGCCTGCGCACGGGCTTGGCGAAACATGCGTCCCTGCCCCCGCGCAACGTCCACGCCTACGTCTTCGGCGAGCATGGCGACACTTCGGTCGTCCCTTGGTCCTTGGCCACCATCGCCGGGATGGAGATGAACAAGTATTGCGAGCACATCTGCGCAAACCACGGCGAATGCGGCAAGGCGGCGCTCAAAGCCATCGAAGACGACGTGCGGACGGCTGGGGCGAAGGTCATCGGGCTGAAGGGCGCGACCTACTACGCCGTCAGCATGTCCGTCCTCCAGATCTGCGCGGCGATCCTGCGCGACGAATGCTCGATCTTCACCCTCTCCGCCCTGCTGCACGGGCAGTACGGCTTGGAGGACGTGGCGCTGAGCCTGCCCGTGAAACTGGGCGCGGGGGGCGTGGAGGGATGGATAACGCCCCCGCTGCTCCCTGACGAGGCGGCGGCGCTGAAGCGCAGCGCGGACGCCTTGAAAGAGGTCATCCGCGCCCTGTCCATATAGCGGCGGCGTCCTGGCGTTCCCGCGGCCCGTCCGACGGATCCCGCCAGTCGAATTTCCGGCTTCAACCGGTTCCGGAACCGGGGTAATCTTGTGTCTTGTTTTGAACGAAAGGCGCGAGATGACGACTGACAGCAACCTGGACCGGGAGTTGCGCGTGGGGGCGCAGTACCTTTCCCAATGCCTGACCCCCGAATCCGGCGCGATCCCGCGCATCGGAAACGTGGACATCTACGGCGAGGCGATCCCCCTGAACGGCATCGCGGGCGGCGACCTGATCACCTACGTGAACTTCCAGGACCGCTACGACCTGGACCGGCGCATCGCGCGCGCCCGCGAGCAGGGGCGGGAGGAGATCGCCCGGAACCTGCAAGACCTGAAAAACAAGGGCGGCATCCTGGTCGCGGACGTGGCGGGGCACGAGTTCGCCGACTCCCTGAGGGCCCTCCTGCTGCACCAGATATTCCACACGTCGATCCTTTACGAGCTCGACCAGCACGGGGAGTTGAGCAACCGGCTCTTCGAGCAGATCAACACCCGCTTCTTCAAGTCGCGGACGCTGCACAAGCTGGCGGGGGGCTTGGACGCATCAAATTTTGTGACTTTGATCTACGGCGAGATCGACGTGTCGGGCCGCTTCCGCTTCATCAGCGCGGGGCATCCGCAGCCGTTGATCTTCTCGCGCGCCTACGACCGCTTCGTCGAGATCAGCCCCGACCGGTTGGTCAGCTACCCGCCGATAGGGATACAGCTCGGGCGCGACGACGTGGACGTCAACCTCTTCCCCTCGGCGCTGGGCTACAAGGAGCAGTACACGACCAACGAGCTCAACCTGATGGGGCAGGGGGACGTGCTGCTGCTGTTCACCGACGGGCTGACCGACCCGTTCTCCCCCTATTCGCAGAGCCAGTTGGAGCGCGCCGTCTCGCGGGCGAAGGACGGCACGGCCGAGGAGATCTGCAAGGCGATCGTCGCCGACCGCAAGGCGTCCTTCCAGCCTTCGGACGACCTCAGCCTGGTCGTGCTCAAATACCGGTAGGCGTCCATGGACCTCGATTTGAACATACAGGGCGAGACCCTGAACCTGACGGAGGAGCTGCTGGAACGGTACAACGTCCCCGGCCCGCGCTACACCAGCTATCCGACCGCGCCGGAATGGAACGACGCCTTCGGCCCCGGCGACTACGCACGGGCGCTGGAAGGCTCCAACCCGTCGGGTCGCCCTCTGTCGCTCTACATGCACCTGCCGTTCTGCGAGCGGCTCTGCCTTTTCTGCGGTTGCAACGTCATCGTCAAAAAAGACCATGCGGTCGCCGAGCCCTACCTCGGAGTCCTGAAGAAGGAAATCGCGCAGGTCGCCGCCCACATCGACCGCAGCCGCCCGGTGGAGCAGTTGCACTGGGGGGGCGGCACCCCCACCTACTTCTCCCCCGCGCAACTGGAGGAGCTTTTCGCCTGCGCCCGCGAGCACTTCGCCTTCGCGCCGGACGCGGAGCTGGGCGTCGAGATCGACCCGCGCGTGACGACCCGCGCCCACCTGGAGACCTTGCGCCGCCTGGGGTTCAACCGCCTCTCGATGGGGGTGCAGGACTTCGACCCGCGGGTGCAGCAGGCGGTGCGACGCGTCCAGCCCTACGAGCAGACGAAGGAGCTGTTCGACGCCTGCCGCGCCCTCGGCTTCGACTCCCTGAACGTGGATCTGATCTACGGGCTGCCGCACCAGACCGTGGACAGCTTCCTGGAGTCGGTGGACATGGTCATCGGCATGGCGCCGGATCGCATCGCCATGTTCAGCTACGCCCATGTGCCGTGGATGAAAAAGCAGCAGGGGGCGCTGGCGCGGTTCATCCCGCTGGGCATGGACAAGTTCCAGATATTCCGCGCGGGGATCGGGCGCTTCACCCAAGCCGGCTACACCTACATCGGCATGGACCACTTCGCCAAACCCGGGGACGAGCTGTGCGTCGCCCAGCGCGAACGCACCCTGCACCGGAACTTCCAGGGGTACACGACCAAGGCGGGCTCTGACCTTTTGGGGATGGGGGTGACCTCCATCGGCGGCGTGGGGCGGGCCTACGCGCAGAACCATCGCGGCATGGCCGAGTACGTCGCGGCGGTCGCGGCGGGACGGCTCCCCGTCATGCGCGGCATCGGACTCACGGACGACGACGTCATCCGGCGCGCCGCCATCAGCCGCATCCTCTGCCACTGCGTCTTGGACAAGGGGGAGTTCGCCTCGGAGTTCGGCATCGACTTCGACGCCTATTTCGCGGACGAGCTGGCGCGCCTTGCGCCGCTGGGCGAGGACGGTTTGGTCGAGCTGGACGGGGAAGGCATCCGCGTGACGCTGCTCGGGCGCATCTTCATCCGCAACGTCGGCATGGTCTTCGACAAGTACCTGCGCAAGCCGAAAGACAAACCGGTCTTCTCCAAGACCCTGTGACCGGAGCCTGCGACCGCGCATGGGCAACCCGCCGACGACTTTCGCTTCCAAGCCCCCCAAGACCCCCGCACCCGCGTCCGGCGCGGCGACCGACGGCGTGTTGCTGTTGAACCTCGGCGGGCCCGAGACGCTCGCCGACGTGCGCCCCTTCCTCTACCGGCTTTTCTCCGACCCTGAGATCATCAGGATAAAGAACGCGGCGGCGCGGCGCGCGCTGGCGTGGGCGGTCTCGCGCCTCCGGGCGGAGAAGTCGCGGGGGCTCTACCGGCAGATCGGCGGCGGTTCGCCCCTGCGCCGCATCACCGAGGCGCAGGGGGAGGCGCTGGCGGCGAAGCTCACCGAACTGGGGACGCCCGCGCGCGTCTACGTCGGGATGCTCTGCTGGAAGCCTTTCATCGACGAGGCGCTTTTCGAACGCATCCTCTCGGACGGGGTGTCGCGCCTCTGCGCGTTGCCGCTTTTCCCGCAGTATTCCGACACGACCACAGGCGCCTGCCTCCGCCGCGTCAGGGAGCGGGCCGCAGGGCTTGCCGCGCGGCGCGGGCCGTCCTGGAAGATCGCGATCTCCCCTGTCCGCGAGTGGTACGGGAACCCGCTCTATGTCGAAGCGATGGCGGATCTGGTCGAGGCGGGGCTGGAGCGGTTCCCCGGGGCGGGGCGGGGCGGGGAGGCGCCACACATTTTTTACAGCGCGCACTCCCTGCCGGAGAAATACGTCGCGGCGGGCGACCCCTACCTCGACCAGGTCAAGGATTGCGTGACGCGGATAAACGGCGAGCTGGGCGAACGCCTGTCCGCGCGGGGCGTCCCGATGCCCGGGTGCTCCCTCGGCTTCCAAAGCAAGGTCGGTCCGGTCAAATGGCTCTCCCCCTCGGCGGAGGATGTCCTGCGGGACTTGGCGCGCCGCGGCGCGAAGCGGGTGCTGGCGGTTCCGGTCAGTTTCGTCTCCGACCATGTCGAGACGCTGCAGGAGCTGGACATCGCCTATAAAAACTCGGCGGCGGAGTTGGGCATCGCGGAATTCCGCCGCGCCGCCGCGCCAAACCTGCATCCGCGGTTCATCGCCGCCTTGGCGGACGTCGTGCGAAAAGCCTTGCCCGCCCCCTGCGCCTGACCGCCCCGGATGCTTTCCGGGGGATGCCGACGACGGCGCCATCCCATCTTCGACAATCTCCGCTCTGGAAACTTCAACCCCCATGCTCTAAAATCCGAGGATTTCAGCGGATTCCATCCAAAGAGAAGACCTCGGCGGAGCGGACGGTGCCTCCACGGATGGGGTGCGGGAAGTGGTTTTCCGGTGAAAATGCGGTCTTTCACTGGTCATATTAATTTTTTTTATTATTATTATGCGCGATGATTAAATCAGCTTTCGCACCCCTTGCGGGGGAAACGTCGGGGCGCGGGCGGGGATCATCGAGGCATGGGGCGCCTTCGGGCAGGTGTCGCGCCCTTGCCGCGGACTTATAGGGTCGCCCGGATCCTTTCCCGCGCGCGCCAGCGCCGGGGGCGGGTCTCAGGGAAAATTGACTGAGAAAAGAGAGAGAAATGGCAAAAAAAATCGATGTTACCGAACTCATCCTTCGCGACGCCCACCAGAGCGTGATGGCGACGCGACTGGGGATCGAGGACATGATCCCCGTCTGCGGGGACTTGGACAAGGCAGGGTTCTGGTCGGTGGAGTGCTGGGGCGGCGCGACGTTCGACTCCTGCATCCGCTTCCTGAACGAAGACCCCTGGGAGCGGTTGCGCACCTTCCGCAAGCTCATGCCCAACACGCGCCTGCAGATGCTGTTGCGCGGGCAGAACCTGCTGGGGTACCGGCACTATGAAGACCATGTGGTGGACCGCTTCGTCGAGAAAGCCGCCGAAAACGGCATCGACGTGTTCCGCATCTTCGACGCGCTGAACGACATCCGCAACCTCGAGCGCGCCATCGCCGCCGTCAAACGCACCGGCAAGCACGCCCAAGGCGCCATCAGCTACACCGTCAGCCCCTTGCACACCATCCAGGGCTTCGTGGACACCGCCAAGAAGATGAAGGAGCGCGGTTGCGACTCCATCTGCATCAAGGACATGGCCGCGCTGCTCAAGCCGCAGCCCGCCTACGACCTGGTCAAGGGCATCAAGGACGCCTGCGGCCAGGACACGCGCGTGCAAGTCCACGTCCACGCCACCACCGGCGTCACCATGGTCAGCCTGATGAAGGCGATCGAAGCGGGGGCGGACGGCGTGGACACCGCCATCAGCGCGCTCAGCCTCGGCCCCGGCCACAACCCGACCGAATCCTTCGTCGAGATGCTGGAAGGGACCGGCTACACCGCCGACATCGACTCCGAGCTGCTTTTGAAGATCAAAAAATATTTCCTCGGCATCCGCAACAACTATAAGGAATACCTTTCGAACATCACCGGCGTGGAGACGGAGATCTTCAAGAGCCAGATCCCCGGCGGAATGCTCTCGAACATGGAAAGCCAGTTGAAGCAGCAGAAGGCCGACGACCGCGTGGACGAGGTGCTGGAGGAGGTGCCGCGCGTGCGCAAGGACAGCGGCTATCCGCCGCTGGTCACCCCGTCGAGCCAGATCGTCGGCACCCAGGCGGTGTTCAACGTGCTGATGGGCAAGTACAAGGTCCTGACCGGCGAGTTCGCCGACCTGATGCTCGGCTACTACGGCGAGACCATCGGGCCGCGCGACCCCGAGGTGATCGAGCTGGCTGCAAAGCACGCCAAGAAGGAGCCCATCACCTGCCGTCCCGCCGACCTGCTCAAGCCGGAATGGGACACGCTCAAGGCCGAGGCGCTGGCCCTGCCGGGCTGCAACGGCTCGGACGAGGACGTGCTGACCGTCGCCATGTTCCCCAAGGTCGCGCCCAAGTTCTTCACCACCCGTGACAAGGGGCCGCTGAACTTGGGCAAGGAGTCGGCATCCAAGCCCGCCGCGCCCGCCGTGGACACCGGCAAGGGCCCGGTGCGCATGGAAATGTCTTACAACGTGAAACTCAACGGGAACTCGCACCGGGTGACCGTCACTCCGGCATAGCATATCATGGCGGGACGCGCTCGCCCGCGTTGCTTGCGGCGGGGGCGCTCCGCCACCTTAAATTAAGGAATTTCGACATGGCTGAAAAAACAATGCAGGACAAAATCGAGGAATTGCGCGCCAAACGCGCCAAGACGATGCTGGGCGGCGGCCAGGACAAGCACGACAAGCAGCACAAGCAGGGCAAGCTGACCGCGCGCGAACGCATCGACGCGATGGTCGATCCGGACAGCTTCGAGGAGACCGGCCTTTTCGCCCAGCACCGCGCGACGCTGTTCGGCATGGCGGGCAAGGAGTTCCCCGCCGACGGCGTGGTCACCGGAGCGGCGTCCGTCGGCGGACGGCTGGTCCATCTGGCGAGCCAGGACTTCTCCGTCTCGGGCGGCGCGGCCGGCGAGGTCCACTCCATCAAGGTGGCGGAGATCATGGAGCAGTCGCTGAACACCGGCTCCCCCTTCATCTTCATCAACGACTCGGGCGGCGCGCGCGTGCAGGAGGGCATCGACTCGCTCTCCGGCTACGGAAAGGTGTTCTACACCAACGTCGTGCTTTCGGGCGCGGTGCCGCAGATATCCCTGATTTGCGGCCCCTGCGCGGGCGGCGCGGCCTACAGCCCGGCGCTCACCGACTTCATCATCCAGACCCGGCAGGCGCAGATGTTCATCACCGGCCCCTCGGTCATCAAGAGCGTCACCGGCGAGAACGTCACGGCGGAGCAGCTCGGCGGCGCGGACGCGCACATGGCCAACTCCGGCGTCATCCACTTCGTCGCCGAGAACGACGACCACGCCATCCAGATCTGCCAGAAGCTGCTCAGCTTCCTCCCATCGAACAACCTGGAGGACCCGCCGATCGTGGAGGGCGACCCGAACCTCGACCCCAACCCGGAGCTGAACGACGTGGTCCCCACCGACACCAAGCGGGGCTACGACGTGCGCGAGGTCATCACCCGCGTGATCGACTTCGGCGACTTCCTGGAGGTGCAGGCGGGCTACGCCATGAACATCGTGGTGGGATTTGCGCGCATCAACGGCCGGTCGGTCGGCATCATCGCCAACCAGCCCATCGTGCAGGCCGGGGTGCTGGACATCAACTCGTCCGACAAGGCGGCGCGTTTCATCCGCTTCTGCAACGCCTTCAACATCCCGATCGTCACCTTCGTGGACGTGCCGGGCTTCCTGCCGGGGGTGCAACAGGAGTACGGCGGCATCATCCGCCACGGCGCGAAGATGCTCTTCGCCTATTCCGCCGCCACGGTGCCGAAGATCCAGGTCATCCTGCGCAAGTGCTACGGCGGCGCCTATCTGGCGATGTGCGGCAAAGACCTCGGCGCAGACCGCGCCTACGCCTGGCCCACGGCGGAAGTCGCGGTGATGGGCGCGGAGGGCGCGGCGGAGATCGTGTTCCGCAAGGAGATCATGGAGGCCGAGGACAAGACGGCCAAGCGCAAGGAGCTGGTCACCGAGTATCGTGAAGCCTTCTCCAACCCCTACGTGGCCGCCAGCCGCAGGCTGGTGGATTCGGTCATCGAGCCGGCCATGACGCGGCGTCACATCGCCCAGGCGCTCGAGTACCTGCACACCAAACGCGAACTGCGGCCTGCCAAGAAGCACGGCCTGATTCCACTATAGGGACGAGGCGAACTTATGGCGCAAACCGCAAAGACAAACGCAAAGACGAAAGAGCAGTCGAAAGACTTGCTCGCGGCACTCGGCGAGGTGCGGGCGCAGCTCGCCGTGCTCGCCGAGGCGCAGGCGCAACTCGCCGAGCGCGTGGCGCAACTCGAGGGGAAGGTTCCGTCCGCCGCCGCCCCGGCGTCGGTGACGCCGCCGCCGGAGGCCCCGAAACCGGCGCTGCCCGTCGCGCCCGCCGCGCCCGCCGCGCCCGCGAAGCAGGAGATCGGCGAAGAGGAACTCCTGGTCATCTCGGCGGCGCTGGGCGCGTATCTCGGAGTCCGGGTCCACATCCGGCAGGTCCGGCTGCTCAGCTCCTCGGCATGGGCGCAGCAGGGGCGCGTGTCGGGCATGGCGCACATCCCATACACACATACTACTAATTAGGAGTTTTTGTGAAACTTAACGTGAAGATCGATGGAAAGACCTACGAGGTGGATGTCGAGGCCGTCGAGCAGGAATCCTCCGTCCCCCAGACCCGCCTCTATGTGACGGGCGCCCCGACGGTACGCGGAGCCGCGCCCGTCGCCGCGCCTGCGGCGACCCCGGCCCCTGCGGCGTCTTCCGCTCCGGTCGCGGACGAAAGCAAAGTCTGCCGCAGCCCTGTGTCCGGCATCGTGATCAAGTCTGTGGCGAAGGAAGGGCAGAGCCTCCAGTCCGGAGAAACCATCATGGTGCTGGAAGCTATGAAAATGGAAACGAACATTGCAGCGCCCGGCGCGGTCAAGGTCGCCAAGCTCCTCGTCAAAGAGGGCGACAGCGTCCAATCGGGTCAGGTGCTGGTGGAGTTTGAATGATGACAGCGGAATTGGAACAGGTGCCGGGATTCATATGTTTTGACCATATCGCCGTGGCGGTCAAGCCGGGCGAGCTGGACGACCACGTCGCAGCCTACAAGGCGATGGGCTTCACGGAGCTGCACCGCGAGGAGATCTTGGGCAAGGACCAGGTGCGGGAGGTGATCTTCCGCGTCGGCGACGGGCCGAACCTCTTGCAGCTCATCGAGCCGCTGAACGAGACTTCCCCCGTGACCAAGCAGATCGAGAAGATGGGCGGTCGCGGCGGCTTCGTCCACATGGCGTTGCGCGTCAAGGACATCCAGAAGGCGTTCGACCACCTGAAAGCCAGCGGCTTCAAACTGGTGGACGCGGCCCCGCGCCCCGGCTCGCGCGGCACGATGGTCTTTTTCATCCACCCCAAGGCGACCGAGAAGGCGGCTTTCGGCTTCCTGATCGAGGTGGTGCAGGAGGGGGCGGCCCATGCCTGACGCTGAAATCAAACTGAACCTCGCCGCCGAGTTCCCCCCCACCCCCACCGCCGAGTGGGAGGACGTCATCGCCAAGGACCTCAAGGGCGCCGACTACGAGAAGAAGCTGGTGTGGCGCACCGAGGAAGGCTTCTCCGTGCGCCCCTACTACCGCCGGGAAAACCTCGCCGGGCTCGAAGGGCAGTTGGCCCTGCGCCGTACGAAAAGCGGCTGGGAGATCAGCGAGCAGTTCGCCCCCGCCGCAGACGCCGTGCGCGCCGACCTCCTGCACGAAGGCGGGGCGACCGCCATCCAGGAGCTCGGCTACGGCATAGCCGAGGGGGTTGAAAAGCTCGCGGCGCTTTCCGAGAAGAAGCCGGTGGAGGAAGCGGCGGGCGAGATGGAGTTCGTCTTCGCCGCCGGCCCCAGCTACTTCAACGAAATCGCCAAGCTGCGCGCCGCGCGCCTCCTCTGGGCGCAAGTCGCCGCCGCCTTCGGCGCGAAAAGCCCCGTCGCCATGAAAATCGCGGTGCGCACGCCGCGCCGCAACAAGAGCGTCTTCGACCACAACACCAACCTGTTGCGGGCGACGACCGAGGCGCTGTCCGCCGTCCTGGGCGGTTGCGACGCGCTGTACGTCGAGCCGTTCGGATTCGACCGGCACATCGCCGTGAACATCCAAAGGATATTGCAGGAAGAGTCGCACCTGGACGCGGTGGCAGACCCCGCCGGCGGCTCGTACTACATCGAGTCGCTGACCGACGCCATCGCCCGCGAGGCGTGGAAGCTCTTCCAAGGCGTCGAAGCCGAAGGCGGTTTCACGAAGGCCAAGGAGTCCGGCTCCATCGGCAAGGCCATTGAGGCGGCGCGCGCGGCGCGGGAGAAGTCTCTGACCAGCCGCCGCAAGGCCCTGGTCGGGGTGAACAACTTCCCGAACCTCATGGAGACGGCCGCGGACATCCAAGATGTGCAGCCTCCCAAGGCCGAGTGCGAGCATGAGTACCGCGTGGCGACGCCGTTCGAGGCGATCCGCCGGCGCACGCTCGATTTCGCCAAGGCCAAGGGGAAGGCCCCCAAGGTGCTGCTCCTGACGCGGGGCGACGTGAAGATGAAGGGGGCGCGCTCGAACTTCGCCCTCAATTTCTTCGGTTGCGCCGGGTTTGCCATCGAGACTTCCGAGGAGTACGCCGGTTCGGACGCCGACCTGATAGTCCTTTGCAGCTCCGACCCCGAATACCTGGCCTTCGCCAAGGACGTCTGCCCCAAGGTGAAAGTCCCGGTCATCGTGGCAGGGAACCCGAAGGACCAGATCGAGGCGCTCGAAGCCGCCGGAGTCAAGGGCTTCATCCACGTCCAGAGCGACGCGGCGGCGACCTTGGCCGATTGGCAAAACAAACTTGGTATGGAATGAGGAGCGGGCGATGAAACCTGATTTTACGAAGATTGATTACAAGGTGGGCCCGCAAGCCGCCGCCGCGCCGTCCGCGACGCCGTGGCTGACGGCCGAGGGCATTTCCGTCAAACCGTTGTACACCGCCGCCGACCTCGAAGGCATGGAGCACCTGGAATACGCCGCGGGCATCCCGCCCTTCCTGCGCGGCCCCTATTCCACGATGTACTGCATGCGCCCCTGGACGATACGGCAGTACGCGGGCTTTTCCACCGCCGAGGAGTCCAACGCCTTCTACCGGCGCAACCTCGCCGCCGGGCAGAAGGGGCTTTCGGTGGCCTTCGACCTGGCGACGCACCGCGGCTACGACTCGGACAACGAGCGCGTCATCGGCGACGTGGGCAAGGCGGGGGTGGCGATCGACTCGGTGGAGGACATGAAGATCCTCTTCGACCAGATCCCGCTCGGTCAGATGTCGGTCTCGATGACCATGAACGGCGCGGTGCTGCCGGTCATGGCGTTCTACATCGTCGCCGCCGCCGAACAAGGCGTGACGACCGAGGAGCTGGCCGGGACGATCCAGAACGACATCCTGAAAGAGTTCATGGTGCGCAACACCTACATCTATCCGCCGCTGCCGTCGATGCGCATCATCGGCGACATCTTCCGCTACTGCTCGGCGAACATGCCCAAGTTCAACTGCATCTCCATCAGCGGCTACCACATCCAGGAGGCGGGTGCGACCGCCGACATCGAGCTGGGCTACACGCTGGCCGACGGCTTGGAGTACATCCGCACCGGCATCGCGGCGGGCCTGGACATCGACAGCTTCGCGCCGCGCCTCAGCTTCTTCTGGGGCATCGGCATGAACCACTTCATGGAGATCGCCAAGATGCGCGCGGCGCGCATCCTCTGGGCGAAGATCATCAAGGAGTTCGGCCCGAAGAACACCAAGTCGATGGCCCTGCGCACCCATTCGCAGACATCGGGCTGGAGCCTGGCGGCGCAGGACGTGTTCAACAACGTGCCGCGCACGGCGGTCGAGGCGCTGGCCGCGGCCCTCGGGCACACGCAGTCGCTGCACACCAACGCGCTGGACGAAGCCATCGCGCTGCCGAGCGACTTCTCGGCGCGCATCGCGCGCAACACGCAGATCTTCCTGCAAGAGGAGACCGACATCACCAAGTCGGTCGATCCGTGGGCGGGGAGCTACTACGTGGAGTCGCTCACCAAGGAGCTGATGGAGAAGGCGTGGGCGCACATCCAGGAGATCGAGGCGCTGGGCGGCATGGCCAAGGCCATCGAGACCGGCATCCCGAAGATGCGCATCGAGGAGGCGGCCGCGCGCCGTCAGGCCAAGATCGACTCTGGGCGCGAGACCATCGTCGGCGTCAACAAGTACAAGCTGGCCGACGAGAAGCCGCTCGACGTGCTGATCGTGGACAACCAGGCGGTGCGCGAGTCGCAGTTGAAGCGTCTGGCCGAGACCAAGGCCAAGCGCGACGCGGCGAAGGTCGAGGCGGCGCTCGCGGCCCTGACCAAGTGCGCGGAGACGGGCGAAGGCAACCTCTTGGAGCTTTCGGTCGAGGCGGCGCGCCTGCGGGCGACCCTCGGCGAGATCTCCTCGGCGCTGGAGAAGGTCTTCGGGCGCTACCAGGCGGTCAACCGCACGATCTCCGGCGTCTACTCCGCCGAGAGCCGCGAGGACGCGGAGTTCCAGAAGGCGCAGAAGCTGGCCGAGGACTTCGCCAAGGCCGAGGGGCGGCGTCCCCGCATCCTGATCGCCAAGATGGGGCAGGACGGGCACGACCGCGGCGCGAAGGTCATCGCGACGGCCTTCGCCGACCTGGGCTTCGACGTGGACGTGGGCCCGCTGTTCCAGACGCCGCGCGAGGCGGCGCGCATGGCGGCGGAGAACGACGTGCACGTGCTGGGCGTGTCGAGCCTGGCGGGCGGCCATTCCACGCTGGTCCCGGCGGTCATCGAGGAGTTGAAGAATCTGGGCCGCGAGGACATCAAGGTGTTCGCCGGCGGCGTCATCCCGCCGCAGTCGTATGACGAGCTGTTCGCGGCGGGCGTCGTGGACGTGTTCGGCCCCGGCTCGGTGATCCCGGTCTGCGCGCAAAAGATACTCAAGTCCCTGGTCGCGTGACGCACATTGTCGGCGCGGGGCGCAAGCCCCGCCTCGGCCGGATGGACAGCCAGTCTCCAACGGGAAAGGGCGGCTCTTCGCGGGGCCGCCCTTTGTGCCGACATGGAATCGACATGATTCGCGGGGCGGGGGGGGCATGGAACTGTCTTACACTGGTTTGACGGCCAGCGGTTGAAAATTTGATATTTATGGTTATGGACAGGCTCGCCTAGGAAAACCGACCGTCGCCATTATGAAACGTCTTTCTCTGGAACAATACGTCGATGGCGTGCTCGCGGGGGACCGCGTGACCCTCGCCCGGGCCATCACCGTCATCGAAAGCGACCTTGCCTCGGACGCCGACCTGGCCGCGCGGATGCTCGACCGGCTCCTGCCGCACGCGGGCGGTGCGCGGCGCGTGGGCGTCACCGGCGTCCCCGGCGCGGGCAAGAGCACCTTCATCGACGCGCTCGGCGTGATGCTCATCCACGAATATGGCGAAAACCTCGCCGTGCTGAGCATCGACCCGTCCAGCCCCATCTCCGGCGGCAGCATCCTCGGCGACAAGACCCGCATGGAGCGGCTGGCGACCGAGGAGCGCGCCTTCATCCGGCCTTCCCCCTCGCGGGGGCATCTGGGCGGGGTGGCGCGGCGCACGCGCGAGACCATGCTCCTGTGCGAGGCCGCGGGCTACCGCAACATCCTGGTCGAAACGGTGGGGGTGGGGCAGTCCGAGACCGCCGTCCGCTCCATGACCGACTTCTTCCTGCTCCTGATGCTGGCCGGAGCGGGGGACGAGCTGCAAGGGATGAAGCGCGGCATCATCGAGATGCTCGACGGCATGTCGATCACCAAGGCGGACGGCGACAACAAGCCCAAGGCGGAGAGGGCGCGCAACGAGTACGCCCACGCCCTGCACCTGTTCCCCGCCTCAGCCGACGGCTGGACGCCGCCCGTGCTGACCTGCTCGTCGGTCACGGGCGAGGGCTTGCACGAACTCTGGCAGACGATCCTGGAGCACCGGCAGCTCCTGGAGGGCAACGGCTTTCTCGCCAAGCGCCGGAGCCGCCAGGCGCTGGAGTGGATGGACGAGCTGCTCCTGATGGGCTTGGAAGACTCCTTCCGGCAGGACGCGACGGTGGCTGAGCACCTGCCGAGGCTGCGCGAGGAGGTGCGGCGCGGCGCGGCCACCCCGTTCGCCGCCAGCCGCGACCTCCTCCGCATGTACCGCCGGTAGGTGGCGCGACGGGGGGCGCCCCCCCGCGCGACCCCTTCCCTCGCCTGTTGGAACCGCCCCGCCGTCTCCCTCCGAAAAAGAAAGGTGGGTGTGGAGGGCGCCCGCTGAAGCGACGCTCCGCCTTTACGCCCCGAACTCTCGTGTGAAGCTCAGGATGTCGATCTCGCGGAACATCGGTGTGCAGGGGGGGAGCTTGCGGATGTCCAAGAACTCGGTCTCGAAGGTGAACTCGCGCTTGGGGACGAAATACACCGCAGTGCCGACTTTGAACGCGCTCGAAGCTTGCTGGGCATAGTACAGGCTGATGATCGAACCCCGGTACCACAGCGGCACGTCGGAGCTCCAGTACTCGAGCATCCGCAGGAAGTTGTGCGCCCCTCCGCTGGTGCCGAAATCCCGCTTCGTGAATGGGAAGTTCTTGTTCTTGCCTGCGATGATCGCCGCCCGGTAATAAGTCGTCGTCGGCATCCTGCGCCTCGAGTTGTAGGGGGCGGCGAAGCTGTCGGCGTCCCGCCAACTGTTCGAGAGCATCGTCACCGCGTCTGCGCTGATGGACGCGGGAACCGACCACCCCCCGTCCTTGATCTCCGCCAGGGACGGGTCGTATCGCGCGGAAGAGCTGAACATCTTTTCCGTGTTCGCGTTGTAGTTCCCCTGCACGTACACGGGGTTTTCCGAGGCGATCGCGAGGCCCCAGGGCAGGTTGTCGGTCGCATCGACGCCCAAGTCCATCTTCTCGCCATGGATCAGCTTCAAAGCGCGCCGGAAAAACACCGGCGGATTGACTTTCGCCAGCGCCGCCGGGATTTTCGTCGTGGGTTTCGCCGAACCGCCCACGAGCGAAGATGCGTAGGTGCGCCCCGAGCTGTCGGTCACGCGCAGGGTGGGCGTCACCGCCTGGTCTATGAACCCGTTGCCGTTGGTGTCCGCATAGCGGTTGTGCTTGTCTTTGCTCTGCTCGTAGGCGTACTCCCCCTTGTCGAGGCGTCCCGCCGCCCGGCTGCCGCGGCGATCCGAGAAATAGACCACGTATCCCGTGTCGTGGGCGACCGCATCCCCCTTGCGTTTGAGCCAGGCGCAGAGCTTGGCGATGTCCAGCTCGACATAGTGCATGACACCCCCGAGGTAGAGCGAGTCGTTGCCCATCGGGTAGTCGTCGCTGTCCACCGCCTCGCGCGTGTCGAACAGCACGTTGGGCCACAGGTTCCTGCCGTTCGCGGGCGAGCAGGCGCCCAAGTCGGGCTTGTAGCGTTGCACCCGCAGGATCGAACTCCCGGCTGCCTCGCCGCCGGTGCACCGGCCGCCCTCCATGGCGGGACCGGTCGCGCCCAGCGCGAGTATTTCGCGGGTGACGTCCACCCAACCGCCATTATCCAGTTTCATCTCGATCTTGATGTAGCCGCCGACGAGCGGCGCGCCGTTGGGGACTTTGTAATTCCCGCCGCCGGGGGACGTCGCGAACTGGTAGGTCGCGCCGCCATGGCTGAAGCTCCCGTCCAGGGGGACGGGCGGCGCCGTCCGCGTGACCGTCGGGAGGTTGTCGATGTCGCCCTTCTCGTCCGCCAACAGCACCCGCAGGCTCGCCATCGAGAAATAGCGCTGCCTGAAGACGTCGGGATCGTTGCGGTCCTCGTTCCGGGGCGGCAGCCGGATGATGTCGATGGGGCGGGCGTCCCCGCTCACCAGCGGCAGGTTCAACGGTTTGGCGCCGGTGGCGCCGTTGAGCAGGAAACGGTTGTACAGGGGGGCGATGCCGCGCGCCCAGGCGGAATCGGTCAGCGTGTCGTTCCCCTCGCCGATTTTGAGGCCGCGGCTGGAGGCGACCGTCCCGTCCGCCTTCTTCGCGGTCACGATCTGCACGGCGTTCGTGGAGTCCACGTTGACCTCGTTCGGCTTGCGTTTGCGGATGATCTTCCCCACCGCCGAGGTGTAATCGGTCAGCCGCAGGTCGGCGCCCGACAGGTACAAGTCCCCGTTGGTGTGGACGCGCCCGCCGAAGTTGAAATAACCGCCGGGGAAGAACGCCAGATCCGACTCGGAGAACATGCCGAACTGGAAGATCGGGATGTAGACGATCTGGACGGTGCGTTTCAGCGTGACTTCCTCGCCCGTCTTGGTCCGGGCGGTGACGGTGATGGTGTAAGGGGTGACTTGCGCGGTCAGTCCCGCGAAATTGCCTTCGGTCAGCGTCACCGTCTCCGCTTCCGCGTCTGCGGCGACCTTGGCGTCGGTGATGGATGTCTGGTCGTTGCCCGACCCCACGGTCGTGCCCTTGAGGCTGGCGGCGATGTCGTCGGCCTGCCTCTGGGTGAGGTTGCCTTTGGCGAGGGTGTCGGCAAGCTCGGCGGTGGCGATTTCCAGCCCGCTCAAAGCGCCGGAAAAGGCGCTTTCCTCGCTGGAGAAATTGCTCCTGAACAATTTTTGCTGGGCGTCCAGGTTGACGAAGAAGGCTTGGAGCAGCGCCCCCAACAGTATCAGGATCAGCAGCACCATAATCAAAGCGATTCCAGGTTCATTTTTGGCTTTCATGGTTTTCTCCTCAGATAAAGCCGGATGCGGGGCAAAACACCTCCCTGCGGCCATGTCCAAATTTGTTCGCGAATTCGCTTCCGTCTCGCGTCCGTTTTCGACGGATGTCGGTTAGATCAGGTCACCTCCTTTTCCCGGGGTGCATCCCCGCCTCCCTGCGGGAACACCCCTTGTCGTTCGTCCGGTTCGTCATATGGGAAGGGCGAACCGCCGGCAGTTGCCCTGCGCGGCGATTCGCCCCCGTTTTACAACCCGTTGCGGCATGGCGGCGGGCCATGCCGCGTGGCGCCTATTCGTTGAAGGTGCGCGTGAAGCTTAAGACGTCGATGGCGCGGACCATCGGGGTGTGGGGCGGGAGCTTGTTGACGTCGAGGAACTCCGTCTCGAAGCTGAACCGCCGTTTGGGCACCGCGTACACCCCGCCCCTGAAGGCGCTCACCGCCTCTTGGTTGTAATACAGGCTGATGATGGAGCCGCGGTAGAACACGTTGTTGGTGACGCTCCAGTTTTCCAGCATCCGCAGGAAGTTGTGGATGCCGCCGTCCGTCCCCCAGTCGGCGCATTCGGTCTGCGGGGCGCATTCCGACCAAGTGTTGTTCTTGCCGGCGATGATCGCCACTTTGTAAAAAGTGGCGTTCGGAGTCCGGGCGCTGAGGTTGTTGGGGCTGGTGAAGCTGACGGAATCCTGCCAGTTGTTGGAAAGGATCGTCACCGCATCCGCGCTCACGGAAGCCCCCACCGAGCCGCCGGGGGTGATGAGGGTGTTTTTAAAGTTCGTTTCGGCGGTCTCGTTGCCAGTGTCGTTGCTCGGCCTTGTGCCGGAGAACTTGTAGTTGTAGTCGCCATGGATGTATACCGGGTTTTCGGACGCGATCGCAAGCCCCCACGGCACGTTGGCGACGTCGGTCCTGTTGCCCAGGTCGATGCTGGCGCCGTTGACCAGCTTCAACGCGCGCCGGAAATAGAGGGGGCGCGCCCGCTTGGCTATTTCGGCGGCGGTGGTGGCGTTGCCGTCGATGGAATTCATCGGCGAGCTGGGGTTGAGCGTCGAAGTGTACGCCCCTATCGTCTTGTTGGGTGTTGGGACGGTGTTTTCCACCACGCCGTTGCCGTTGAGGTCTTTGCCGGAGACGTTCTCATAGGCGTATTCCGCCGTGTCCTTGCCTGACACGCGTTTGCTGCCGCGCCGATCCGAGAAATAGACCACATACCCCGTGTCATGGACGACGGTCTGCGTCTTTAGCCAGGCGCACAGGTTCTTGACATCCAATTCGACGTAATGCATCACGCCGTTGTAGGTCAGGGAACTGGGGGCGCCGCTGGTGTTGGAGCCCTCGCGCGCGTCGAACAACACGTTGGGCCAGAGCTTTTTACCGTCGGTTGCGGCGTCGCAGCCGGTGGCGTTGCTCCTGTCGGAGAAACGCTGCACCCGGATGATCGCGTTCGTGACCGCGTTGGACGAGGAGCTGCATTTGCCCGTCATGTCCACCCCGGTCACCCCTTTCCCCAGGATGGTCGCGGTGACGTCCGTCCAGACGTCTTTCGCGGTCTGCATCTGGATCAAGATGTATCCGCCGATGAGCGGTGCGCCATTGCCGATCTTATAATAGGTGGACCCGTCGGAGGTGGCGAACTCATAGGCGCCGGTGCCGGAGCCGAAACTGCCCTCGAGTTGTCGCGGCG
Organism: Acidobacteriota bacterium; assembly: GCA_031271905.1. Taxonomy (GTDB): domain Bacteria; phylum Acidobacteriota; class UBA6911; order UBA6911; family UBA6911; genus UBA6911. Next base: position 36,518 of record JAISUT010000067.1, read on the forward strand.
TGGTGCCGGCCGCGTCGGGCAGGCTGGTGATGTCCCCCGGATTGTCCGAGAGCAATATCCTCAGGCTGGCGGCGTGGTAGTAGCGCTGGTCGCGCATAGTGGGCGAATCGTCGATTTTGCCCCGCCGGTTGATCTCGTAGGGTGCGATCGTCTCGCTTTCGCTGCCCGCCACCATCGTCGCCAGGTTCAGCGCCTCGGCGTCGGCGACGAGGAAGTTCGCGGTCTCGCCCGCGTCCGGCCCTTGGAACTTCGCCGCTACGTTGGTTTTCCATTGGCTGGTGGGGGGATTGCCCGGGTAGGATCCGTCCCGGTTGCCGTCGTTTATCCCGAATGTGGCGAAGTAGGTGCTGTTTTTGGCGAGGGCCGGTTTCTGCTTCAAGATGTGTACGTTGTGCGAATCATAGATGTCGCCGTTCTGCTTGATCTTCCCGTAGATGCCGTTCACGGCGGTGACATAATCCGACATCCACAACCCTTCGTCGCTGCTGTTGTTGCCGCCGGAGAGGTAGAGCGTCCCGTTGGTGTGGACCCGGCCGCCGAAATTGAACAGGTTGCCTGGGAAGAACCCGAGGTCCATGTCGGAGAAGACGCCGAACTGGAAGATCGGGATGTAGGCGATCTGGACCAAGCGTTCCAACGTGACCTCCGCGCCGGAGGTCGTGCGCGCCGTGACCTTGATGGTGTAGGGGGCGACCCTCGCGCTCAGCCCCTTCCACTGCCCTTTGGACACCGTCTGCTGATCGAGGTCGTTTACGGAGCTGCCCGCAGGCGGGTTGACCTCGACGCTGGTGATGGTCGACTTGTTGTTGCCCGACCCCACGGTCATACCTTCGACGGACGACTCGATGGCGGTTATGTCGCCAGCCGTGACGATGCCGTTCGCCAGCCTGTCCGCCAAGGCCGCCGTGGCCTCTTCCAAGGCGCTAAAGGCGCCGTCGAAGGCGGTGTTCTCGCTATCTTGGTTGCTGTAGTACAGCTTCTGCTGGGAATCCAGGTTGACGAAGAACGTTTGGAGCAGCGCCCCCAGCAACACCAGAATCAACAGCACCGTGAGCAATGCGATCCCAGATTCGTTTTTGGTTTTCATATCCCTTTGTTCCTTTTGCGACAGATGTTGGTTTTTTCCCGCCCTTCACCCGGCGGCGCGCCCCTGCCTCGTTATAGTCCGAACTGGCTGCCGCCGTACTTCCTGATCGCCATCTCCGTCGAGATGCCGTTGGGCGCGCACGCGGCGCCGGTGTAGTTGCCGCCATTATTGACGCAGTCGCCGTTCGTGATCGCCTCGTCCGACAGGCAGACCATTTCGACGTCTACGCTGCGGATGAGCTGGAAGCGGCTAGGGGTGTTGAAGTCCGTAAACGGAATCAAGGTGCCGTCGTTATCCGACAGACGCTGTCGATAGGACAGGGCGAACCGGCTGACGCCGGGGACGGCCTCCACCGGGATGCCGGTGTTGGTTTGCCGTGTGAGCCACGGCGTGTTCCCGGTGGTGTCCAGCGCGTAGGTGATGCGCCGATAGATGCGGAACCTGACGTCGGTGTAAGGAGATGCGGCGCCGAAAAGGGGTGCGCCGCCCGCGTACTTCAAGTCGCCCCAGTTCTGATTGACATGGGTGATGGAATCGGCCTTGCTGAACCGCACTTGCCTGGTCGTCGCGTTTATGCCGGTGACGGCTTGGACGATCCCGGTCTGGGCCGCTTCCGCACCGCGATAGAGCAGGACGAAATCCCCTACGCTTATGGGGACGTCGTTGAAGTCCGCAGCGCTGTCCCAGACCAATCGCGTCCCGTCGCCGTCGTTGTTTTCAATGCGGGAGGCGGAATAGACCTTGCCCTCCTTGGCTTCGAACATGATGGTGAGGCTGTTGGTCCCAGGCTCCACCCCGTAAAAGAAATCCCTGTCGGCGGCAGGATACGAAGACCCCGTGCGATACGTGGTTCCGGCGGGAATCCGCAGACGGGGGCCGTCGGCTGGGGCGAGGGGGTTTTCCAACCCCTTGAACCCCCGCCACGCCTGTTGCGTGTCGCGTCGCAGCATGGTCAGGCCGGATTGCAGGTTCTGCGTGATTTCCGTCGCACGCCTCGAGGTTTTGTTTACGTCTACCATCGAATTGAGGAAGCCGTAGGCGACGGCCAGGAGCACGAGCAGGATGGCGGTGGACCCCATCATCTCGATGAGGCTGAACCCCCCTTCCCTGGGGGATGCGGCTGGTTTCTTTTCGTCCTTCATCTTACCCCTCTCTAACGACGCCCTGACAACAGGCGTCACGGTCAAGCCTGATGCGGCGTTGAAAAGCGAATCCATGTTTGCATTTGCCCCCCCCGTCCATCGGGGAAGTGCGCTAGCCTTTGCCCAGACTCACGTTTCCGCGGATTCTGTGCGTACGCCCCCCCACCGTGTATTGAATCGTTATGATGACGTACCTCATGTTGCCGCTGGAGGTGACCGTCACGATCTTGCGAAAGCCCATGGTGCTCAGATCCAGGGTTTTCCCATTGGGCAGGTTGATGATCTCGGTGACCATCTGGTCGCTGTCCACTGGCGCTGTCCTGCTATTGTCCCAGTCGGCGGTGATCCGGTCGCGCTCCGCCGCGATCTTTTCCTTGACGATCAACTTCACCGGCCCCTGTTCCAGTATCCGCAACCCCTGTCCGAACGAGGCGCCGATCGTCAACAACCCGATGCCCAAGATGATGGTGGCGAACATCACCTCGATGAACGTGAAGCCGGACTGGCTGTCGCCTGTAACCCCTTTTGCTTTCATGAAAACGTCCATTTTTTCACCTCCTCCATACGCCGGGGCCTGCGCCAGCTACGGTCGAAAAAGTCCATGTGCGCACCCTGCCGACGGAACCGAGGATGGATATCGCCCGCCCCGGCACGTTGGGATGCGCCGTGTCCGCAATATAGATGGTCCCGTTGGCGATGGCGTCGGGATTGGTTGCCGAGACCAGGAAACCCGTCGGGGTAAACATGACCGGGACGGCTGCCGTGAAATCGATCGGATCTGTTGGCGAAACGCCGAATCCCTCGGGGGAGCCTGCGGTCGTACGCCTGAATTCAATCCCGTCCGGCAACGTCATCGACGGGTCGAACACCACTTTCGCCGCCGGGATGGAGTTCCAGTCGCTTCCGACGTTGCAGTCGAGATCTCTTGACGCGGCGGCGGCGACGTCCGCAGCCGTGCACCATCTTTCCACCACGATCTCGTTATTGCCGACGAAGCGCAGTCGATGATTGCGGTTTTTGCTCATGGCAAGCTCCCTGGTCTCGCGCAGCGTCGCCGTCACCCTGTCCGCCGCCATGTTGAGCCGCATCCCCACCACGGTGTTGCGTATGCTGGGCACGGCGATGAAGCCCAGAATCGCGATGACCGCCATCACGATGATCAGTTCGAACATGCTGAAGCCCGTGTCCCGGCGAGGCGCGGGGGTGCGACCGCGCCTGCGGGCCGGTGCCGCCGTTTCCAGGGGCGCGGTGACCATGGCTGTCTTTCCGAGTGTCATATATGCCTCTGTCCTTCCACGATGGATACCGTTAAAAATCCCACTAAAAATCCCACGCAGAGCATGGCCGCTTCACGTCATGCCACACCCCTGCCGCTGGCCGGCGGTCGTCCTTCGCGCATACGGAGAGCGACCTTCTCGTCGGCATAGTCTCCTTATCGACCGTTTTTTTAATTCATTAGAGGAAAATTGCGAAAAAAAACGCCTGCGGCGCTTTTTTTGCCGTCTTCTGCACATATCGGCAGGTGGTGGCGGAGGGATTAACCCCGGTGCGAAAATACGGGGGCGTCGGAGGTGCGGGGATGTGGCGGTGGCGGCGGGGGATGGCGGTGCAAGGCGTCGGGGCGCGTCATGGACGGGGGGCCGCACGGGGCGCACGCCCCCTATCCATCCCTTTCCCCTACGACGCCTGCATCTGCTTGGCGTAGGTTCCCAGCGCCAAGATGGGGAAGTAGTCCTTGTAAAGGTGGTACTGGATGTAGAACACCCTCGGGAAGCCGGTGCCGGTGGTGACCGACTCCTCCCAGGTGCCGTCCGGCAGTTGACGCTCCCGCAACCAGCGCACCCCCTGCTGCACGGCGCTGGAATAGATCTCGCCGGCGGCGATCAGGCCGAGCAGCGCCCAGGCGGTCTGCGACGGTGTGCTGACGGTTCGCTCGAATCGATGGGTGTCGTAGCCTAGGCAACTCTCCCCCCAGCCGCCATCGGGGTTCTGCACCTCCTTCAGCCAGCGCGCCCCTTTGGCGACGGCATCCCTGGCGCGATCCGCGCCGGTGGAGACCAGCCCGCGGATCGCCAGGAACGTCCCGTAGACGTAGTTGACCCCCCAGCGCCCGAACCAGCTCCCGTTCACGTTCTGGTTCAGCAACAGGAAGTCGATCCCCCTGGCGATGGGGGCGTCGGTCTCTTTGAAGCCCCTGCGGCAAAGCGACTCCAGCACCCGCCCGGTGATGTCGGGGCAGGTCGGGTCCAGCATGGCGTTGTGGTCGGCGAACGGTATCTTGTTGAGGATGCTCCAGTTGTTGTCCACATCGAACGCCGCCCAGCCGCCGTCCTTACTCTGCATCCCCAATATCCAGTTGACGCCGCGCCGCTCGGCGCGCGCCTGCTTGTCCGGGTCGCTCGCCTTGGCGTGCAGCAGCGCCAGAAGCACCATCGCCGTGTCGTCGATGTCGGGGTAGAACTCGTTGGCGAACTCGAACACCCAGCCGGACGGGGTGAGGTTGGGGCGCTTGGCAGACCAGTCCCCCTTGCGGCGTATCTCGCGGTCCAGCAACCAATCGGCGGCCGCCGTCATGCGCGCCGGGTCGGCGCCCCCCAGCTCGCCCAGCGCGAAGGTGGCGATGGCGGTGTCCCAGACCGGCGACTTGCACGGCTGGAAGACCATCGTCTCCTCCCCCTCCAGCATCAGGTCGTCGAATTGCCGGATGGCCTGTTGCAGGTCGGGATGGTCGCGTTCGTAGCCCAGCGCGTCCATCGCCATGATCGAATACATCATCGACGGGTAGATCGCCCCCAGCCCGTCGCTGAAGTGCAGGCGGCTCAGCATCCATGTCTCGGCGACGTGGACGGCGTATTCGCGCACCTTCCGGTTGAACTTCTGGCGCTCCCAACGCTTGAACAGCGTGTCGGCCTTGATGAACAGGTTCGCGATGCGATCCTTGCGGTGCAGCGCCAGCTTGCGGTGCGGATGGAAGAGCTCGGAGATGCGCAGGTTGTGCGGCGTCCGGTGCGTGACGCCGGTGGCCTGCACGATCGAGAGCGGCACGATGATCGTGCGCGTCCAAGAGGACATCTCGTAGAGCAGGTTGCCGGGGATGGTCATGATCTCCGGCGGGATCGTGGGGCAGTAGCGGCGCGGGAAGAGGTCGAACAGGCTGTAGTTGAGCTTGGTGTAGCTGTTGCACTCCTGTATCCCCCCCATCTTCAGGATGAGGTTGCGCGCCGCGCGCATGCGCGGGTCGTCGGTGTCCATCCCCGTCATCTTCAGCATGGCGTAGGCGCGTACGGTGGCGTTGATCTCCGACGAACCGGGCTCGTAGGTGTTCCAGCCGCCGTCGGGGCGTTGCGAATCCAAAATGGAGCGGACCGCCTTGCGGATGCGCGGCATCGTCGGCGGGTTCCACTCCCCGTTCTCGTCGGGGGGGTGCAGCCATATCTGCAAGAGGATGTAGTCTGACAGCAAGGTCGAGTCGGCGGTCAAGTCCGCCACCCAGTACCCTTCCTCGCGCTGCTTGGTTTGGAGCGTCGCAGCCGCCAGCGCCGCGACGCCGCGCACCTCTTCGGAGGTGGACTGCACGGCGGCCTGGACTGCCGGCGCGGTCTCCTCGACCACCGGTTCGGGCTTGTGGAGCAATTCGACGAGTTCTTTCATCACAAACGACCTTTCTCGCGTCAGGCGCGAAGCGCATCACCCGATTCGCCAAAACCGTCATTTTAGTACAGGTTTTGACGAAGTCAACCGCCGCCTGTCAAAACCGTCATTTTAGTACAGGTTTTGCAGGGCGGTTCCTGTGGTTCGACGCGGACTTGATTAATAGGGCGCCAGGAATAGGGCGCCCGCCCTTTGAAGTTATAGCCAATCGCCCCGATCCGTTGTATCATTCGTCATTTTGACGGACTCTATCTGGCGAGTTCCTTTGGGGGGCACGGTTCATGGGGCGTGTGGAGAAAGCGGTCATCATGGCGCGGGGGCTGGGGACGCGGATGCGCAAGGCCGACGCCGCGGCGACGCTGGACGCGGCGCAAAGTGCTGCCGCCGATGCCGGCGTCAAGGCGATGATCCCCATCGACCGCCCGTTTCTGGACTACGTTTTGAGCGCGCTGGCCGACGCCGGCTACAAACGCGCCTGCCTTGTGATCGGACCGGAGCACCATGCCGTGCGCGACTATTTCGGCGTCCAGTCCCCTCCGGAGCGGATCGGCGTCGAATTCGCGATCCAGGCCGAACCGCGCGGCACCGCCGACGCCGTCGCTGCGGCGGAACGGTTCGCGGACGGAGGGCGGTTCCTGCTGCTCAACTCGGACAACTACTATCCGGCGAGCGCCTTGGAAGCCCTCGGGAACCTGGATGGCGCGGGCGTCGCCCTTTTCGACCGCGACCGGATGGTGTCCGACGGCGGCATCCCGGAGGAGCGCATCGGTAAATTCTCCGTCGCCGAAGTGGGGGCGGACGGTTTTCTGAAGCGCATCCATGAAAAGCCGTCGGAGGAAACCCTGCGCGCGCTGCCCGCGCCGGTGCTGGTCAACATGAACTGCTGGCTCTTCCCCCCCGTGATTTTCGAGGCGTGCCGCAACATCGAGCCTTCCCCGCGCGGGGAGCTGGAGCTGACCGCCGCCGTGCAGTACGCCATCGACGCCCTGGGGGCGCGCTTCGAGGCCGTCGCCCTGCGCGAGGCCGTGCTGGACTTGTCGGGGCGCGCCGACATAGCGAACGTGGCGGGGCGGTTGCGCGCGCTCCGTCCCCGTCCATAGGAAACGACGAATAAGGTGAAATAGTAAATTTGAATTTGGAATTAAACCGCCAAGCCCTTCGCAAACCGGAGAAAGACATGACACTGGAATCAAGACTGACCGAACTGACCGAGAAGATCGCCGCGAACAACGTCTGGCGGCAACGCGAGTGTTTCAACCTCATACCGTCTGAGAACACCCCGTCGCTCTTCGTGAAGCTGTGCGAGATCGGCGACCCGTCAGGTCGCTACGCCGAGCACAAGACCGCGCTCAAGAAGGAGGTCGAGTCCCTGACCGGCACCGGCGCGCTGAAAGGCGACCAGGTGTACTACTACCAGGGTGCCGACTTCATCTACCACATCGAGCTGGCGCTGAAGGAAGAGTTCGCGTCCTACATCGGCGGCACCGATGTCGAGTCCCGCGCCGTGAGCGGCCAGATGGCCAACGAGATCGTCTTCAAGGGGCTGGTGAAGTTCCTGCTCTCCAAACCGGAGGGGTTCCCGGAGCTGGGGGCGTCGCGGCGCCTGCACTGCGTGATGAACAACGACCTCAACTACGGCGGCCACCTGTCGGCGCAACCCTACGGCGCTCTCTACAACCTGGCGGAAGACCATATCGTCAATTTCCCCATCGATGCGGAGAACCCCTACAAGGCCGACATCGCCAAGATGCTGGAGCTGGTCGAGAAAAACCGTCCGGCGCTGATCGTTTTCGGTAAGAGCATGTTCCTGCACCCGGAGCCGATCAAGGCGATGCGCGACCACCTTGACACAATCCCCGGCTACAGGCCGCTGGTGATGTACGACGGGGCGCATGTGCTGGGCATCCTCGGCCCGCAGTTCCAAGACCCGCTGGCGGAAGGGGCTGTGATCGTCACCGGCTCGACCCACAAGACCTTCTTCGGGCCGCAACGCGGCATCATCGCCGCCAAGCTGCCCAAGGACGGCCCGGAGGCCGCGCCGTATCGCAAGCTCTGGACGGAGATCGTGGCGCGCACCTTCCCCGGCTCGACCAGCAACCACCACCTGGGGACGCAACTGGCGATGCTGGCGGCGACGATGGAGATGAACGCCTTCAAGGACGAATACCAGTCGCAGGTGCTCGCCAACGCCCGCGCCTTCGCCAAGTCGTGCGCCGCCGCGGGCATCCCGGTCGAGGGGGGCGAGGACGAAGGCTACACCCACACGCACCAGGTGCTGCTGCGGGTCAGCGCGTTCGGCGACGCCAAGGAGATCGCCTCGCGCCTGGAGGCCAGCAACGTCATCGTCAACTACCAGGCGTTGCCGGGCGACGCGACCTTCTACCATCCCAGCGGTCTGCGCCTGGGAGTCCAGGAAATGACGCGATTCGGCATGAAGGAACAGGATTTTGACACCCTCGCCCGTTTCATGGCGGACGTCATCCTGAAAAAGAAGGACGCCGGGAAGGAGATCGCGGAGTTCCGTAGCCGCTTCGCCACCATGAAATATTGCCTGACGCCGGAGCAGACGGCAAAAATTGCCCCGAAGCTGCTGGCGACGGTGTTTCCCGACGCCAAGCTCCCGGCAATGTTTGCGCAGGCGCTCGCCCGGGGGTGACGGGCATGTGACGATGGGCGGGGCAGGGCGGGCGAACTGCTGGGCCGCATCGACAGGGTGCGGCGTCGGGATGCCCCGTCCCGCCTTTGCCGCTGGTTTTTGTGTCCGCCGTCACGTTTGGCACAAATCGTGCTTGTCTTTTCGTTTGACGTGAGGGTGTTCGGCGAAAGGATCGTCGGAAACCGGACGCATTGTTTGGGGGAACCTCTAAAAAACCCGGATAACAGCGCCAGCGCCTTGATCGAAGATGCGCATTTGCCTTAGTAGACTCCGCTTTTCGATCTGCGTCTGCGAGCTTTTTAGAGGTTCCCTTTAATTGGAGAAGAAAAGCATGAAACTGGATTTGTCGCAGGTGTCGCAGGCGCGGGTCGAGACTGGCAGGACGAAGGCGACGCCACCCAGCAAGCGCCCGACGGCGGTCTCGCAACGTTTCACCGCCCAAGAGGCGGACAAGGCAACCCTGTCCGCCTCGATGCTCGGTCCGGGGGGGACTTACTCCATATCCTCCCTGAAAGCCGCCGCCGCATACCAGGCGAAATACTACGACGTCGCCGAGAGCAACGTCACTGCGGCGCAGAGCGCCCCCCGCATCCCCGACACCCTGAGGCGGCAATTCGCCTAAGGGAACCTCTGGAAAACCCCCGCCGCCGCGCCCGCCCCTTGTCCGTCACGCCAACCGCGTGCCGCTGGGGAAGATGGAACGGCACTGGATGCCCCAGGCGCCGTCTTGGCAGGTCACGATCCAGAGGGCTTGGTAGGTGGCGTAACGCGAGTCGTTCGCCTGGTGCATGCTGAGTTGCAGCTCGAAATGGACTTTTTCCTCGCAGAAGTGGCGCATGGTGCAGGAGTCGAGCGTGCTGTAGGTCCACCCCTCGTCGGCCATCGCTTGGAAGTCGATCTCAAAGTCAGCCGCCGACTCCAAGATCGAGACATCGTTGCCCGTGATCTGGATGTGGGGATAGTGCAGGTTGCGGCGACAGCGTTCGGGGTCGCGGGCGTTGACCGCCGCGAAGAAGTCGTCAATCGGTTTGCGCGCCTCCTCCTCGATCTCGGATTCCTTCATCCCCGCCGCGCTGATGTAGCCCATCAAGAGGGATAGCCCGCCCAGCACCCCCAGCGACACTTTGGCGGCTTTGCCCCAGCCCTTCTTCTGCTGCGCGCCCCCCCCTTTTTCCCCCGGTCCCACTTTCCTCGCACCGACTTCTTCGACCATGCCGCACTTCCTTCGATCAACCGCCCCGCCTGCGACGCGCCGTCAACCCCGGTCACGCTTGCAGGTATTCCTCGTATTTCTCCACGCCGAACAGCTCTTTCAACTCCTCGGGCCGCTCGATGCGAACTTTGATGATCCAGCCGTCTTGGTAGGGGGATTGGTTGAGCAGCCCCGGCTGCCCCGGCAAGAGGGGGTTGACCGCCGTCACCTCGCCAGTGACCGGGCTGAAGATCTCCGTGACCGCTTTGCCCGATTCCACCGAGCCGTAAGGCTCGCCGGCCTCGACGGCGTCCTCGACCTCCGGGAGGTCGAGGCGCTCAATGGCGCCCATCTCCCCTTGGGCGTAGTCGGTCATGCCGACGGTGCCGATGTCGCCCTCGACCAGTATCCATCCGTGGTCTTTGCTGTAAAGATATTCCGTTGGATTCATGCCGCACCCCTTTGCCAATTCGCCATGCAGACCCATGGATTATACTGCGCGGCGCGGTGATTTTCGCGATATTTTTGCGGGAGATCGCTACGGGACAGCTCCAATTGCACTATGGCGCCGGCGGCGCTGGTCTGGCCCCCGGCGATCCTGTGGGCGTTGGGGCATGCCGAGTGATAAACCATCGGCGCAGATGAAGACGACAAGGAACTTGGTCTCGGCAGGGTTCGCTTCTTTTTTGACCCATGGCCGACCAACGGCTCCTCTCTCCCAACGGCCTTGCCATGGGCTCATTGGAACCGGTTGGTACGATGCGATTAGTATCTTGGGTCATATGGATTGACTACCTCCGTTGGAATTGTTTATGCTCGGTAATTCCAACTGGTTGCCGATGCAATCGTTTGGAGTGCTTTGCGAATCGGCGCGGGGAACAGTCGCGGGGAAGGGGGCGTCGTGCCCGGACAAGATGGAACCTTTCGCGGCGGCGACCGTAATATATAACTTTAAGTGTTGTTTTAAAACTGTTTTGACAAGTCAGGGGCGTTTCCAATGGTTCGGTGCAACCCGCACTACGGCAAGCTGCAATCGTCTTATCTGTTCTCCGACATCGCCAAGCGGATTGCGAAGTTCCAGGAGGCGAACCCGGGCAAAGACCTCATCCGGCTCGGCATCGGCGACGTGACCCTGCCCCTGCCCCCCGCTTGCGTCGCCGCCTTCCATGCGGCGGTCGATGAGATGGCGACCGAAGAGGGGTTCCGCGGCTATGGGCCGGAGCAGGGGTACGACTTCTTACGCGAGGCGATCGCCGAGAACGACTTCCGGGCGCGCGGCGCCGAGGTCGCCCCCGACGAGGTCTTCGTCAGCGACGGCGCCAAGTGCGACACGGGCAACTTCCAAGAGCTCGTCGCCACCGACGCGGTGATCGCCGTCCCCGACCCGGTCTATCCGGTCTATGTGGACACCAACGTCATGGCGGGCCGCACCGGCGCGTTCAAGGACGGGCGCTACGAGGGGTTGGTCTATTTGCAATCCGTCCGGGGGAACGATTACGTTCCGGCGATCCCCGACCGGCACGTGGACGTGGTCTACCTTTGCTTCCCGAACAACCCCACGGGGGCGACGGCGACGCGGGCGCAACTCGCCGCATGGGTCGCCTATGCGCGGGAGCACAAGGCGCTGCTCCTCTTCGACGCCGCCTATGAGGCGTTCATCCGCGACCCGGAGCTTCCCCACTCGATCTACGAGATCGAAGGGGCGCGAGAAGTCGCGGTCGAGTTCCGCAGCTTCTCCAAGACCGCCGGCTTCACGGGTACGCGTTGCGCCTTCACCGTGGTTCCCAAGGATTGCATGGCGTACGACGCCGACGGGAGGCCCCAACCGTTGCACTCGCTCTGGAACCGCCGGCACACGACCAAGTTCAACGGAGTCTCCTATCCGGTGCAACGCGCCGCCGCCGCGATCTACACCGGCGAGGGTAGGGGGCAGGTCCGCGGGCTGACCGACTATTATCTGAAAAACGCCCGGAAGATCCGCTCCGTCATCTCGGGGCTGGGCTTCCATTGCGTGGGCGGCGACAACTCCCCGTACATATGGATACAGGTGGACGGCGACTCGTGGGCTTTCTTCGACCGCCTGTTGAACGAGGCCGCAGTGGTCTGCACGCCTGGGAGCGGCTTCGGCGCCTGCGGTGAGGGGTATGTCCGCATCAGCGCCTTCAACCAGTACGAGAGGGTGGAGGAGGCGATGGGGCGGTTGCAGGCCTTGTTGCAGTAGGTCCCCAGTCGTTGCGTCTGTCGCGATGAATAAATACCGAAGGTGTTTTCGGTTACATGGAGGTGGCACGAAGCCGATGACGGAACCCATAACGATGAAGATGATGAAGATATTGCGCTCCGGGGTGAAAAATGCGCGCCGCTTTCTGAAGAAGGCGTTCTCTTCCGTCACCATCATGGTGATTCCGCACGATCATGTCCGGACGCTGAACCTCAAGCTCCCCGTCGCGCTCCTGGTCTCGACGATCCTGCTTGCCGTCGTCGGAGGCGCCTACCTGGTCAACCTGACCGTCACCGGCATCCGCTACCGCGCCCAGCACCGGGCGATGGAAGCCAAGGTCGATTACTATTCCGACCAGTTCTCCAAATGGAACGCCACCGTGCAGTCGTTGCAACTGGCGGGTCAGGAATTCCGCCAATTGTTCTCGCTCGGCTCCAAGGAGGAGGTGCTGGAGGAGGTCGATGTCGATTTCGCCGGTTCGCTGGAACTCCCCGACCTGATCAACGATCTGGAGAAGACCCGGCAGAACGTGGACGTGATCAAAGACTACCTGCGTGTGCAGAAGGACATTTTCGTGGCGACCCCCAGGGGCTACCCTGTCCCGGGGCGGCTGACTTCGTCCTATGGCAGGCGGCGGGACCCCTTGGACGGGGGCGTCCGCTTCCATTCCGGCGTAGACCTCGCCTGCGACAAGGGGACGCCCATCCGCGCGACGGCCGACGGCATCGTCAGCCATTCCGGCAATACGGTCGTCAGCGGGCAGGTGGTGGTGCTGGAACACGGCTTTGGTTTCTCCACCATCTACGCGCACAACAGCAAGAACACGGTCAAGGTGGGGCAGCGGGTGCGCAAGGGGGACATCATCGGCTATGTCGGCTCGACTGGCAGGTCTACCGGGCCGCACCTGCACTATGAGATCTGGAAGGACGGCAAGCGGGTGAATCCCCACGACTACCTTTCCGACAAAAAGGGCTAAGGCGCCTGTCGTGATTTGTCGTATAATGCGGCGGGGCTTTACGGATGCCCGCCGACCCGCCGCATGGGAAGTGGCGCGCCCCGGCGGGTGGAACGCCGTCGCCCCGCCTTGCGACTATGGACAAACTCAAATCGTTTCTCGGCAACCCTTCGGAACTGCGCGGTGACTTGGTCTCGGGGGGCATCCTGCGCCTGGACGGCGTGGTCGTCGGCAACATCCGCGCCGACGAGGTGATCCTGAGCGAGACGGCTTCGATACAGGGGGAGGTCGCCGCCAACAAGATCATCGTCGGCGGAAGGATGGACGGTACGCTCCGGGCCGCGGACGTCGTGGAGATCCGCGCCAAGGGGCGGGTGGACGGCACCATCGTGACCAAGCGCATCGTGCTGGCAAGCGGCGGGGAGTTCAGCGGCCGCATCGAGATGGGCAAGCAAGCGTCTGGGCCGCCCAGCGGCGAACCGCTGGCGAACGACCGGAATTGAAGGCTGCGATGGCGCACGACAACCCGATTTCACGCAGGGCGTTGTTCCGCAAGAGCCTCGGGCTCGGGATGACGCCGGAGAAAGATGCGTCTGAAAACGTCGAGACGCCCGTTTCTCAGGGGTGTCCGGCCACGCCGCCGGATCCGGAAGGAACCGTCGTTGCGGCGGAGGCGGCGTCCCCGGAGAAGATACGGGAGCGCATCGCCGCCGAGCCCGCCTACCGCCTGCTCCTGCCGCGCCTCCTGGCGTTTTGCTCCGAACCGCGCACCGCCGGCGACGTCCGGGAGGCGTTGCTCGGCCGCCCCGAGATGCGCACCGCCATCCACGCGCCGGAGACGTTGCTGTCTTGGATGGTCGAGGTCGGCGCCATCGCCGGACGCAAGGAAGAAGGACGCGCCGAGACGCTGTGGGAGACGACGGAGGAGGGGCTGGAGGCGGTGGCGGGCTACGACCCGGCGGAGCGGTTGCGGCGGCTCTTGGATGAAGAGCCCGCGTATCGCGACATCTACCGACGGGTCTTGGAATTCTGCGCCGAGGGTCGCGCCCTCCCCGAAATCGAGGCGTTGCTTCGGGCGCACCCCGCGCTGGAGAACCCCAAAGTCTACCCCGCCTACCTGGTGGATCGGCTGGAATTCGCCGGGGCGCTGGAATGGACTGGCGACAAGTGGCAGACGACCGCTACCGGCAAGCCTGTGTGATCCGCAGAAATAAGAAATATGATCTACTTAAGCCGCGGCTCTGTTGACGACTCCTTTTCGCCGGACGACGTGCGCGCCGCCCTCCAAGACGCGCTCGCCCGCTTGGGCGCACGCAAGCGCGTCTTGGCGCTCCCCCCCGACTTCACGCGCCTGCATTCGCAGGCGGGGATGTTGACCGAGATGGCGTGGGGGTATTACGGCGAGCGGCTGACGGACGTGCTGCCTGCGCTTGGGACGCACCTGCCGATGACGCCCCGGGAGATCGGCGCGATGTTCGGCAGGGTGCCGCAAAGGCTGTTCCGGGCGCACGACTGGCGCGGCGGTTGCGTCACACTCGGCGAAGTCCCGGCGTCGTTCGTGCGCGAGGTCTCCGAAGGGAAGGTCGATTACGCCATCCCCGTGGTGCTCGACCGGCTGCTCGCGGAGGGCGGTCACGATCTGATCCTCTCCATAGGGCAGGTCGTGCCTCACGAGGTCATAGGCATGGCGGGCTACAACAAGAACATATTCGTCGGCACGGGCGGCGGCGACGGGATAGACAAGACGCACTTCCTCGGCGCGGTCTACGGCATGGAGCGGATGATGGGGCGCGCGGACACCCCCGTGCGGCGGGTGATGGACTACGCCTCGGAGCGCTTCATCGGCCACCTGCCCATCGTCTACGTGTTGACCGTCGTCGGGAAGGACGGCGCGGGCCGCCTCGCCATCCGGGGGCTTTTCATCGGCGACGACCGCGAGTGCTTCCACCGCGCGGCGGCGCTGGCGCGCGCGGTCAACTTCCAGTTGCTTGACCGTCCCGTGCGCAAAGCCGTGGTCTGGCTCGACCCGGGCGAGTTCAAAAGCACCTGGCTCGGCAACAAGGCGATCTACCGGACGCGCATGGCGCTCGCGGACGGTGGAGAGCTGACCATCCTCGCGCCGGGGGTCGCCCGCTTCGGCGAGGACGGGGGCATCGACCGCCTGATCCGCAAATACGGCTACGTCGGGACGGAGCGCGTCTTGAAGCTGGCGCGGGAACAGGACGACCTGCGCGCCAGCCTGGGGACGGCGGCGCACCTCATCCACGGTTCCTCGGAGGGGCGGTTCACGGTCACCTACTGCCCCGGCGGGCTTTCGCGGGAAGAGGTCGAGGGCGCGGGCTTCCGCTACGGGGACTTGGCCGCCATGACGAAGCGCTACGACCCGGAAAAGCTGACGGACGGCTACAATCAGATGCCCGACGGCGAGGAGGTGTTTTTCGTCTCCAACCCCGCGCTCGGGCTGTGGGCGAGCCGCGACAGGTTCAAGGAGTGAAGCGACAGGGAGGATTGGCTGCCATGAAAGAGAAAGCGGACATCGGGATGATCGGGCTCGCCGTGATGGGCGAGAACTTGGCGTTGAACATGGAGGACAAGGGCTTCACGGTCGCCGTCTACAACCGGACGGTTCCGGGGGTGGAGGAAGGCGTGGTGGAGCGCTTCGTCAACGGGCGGGGCAAGGGGAAGGATTTCATCGGCTCGGCGACCGTCGAGGAGTTCGTCAAGACGCTCGCCGCGCCGCGCCGCATCATGATGATGGTCAAGGCGGGCAAGCCCGTGGACGAGCTGATCGAACAGCTCCTGCCGCTCCTTGCGCCGGGCGACATCCTCATCGACGGCGGCAACTCGCACTTCCCCGACACCGTGCGGCGCACGGAATACCTGGAGTCCAAGGGGCTGCTGTTCATCGGCACGGGCGTCTCCGGCGGCGAGGAGGGGGCGCTGCGCGGGCCGTCCATCATGCCCGGCGGCTCGCCCGCCGCGTGGCCGCACGTGAAGCCGATCTTCCAGGCCATCGCCGCCAAGGTCGCCGACGGCACCCCGTGCTGCGACTGGGTGGGCGCGGGCGGCGCGGGGCACTTCGTGAAAATGGTCCACAACGGCATCGAGTACGGCGACATGCAGCTCATCTGCGAAGCCTACCAGGTGATGAAGGACCTGCTCGGCATGTCGCCGGACGAGATGCACGAGGTCTTCAAGAAGTGGGACCGGGGCGACCTCGACAGCT
This sequence comes from Acidobacteriota bacterium, assembly GCA_031271905.1. Taxonomy (GTDB): domain Bacteria; phylum Acidobacteriota; class UBA6911; order UBA6911; family UBA6911; genus UBA6911. Next base: position 52,648 of record JAISUT010000067.1, read on the forward strand.
ACCTGATCGAGATCACGCGCGACATCCTGGCGTTCAAGGACGCCGACGGCGAGCCGCTGGTCGATAAGATATTGGACACCGCCGGGCAGAAGGGGACGGGCAAGTGGACCAGCGTGGTCTCGCTCGACCTGGGCAGCCCCCTGACCCTCATCAGCGAGGCGGTCTTCGCCCGCTGCCTGTCGGCGGCCAAGGAGGAGCGCGTGGAGGCGGCGAAGGTGCTGCGCGGCCCGTCGGCGCGATTCTCCGGCGACCGCGAGGCGCTGCTCGCCGACTTGGAAAAGGCGCTCTACGCCTCGAAGATCATCTCCTACACGCAGGGGTACGCGCTCTTGCGCGAGGCGGCTAAGGAGTTCGGCTGGACGCTCGACTACGGCGGCATCGCCCTCCTGTGGCGCGGCGGCTGCATCATCCGCTCCGTGTTCCTCGGCAGGATCAAAGAGGCTTTCGACCGCGACCCGGACCTGTCGAACCTCCTGCTCGACCCGTTCTTCCGGGAGAGGATCGAGGCGTCGCAGGACGCCTGGCGGCGGGTGGTCTCCGCGGCGGCGCTGCACGGCGTCTGGGCGCCCGCGATGTCCACGGCCCTCGGCTATTACGACGGCTTCCGCAACGGGCGTCTGCCGGCGAACCTCCTGCAGGCGCAGCGCGACTACTTCGGGGCGCACACCTACGAGCGCGTGGACGCGCCGCGCGGGAAGTTCTTCCACACGAACTGGACCGGCCGCGGGGGCGAGACCGCGTCCTCGTCCTACTCGGTCTGATTCCCGGCAGGCCCGCGCGGGGAGGAGGGTCGTGGACAAGCGCGCGGGGGGGCAAGAGAGACGAGGATTGGACGCATGGAAAACCATCGAATAATGCAGCGGCGCAAACTGATTTGACGCCAACAGATGAATTTTGAAAACTGCGGAGTCGCTTATGAACCATGATCTAGACATCCCTGCCGCGGGGGCGGCGTTCGACCTCGTCTCCCTGGGGGCGCTGGTGCATCGGCTCGATCCGGGCATCGTCCCGTTCCGCAAGGCGACCGAGTGCCGCATCCATGTGAGCGGCGGAGAGTTCAACGTCGCCGCCAACCTGGCCGACTGCTTCCGCCTGAACACCGGCGTCGCGACCGCGCTGGTCGAGTACCCGATAGGGGATTTGATCGCCGAGCGCGTGCGGGCGATGGGGGTGAAGCCCTTCTACAAGCGGTTCGAGCACAACGGCGTGAACGGCCCCAACATGGCGACGGTCTACAGCGACCGCGGCTTCGGCGTGCGTGCGCCGGTGGTCTTCTACAACCGCGCGAACGAGGCGGGGGCGCTCCTGAAGCCGGGGGACTTCGAATGGAAGGAGATCTTCTCCGGCGGGGTGCGCTGGTTCCACAGCGGCGGCATCTTCGCCGCGCTCTCGGAGACCACCGGCGCGCTGATCGCCGAAGGGATGCGGGCCGCCAAGGCCGCGGGCGCGGTCACGAGCTTCGACCTGAACTTCCGCGAGAAGCTGTGGAACATCTGGGGCGGCGCCGCGAAGGCGGCCGAGGCGGTGGCGCGCATCGTCGAGCATGTGGACGTCCTGATCGGCAACGAGGAGGACTTGCAGAAGGGGCTGGGCGTCCCCGGGCCCGAGGTGGGGGCGAAGTCCAAGCTCGACCCGGCGGCTTTTTTCAGCATGATAGACAACGTGGTGAAAAAACACCCGAAGGTCAAGGCGGTCGCGACCACTTTGCGCGAAGTCCGTTCGACCAACCGCCACGGCTGGGGGGCGGTCGCCTGGGTGGGGGGCGAGACCTGCGTTTCGCCGACTTGCGAGCTGGACGTGTACGACAGGGTGGGGGGCGGCGACGGCTTCGCCAGCGGCTTCATCTACGGGTTGCTCGCGGGGGAGTCGCCGGAGGATGCCGTGCGCCTCGGCTGGGCGCACGGCGCACTGTTGACGACCTTCCCCGGCGACACGACGATGGCGACCTTGGAGCAGGTGCGCGCCTTCGCCCAAGGCGGCTCCGCCCGCATCCAGCGATAGAGGGGGCGTCCGGTGCCGGGTCGCCGCCCATAGTCGTGTCACGGCAAATGGCGGCGCTGATGGCGCGGATGCCGGGTACGCGCGGGACGGAGGGCGCAGGCGTGCTTGTCTGGGCCCCCTCGCATCAAGGCGTCGGGCGCATCAAGCGGTTTCCACCAGATCGGCCATCCCCAGCTCCTCGATCTCCAGCGCCGGCCTGACCCCCATCCGGTCGCAGGCGCCGTCGTATATCTGCTTCACCGCCCGCTTGGCGTGTTGCAACTCCAGTATCCGGTCTTTGGCCCTCGCCAGTTCTTCGCCGATCTCTCGGTCGATGGAGTCCAGCTCCTCCTTCGCCATCTGACGGGTGATTTCGTATTTCTGCCGCTGTTGTTCCGTCAACATCGAATCCCCCTCAAAGTCGTTATTCGTGTTTGAAAGTCATCGTGACAGTGGCACGGCTTGTCACGGGCGCCCCCCCGAGCGTCGCCGGGCGGTAGCGCCACCTCATCGCCGCCGCGACGGCCTCGTCGCGGAAAATCTCGGGGCCGTCCACCGCAACGGCGTCTGTCACAGCGCCTTTCGCGTCGATGACCAGGTCGATGGTCACCGCGCCCGCACCTTGGCCTTGCGGGGCGTTTTCAGGGTACGCGGGCTCCACCCGTTCGACCAGCTCCGCAGGCGTCAGCTCCCCCGCATATGCCATGATGCCGCCGTCACCCTGCGGAGCGTCCGCCGCGTTATTTGTCTCGCCCGCCCTGTCCAACGGCGTGACGGCGGGCGGGATGGCGGCGGGGATGGCCGCCTTGATGTCGGTCGCCTCCGCGACGTCCTTGGAGACTGCGGCATTCGCCGTCTTCTGCGTGGGCTTCGGGGCGGGTTTCTGGTAATAACCGAACCCTATGCCCGCGAGGATCAGCGCGCAGGCGGCCGCAATCGCCAACAACGGCCCTTTGCGTTCCGACGGCGCGTCCATCATGCAGAATGCCGGGACTGCGACGGCAGGCGTCGCGGTTGCGACCGCTTCCGCCGCTCCCTCGGGCGATGATCCGGGTTCGGGTTCCCGGGGTTCCAATGGAAGGGCGGCGACCACTTCGACTGGGGGGAATTCGTCGAACACGCCGTCTGGGACTCCGGGGTCGAGAGGCGCCGCGACCACCTGGTCTGATTCGCGAAGCGCCTGCTTCAGCATATGCGACACCGCCGCGTCCAGCCTGTCGTCCCGCCCCCCTCGCAAGGCGCTCGGCGCCGTCGGGCGCACATCCCCCATCTCCTTGTCCAAAAACTCCAAGACGGCCTTTTCGTACCGCTCGTCGAACCGGCGGGCGAGGGCGTCCGAGTCTTCTTCCCTTTTCATAGGCCAACTCCGCAGACACCGGTCCGGCGAGGGCGCCGCCGCCCCCGTCTCCCCACGCGATGGAACCTTTGGCGACTCATTGCATCGCAATGACGCCGGCACAATCGCAAAAATGTTGTTGTCAACCGTCCTAATCGGCACGGACAGGTTTTTCAGTTAGGTTTTTTCGACGAATCCCGCCTTTTCCCGGGAATCCTCCCCGGCGAAGGTCTGCGCCGCGCCACATAATCGCGACAGAAATGAAAAGCGGGCTTGCGCAACGGGGGGAAATCAAATATAAAGATACCCAGTTGCAGGTTTGAGTGTTCGGACGGAGAATGCACCGGACACCTGAAAAAACATCGATACCGAAATCCCGGGGATTGGAGCAGGCGATATGGATGCCGTCTTACTGTCGCGAATACAGTTCGCCATCACGGTCATGTTTCACTATCTTTTCCCACCGCTCACGATCGGCATGGGCGTGTTCTTGGTCTTTCTGGAAGCCAGATACCTCAAGACCAAGGATGTCCAATACGAGCGCGCAGCGAAGTTCTGGACGAAGGTCTTCGCCTTGAACTTCGCGCTGGGCGTGGTCTCCGGCATCGTCATGGAGTTCCAGTTCGGGACCAACTGGGCGATTTACTCCAGATACGTCGGCGACGTGTTCGGCTCCATCCTGGCCTCGGAGGCGATCTTCGCCTTCTTCCTGGAGTCGGGCTTCCTGGCGCTCCTGCTCTTCGGCTGGGACAAGGTCTCGCCCAAATGGCATTTCTTCTCGACCCTGATGGTCTCGCTCGGCTCCATCGTCTCGGCGCTCTGGATCATCGTCGCCATCTCCTGGCAGCAGACCCCGGCGGGCTTCGTCCTGCGCGACTTCGAGACCCCGGTCGGCGTGGTGCAGCGCGCGGAGCTGACCAGCTTCTGGGAGGTGGTGTTCAACCCCTCGGCGATGGACCGGCTGGTTCACGTCCTGATAGGCGCCTTCATCCTCGGCTCGTTCTTCATCATGAGCATCTCGGCATGGTACCTGCTCAAGAACCGGCATCTGGAGATCGCCCGCCGGTCGTTCGTCACGGCGCTCGTCGTGGCGGCGGTCGCCTCGCTCGCGGCGGTCGCCTCGGGCGACTCGCACGCGCGGGTGGTCGCCGAGCACCAGCCGGCGAAGCTGGCGGCGATGGAGGGGGTCTACAAGACCGGCGAGGGCGGGACGGCGTTCCACGTCTTCGGCATCCCGGACAGCGAGGCGAAGGAGATACGCTTCGGCGTCGAGATACCCAAGCTGCTCAGCCTCCTGACGCACCGCGACGCCTCGAAGCCCGTGGCGGGGCTGGATCAGTTCGAGCCGGACGTGCCCCCGGTGGCGCTGCCGTTCTGGGGGTTCCACGTCATGGTCTGGCTGGGCTGCTACTTCATCGTGTTGACGCTCTACGCGCTCTGGAGGCTGTGGCGCAAGACGCTGTACGAGGCGCGGTGGCTGCTGTGGGTGTTCGTCTTCTCCGTGCCGTTGCCGTTTGTCGCCAACCAGCTCGGCTGGGTCGCCGCCGAGGTCGGGCGCCAGCCGTGGATAGTCTATAACCTCCTGCGCACGAGCGACGCCGTGTCGCAGAACGTGACCGCCGCCCATGTGGGCGGCTCCATCGCCCTGTTCGTCTTGATATACGCCCTGCTGTTCTCGGTCTGGATCTTCCTGCTGAACGACAAGATCAAGAAGGGCCCGGAAGAAGCCAAGGAAAACGTTCGCTAGGCATGTCGGTTTCAGAGTTTCACCTTCAGAGTTTCAGAGGTGGGAACCTCTAAAAAGCTCGCGGAAGATCGAAAAGCGGAGCTCGCTAAGGCGAATGGGCATTTTCGATCAAGGCGCCGGCGCTGTCGTCCGGGGTTTTTAGATGTTCCCAGGAAGGAGTCAATTCAATGGATCTCAGCGTGGTTTGGTTCATTCTCATGGGCGTTCTCCTGGCTGGCTACTCCATCTTGGACGGTTTCGACCTGGGGGCGGGCATCCTGCACCTGACCGCCCGCACCGACACCGAGCGCAGGCTGGTCATCAACTCCATCGGGCCCATTTGGGACGGCAACGAGGTCTGGCTGATAACGTTCGGCGGGGCGATGTTCGCCGCGTTCCCGAACGCCTACGCCACGGTGTTCTCCGGCTTTTACATCGCCCTGATGCTGGTGTTGCTGACGCTCATCCTGCGGGCGGTTTCGCTGGAGTTCCGCAGCAAGCGCCCCTCTCCCGCCTGGCGCAAGTTCTGGGACGGCGCTTTCTTCTTGGGGAGCCTGCTGGCGACGCTCCTTTTCGGCGTGGCGACGGGCAACATCCTGATCGGCATCCCTGTGGACGCCGAGGGCGTCTTCACCGGCTCGTTCTTCGACCTGCTGCGCCCCTTCCCGATCCTGGTCGGCCTTTTCACCGTGGTGTTCGCCGCCCTGCACGGCGCGCTCTACCTGAACCTGAAGACCGAGGGGGAGTTGCAGGAGCGGGTGCGCGGCTGGATCAAGAAGGTCCTCGTCGCCGCCGTGCTCGTCTGGGCGCTGGTGACGGTTTACACCTGGGTTGCGGTTCCGGCGGCCAGCGGCTGGCCCTGGGCGCTGGTCGTCCTGATCGCGCTGGCGTTTGCGGGCATCCTCCCGGCGGTTTCCGCCGGAAGGCCGTTCGTCGCCTTCCTGTGCTCGTCGCTGGCCATCGCGGTGCTGGTGTTCCTGTTCAGCTTCGCGATCTATCCGAACCTGGTGATCTCGAACATCGCGCCGGAGTACAACCTGAATATCGTCAACGCGGCCTCTTCGCCTAAGACCCTGGGGGTGATGACGGTCATCGCCGCCGTGGGCGTGCCGGTGGTCCTGATCTACACGGCGCTGATCTACCGGGCGTTCCGCGGCAAGACCAAGCTCACCGACCACAGCTACTAGAGTTTGATGAAAGACCGGGCGGGCGCGGCGCGGTCGCCCGGTCTCCCCACCTTCGCCCCTCTTTGCGCACACACGTTGCGCGCATCCCCGTAACGTCCCGTCCACGCAAACCCCGTCTTGTTCCGCCGCCCTCGCCGCCCTCGCCCCACATCCCACCGTGTATTTTCCGAATTCCATAGTATAATTACCCGGCTCGATAGATGGAAAATTCGGCGAGGCGTTAAGACGTCCAAGGTTTTATCCAAAAACCTATTCATAGGAAGTTTAACGTTTTGCATTGGGAAGTGTTTGCATGTTGGAACATATTCGCCAGAAATATAAGGTGCCGGTTTTCCTGCTCGTCGCGTCATGCGCCGTAATCGCCTTGTATCTTGCTTTATGCGAGCTTTCCGTGGGGCGATTGACGGTGGATAAGCGTATATTCGTACCTATACAGATGCAGAAAACCGTCACGGTTGGCGATGATCACGCGCATTCGGAAAATTTCTTAAAAATAAAAGATATATTAATCGCGGACGACGCCCGCCCGCACAGGGTTTATGTAAAAGTCCCGGATGCCGACGGCTTGCGCTTTATCAACATCCATGTGTCGAAATGGAACCATCTGACTCAAAACGCCGGTTTTTCATGGCGTGGTGGAGACGGGCGTTTCTCATGGGGAGACGTCATTCGCTTTGATGTGAAAGACGGCTACACGACGTTGCATTTCCCGGACGGCGCCCGAGAACTTTGTTTTGATTTCGGGACAACGCCAGGGCCGGCGATCAAAATAGAACAATGCGTTTTTTCGGAATTTCCGTCATTGCCATCCCATTTCCTCCCTTTGTTCATAGGTCTTTCATTCCTGATCGTTTTCATGCTATATGGTATTTCATTTGCTGGATTCGGGCATTTTTTATCTGCACATCCGACGATTGTCTTATTCGCCGTCATCGTTTTGCAGATGGTTTACATCAGTTACTGGCATGTCAACAAAAGGGGGTGGCATATTGACGAGATATACTCGTTGATGCAATCAAATGACGCCGTGGCATTCCATGACTTTAAATTCAACGAGTGGTTGGACGGGAAGTATTTCGCCGACATCCTGTCCGTGCAATCCGACGAGCGCTGGGGGCTGTATGCCGACATATACCGCAAGCATTCCGAACACGTCCACCCGCCATTGCATAATTTTCTGCTGCACACCATGTATTCTTTTTTCCCCGGCACCGTGAACCTGCGACCGGGGTTCGTCTTCAATTTGGGCGTTTTCGCCGTGTCGATGTATTTGTTGTATGTCACGTCGAAATTTGTTCTGCCAGATAACAAGGCATTGTTGCCGCCGCTCATGTTTGGTTTTACCAGCGGAGCCGTCTGCAACGTGAACTTCGTCAGGATGTATTGTCTTCTAAGTCTGTTTTTCATCGTGTTGGCATATTGCGTTTTTCGATTGATGGATGATCGCAAAGTTAACTGGAAGCTGTACATTTCCGTAGCCATAGTCGTATGCATCGGTTTTTTCGTCCATTATTATTTCGCCGTCTGGGCATTCATTGTCCTAGTTATCACGTCGGCGTTCCTGTTTTGGAACAAGCGGTTCGATGATCTGAAAAAACTGGTCTGTGCCACAGGATGTGGTATGGTTGCGAACCTGCTGATCTTCCCGTACGCCATAAGGCATATTTTATTCGAGAAGAATCATGGGATAATGCAGGGCGACAACCTGTCCACGCATGTGCTGGGCGTCTCCATGAAGTCTCTGGATAATTTCTGCGTGGCTGTGAATCAGCAGTTGTTCGGCGGTTTTTGGGAGATATATGCGATCATATTATTAATTTGCCTGATGCTTGGTAATCTCAAGTTCTCCATTTCAAACAACCGCATTGACATCGAAGGCAAATCGAGTGTTTCCATAAATAAAATGCCAAGTGTCGTTTTGTTCCTGTCCGTGTCGTTATACATATTGTGCATAAGCAAAATCGCTACTTTTACGGATATGCGCTATATTTTCTCCGCCTATCCTCTGGTGATGATGTCATTCATATGCTTGTTGCATGGATGTTTGCCTGGAAAGATCTGCGCGCGCTATGTTTTTCCGGTGCTGCTGTCTTTTCTCTTCCTCTCGAATTTTGGACATTCTTATGAAGGGGACATGCTATATACCGGATTTAATAAATCAGATACGATCGCGATAGCCAAGTCGCTTTCTGACATTCCAGCCGTTATATATTGTGATTATAACAACAGCGGTTTCCAATATAGTACGGTCATATCCCCTGATCTCAAAGAGCATGGGCGGTCTTACATCGTTCCAGACGGGCGGATGAATGATTTGTTGCAGGTGTTGCGTCATGAAGGCGGGGCTAAGGTCGTTGCCTATATTTTAAGTAAAGACTTGTCGGAAGACGCTGTCCGTCAAGAAATCATACAGCCGATTGCGAGGCAAACACCATATAATAGATGCACGATCATATTACGGGAGCAGGTGTTGCATTGGAGATTGAACGAGTATGTCTATTTGTTATCTGCCGACAATGGAATGGAGTGATTGTAATGATTGCGAAGTCGGGGCGATATTCATTTTTTTCATAAATCCGACACTTATTCATTTGATCGACGTAGAAGGTGCCTTGACGTCATTTGGAGAACGCAATGTATAAAAAGATTTCCGTGATAATACCGGTTTATAACGAAGCCGCGTCGTTACAAGAGCTGTACATGAAGATCAAGGATGTGGTTGCCCGCAACCAATTCGACTGTGAAATAATATTCATCGACGACGGCTCTTCTGACAATTCCGGCGAAATTTTGAAGGCCATCGCCCGGCAGGATGATAGTGTCATGCTGATTTCATTGCGCATGAATTTCGGCAAGGCGATGGCGTTGCAGACCGGCTTCCGGCATTGTACCGGAGAGTACGTGATCACCATGGACGCGGACTTGCAGGATGACCCGGAAGAAATCCCAAATTTCATAAATAAGCTGAGAAAGGGGTATGATATCGTCTCTGGATATAAATATGATCGTCACGACTCATTGGAAAAACGCCTGCCATCGAAGTTGTTTAATAAGATCACATCGGTTTTGTCGGGAATAAAGTTACATGACTTCAATTGCGGATTCAAAGCCTATCGCCAAGCGGTAATAAGAGCCATAGACATTTACGGCGAGATGCACCGGTATATTCCCGTAATAGCCGGAACGTATGGTTTTAGCATGACGGAAATCAACATACGCCACCATCGGCGAAAATATGGAAAATCGAAATATGGGATTGGTCGGTACTTAAAAGGCTTGTTCGACTCTTTAACATCCACATTCATGACAAGATATTATGACCGACCGATGTACTTCTTCGGAAAATTGGGCTTGATATTATTGGTCAGCGGCATATCTATTTGCATTTATCTGACATATTTCTGGTTTGACGGGCGCGACTTAAGTGACCGCCCATTATTGCTTCTCGGGGTTCTGCTGGTCGTCTTGGGCGCACAATCGATTTCGATCGGTTTTGTGGCAGATATGCTGGTGCAGCGGACTTTTCGACAGAATTACAATGAAAACCACGTCCGAAAAATCTATTCGTCGAAGACCCTGAAGACCCCGCCGCAGGATTCTTGATCCCCCGCGCACCTTGGATGGGCACCCCTTCGCCAAGGCGGGATTTTTGAAAATTTCGCAAAAAATCAAACGATTCCTCTTGACGGTCGAATGAACCTATGAGACAGTTTCATAGTCTCGACACAAGGTCGATACTTCCGCATCGGATGCCGGAGGCGGAAAGGAGAAGTGGAGGGGGCGTGTTGCAGAACAACATCCCGGGGACGACGATACCTTACAGCGATTCGAACGCCCAGGCGTTCTCGTACATCAAGCCGCTGATCGTGGCGGCGGGGGGGCTGGGGCTTGCCCAGGTGTGCGCCATCACCGGATTGGAGGGCTCGACCATCCAGAACTGGGTCAAGCGCGGATGGGTGGGGACGTTGCGCGACAAAAAGTACAACGAGCGGCAGGTGGCGCGCATCCTCATCATCCATGCGTTGCGCGGCTGCCTGCAACTGGAGAACATCGTCCGGTTGATGGAGTACGTCAACGGCGTCGTCGAAGACCCGGATGACGACATCATCGACGAAGGCGAGCTTTACAACTACCTGTGCGAGGCCGTGCGCGACATCATGCCCCGGGGCGACGTTTCCGCCGGGAATGTCGAGGCGGTGGTCGATAGGGCGCTCGCCATGTACGCGGGCGCGGACGATGCCCGAGGGCGTCTGCGCAAGGCTCTGATCGTCATGACCTACGCCTGCGTGTGCGCCACCCTGGCCGACAGGACGAACTTGATGTTGATGGAGATGATCTGAAACGACGCCGAGCCTTATGACGAAGGGGCTGGCGCCTACACCGAAAGGAGCCGCGACTATGGAATGGTTCACGAACTGGTGGGAGGGATTGGAGCTGTTCGGGCAGATACTCGCTTGCGCGGCGATCCCCGCGACGGTGCTGCTCGTCTTGCAGACGCTGTTCCTGCTCCTGGGCGGGGCGGACGGCCACGACGCCGACCACGACATAGGCCACGGCGGCGGGCACGAGGTGGACCTCGACCTGGATTCCTCGCCGGAGTTGGAGCACGACGCCCACGACGTAGCCCATTCCACCGACGGGCTGCGGATATTCACCGTGCGCGGTTTCGTCGCGTTCTTCGCCGTCGGGGGCTGGACGGGCCTGGCGGTTTGGGACGGGACGCGCTCGGAAGCCCTGACGCTCGGCTGCGCGGTCGCGCTGGGAACGGCGGCGCTCGTGTTCGCCGCCTTCGCCATCAAATGGATGCTGAAGCTCCAGGACAGCGGCAACATCGATCCGCGCAACGCCATCGCGAGCATGGCGACGGTGTACATCCCCATCCCCCCGGCGCGTGCGGAGTCCGGGCGCGTGACGCTGCTCCTGCAAGAGCGTTACGTGGAGATGGAGGCTGTCACGGACAGCGAGAGAACCCTTAAAACCGGCGAAACCGTCCAAGTCGTCGGAGTGGTTGGAAAAGGCACGCTCATAACGCGCCCGATCAAGTGACCGTCAAGTAAACCAACAAGCAAAGGAGTGTCCCATGCCGGTAACAACCCTGCTTTTGATCATAGTCGTCGTCATATTCGTGATGTCCATGCTCCTGGTGGTCCTGTCGCGTTATCGCAGGTGCCCGTCGGACAAGGTGCTGGTCATCTACGGCAAGGTCGGCTTCAACGCCGACGGCAGCGCCCGGTCTTCGCGCTGCATCCACGGCGGCGCGGCCTTCATCTGGCCGGTGATCCAGTCGTACCAGTACCTTGACCTGACGCCGCTCACCATCAGCGTCGATCTCACCAACGCCCTGTCGCACCAGAACATCCGCGTTGACGTGCCCTCGCGCTTCACCGTGGGCATCTCGACCGAGCCCGGCGTCATGCAGAACGCCGCCGAACGCCTGCTCGGCCTGAGCCTCGCCGCCATCCAGGAGCTGGCGAAAGACATCCTGTTCGGGCAGTTGCGCCTGGTCATCGCCACGATGGACATCGAGGAGATCAACACCGACCGCGACAAGTTCCTCGAAGCGGTCTCGCACAACGTGGAGACCGAGCTGAAGAAAATCGGCCTGCGCCTCATCAACGTGAACGTCACCGACATCACCGACGAGTCGGGCTACATCGAGGCGCTGGGCAAGGAAGCCGCCGCAAAGGCCATCAACGACGCCAAGCGCAGCGTGGCGGAGAAGAACCGCGACGGCGCCAGCGGCGCGGCCATCGCGCTCAAGGACGAACGCATATCCGTGGCGGCCTCCGACGCCACCGCCGTCGAGGGGGAGAACCTGGCGAAGATCACCATCGCCGTGTCCGACGCCTCGCGCCGCGAGAAGGAGGCCGAGGCCCTGCGCCGCGCGACGGTCGCCGAGAAGACCGCCGAGGCGCGCGCCCAGGAAGAAGCCTACGCCGCCCAGCAGCTCGCCGAGCAGGCGCGCGCCGCGCGCGAGGAGGCGACCGGCAAGGCCGACATCATCGTCAAGGCGCGCATCGCGAAAGAGCGCGTGGAGCTCGAAGCCGAGGCCGAGGCCGAGCAGATGCGGCGCAAGGCCAAGGGCGAGGCCGACGCCATCTACGCCAAGATGGAGGCGCAGGCGCGCGGCATCCTCGAAGTGCTGGGAAAACAGGCCCAGGGCTTCTCGAAACTGGTCGAGGCCGCCGGAGGCAACCCCGGGTCGGCGGTGCAGTTCATGATCGCCGACAAGATCGAGGAGCTGGTGAAGACACAGGTCGAAGCGGTCAAGAACCTGCAAATCGACAAGGTCACCGTGTGGGATTCCATGGGCGGCGCGGGGGGATCCTCGACGACGGCCAACTTCCTGTCGGGCCTGATGAAGTCGATACCCCCCCTCGGAGAGGCTTTCAAGATGGCGGGGATGCAGTTGCCGGAGTTCCTGGGCAAGGAAATCCCCGTCGCCGCGACGCCTGAAGCCGGCGCCGCCAATCCGGAGGCGCCCGGGGCCTGATCGGCGAAGGACGATATCGCCGTCGGCGGGGATGGCGTCTCCCCGCCGACTTTTATGGGAACCTCTGAAAAACCCGGATACTGCGTCGCCGCAGGTCTAAATTGCTCTGTTGCTTCGGCTGGCTCCGCTTTCCGACCTGCGGCGACGCCTTGTCTGCGAGGTTTTTAGAGGTTCCCTTATATGTCATAGTCGCCCACCATGTCCAAGATGAAAGAGACGGGCGGTGGGAAGGGTCTGGTGGCGCGTCGCATCCTTACCCCCATCCCCATCTGCCCTTTCCCCCTTTCCCCCCTTTCCCCCCTTTCCTCTAATCGGGCTTGCGCGGCAGGGCGTTATCACCTAAAATGTAGTTTTTATTAGGGCGTCGTACCCAAGTGGCTAAGGGAGAGGTCTGCAAAACCTCGATTCAGCGGTTCGAGTCCGCTCGGCGCCTCCAATTCCCCCCTCGAACCAACAACTGAAAACTGGCGATTCACGGCTGGAACGGGCTATAACGAAAGGTTGCCATGGCGCGAAAGAGACGTAAACACAGAGAACAGGTGTTCTCGCGCCGATCCCTGCCGGGAAGCGCGCCGGGGACGTTGATCGTCGATCCCGAGGCGCCGCGCACCAAGATACACGTCATCGCCTACGGCGCGGAAAATATGGCGGAAAGCGATGTCACGGATGCGGCGTCGGTGAGGGGGTTCCTCGAATCCTGGCCGGTCGTCTGGGTGCGGGTGTCCGGCCTCGGAGACCTTGCGGCGATCACGCAACTGGGCGAAATCTTCGGCCTGCACCGGTTGGCGCTCGAAGACGTCATCAACGTGCACCAACGTTCCAAGGTGGAGCAGTACCGGGACTACAGCTACATCGTAGTCCGCGCCGTCAACGACGCCGACGGCATCTCCTCCGAACAGGTCAGCATCTTCCTGGGCAAGAGCTATGTGATCAGCTTCCATGAGAGCGACCCCGGTTGCTTCGACCCGGTGGCGCAGCGCATCCGTGAAGGGAAGGGGCTGTTGCGCGGCTCCGGCCCATCGCACCTGGCGTACTCCCTGATCGACGCCTGCATCGACAGGTTCTTCCCGGTGGTGGAGCGTTACGGCGACCAGCTCGAGACCCTTGAGGACGCGATCATCGCCCAGCCGGGCGCCAGCATGGTGGATCGCATCCACGAGACCAAGGGCAGGCTCATGACGTTGCGCCGCATCTCTTGGCCGATGCGGGACGCGATGATGGTCTTGTACCGCGACCCTATCCTCTGGGTCAACGACGAGGAGCGCATCTACCTGCGCGACTGCTACGACCACATGGTGCAGATCAACGACCTGCTTGAAAGCTACCGCGACATCTCCGCCGGGTTGATGGAGGTCTACCTGTCCAGCCTCGGCAACCGTACGAACGAGATCATGAAGGTGCTCACGATCCTGTCTGCCGTTTTCATCCCGTTGACGCTGATCTCGGGGGTGTACGGCATGAATTTCGAGGGCGCGGTGCCGGCATTCGACTGGCGTGGCGGTTTCTTCTTCGCCCTGGGGCTGATGGTTGCCGTGGCGGTGGCGATGCTGCTTTACTTCCGGCGCAAAGGCTGGTGGGGCGGAGAGGGGGCGTCGAAGGGCAACCGTTGATTTTGCAGTCCAGGGGCGGTCCAGGTGCGCCCCCGAAGTGCGCCCAGGTGCGGGATGGTTGCATTGAGATAAAATATGCTAATATGAAGGTCGCGAAAAATGTAAAGGCGGGACGGTCTCGGGAAGATTGCCGGCAGCCGTTGACGTGGATGCCTCTCGCGACATGGTTTCCGTTTTAAGCCCATGGCATCGAAAGTGTGAACGGAATGGACGAAAACAACAGTCAATCTGAAAAAACAGAGGTCGTGCCGCCAGAGCCTCAATCAGAGACGCCCCCTCCCCCTTCCGAAGATGTCCAATCCCGCGAGGAGGGTTCCCCTGAGGCGGAGCGTCCACCGGAAGGAAAGCAGGAAGACCCGCCCATGGCGCAACCGGCGGCGCAGGCCCCTCCCGCAACGCCGTCCGAGGAACAACCCGTGGAGCAGCCGGGAAAGGGAGTCGGACAGGCGTCGGCGGGGGTGCAGTCCGAAGAAGAGAAAACCGCAGAAGAGCAGAAATCCCCCGAAGAATTGAAAAAGGAAGAATTGAAGCAGGCGTTGCGAAGGCTGAAGGACGTAGGACGCCCGCAGTACCGGCCGGCGACGTTCTGGCGAAGGTGCGCGGCGTTCGTCTTGGACGGCGTCACCCCGTTGGCGACGGCGGCCATCCTGTATTTCCTCATCGTCTTCATCTCGCCCGGAGCCGGCACCAGCGAGACCGCCCAAGCCGTGGGGCTCGCCATCGGCATCACCGCGGGGGTCGTCGTATTCTGGCTCTACAACGCGCTTGCGGAAAGTGGCTACAAGCAGGCGACTCCCGGCAAGGACGCGCTCGCGATCAAAGTCGTGGCGCAGAGCGGGGATCACATCTCGTTCGACAAGGCGACGGCGAGGACTTTCGGCAAGATCATCTCGGCGTTGCTCCTGTGCGTCGGTTTCCTGATGTGCCTGTTCACCAAAAACAAGCAATGCCTGCATGACAAGATGGCGGCCTGCCAAGTGGTGTACGACGACAAGTAGCGTCGCGGCGTGAAGCGCCACGTCGCGCGACCGCCTCTGGCGGGCGCGTTCACGGTTCGGAGGCGCACTCCGTGTTCACGGCGAGCAAGTCGCCGAGGGTGTGCAAGTCCTCGACGCATGCCGCAGCCCCTTCGCCCCCCCCCCTCGCCTCCTCGACGGCGGCTCTCCACCAACCGGCGGGTTGCCTGCGCAACAGGAAGTAGCACTGCGTCTGGACTTCGTGCAGATCCACGGCGAACGGCAGGTGTCGCTCGGCGCGGACGGCGGCGGCGAAGTCCCGCAACGCCTCTGGATCACAGGGGGCGCGACGCGCGGCGCGCGCCAGGCGCTCGATGACCTCTCGGATTTCGGGCTCCAATGCGTTCCGGTTCCATTGGACGTTGCGCGCGTTGGCCTCTTCCACCAACGATTGGATGCGTCCGGCGTGTACGGGGCGGGCGCGGAATTCGTCCAGCAACCGCACATGCAGGTGCGCCGTTGCGATGCCTGCGAAGCGCGGCGGCGGCGTCATGCCGAATTCCGGCATGACGTCCACGATCGGCGCGACGAGGGCGAACGCCTGCCGCTCCAGGCAGCCCAACTCCGCGCCGGCGGCGGCGATCAGGATGCCGAAGATTTCCCGTTGCTCGTCTTCGGGGAGTCCCTGCATCTCGACCCGCATGGCGTCGAAACGCCCTTTCACAAGGCGCAGGGCTTCGCCGAAATCGCCTTGCGCAAAGGCGTCGCGGATGTCGCCTTCCGCCTCCGGGGAAAAGCCGCCGCCCGTCGCGTGGCGCAGGCAGGCTTGGGCGTTCCAGGGCGTCGCGCCCCCCTTCGCGTCCACCGGGGCGTTCGCAGGGCGGATGGCGGCAAGCTCCACATCCAGGGTGTCCGTGGTGACGGCCGACGTCAACCGGCAGCTTCCGAGGACGAGTCTCGCCTCGCCCTGCGCCAGGGTTTGCCAAGCCCCCCGCTCCACCGTGTAGGAATAGAAACCGGCGCGCGCGGGGAGGTCTTGGAATAGCGAACGGAAGGCGTAGCGCGCCGCGACGACGAGGTCGTCGATGGCGGCGGGCTTGACGAATCGCAGGTAGAGGTCGCGCCCGTCGCCCATTTCGGGACGGTTGCTCCGGGCCTCCTGCAAGGTTTCGAGGAAGGACGGTTCGAAGTCGCCCTTGCCGAAAAGGTCTTCCGCCAGTTGGATCGCCCGTGCGGCGTATTGCAGGACTTGCAAAGCCTCGATGCCGGCGATGTCATCGAAGAACCAGCCGCAACTGGTGAACATCAAGAGGGCGTGACGTTGCATCTCCAACAGCTTCAAGGCGCGGACGCGCCCTGCGGCGTCCAAGGCCGTTCGGGCGTGCGCCGCCAGGAACCGTTCGAGCGCCTCCGGCGTGCGCTCCAGGACCAACGCGATGTAGCCGTCGCGCGCCGCCCAAGGGTCGCGCAACAACTCGCCCGCGCAGGATTCGTACAACGGTGCGAGCCGGTCGCGCAATCCGTCCAGCGCCCGACGCAGCGGCGTGCGCCACCCTTGCCGCCAGCCGGGGTTTGAGCCGGTGGAGCAGCCACAGTCCTCGCGCCACCGCCCGACGCCGTGGCAACAGCTCCACGAGCTTTCCTCCCAGACCTCCACTTGGTGGGTGGGCGGGTGTTTTTCCAGGAACTCCCCGTAGTTGGTCAGGCGGACGCCCCCGTCGGACTCGATCTTGTCCAATGCCCAGGCCAGCGCCATCTCGCCGAAACGGTGGTGATGGCCGAAGGTCTCGCCGTCCACCGCCATGTGCACCAATTGCGGGTGTTCACGCGCGGGGGAGAACCCGCCCATGAGCCGGTTCACGAAGGCTGCGCCGTCGCTCAGGAGCTTCTGGAAGCCGACCGCGCTCGATATCGCCCCGTCATAGAAGAAAAGGGCCATCGAGCGCCCACCGGAAAGCTCCACCTCGTATGCCATGGACGTGTCGATGCCGGTGGTCGCCGTCTCCTGCCAGGGGTTTTCGCCGCGCGCGCGGAAGCGTCTGGCCTGGTGCGGCGCCAGTACGGCGAACTTGACCCCTTCGCGAGCCATGAGGTCGAGCGCCTGCAGATCGACGGCGGTCTCCGGCAGCCACATCCCCTCCGGCTTGCGACCGAAGCGGTGGATGAAGTCGCGGACGCCCCAGCGGATCTGCGTGGCCTTGTCACGCGCGTTGCAAAGCGGCAGGATGGCGTGGTTGTAGCCCTGCGCCATCGCCGAGCCGTGTCCGGAGAAGCGCTTGACGCTCTCCTTGTCGGCGTCCAAGATGCGGGCGTAGGTCTCCGGCTCCTCCGCCTCCAGCCAGGACAGCAACGTGGGGCCGAAGTTGAAGCTGATGCGGGCGTAGTTGTTGACGATCTTGACGATGCGACCTTGGGCGTCGAGGATGCGGGCGACGCCGTTCGGCTCGTAACATTCCGCCGAGACCCGCTGGTTCCAGTCGTGGTAGGGGTGCGCCGACTCCTGCCGCTCGATGGCTTCGATCCAGGGGTTCTCCCGTGGCGGCTGGTAGAAATGTCCGTGAATGCAGATGTATTTTTCCATAAGGCCGAGTTCGTCGGGGCGCGTTCCTCCAGAGGTCGTCATTTGCCGGCAAACGTCGTCAGAGCCCTTTACAAAGATGGCACATCCCCCCGGTTGTTCAAAGCCGCCGGCCATTTTTTTATGCGTGGGGGGCGATGGACTGGCGGTGTTCCCGCATGACGGGCGGGATGGCGTGGCGCGCCGCCCGTCACCGCCAAGCCGCCTAAACGGGCTCCCTCACCGGTTTAGTTCGTCCAAGAGGCGCAACTGCCCCTGGAATGGCAATGCCGTCGCCTTCACCGCGTCGCCCAACTCCATGACCGAGGGGGCGGTGCCATCGAACGCCTTCCACGCGGGGAGCCCTGCGCCGTTGGGGTCGCCCGTCTTCGCGAAATTCACCCAGTATGACGACATGGCCTTCTCCAAGGTGCGATCCGTGCCGGTGAACGGTCGCCGCCACTTGTGCAGGGTGTGCAGGGCGTAGCCGAGCTCGGCGGAGTGGAACGCGCCGTAGTCCGGGGCGCCCGGCGGGACGCGCGTGAAGTAGTAGAGGTAGGCCGCCCGCCTCCCCGTCTCGCCTTGCAGCCGCGCCCAGGTGTAGTTGTTCCAGCCGAAGGAAAGTTGCGACGCGAGTTTCTGCGACGCCAGCGCCTCGGCGTCGGTGCCGCCGGGGAACGCCGCGAGGTACCGCGCGGCATCCATGCCGTAACGCGCCTGGACGCTCTTCTTGTAGGCGGCGCGGTCGGCGTTGTACGCGAACGTGATGCCGTCGTCCGCGTTCCAGCCCGTGAGCGTCGGCACGTCGTTCTGCCGTCCGGCGGCGAAGGTCTCGCGGATCGGCGGGATGACCACGTTGTCGATCGTCAGCCCGGAGCGCGCAGGGAGCTCCAGCAGCGCGTCGGCGGGCATCTTGCGCAGGTCGCCTACGGACAAGCCGCGTTCTTCCGTCAGCCGCGAGCCCTCCAGCTCCGCAGCCCCGAGCGACCCGCCGAAGCCCGCGTCCTTGCCGAAGCCGCCGCCGCTCTGGGCGACGAGCCGGTGGAACAGCCCCCGCGCGAGCGGCGAGACCGCCAATGCGTTCACGCTGAACGCGCCCGCCGACTGCCCCGCGACGGTCACGCAGCCGGGGTCGCCGCCGAACGCCGCGATGTTGTCCCCGAGCCAGCGCAACGCCGCGATCTGGTCGAGGATGCCGTAGTTTCCCGAGACCTTGTCGGGGCTTTCCGATGACAGCTCCGGGTGCGCGAGGAAGCCGAAGATCCCCAAGCGGTAGTTGACCGTGACGAAGACCACCCCCTGCCGCGCCATCATCTCGCCGTCATACAGCGGCACGGTGCCGGAGCCGGAGGTGAAGGCGCCGCCGTGGATCCAGACGAACACGGGGAGCTTCTCATCGGCGCGGCGCGCGGGCGTCCAGATGTTCAGGTAGAGGCAGTCCTCGGAGATCGGCTCGGCGGGGACGAGGAACTCCTCGCTCCAGCAGTGGAACGGCGCGGGCGCGGCCTGCATCGCCGAAGGCGGCGGCGCGACGCACGCGCGCACCCCCGTCCACGGCTCGGCGGGCCGGGGCGCGCGCCAACGCAACTCGCCCAGCGGCGGCGCGGCGAACGGGACGCCCATGAACACCTTCACCGCGCCGTCCCTGGTCGTCGTCCCCGAGACCGCGCCAGCGGCGGTCAGGACATGGCTCGCGTCGATGCCCGGGTCTTTCGATTCTTTGCCCACGTCGTCTCTCCCGTCGGGACGGCCGCCGCAGGCGACCGCCGCAAGGCTGAACAGCAATGGAAGGAGCAGCATCCGTTTCATGGCGTCGTCCTTTCAAAGGTGGGGCGTGGTCGCGCCGCGCCCCTAGGGTTGCCCCGGCCTCCCCGACTTTTCCAGCGTCCTTGCGAAGGCGGGGAGCGAGCGTGCGACCGTGTCAAGAGGCACGGTCAGCGACAGGCGCATGTAGCCCGCGCGCCCGAAGCCGCTGCCGGGGACGGCCAACACCCCTTCTTCCTGCAAGAGCCGCGTGAACGCCACGTCGTCCGGGATAGGCGTCTTAGGAAACACGTAGAATGCGCCTTGCGGTTTTCGCAACTCGTAGCCGAAGCCCGCCAGCCCGTCGCACAAGAGGTCTCGTTTCTCCTGGTAGGCTTCGACGTCGGGCGACTCGTCGGGCGCGGCGGCCACGACATGCTGCCAGACGGCGGGGGCGTTGATGAAGCCGAGGACGCGGCTGGAGAAGACGGCGGCGGCGAACAGGGCGTCCGCGTCGGCGACCTTGGGCGAGACGGCGAGGTAGCCGATGCGCTCCCCGGCAAGGCCCCACTTCTTGGACCACGAAGTGGTGATGACGCAGTTGGAGATGATCGACGCGGGCAACGGGCATGTCGCGCCGTCGTAGACGATCGCGGTGTAAGGCTCGTCGCTGACCACGACGATGGGGTGGTCGGCGCGTTGCAGCACGGCCTCCAACTCGCGGAGCGTCGCCTCGGAGTAGATCACGCCCGTGGGGTTGTTCGGCGAGTTCAGGAGGATGGCGCGGGTGCGCGGCGTGATGGCGGCCTCGATGGCGGCGACGTCGAGCGAGAAATCCCCGCGCGTCTCGACCAGCGCCATCTTCCCGCCGAAATTGCCGATGTAGAAGCGGTAGTCGGGGAAGAACGGGGCGGGGACGATCACCTCGTCGCCGGGGTTGAGCATCGCCTTGAGGACGGAGTTCATGGCGCCGGCGCAGCCGATGGTCATCAGGACGTTGCCGACGCCGAACGGGACGCCGGTGGCGTGGGCGAGGCGCTCGGCGACGACGGCGCGCGTCCGGGGATAGCCTGCGTTCGGCATGTATCCGTGCGAGCCGGGGGCGTTACGCCGCGCGACCTCTTGGAACGAGGCGGTCACGCCCGCAGGCGGATCCTCGCCCGGGTTGCCGAGGGTGAAGTCGAAGACGTTCGCCTCCCCGCGCTCCGCCTTCAGGCGGATGCCTTCCTCGAACATCCTCCGGATGAAGGAGGACTGCCCCAGTTGCTGTTGGATGATGTCGGCTACGATCATGGCGCAAGCTCCTGTGAATCCACGAGACAGTCTTTCAAAAACAAACCATAACTTTGTCACCATCGCGGCGGCTTCGCAAGCGCGTCCGTGCACTTCGGGCGCCGTCGCGCGTCCGCCGCCTGCTTTCGGGTGCGGATGGGGCAGGCGGCCGTGTGCCGCGCCCCCTCGCAGGCTTCGGGTCGGACGCGGAAATTCCTGGACCATTCCTGAACCATTGGCGATAAACTAGAGTCTATTATATCGGTTGGGATATGGCGATGATCGAAGGCGGTGCTATGAAAAGGCGTGGGACGCTTCTCCCGGCGGCGGCCGTGATGGTCGCCTTGCTCTGCGCCCTGCCTGTGCGCGCCGCCGACGCGATCCTGCCGGACGGGACGCAGATAACCCTGCAACTGAACGACACGCTCGGAACGGCGTCGAACGTGGAGGGCGACGGGTTCACCGCAGTGGTCGCCACCCCCGTCTATTTGAACGACCAGATCGCGATCCCCAAGGGGAGCCTCGTCACAGGCAGCGTCTCCCGCGTCCTGCGCCCGGGCAGGCTCAAGGGGAGGGCGGTGCTCGACCTGATGTTCCAGACCATAAGGATCCCCGGACGGAAGGATGCGGATCTAGACGCGACCCTCATCTGGATCGATCCCGAGGGGGGGGACGGGGCGCCCCAGGACGGCGTCCGCCCGGAGGCTGGAGGGGCGTCCGGCGGCGCAGGCAAATCCGGGCAGGGGGCGGGCTCGACCAAGCTCCCGAAGGTCAGCCCGCGCGCGCTGGCGCCGGGCGGGAAGAACATCGGGCTCGCCTCCGGCAGCAGGCCGTCGGTCTTCAACTCCCAAGGGGAGGATCTCGTGATCCATCGCGGCACCGTCATGGACATCCTGCTCGACCTCCCGCTGACGATACCCGACGAGGAGTGACGCCGCACCCCAGGCGCCACCCGCGCCCGACCGGTTCGGGTTGACAATTTGCGCAAGTCCACCCGCAAAACTTCCAAAATTGTCAAACTGCATATTTAGTTGAATTTAATCGGTTTGCAACGATTCGGTTGATTTTTTATCTCGAAGTGACGATTTTGTCATAACCGCTACGTCTCCCTATATCAAACGTCCAAAAGCGGCTGATGCGCTTATCCCCCGCTGTTTATGCAGGTTCTCCGCGAAAATCCCCCATGCGATGGTGGTTGGCACGGCATTTGCAATCATTTGAATGGCGGTTTTTATTTCGCGGAGGTGCCCCGAGGCTCGCCGCATGGGTTTGTTAACCAGTTGTATCCAACATGGATGGGGATGTCGAAAATGAAAAATACGGATAACGCAACGGTGCCGGAGAAGGTCCCGGTTCTTTCCAAACGTGAGTTCCTTAAGACCGCCGGCACGGCTGGCGCCGCCGTCGCTGCCGCTGCGGTCGGGCTCACAGGCTGTGCGGGTTCAGGCGGCACCGGCGCCCCCGGGGTCGTGACCTCCAAGAAGACCGAGATCAAATGGCGCCTTCAGACCTACGCCGGCAGCGCGCTCGGCGAGCACGTCGTCAAGCCCGCCATCGATGCGTTCAACAAGGTCGCCAACGGCGAGATGTTCATCGATGTCTATTACGCCGACCAGCTCGTGCCGACCAGCGAGCTTTACCTCGCCATGGAAAAAGGCACCATCGACTGCGTGCAGTCCGACGACGACTCGATGGCGGCGCCGGCCGATGTGAAAGTCTTCGGCGGCTACTTCCCGTTCGCCACGCGCTACAGCCTCGACGTCCCCGCCCTGTTCGCCCAGTTCGGCTTGGACAAGATCTGGGACGCCTCCTACAAGGAAGCCAGCAAGGGCGCGGTCACTTGGCTCAGCGCCGGCGCGTGGGATCCTTGCCATTTCGCGACCAAGAAGCCGATCAACTCGCTCGCCGACTTGAAGGGGCTCAAGATCTACACCTTCCCCACCGCAGGCAAATTCCTCCAGCGCTTCGGTTGCACCGCCGTCACGCTCCCTTATGAAGACGTGGTGATGGCGCTGCGCACCGGGCAGCTCGACTCCGTCTGCTGGTCGGGCATCACCGAAGACTACACCGTCGGTTGGGCGGACGCCACGGAATATTTCCTGACCAACAACATCTGCGGCGCGTGGATCGGCCACTTCTTCGCCAACACCAAGTCGTGGGAGGCGGTTCCGGAGCATTTGCAGGCGTTGTTCAAGGTCTGCATGGACCAGTCGCATTACTACCGGCAGTACTGGTACTGGGGCGGCGAGGCGGACAAGCGCGTCAACGGCGACAAGCTCAAGCTCTGCTCCATCCCGGACGCCGAGTGGAAGACGGTCGAGGAGGAGGCGGTCAAGTTCTGGGACGAGATCGCCAAGGAAAGCCCGCGCGCGGCGCAGGTGGTCAAGATCTTCCGCGACTACAACGCGCTGATGGCCAAGGCCGGCAAGCCGTACAGGTATTAGGAAGGAAACGGCTGGCGGACCTCGGGGGAGGCCGCCGGCCGTGGCAGGAGTGCAGGGAAGAGCCGATTCTTTGGAGTTTGGAGAGAGGGAGAACATGTACAAGTCAATCGTGATCGGAGTTCAGCGTTTTACGAAGACCGTGGACAAAGTCAACCGCGCCATCGGGCATGTGGCGATGTACCTGCTGGTGGCCATGGTGGCCATCCTGATCTGGTCTGTCTGCACCAACGCCTTCAACAGTCCGGCGATCTGGGTGATGGAGATGGCGCAGTTCACCATGGCGGCCTACTACCTGGTGGGCGCGGCATTCTCCATGCAGGAGGAGGCGCATGTGCGTATGGACTTCCTGTATGAGCGCTGGGGCAAGCGCAAACGCTCGCTCGTGGACTCCATCACCAGCGTCGCCCTCGTGTTCTACCTCATCATGCTCGTCTACGGCGGCTGGACCAGTTCCGCATACGCCGTCTCCACCGGGCAGACCAACCACACGGTCTGGGCGCCTTACATGGCGCCGATCAAGATCGCCATGACCTTCGGGATGGCGTTGATGCTCCTGCAGTCCCTCTCGGAACTCGCCAAGGACATCTTCCGCGCCTGCGGCAAGGAGTTGCACGAGATCACTTTCGACGAGGCTCCGGAGCGGCAAGTCGCCGGACGCTTCGCTCCCGCCCTGACCGAATAGGGCGACGCGCGGTTTTAACACGATGCATGGCAGGGACGGCGCGGTGCGCCTGCGCCGTCCGCATCTGAAAACGTGGCGGTCACGGCGTTGCCGCCTCGTCATGGCGGAGCCCTGTATCGAGCGTGTGGGCGGAGATCGTCATTGGCAAAAGAAGCCAAATAGAGAAGGTTGAAAGAAGGCTGGTAGGCAAGGGGCGAGTAGGGTTGTTGGAAAAGAGGTCGGACGCGCGCCGCAGGCGGACGGTTGCGGCAACTAAGGCTGAAAACTATCATGGAACCTGCGCTGATTATCCTGTTGATGTTCTCCACCATGATGCTGCTGATGCTCACCGGCCAGCGCGTCTTCGCCATCTTGGGCTTCGTGGGCTCGGTTTGCGCCCTCCTGCTCTGGGGCGGCGGCAGCGGCGCGGACATGAGCTTCAACGCCGCCATCAAGCTCTTCAACTGGTACCCGATGCTCTCGCTCCCCATGTTCATCTTCATGGGGTACATGATCTCCGAGGCGGGCATCGCCAACGACATGTACCACGCCCTGCACGTCTGGATGGGGGGCTTGCGCGGAGGGCTCGCCATCGGCACGGTCGTGATGATGATCTTCATCTCCGCGATGAACGGCCTTTCCGTGGCGGGGATGGCGATCGGGTGCAGCGTCGCGCTCCCGGAACTGGTGAAACGCAACTACGACAAACGGATGATCAGCGGCGTCATCCAGTCCGCCAGCTCCCTGGGCATCCTCATCCCCCCCTCGGTGGTGCTGGTGCTCTACGGCATAATCGCCCGCGAGAACATCGAGAAGCTCTGGCTCGCCGGCATCGTGCCGGGGCTGTTCATGGCCGTCGTCTTCATCGCCTACATCGTCATCCGATGCAGGATCAACCCGAAGTTCGGACCCGCGCTCCCCAAGGAGGAGCGCAACTATGCGGCCAAGGAGAAGCTGCGCGTCTTGGGCGCGGGGGTCATCCCGCTGGTGCTCATGGCGGTCGTCATCGGCTCGTTCTTCTCCGGCTTCGCCTCGCTCGCCGAAAGCTCCGCCATCGGCGCGGTCGCGGCGTTCCTCGTCGCCGTCGCCAAGAAGCGTGTCACGAAGGCGGTCATTAAGAACACCCTCAAGCAGACGCTCAACGCCAGCGCGATGTTCATGTGGGTGATGATGGCGGCGTTGGCGTTTGCGGCGGTCTTCGACGGCCTCGGGGCGGTCCATGCCATCGAGGGCCTCTTCACCGACTTGGGCATCTCCAAGTGGGGCATCCTGATCCTGATGCAGGTGTCCTTCATCATCATGGGGATCTTCCTGGACGACACGGCGATGCTGGTCATCGTCGCGCCGCTGTACATCCCGTTGCTGATCAAGCTGGGCTTCGACGCGGTCTGGTTCGGCGTGCTGTACACCATCACCTGCCAAGTGGCGTACCTGACGCCGCCCTTCGGCTACAACTTGTTTTTGATGCGCGCCATGTCGCCGCCCGACTTCACCATCCGGGACATCTACGCCTCGATCATCCCGTTCGTCGTCCTCATGTTCATCTGCCTGGTGCTGATCATGGTCTTCCCGGACATCGCCCTCTGGCTGCCGGACAAGGTCACCGCCCTGCGCGAGGCCGCCAAGGCCGCGGGAGGGTTGTGACGATGGCGTCCCCGTCTGCGGCGAAGGATTTGAAGCAATTGATGGCGTGGGCGTCCCCCCTGCGGGCGGGTGACGCGCTGGCTGGCGTCGCCGCCCCTGATGCGGCGACGCGGGTGCGCGCCCAGCGGGAGCTTGCCGACACCCCTTTGGCGCGCTTCCTCTCCGAGCCGCCGGTGCCCTACGAATCGGACGAGGTGACGCGGCTCATCCTCGACACGCATGACGCCGGGGCTTTCGCCCCGGTCTCCAACCTGTCAGTGGGGGAGTTCAGGGATTTCCTGCTCTCCTACGAGGCGGACGCGGCTGCTCTCTCCGCGTTGGCGGCCGGCATCACCCCCGAGATGGCGGCCGCCGTCTCCAAAGTCATGTCCAACCAAGACCTGATCCTCGCCGCTTCGAAGATCCGCGTCGTCACGGCGTTCCGTGACACCCTCGGCTTGCCGGGGCGGCTCTCGGTGCGCATCCAGCCGAACCATCCGACCGACGATCCGCGCGGCATCGCCGCATCCATCCTCGACGGCCTGCTCTACGGCTGCGGCGACGCGGTGATCGGCATCAACCCCGCCACCGACTCGGTGCCCGCGATGGAGACGATGCTCAAGTTGATCGACGAGCTGGTCGCGCGCTACAGGATACCCACGCAGTCGTGCGTGCTGGCGCACGTCACCACCGCCTTGGAGGTCATGCGGCGCGGCGCGCCGGTGGATCTGGTGTTCCAGTCCATCGCCGGCACGGAGGCCGCCAACAGGCATTTCGGCATCTCGCTGGCGCTGCTGGGCGAGGCGCGTGAGGCGGCGTTGTCGCTTAAACGGGGCACGGTCGGCGACAACGTGATGTATTTCGAGACCGGGCAAGGGTCGGCGCTCTCGGCGGACGCGGCGCATGGCGTGGACATGCAGACGATCGAGGCGCGCGCCTACGCCGTCGCCCGGTTGTTCAAACCGCTTTTGGTCAACACGGTGGTGGGTTTCATCGGGCCGGAATACCTCGCCGACGGCAAGCAGATCATCCGCGCCGGGCTGGAGGACCATTTCTGCGGCAAGCTCCTGGGCGTTCCGATGGGGTGCGACATCTGCTACACCAACCACACGAACGCCGACCAGGACGACATGGACGTCCTGCTGACGCTTTTGGGGGTGGCGGGGTGCAACTACATCATGGGGTTGCCGGGCGCGGCGGACGTGATGCTCGGCTACCAGTCCACCTCCTACCACGACGCGCAGTACCTGCGCCAGACCTTGGGGCTGCGCCCTGCGCCGGAGTTCGAGGCGTGGCTGGAGGACATGCGCGTGTCCTCCGGCAACCGGCTTTGCGAGGTGCAGCCGTCCAACCTGCTCATGGGGGAAGTGAAATAGGGACGGGGGGCGGCGCGCCACGCCGTCCGCATTGCAGGGAAGGAAGGCGCTCGCGGCGCGGCTCCCCCCACCTTGGGCATTCGAGGCGAATATGGACGCGGAATTGCAAAACACGGATCGGGTGAGGGAGGCGGTCGCCGCAGGCAGGGCGAAGGCCGACGCCTGGGAGGCGTTGCGCCGCTTCACCGACGCCCGCATCGCCCTTGGGCGCGCCGGCGGGAGCCTGCGCACCGAGGCGTTGCTGGATTTCCGGCTGGCGCACGCCGAGGCGCGCGACGCGGTGTACACGTCGTTCGATCCCGACGCCTTGGTGAAGGAGCTCGCCGCCGCGAAGATACGCTCCGTCCGGCTCACCTCGGCGGCGACCAACAAGGCGGACTACCTCGCGAACCCCGCCTTGGGGCGCACGCTCTCCGACGCCTCGCGCAAGGCGCTCTCCGCCATGCGGTATTCCGCCGCGCCGCCCGACCTGTGCATCATCGTCTCGGACGGGCTTTCGGCGCGCGCGGCGCAACTGCATGCGGTGGAGACGGTCGTCCCGCTGACGCGCAAGCTCGCGGACGTGGGGTGGAGCCTCGCCCCGGTATTCGTCGTCCCTTTCGCGCGGGTGAAAATCCAAGACGAAGTCGGCGAACGGCTCCGCGCCCGCATCACCCTGATGTTTCTAGGCGAGCGTCCGGGGCTGGACTCCCCCGACAGCCTCGGGGCTTACTTCACCTATTCCCCGAATTCGCGCAGCACGGACGCCGATCGCAACTGCGTCTCCAACATCCGGCACGCCGGACTCGCTCCCACAGCCGCCGCCGGAGTCCTTTTCCGCATGTTGGTGCTCTCCCGCCGCCTGTCGGCGAGCGGCGTCGCCGTCAAGGACACCGAGGCGCAGTTGAAATAGGCCTTTTGCCGGTTCCCCTACTGTGATTTGCGCTATAATCAGGGACGTTGCGTGCAGGATGCCGCACATTCAAAGGGAAAGGAACGGTTATGTTTTCAAGACGGGATCGCAAAGGGTTTTCGATGACGGTGTTATTGTTGGCGGTGGTCTCTTTGGGCGCGGGGTTGGCGGCGGCGCAAGATGCCGACGTGCCGGTATGGAAGGACGACGCCACCGGGTTGACATGGACTGCCAAGGACAACGGCGCGGCGGTGAGCCCCAACCAGGGCAACGGGTATTGTGGCGACTTGGTTGCGGGCGGGCTCTCCGGCTGGCGCCTCCCGACCATCGACGAGCTGGAAGGGGTTTACGACTCGAAACAGAAGACGAAGCTGTACAAGGCGAAGGGCGACATCGAACTCGGCAACGCCTGCGTGTTGAGCGGCTCCGCCAACAACAGCGGCGACATCTGGACGTTCTGCTTCAACTCCGGCAGCCGGAACATCGGCGGCGGCGGCGGGTGCAGCACCACCGCGCACGCCCTGTGCGTCCACGACCCTGAATAGTTCTGCTCAGCGCACGACACCCAACGACCCATCGCTTCCGATGGAAGAACGCAATCGATTTCCCATGATCGACGCCAGCGCCGAGGCGTTGGCGTTGATGGCGATGCGATAACGAATAAGGCGGACGGGTTGCGATTTCACCTTCGTCACTCTTTCTCCGCCCGCCCCCATGCGCCTCCGCCGTTTGCCTCAGAGACGCTATGCGCCGCGCCCGGAACATCGCGCGCCGCCCAAGAAGAAATGCTGAAATCACGGTTTCGGCCGCATGGAAAGGATGTGTGCAATGGCAGGATATAGCTTGGGCGGCGGACGGTCGGCGAAGCCCTTGCTCTTTTTGGCCGTCGCCGCGCTGGCGGCCGTCGCCGTCGTCGGCGTGGCGGCCTTTTACGTGGGGGCGTCGCCCGACATCGACATCGAGCCCGCGATGCCCGTGATCGGCAAGCGGACGCCGGTCGCCGTCTCGGTATCCGAACCCCGGCGCGGCCTCGTGCGCGTCCAGGTCGAGCTCGTGCAAGGGGGCAAGGCGGTGACGCTGGCGGACAAGGCGTACGAGCCGGGTTCGCAAATTCCTTTCCTCGGTTCCGGAGACGGCAAGGTCGAGCGCGACGAGCTGGGCGTCGAGGCGGGCGCGACGGGCTTCCCAGGGCTGACGGGCGGCGACGCCACGATCCGCGTCACGGCGGGGCGGGCGGGCACCTGGTTGCGCAGTCCGGCGGATGTGGTGAAGGAGCTGACGCTGCCGGTGCGCCTCACGCCGCCGAGCCTCGAGGTCGCTTCGACGATGACTTACGTGTCGCAAGGGGGGAGCGAAATCGTCGTCTACCGCGTCGGGGAGTCCTCGGTGCGGGACGGCGTGCGCGCGGGCTCCTGGTGGTTCCCCGGCCATCCGCTCCCCGGCGGCGGGGCGCAGGATCGCTTCGCCTTGTTCGCCGTCCCTTACGACATGACGGTGCCTGACGTGCGCCTGGTCGCGGAAGACGCGGCGGGCAACGCCGCCGAGACGGGGTTCATCGACAAGTTTACGCGGAGGCCGCTGCGCACCGACACCATCCAGGTCTCCGACCCCTTCCTCGCCAAAATCGTCCCGCCAATCCTGTCGCAGACGCCGGAAATCCGGGAGCGTGGGACGTTGCTTGACAGCTACCTCCTGATCAACCGCGAACTGCGCAAGAAGAACGCCGACGCCATCGTCGCGCTCGCCGCCAAGTCGCAACCGGCTTTCCTGTGGAAGAAGCCCTTCCTGATGATGCCGAATACGAAGGTGACCGCCGCCTTCGCCGAGCGCCGCACCTATATCTACCAAGGGCGCGAAGTCGATCAGCAGGATCACCTGGGCTTCGACCTCGCCGAGGTGCGCCAGGCGCAGGTTCCGGCGGCGGGTGACGGCGTGGTCGCGTTGGCGCGCTTTTTCGGCATCTACGGCAACGCCGTGGTGATCGACCACGGCTACGGCCTGATGACGATCTATGGGCACCTGTCCTCCATCGCGGTGAAGGAGGGGGAGAAGGTCGGACGGGGCGCCGTCATCGGCAGGACTGGCGAAACAGGGCTCGCTGGCGGCGACCACCTGCATTACTGCACGCTGCTTTGCGGGCTGCCGGTCGATCCGGTGGAATGGAGCGACGGCCATTGGATACGAGACCGCATCGCTGGCAAGCTGGGAAAGGCGTCGCCGCTCGCCCCGTGACCTTGGGGGTCGGATGGGGATGCTGGCTACAACCCTTTGCGCGGCGGGGCGGTGCGCGGGGTGCCCGGCTCGTCCCGCGACAGCGTTTTGACCATCTCCGGGATCGCGGCGCCGAGGACTTTCGGATCCTGAACGAAGCACATGACCAGGTGTTCCGGATCCATGTCGTAGAAATACCCCGGATGCACGAGTATGCCGTTCTCGCGCAGGAGGCGCTGTGCCGCCTCCTCCTCGCCCCAGCCCTCCCCGTCCGCGCCGTCCAACTTCAGGGCGACGTAAAACCCGCCCTGGGGCTTGATGCAAGCGACCGCCGCCGACTCCGCGAGAAGCCGCTCCGTCAGCCGCCACGCCTCGCGGATGCGCATGGCGAACTCGAAGCGGACGGCGTTGCCGAGTTGGAAGAACTCGGGCGCGGCGGCCTGCACGACCTCGTTGACGGGGAGGAACGTGTCGGATATGAGCTCCAGCGCGCGCATCGCCTCCCGCACCTTCTCCCCGTCCCCCGAGACCGCCATCCAGCCGAACTTGAGCCCCGGCAGGGCGAGCATCTTGGAGAAGCCGTTGAGTGTGAAAACCAGCGGCGCGCCGGCGCCGGCGGGACGGGGCAGGGGCTCCCGCCCGAGCAGGAACTCGCTGAACACCTCGTCGCTGATGATGGGGAGGTCGTGGCGGCGGGCGATGTCCGCGAGCGCGGCGACCTCCTCCTCGCCGGATACGTGGCCGGTGGGGTTGTGCGGCGAGATCAGCACGATGGCGCGCGTGCGCGTGGTGATGACCGCCTCCAAGTAGTCTAGGTCGATCGCCCAGCCATCGGACTCCGACATCCGGTATGTGGCGAGCTTCACGCCCGCCAGCATCGCGATGTAGTCGAAGAGCGGGTAGGACGGCCGGGGGCAGAGGATCTCGTCACCCGCGTTCCCCAGCAACTTGAAGCAGTACCAGTAGGCGAGGCTGCTCCCCGGCGTGATCAGGATGTTCGCCGGGTCGAAGTCCTTCCCGGCGCAGCCGACGCGCCGGTAGAAGTCGGCGACCGCCTCGCGCGCACGCCGCTGGCCGAAGGAGTCGGGGCGGTAGACGCGGCAATCGCGCGACGCCCGTCCGAGGATCTCCTCGACGAGGTTCTGCGGGAAGACGTAGCCGGACTCGTTGACGTTGCCCGAGACCAGGTCGCGAACGCCACGCCCCTGCGCCTGCAACTGGTCTCGCAGGCGGTACAGGGCGTTGGATTCGCCGTGTAGTTGCGTCGCGATGTCGGAGAACATGCTAAGCGCTGGCTACGGCTTTCTCGGGGCTTTTCGGCGCGGCTTCCGCCTTGGCGTCCGCAGGTTTCTCGGGGGCCTTGCCTGCGCCGTCGCCGCCTGGCGATTCGCTGGTCGGGCTGGCGGAGCGCTTGGCGTAATCGGTGAGGTACCATCCGCTCCCCTTCAGTTGGAAGTTGGAATGGCTGATGAGCTGCTCTACCTTGCCCTGGCAGAACTTGCACCGCGCCAAGGGTTTGTCGGTGATCTTTTGGAAAGCCTCGAAAACCTTACCGCATTCCTTGCATTCGTACTCGTAGATCGGCACGGGAAAACTTGCCTCCATCCTGTTCGTCAAAAATATAAGTAGATAAAGATAATACCGGCACGGGCTTTAGTCAAACGGCACTTCGGGCTTCCCGCCGTGTCAAGCCTCGATAGGAATGTCCCCTTTTCCCGCCGCCCCCCGTCCCGCCGGGACGCCGGGACTCGCGCCCGGTCTTCACGCGACGCGCGGCTACGGCACCAGCTCCGTGCGCATGGGGCGCGGGTGCTCCCCGACCTGCACGATGGTGAAGTCGATCTCCCCCAGGGTCTGTCCGCTCGCGGTCTTGACCTCGACCCGCCATTCGCCGGGACTGACGTTCCTCTTCCGCGAAAACCAGCGGTAGCCGCCGTCGCGCCCCCCGTTGATGCCGAACGCCATCCGGTCGGTCGCCACCCAGCCTGAAGGGGTCTGGCGGCTCCAGACGTGGACGAGGCGCACCTGCACCCCCTCGGGGGCGAAGATGGCGGTGTGGCAATAGACCGCCTCTCCCGGCGTCCAGTAGAACGGGTCGTCCCAATCGCGCCAGAAGCGCAGGATGGACGGGGCGACGTAGCGCACCTCGTAGCCGCCGGCTTTCTTGGCGACGGCGTGATAAGGGTGCCCGGTCTTGAGCGCCAGCGGCACCGGCGGGATCAGGTCGGTGAAATAGAGCGCGTTCAAAAGCAGGAACACCCCCAAGGTCGGCGACCCCACCTGGAGCGCCGCGCGCCGCCGGTCGAAGCCTTTCCGGCAAATGCCGAGCGCGAACACGCCCAGGGTGAGCGTCGCGCCGACCACGCCCGCTAGGACGAACACCCACGGGCTGACGGCGCGCAGCAGCACCGGGAGGAAGAAGGCGAGGAACGTGAAGCAACAAAAGCTGTACAGCGCCGCCAAGAGCGTCCGGTTCTGCAACCTGTCCTCCAAGAACTCGTTCCCCACCAGCAGGGCGACCAGCGCCAGGAAGAAAAACGCGGTGCGCGTAAAGGAGGCGCTCTTGAAGTAGAAGACGACGTAGCTGGAGAACAGGCCGCCGAAGCAGAACTGCGCCACCCAGGGGAATCGCGGCGCGAACCTCCGCAACCTGTCCGGGAGCGGCGCGCCCTCCTGCATGCGCAGGGTCAGGACGACGACCGCGCCGAGGACGGCGAGGTATCCGAGCAGGCAGAGGTTGTCGAAAAGGTTGTCGATGCGCCGGAGCGTCAAGGCGTCCCAGGCGAAACCGACGGCGAAGACCGCCGGCGCGGAAAACTTTTCGTATTTACTGTAAAACGCCTTGGCTTTCGCGGCGGCGGCTTGGGCGTTGGCCATGGCCGCGTCAGTGCTTGAAATGGCGGACGCCGGTGAAGACCATCGCGATGCCGCGCTCGTCGGCCGCCGCGACGACCTCCGCGTCGCGCACCGAGCCGCCCGGCTGGATCACCGCCTTCACCCCGTACTCCGCCCCCGCGACCAGCCCGTCGGCGAATGGGAAGAAGGCGTCCGAGGCCAGCGCGCACCCTTCGAGCGGCAACGTCGCCTTCATCGCCCCCCACTTGACCGCATCCACGCGGCTGGTCTGCCCCGCGCCGATGCCCAGCATCCGCGAGGCGCTGGCGAAGACGATGGCGTTGGACTTCACATGCTTGACGATGCGCCAGCCGAAAAGGAGCGCTTCCATCTCCTCCGCCGTCGGCTGCCGCTTGGTGACGACTTTGAGGTCTTCGGGACGGAGGGCGTGCTCGTCCCTGTCCTGGACCAGGAAGCCGCCGCTGACCTGCCGGTGCTGCGGCTCGCGCGGCGCCTCCGCCCCGACGCGCAGCAAGCGGATGTTCTTCTTCTGCCGCAGGATGCCGAGCGCCTCGTCGGAGAAGCCGGGGGCGAGCACCACCTCCACGAAGGTCTTGCCGATCTCGGCGGCGGTCGCGCCGTCCACGGGCCGGTTCAACGCCACCACCGAGCCGAAGGCGGAGACCGGGTCGCAGTCGCGCGCCAGCGCGTAGGCTTCGGCGAGTGCTTCGGCCTGCGCGACGCCGCACGGGTTGGTGTGCTTGATGACCGAGGAGGCGGGCCGGTCGAACTCCAGCACCAGGTTCCACGCGGCGTCCGAGTCGAGCAGGTTGTTGTAGCTCAACTCCTTGCCGTGCAGGAACTCCGCCCCCGCCACGCCGAAGGGGGGCGCGCCGGCGCGGCGGTACAGCGCCCCGCGCTGGTGCGGGTTCTCGCCGTAACGCAGGTCGGCGGCCTTCTCCAGCGCCAGCGTCTCCAAGGGGGGGAGCGTGTCGCCCACCTTCTCGACGCCTCCGGGGGCGAATGCGCGTTCGGCGAACCAGGCGGCGATGGCGGCGTCGTAGGACGCGGTGGCGGCGAACGCCTTCTGCGCCAGGCGGAAGCGGGTGGCGTCGCCGAGCGCGCCGCCGCTGGCTTCCAGCTCGTCGATGACGCCGGCGTAGTCGGCGGGGTCGGTGACGATGGCGACGAAGGCGTGGTTCTTGGCGGCCGAGCGCACCATGCTGGGCCCGCCGATGTCGATCTGCTCGATCACCTCCGGGAAGGTCGCCCCCTCGCGCGCCGCCGTCTCGCGGAACGGATAGAGGTTCACGACCACCATGTCGATGGGCGCGATGCCTTGCGCCTCCATCTGGGACATGTGGCCTGCGTCGCTGCGCACGGCAAGCAGGCCGCCGTGGATCTTGGGATGCAGCGTCTTGACGCGGCCGTCCATGATCTCGGGGAAGCCCGTGTGGTCGGACACGTCCACCACCGGGACGCCGCGCTCGCGGAGGAATTTCGCCGTGCCGCCGGTGGAGAGCAACTCCACCCCCAGCCCGTGCAGGCGTTGCGCGAGCTCCCCAAGGCCCGACTTGTCAGAAACGCTCACCAGTGCGCGCGCGATGCGAGTCATGCTCCCCCCTCCTTGCGATATTCCGCAATCCGTGGACAAAATGGACATTATACGCATTTCACCCGCCCCTTGCATCCTGCAATCTCGCGCAAGGCGCGTCCGGCGCGGAGGGGACAATTTTTCCTTGACAAAAAATCGGGGGGTCGGCTAAGGTCGAACCACTTAGATTTATTGCGTGTTAGGAAGTATGAGGGTCTGGGCGATCCGGGGAAGTCTGAAGCAGCGGATGGGATTCGAATCGACCCGGGAGGGAATGTAGCAGTTTTGGGGGGAATGTGGTTTATGAGCAGAGTCATAGGTGCCGTGAAGTGGTTCAACAACACCAAGGGGTATGGTTTCATTTCGCAACCGGAGGGGGCTGACGTGTTCGTACATTACAGCGCCATCCAGGAGAAGGGGTACCGGACCCTGCGGGAAGGGGAGCAGGTGGAATTCGACGTCAAGGTCGGGCCGCGCGGTCCGCAGGCGGAAAACGTCGTGAGGATCGAGGCGGAGGCCCCGCAAGAGGCGACCGCCTGACCCGGGTTCCGATGGCGAGTCGGCGAGAAGGCGAAACGCCCGCCGACGATGTCGGCAGATCGAGCTTTATGGCTTTATGAGGGCGCTTCCGCTTCACCGGCTTCGGCGGTGAAGCGGACGGCGTCTTCGGTCAACGACAGTGTGAATACGACCGGGACATTCCCAAGCCCTCCGGCATCCTCCCGCACGCGCCGCACCCGGTCTTCGACGAAACGGAAGAACTGCGGCCAGGACAGCAGGGAGAACGGCGGCTTCCCGTCGCCGCCCCCGCCCTCCAGGTTTTCCTGGATGCCCGCCAGGCGCAGGAACGCGCCGTAAAGTTCAAGGATCTTCCCCTCCTCCTCCGCGGGATCGAATACCACGACGCGCACGTCTGGCGCGAGGCTCGCGGCCGGGGAGGCTGCGCCTCCGGGAGCTTTGCCGCCTCCCGCCGTCTTCGCGGCCTGCTGTTGCTGCAACCGCCGCCAGAGGTCGCGGTAGGTGTAATAGCGCGTCACCAGCGTGGACAGGCGGTAGCGCTGGGCGAAGCCGAGGCCGGAGCTTTCCGAAAGCCTCTGTATCAGGCGCTCCACCTGCGCGGTCAGCTCGACAGGCGGTTGGAGGCGCTTGCCGCGCAGGTAGACGCGGTAGCCGACGGTCAGCCGCCGCAACAACGCCTCCAGGTTGTCCAGTTCGTTCTCGTACATCGCATTGTCCGAACACCGGCTGAAACCGGCGGAAACTAAAAAAGTTGACACGCCTCGCGGGGCTGTGCTGAAATTCCTGCATGACAGACACGAACGAGCAGGACGCCCAGGATCTTTTCCGCCGCATCCCCAAAGTAGACCAGTTGCTCTTGCGTCCGGCGGTCGCGGAGTGCATAGCCTTCGCCGGACGAGAACTGGTGGTGGCGGAGATACAGAGGCTCCTAGGCGGGCTGAGGGACGCCATCCGCGCCCAAGTCGCCGGCACCCGTGCCGCCGCGACGGATCTGCTCGACGCCGAACGTCTGGAACGCGCCCTCGCCGACAATGTGCGGGATCGCCTGACGCCGGTGCTGCGCCCCGTGATCAACGCCACGGGGGTCGTCCTGCACACGAACCTGGGGCGCGCGCCGCTCTCGGACACGGCCCTGGGAAGTTTATCGGCACTTTCCCGCCAATACGCCAATCTTGAATACGATATTTCGGAAGGGTGCCGCTCGCAACGGGACAGGTCTGTCCAGTCGCTCCTGCAAGAGACGT
This sequence comes from Acidobacteriota bacterium, assembly GCA_031271905.1. Classification (GTDB taxonomy): domain Bacteria; phylum Acidobacteriota; class UBA6911; order UBA6911; family UBA6911; genus UBA6911. Next base: position 88,907 of record JAISUT010000067.1, read on the forward strand.
TGGGCTGCGAGGCGGCGACGGTGGTCAACAACAACGCCGCCGCGGTCTTCTTGATCCTCGACACGCTGGCGCGTGGCAAGGAGGTCGTCGTCTCGCGGGGCGAGCTGGTGGAGATCGGCGGCTCCTTCCGGGTGCCGGACATCATGGCGCGCAGCGGGGCGATCCTGCGCGAGGTGGGGACCACCAACAAGACGCACCTTGGGGATTACGAAGCCGCCATCACCCCCGACACGGCGCTGTTGCTGCGCGTACATCCCAGCAACTTCAAGATGCGCGGCTTCACGACGAGGCCGGGCCTGGGGGAGCTGGCGGAGCTGGCGCGCCGCCGGGGCGTGCCGCTGGTGGAGGACATCGGCAGCGGCTGCCTGGCGGATCTGCGCCCTTACGGCATCGCGGACGAGCCGATGGTGCGGGAAAGCCTCGACGCCGGCGTCGCGCTGGTCTCATTCAGCGGCGACAAGCTCTTGGGCGGTCCGCAGGCGGGCGTCATCGCGGGCGAGGAGAAGCTGGTGGCGCCGATCCGCAGGAACCCGCTCATGCGCACCTACCGGGTGGACAAGCTCGTCTACGGGGCGTTGCAGGCGACGCTGGACAGCTATCGTCGCGGGCGGGCGTTGGCCGAGGTCCCGGTGCTGCGGATGATCTCCATGACCAAGGGCGAGCTCGCCCGCCGCGCCCGGGGCTTCGCGCGCCGCCTGCGCGCCGCCCTGCCGGAGGACGTGCGGGTGCGCGTCATCGACGGCGACTCCGTCATCGGCGGCGGCTCCTGCCCCGACTGCTTCCTGCCCACGAAGCTGGTCGCGCTGGAATCGGGGCGAGCCCGCCCCGCCGCCGTCGAAGCGCGACTGCGCTCCGGGGAGCCGCCTGCGGTCATCCGCGTCGAGGAGGATCGCGCCCTCATCGACCTGCGCACGGTCTTCCCGGAGCAGGAGGCGGTTTTGGTCAAAGCGTTGGCGCGGGCCGTGGAGTAAACGCGCGCGCCGCCCCGCCCGAAAGAGGCGCACATTCGTTTTTTTTGACGTCAATGCGAAAAAATAGTTGCCAGTTCCGAGAGGTCGTTCGTTATATATAGAGACGGCGATTTGAGCGACCGGTAGCCCGCAGCGAGTGCCGCAGGGTGGAAACGCAAGGCTCGCCGCGAGCCCAAAGTTAAGAGGAGATCGGGCAGTTATGGATACTGACAAGAATTTTGACAACGACGCCCCGCAGTCGGCGGCAGATGTCTGGGCGCTATTTCGGGAGTCCGACCGCAGACACGAGCTCCAGATGAAGGAGATCGATCGCAGGATGGAGGAGATCGACCGCAGAATGGAAGAAAGTCGCCAGCGGATGGAAGAAAGTAGCAAGCGGACAGATAAAAAGATCTCCGAATTGGGGAGCCGCATCGGGGAGATCATCGAGGCGATGGTCGAGGGGGACATCGTCGACAAGTTCCGCGCTCTGGGCTACGATTTCACGCAATGCGCGCGGAACGTGAAATTCGAGAACAAGAAGCTCGGAATCCGAGGCGAAATCGACCTGTTCCTGGAAGACGGCGAACTGGCGATGCTGGTGGAGGTCAAGACCAGCCTGGAGACCGCCGATGTGAAGCGGCACATCGAACGGTTGGAGAAGTACCGCCGGTACGCCGCCGCCAAAAGCGACCGGCGCCGGTTCGTCGCGGCGGTCGCCGGGGCGGTCGTCATGGAGGATGCGCAGGATTTCGCCCTCGACGGCGGGATATACGTGATCGTCCAATCGGGCGAGGCGGTCCGCATCGTCCCGCCGCCCGAGGGCTTCAAAGCGCGCGAATGGTAAGGGAACCTCTAAAAACCCCGGACGCTGCGTTGCGCCTTGGTCGAAAATGCTCATTTACCTCAATAAACTCCGCTTTTCGACCTGCGGCGACGCCTTGTCTGCGGGCTTTTTAGAGGTTCCCGTAAGCGAATGGTGAGGCGCGCCGCAAGAGAGCGCGCGCCCTCCACGCCGCGCCCCTACCCGGCGAGCTTCTTTTGCAACAGGTCGTTCACGACTTGCGGGTTGGCCTGGCCGCGCGTCTCCTTCATCACCTGTCCGACGAAGTAGCTGATGACCTTGGTCTTGCCCGAGCGGTACTCCGCAAGTTGCTTGGGGCTCGCGGCGATGATCTTGTCGATGGCCGCCCCGAGGCTGGCCTCGTCGCTGACCTGCTCCAAGCCCATGCGGCTGATGATCGCCCCCGGCTTCTCGCCGGAGCGCGCCATCTCCTCGAAGACCGTCTTGGCGATCTTGCCGGAGATCTTGCCGGAATCGATGGTGCGGATGAGCTCCGCCACGTCCGCCGCCGGGATGGGGCAGTCCTCCATGTCCTTCCCCGCGTTTTTCAGCACGAACGCCAGATCGCCCATGATCCAGTTGGCAGACGCCTTCGGGTTGCCGGAAGCCTTGGCGCATTCCTCGTAGTAGTCCGCCGAAGCCGCCGAGGAGGTCAGCAACAGCGCGTCGTCCGCCGAAAGGCCGTACTCCGCGACGAAGCGGTTCATCTTCGCGCCGGGCAGTTCGGGCAGGCCGGCTTCGATGCCGGCTATCCACTCCGGCGACAGCTTCAGCGGCAACAGGTCCGGCTCGGGGAAGTAGCGGTAGTCGTGCGCCTCCTCCTTGCTGCGCATCACGAAGGTGCGCCCCTCGGCCTCGTCCCACAGCCGTGTCTCCTGCGAGATATGCCCGCCTTCCTCCAAGACGCGGATCTGGCGCGCGATCTCGTAGTCGAGGGCGTGTTGCAGGAAGCGGAAGGAATTGAGGTTTTTGATCTCCACCTTGACGCCCAGCTTCTCCTGGCCCGCAGGGCGCACCGAGACGTTGGCGTCGCAGCGCAGGCTGCCCTCCTCCATGTTGCCGTCGCAGACGCCGATGTACAGGAGCGTCTTGCGCAGATGCACCAGGTAGTCGTAAGCCTCCTGGCTGCTGCGGAAGTCGGGGTCGCTGACGATCTCCACCAGGGGCGTCCCGGTGCGGTTCAGGTTGACGTAGCTTTTCGAGGAGGTCTCGGGCAACCCTTCGTGGACGGACTTGCCCGCGTCGTCCTCCATGTGCAGGCGCGTGATGCCGAAAGCCTTCTCCGTCCGGTTGACGATCTTGCCGGTTTCGTTCCGTTCGCCGGAAAAAATCCGCACCGTGCCGTGCTCCCCCACCGGGCGGTCGAACTGCGAGATCTGGTAGCCCTTGGGCAGGTCGGGGTAGAAGTAGTTCTTCCGGGCGAAGATCGAGACCGGGTTGACGTGACAGCCGAGCGCCAGCGACGCCTTGACCGCCATGGCGACCGCCTCGCGGTTGACGACCGGCAGCGCCCCCGGCAGCCCCAGGCAGACCGGGCAGGTGTTGGCGTTCGGCGGCGCGCCGAACTGCGTGCTGCATCCGCAGAAGAGCTTGCTCCGGGTTAAAAGTTGCGCATGCACCTCAAGGCCGATGACAGGTTCGAATTTCATGAGGCGTATTATAGACCAAGGTGCAAGAGGCACGGAAGGCTCGCCGCCAAATAAAAACCCGGCGGGTACGGAGCCGCCGGGTTTTTCCTGGAGATCGACCGGGAGAGTTCGCTTCGTTACTTGTCGCTGGACTTGTCTTCGGGCTTGACAGCCTTGCGGTTGCGGCGGCGCACCAGCGCCACGGCACCCAGCAGACCGCTTCCCAGCAACACTATCGTCCCCGGCTCGGGCACAGTCCCGAGGTTCGCCGACCACGTGTAGCCGTAATCGCTGGCGAGGGAGCCCTGCGTGCTGAAATCCCAGAACGCCAGTGTCGCAGTGTCGTACAGGATCGCACCGTTGTCCCAAGCATAGACGTACCCGGTGCCATGCAACCCCAAGGATCCCCCGGCATCTTCCAAAGAGTCGAGCGTCAGCAGATTGAAAGAGAACTGCACGTCGCCGGAAGAATCATAGGCGATCCAAAGGGGGCTTTCGGAAAAGTCGGTGCACAACTCCAACGCCCCATCTTCATTTCTGAAAGTGAAATCGTTAAAGGTCGCGCCGCCCCAATACCCGTTCGTGCCACCCTCTCCGAGAAAGCCGAACATGAGCCCGCTGAAGTCACCGCTGCTGGTGATTGTCGCGCTATTGTGAGCTTGGTCGGGTTTGAAATCTATGCTGTAGGCATTGGCGAAATTACCGTCGGTGATCTGCGTGCCGTTCTCATCCAACAACTGCACCACTGCACCACCCCAACCAATAGAGCCGGTAAGCCCCTCCGCCATGGCGCTTCCGACCGCCAGCGCCAGAACGGCGACCGCCGCAATAGCCATTATCGAAAGTTGTCTTTTCATGTCCATCCTCCTCGACAATTTTTAGAAGTTCCCCTCGGCTCGATCCTAGGACGCTCGCAACGCACATCCTATATCCTAAAATCAGACCTTTACCGCATCATCATGAAAAGCAATAACCATGCCATACAAATAAAGAATTGAGATATTTCCATTATAAGTTTAATATTTTCAATGTGTTATGCGATTTTAGTTGGATGGCAATGTCAGGCTTATGCTTACGTATGTTTTAGGAATTTGTAAAATATTCCGACAGTTTTTGATCGAAAATCGAGATAAGTCAACATAAGTAATTGGAAGTATTAATGTTAGTAATTTTCATGAAAAGTGTAAGGAAAATTTTACACTTTTACATTTTCCCTGGTTTTCATGCCCGCCCTAATTAAAAATGCTTGTTGATTAAATATGCCGTCCGGTCAAGTCAAAACATGAATATCATCGGAATATCATCGCGGTTCGAGTTCGGCGGAGAGTTCGCGGGAGTCAAGGCGCATCATGGTTTCTTCGGAAGAGCCGAAACTTAAGAGATTGACGCTGCCGTACCATACGAGGCGGTTGTCGATGATGGCAAACTTCTAATGTATGCGAGGCTTGAGGATTACTTTGACGGCTGATTGCAATCCTCTTCGCCCTTGACGAGGGCGAACTCCTCGAGCATTTTCTCGTCGGGCTGTTGCGAACAGAGGCTGAAGCAGACTGTGAGCACGAGCGAGACGGCGAAGCCGACCGCAAGCGAGTACAGCGCTGTCGAATTTCCGAGCGTGGCGCCCGCGACCGGGACGTAGTCCCACATGATGACGGTGAGGCCGCCGCCGAGCAAGCCCGCTGCGGCACCCGCGCGGTTGATGCGTTTCCAGTAGAGCGACAGCAGTACCACCGCGCCGAATGTCGAACCGAATCCCGACCATGCGTTTGACACGAGCCCCATGACTGAAGAGTTTTGATCGGTCGCGATGAGGTAGGCGATGAGCGCGATGACGCTGACGCTGACGCGGCTGACCCATAGCAGGTGTTTGTCGCCGGCGTTCTTGTTGAGCGCCGTCTTGTAGATGTCGGATGTGAACGATGAGGCGGTGACGAGCAACTGCGAATCGCTTGTGGACATGATTGCCGCAAGGATGCCGCAGAGGAAGAGTCCGCCGAGCAGAGGCGCGTATACGACCGCCTGCTCTCCGCCAAGCCCCATGAACAGCCTTTGAATCAGGGCGATGAAGACATTTTCTGCGTCGCCGAGCTGGTCTGCCGACAACGCCATCTTCCCGACGGTGCCGACGAGGACAGCCATCGTCAGTGAAATCAGAACCCAGATGGTTGCGATGAATGCGGAACGTTTCACGAGCTTGTCGCTCTTGATTGCCATGAAGCGCACAAGGACATGCGGCATGCCGAAATAGCCGAGTCCCCACGCAAGCTGTGAGATGATTCCGACGCCGGTCTGCGTGCCGCCCGCACCGTCGCCTAGGATGTTCGTAAAACCGGAGGGAAGCATGCCCGCATCCGCTATCGTCGCATAGGCGAGAATCGGCACGAGCAGTATCGCGGCAAACATCAGAAGCCCCTGAATCAAATCCGTCCAGCACACGGCGTGAAAACCGCCGAGGAAGGTGTAGATGAGAATGATTGCGACGCCGATGACGAGCGATATCTGGTAAGGCACGCCGAAGACCTGCAGGAACAGCTTCGCGCCTGCGACAAAACCCGATGCCGTGTAGACCGCGAAGAAGATGGCGATGAATGCCGCCGATGCGATACGGATGACTTTTGAGGTGTCATGGAAGCGGTTCTCCAGGTATTCCGGGATTGTGATTGAATTGCCCGCCACGATGGTGTAGCGGCGCAGAGGCTTTGCGACTATGACCCAGTTGAGTGTCGTGCCGATTGCAAGCCCGACAGCTATCCAAAGCTGTCCCGTACCGGCTGCGTAGACTGCGCCCGGCAGACCCATGAGGAGCCATCCCGACATGTCCGAGGCTTGCGCCGACAACGCGGCGACCCATGCGTTCAGGTTGCGTCCGCCGAGGAAATAGTCCGTGAGATTGGAACTGCGCTTGTAGAAAAACGCGCCGACGGAAATCATCGCCGCGCAATACACCGCGAACGCGATGGCGACCCATATGAAATAGTTCGCAGAATTTCCCATATCCACCCCTCATCAAAGAGATAATTGCAATGATTGCAAGCAAATTATTGAACGTTGAATATATCATAGGTATCAATGGGAAATGCTGGAAAATCGTCGCATCTCCGGGTTCTCCTGGTTGTTTTCCGAAAAAAACATCTTATCCGGTCGGTTCCAGTATGCGCCCGTGTCCGGCTATTTCCCCACTTATGTTTCGATAAGTTTAGTTTGTTAAACTGAACATATCCGAATTTAATATTTTTAATTTTGTACAAATAATGGATCTTTGCCGCCAGCATTTTATCCCGCAAAAAAATGTTTTGGATAATACGGAATCTTGGTGTATAAATGAAATTACCGTTGTCGCAGGGACATCCTGCGGCGAGGAAAGTTGGCTTGTGCGATCTATGCCCAATGCTTCAGGGATTGATGAAAATGCAGCCGACTTGATATTTAATGTTAATAAATAATATGAAGCAAGGGAGGGGAAAATAATGAAAAGATCAAGCATCCTTTTTGTCGTATTGTTGCTATGCCCTGTTATATGCCAAGCGGGGGATGCCGCGACTTGCAGCGAGTTCGCTCAAGGGGTAAGGACTAGTTGTCAAAATGCGTTGGTCAGTCAAGGTCAAGGATTTTGTCAGGCGCAGGTGCAAGGGTATTGTGAACAATATGCTTTAAACTTTTGTTCACAGTCGGGGCAAAACAACCCGTTTTGCATACACAGCATGTCGCAAATGTACATGGATCAATTAGGGAAGCGCTGATTTATTCGAAAACCAGAAGAATTGATGGCTGCAAATGTATTGTTTTCAACATCACCTTTTCTCGAAAATGAATTAATCAGCATTTCCTTAGCTCCGCAGAGTGTCTATAGTTGCACATTGCAGTATTTGGAAAGTATGGCATCAAGCTGTGATGATGCGCATGAAGAAGCCTATGCCGCCTGCATGGACAATCCGTAGGAAACAAGACGGCAATTCCTTGCCCCTTGGTTGAACCAAGGACAGGGCAAAACAACTTGGATATGAACGCCCCTTGCGGGATGTCCTCCCGTACGGGAGCGAGGTTGGGAGGCGGGATCGGCCCCGCCTCCCAACCGGAAGACGTTTTGACAAAATATTTTACGGAGATTATGCCAAAGCGGATAATCAAGGCACCCATTAAACAAAATTAAAGGAGATCGCCATGACAAAACTTTATCTTCCCGGAGTTGCGATAGTCCTCTGTCTTGGGGCGCTTTCCACTTGTCTTCTTTTCCCTGCCAATCAGGATGTTCCAGCGGCGCCGGACGCGGGGGATGATTACGAGTCCTCGTTGCGGATAAAGCTATCTGCCCAAGAGGTGCTTCTGGACGTCGCGGTCCTGGATAAAAAAAGCGGGAAGCCTGTGACCGATCTGACAGCCGATGATTTCGAGGTTTTCCAGGATGACAAGCGGCAGCAGATAAAATCCAGCGTGTACATCGACAGCCAACCGAACGCGGACGCGCAGCCCGATTCCGCCAAGGGGGGCTTGAACCATCCACCATCCCCTGCGACATCGCCGAAAAGGGAGGATGTCCATCGAACCATCCTTTTTGTCGTAGACGATTACGCGATGACCTTGGAAAACGGCTATCACACCAAAATGGCCCTGGGTAATTTCGTGGAGAAACAGATGCGTCCCGGGGACATGGTCGCCATATTTCATACCGGATACGGCAACAGCGTCCTGAACAGGTTCCAATTCGACAAACGCGAGGTGATGGCGCGGGTGAACACCATGCGTCCGACAACGGCTCCAAGGCCGTATGACAAAGTGTCTAATCCTTACGGCGCCCATGAAGGACTGTGGAAGAACTTTATGGTGGCGAGCCACGAAAACCGGAAAGCGGCGATTTCCCAAGGCATCCGTGCGCTGAAAGACATGCCGGGACGGAAGATGCTTATCTTGGCGACTCCGCTGTCCGTGCATGATGACCCTTCGCTGGTGCCGGACAATTTTACCGAGCATACAGGCAATAACAATACAGATCGTTTCCCAACACAAAAGCTTCCGTCTATGTTTAGCCTCAACAACAGGATCCGCCGTTACGAAGAGCTGTATCACGAACTGGCTGACGAGGCTCTGCGGGCGGGCGTGGTCGTCAATATCCTTGATGCGGACGGGCTCAACAACTATTTTGCGAATGCTCAGATATGGGAAGGCAGTTCCGTGGATGCCGAGGATCCTATCGCTCGCAGTTCTTCCGGAGTGTGGCAATTTTCGTCAAACAACATGACCAATCGGTTTTTTGATCCGATCCGCCTGACAAACCCGTTGCCCGCCCAAACCGGGGGGCTGATCATCCAAGACAACAACTTCTTCCACGACGGCATCGGGAAGGAAGCCGAGAACCTGATGAAAGGCTACTATCTCGTATCTTACGAGCCGCCTCCGGACACGTTCGAGACACACGGCAAAAAAGAGGCGTTCCGCCGCTTGAAAGTCAGCGTGAGGCGCAAGGGGGTCGAGGTTCACACGCGAAGCGGATTCTTCGGCAGGCAGGACGATGCGGCCGATGGCGACGCGCACGGGCGGGATCCGCTGGTGGATGCCCTGTTTTCACCGTTCCGGCATGCCGACCTGGAAGTCAACATGCTGTCGGGTTATATGCGAGGCGCCGAATCCGGATACCTCATACGCTCTTGGATACATGTGGATCCAAAGAATGTAAATGTCGTGGAAACGGCAGACGGCGGCGCACGGATCGACCTTGAGACCGTATGCCTGACGTCGGACATAAACGGATACGTGCATGACACGAAACAGGTGACGCACACATACGAAATCGGGCGCGAACACCGGGATGAGACTGTCGCCGGCATCCGGCGGCACGGGATACGATTCGCGATGCTCCTCCCCGTAAAAAAACCCGGGGCATATTACGTTCGCTCCGCGGTAAAGGACATGGGGTCCGGCCATGTCGGTTCCGCATACCAGTTCATCGAGATCCCCGACCTTGCCAAGAAAGGGACGGAGCTGTCGGATGTGTTCGTGGTCGACGGCGCCGAGGACTTGAAGTGGCTGATGTCCGACGGGGCGGAGGGGGGCGGGGACGGATTGTTCTCCCCGGTGTTCCAGGCGGAAGAAACACGCAGCCCCGCGCTTCGGACATATTCGCGGGGAGACCGGCTTAATGCGCTGGCCATGCTGTACAACGCAGGCGACAAAGCCGCAACTGATTCCGGAATCGAGGTGCAGTACATCCTGTACAGGGACGGCGGGGAGTTCCGCCGCTTCACGCCCGTGCAGGTGAAACCCTCCGACGCCGGGAACGCTTCCGGCATCCCCATCCTCCAAAGGTTTACGCTGGGAGGGGATATTCCGCCGGGAGAATACATGCTGCAACTGGAGGCGGCCGCCCTAAGGAACGGCAAAAAGCAAAAAGGCGGCGCGACTCAAGCCCTACGCAGCCTAAGCTTCAGGGTTGTAGACAGGTGAACGTCAATCCACTGGAGTTACATCTGAACGTAGATTCCCGAAAAGTTATGACGCGACCAGCGGCTTCACTCCCATGGCCTCATAAATCAGCTTCTGCTTCTCCGTGACGGCGAGGACTTTCGGGCGGCGCCCCTCGCTTTCGTAG
>JAISUT010000032.1 GCA_031271905.1 Acidobacteriota bacterium
GGCGGCGCGTCTGCTGCGTTGCTGCTTGGGCGGGCTTCCTCGACGTACGTGGGTACGCCTGCGGAGCCCGCCCTGCGCGCGCCTTGCATCCACACCACCCTGCGCCCGTGCGACCGTGGACGATGGCGGGCACCGGCAGCTCGCGGCTTCGCCGCATCGCAACATCCCTGCGACAAACCGCGGGTTGTCCTACTCCGCCGGCTTGGACGCCGCCGGCAGCGCGGACTCGGCCGTCAGCGAGGCGATGTCCACCACGCGCAGGCTCTCGTCGTAGTTCAACAGCTTGATCGAGTCCTGCAACATGTGCAGGCAGAAGCCGCAGCCGGTCACGATGGTGTCCGCCCCGGCGTCGTGCGCCTGCTGCACGCGGAGGTTGTTGATGCGCTCGCCCCGCTTGAGGTCCATGAAGTAATGGCCGCCGCCCGCGCCGCAACAGAGGCTCTTGGTGCGGTTGTTCGCCATCTCGGAGACCGTGACGCCCGGCAGCGCGTCCAGCACCTCGCGCGGCGCGTCGTAGATCTTCTGGTAGCGCCCCAGGTAGCAGGGGTCGTGATAGACCAGCTTCTTCCCCTTGGCGCCCGCGCCCGCGCCGGGCTTGACCTTCCCCTCGGCGATCATCTTCTGGATGAACTCGGAATGGTGCATCACATTGAAGTCGCCGCCGAACTGCTTGTATTCGTGCTTGAGCACGTTGTAGCAGTGCGGGCAGCCGGTCAGGAGCGTCTTGAACTCGCGCTGCTTGATCAGCTCGACCTGCTCCTTGGCGGCCATCTGGAACAGCATCTCCTGTCCGAGGACGCGCGCCGGGTCGCCGCAGCACTTCTCGTCCTCGCCCAAGACGCCGAAATCGACGCCGCACTGCTCCATCAGGCGGCAGAGGTCTTCGGCCAGCTTGTGCTTCTGCGGGTCGAAGGTGACGCAACAGCCGATCCAGTACAGGACATCGACCTTCTCGCCGGGGGCGACGACGCGGAGCTTCGCCTGTTCGATCCATTCGGTGCGGTCGGACTGCGGCCCGAGCGGGTTGCCGCCGGTCTCGAACGTCCGCATCGCGGCGGCGGCCTCCTCCGGCATCCGCCCCTGGATGAGCACCTCGTTGCGGCGGATCTCCATCAGGGTGTCCACATGGTCGATGAGCGCGGGACAGACCTCCATGCAGGCGCTGCACGTCCGGCAGTGCCAGACGAACTCCTCGTCGAACGCCTCGCCCACGATGTCGGCGACCTCCTCCGGCTTCTTCCCGGCGGCGGCGCTTTCATCCAGCGACTTCTTCAGGCGCGAGACCAGTTGGCGCGGCGAGAAGTAGTCCTTGTCGGACATGTAGGCGGGGCAGACCTCCTCGCAACGGCCGCAGGAGATGCAGGCGTCCAGGTCGAGCCGCTGCTTCCAGGTGAACTCCCCCGGCTTCTGGACGCCGATGTGCAGCTCGTCGTCCTCGGCGGTCTCCATGATCGCCTCGATGTCCTGCCGTTGCAGCTCGCCGCGCGGCTTGAGCTTCGAGAAGAAGGCGTTGGTCGGCAGCGACAGCATGTGGAAGAACTTGGTGTAGGGGATGAGCGCGATCCAGGCGAAGGCCAGGACGGCGTGCAGCCACCAGAAGACGACGTGCGCGCATCGCGCCCCCGCAGCGTCGAGCCCCGCGAACAGCGGCGAAACCGCGTATCCCACGAACGACAGGACCGGCCACCGGTCGCCGACCGCGGCGATGCGCAACCCCTCGATCAGGAAGCCTGTGACGACGATGCCGGCGATCAGGAGCAGCACCAGGCCGTCCTCCCTGCCGTCAGGCAGCGTCGCGGGCTTTTTCACATAGCGACGGTACGCCGCCATCGCAAGGCCGACGAGGACGAACAGCCCGGCAAACTCCGAGCCGATGGAAAAGAGCGCGTAGACGACGCCCCGGAAGATGTTCACGTCGGCCCCTTCGGGATTGTCCAGCCCCAGCGGATGGATGACGTCGCTCTGCACCGTGAGGATGGCCGTGGTGGCCGTGAGCACGATGAAGGAGTAGAAGATCAAACAGTGGAACACGGCGGGGTAGGCGGAGTTGCGCACCTGCTTTTGCAGGAACACTTCGCGCAGCAGCACCTTGAGGCGCACGCCCCAGTCGGACAGCCGCTCCGAGTCGCCCTTGCCCCGCTTCCAGGACATGACGCGCTTGTAGACGCCCCAGGCGCAGACGCCGAGGGCGATGACGAACAACAGGTACATGGGCCAGATATGGGGGATGTTCCACATCAACTCCCGCTGGGCTTCGGAAATGGGGGGCATATTCGATATCCTCGCTTCTGGGAACCTGCGAAAAACCCCGGATGCCGCGTTACGCCTTCCCGCGGGTTTTTAGAAATCCCCTTATTTGTTCCTTTATCCTTCAAGTGATTCGCGTTTTCGCAACCGCGTAGTATACCGGCGAAGCGGCGAAAACAAAAGGGCGCCGCCGAAAACGCGAAAGCCCCGGAGGCCGCGAGGTCAGAAATCCGACTCGTGGATGTCCAATTTCTTGCGCTGCATCCCGTACAGGCGGGCGTAAAAGCCCCCCGGCCTCTTCATCAGCTCGTCGTGCGTCCCCGATTCCGCGATGCGGCGTCCGTGCAGCACCAGCACCAGGTCGGCGTCGCGGATGGTCGAGAGCCGGTGCGCGATGATGAAGCTGGTGCGCCCCTTCATCAGCCGCACCAACCCCTCTTGGATGCGCGCCTCGGTCAGGCTGTCCACGCTCGAAGTCGCCTCGTCCAAGACCAATATCTTCGGATCGGCGAGGATGGCGCGGGCGATGCCCAAAAGCTGACGCTCCCCTTGCGACAGGTTGCCCCCCCGCTCCGCCAGCACCGTGTCGTAGCCGTCGGGGAGGCGCGAGACGAAGCCGTCGGCGTTGGCTGTGCGGGCGGCGGCGCGCATCTCCTCCTCCGTCGCGTCCGGGCGCGCGTAGAGAAGGTTCTCGCGGATGCTTGCCGCGAAAAAGAACGGCTCTTGCAGGACGACGCCCATGCAGGAGCGCAACCCGTCGATTTCAAGGTCGCGGATGTCCCGCCCGTCGATGGTGATGCGCCCGGCGCAGACATCGTAGAAACGGCTCAGCAGGTTCACCAGCGTCGTCTTCCCCGCCCCGGTCGGCCCGACCACGGCGACCACCTGCCCCGGACGGGTCTCGAAGCTGACGTCTTCCAAGACCGGCTCGCCCTCCCCGTAAGCGAAGCCGACGTGCTCGAAGGCGACCGCGCCCCGCAGGTCGGCGAGCGGCATGGCGTCGGGCCTCTCCACGACCTCGGGCCGGGCGTCCATCAGCTCGAACAGCCGCTCTGCGCCCGCCAACGCCGATTGCAACAGGCTGTAGACCTGCGTGACCTGGTGCAGCGGGTCGAAGAAACGCTGGGAGTACAAGATGAACGCGGTCAGAAGGCCGATGGAGACGCCGCCCTTCGCCGACGCCGCGCCGCCGAGCGCCAGCCAGCCGCCGACGCCGACGATGAGGCCGAGCGTCAACGAGGTCACGACGTTCATCAGCGGGATGAAGGCGTAGGAGGTGAACTCCGCGGTCGCGCCAGCGCGGCGGCTCCCCTCGTTGACCGCGTCGAATTTTTCGAACTCCGCCTCCTCGCGGCGGAACGCCTGGATGGCCTTGACGCCGGAGACCGACTCTTCCACCGCCGCCGTCAGGCGCCCCACCCATTCCTGGTTGCGGCGGAAGGCGCCGCGTATCCGCGAGCCGACGACGCCGGCCAGCACCGCCATGACCGGTACGACCGCCAGCACCACCAGCGACAGCTTCACCGAAAGCGCGAACATCGCCACCAGCACCGCGACCATGGAGAGCATGCCGCCGACCAGGTTGGAGAATCCGTTGTTCATGGCGTTGAAGACCATCTCGACGTCGTTGGTCATCCGGCTGATGAAGTCCCCGACGCCGCGCCTGTCGAACGAGCCCATCGAGAGCGTCTGGACGTGGGCGAACGATTCCTCGCGCAACCGGTAGACGATGCCCACGGCAAGCCGCGTCATCAGGATGCCCGCGCCCGCGTCGGCTATCCACGCGCCCAAGACCGCGACCAGCACCAGTCGCATCCGCCGCACGAAGTCGGCGATGTCGTGGGACAGCTCCAGGTCGAGCTCGATCGCCTCGCCGACCATCGCCGGGACCAGCGTGCGCAGGATCGTCGCCGCCGCGATGAAGACGATGGCTGCGACGATCAGCGCCTTGTTCCCGCCGAAATAGCCGAGCAGCCGCCCGACCGTCCGACGGGTGTCGCGCGGCGCCTCTATCGGCGGCGGCGCGAAGGCGCCGCGAGGTTTCGTCTTGTCAGGGTGAGCCATCTCTCTCCGTCCTCGCCAGCCGCTCCAAACCGTTAAACCGCCGTCTGCGTCTCGTGGATCGTGCGGTATATCCCGCACGACCGCAGAAGCTCCTCGTGCGTCCCGGCCGCGGCCACGCGCCCGCCGTCCATCACCACGATCCGGTCGGCGTCGCGGATGGCGTTGACCTTCTGGCTGATGATGACCGTCGTGCGCCCCCGGAACTCCCCGTACAAGGACTGGATGATCTTCCGCTCGGTGTCGGCGTCGAGCGAGGAGGTCACGTCGTCCAAGATGATGACGTCGGGGCGGGCGGCGACGGCGCGGGCGATGGCGACGCGCTGCCGCTGGCCTCCGGAGAGCCCCGCCCCCCGCGGCCCCACCGGGGCGTCCCATCCGCCGGGCTTGGCGCCGCCGCACTCCCCGCCTTCGATGAACTCCAGGGCGCAGGCGACCTCCGCCGCCCGCCGCAACTCCCCCATGCCCGCCCCTGGAGCGCCGAAGGCGATGTTCTCGCGCAAGGTGCCGCTGAAGAGCACCGTCTCCTGCAAGACCGTGGCGACGCGCGTGCGCAGGGTGTCGAACGCCAGGTCGCGCACGTCGATGCCGTCCAGCAGCACGGCGCCCGCCTCGGGGTCGTAGAAGCGGGGGATCAGGTGCGCGAGGCTCGACTTCCCCGAGCCGGTCGCGCCGATGATCCCCAGGCGCTCCCCCGGCGCGACGGTCAGGTTGACGCCGTCCAGCGCCTTCTCCCCCTTGCCATAGCGGAAGGAGACGTCGCGGAACTCGATCTTCCCCTTCAACGACGCGGGGCGCAGCGCGCCGGTTTTCTCCGCGACCTCCGGCGCCTCCCGGAAGAGCGCGTCCAATCGCACCGCCGCCGCCATCGCCATGCTGACGAAGTTCAGCACCATGCCGAGCATCAGGAGGGGGAACATCGCCATCGTCGCATAGTTGTTGAAGGCTATCAGCTTCCCCAAGGTCAGCCCGCCCGGGTCGCCCCCCGCCGCGCCCGCCGCCGCTCGGAGCAGCGACGTGCCGCCCGCCCAGACGACGAGCAGCGTCGCCAGTTGCGCGAGCAGGAAGAAGAGCGGGAAGAGCATGGCGAGCTTGTAGCCGACGTCCCTGCCGACGTTGTAAAAGGCGCGGTTGCGCACGGCGAACTTCGCGACCTCCCGCCCCTGGCGGGCGAAGGCGCGCACGAGCTTCGCCCCCGCGAGGTTCTCCTGCAGGGTGTTGTTCAACTCGTCGAGCGCCGTCCTGACCTTCATGAAGAGGGGGCGGATGTAGACCGCCACGGCGAAGAACAGCGCCAACACCAGCGGCAGGAACACCGCCATGATGCGCGCCAGCGGCGGGTCGGTCAGGAACATGCCTGCGACGGCGCCGACGACGAGGACGAGCGACTGGACGATGGTGAACATGCCCATGCGCACGAACGAGCGCATCGTGTCCACGTCCGAGTTGAGGCGCACCATCAGCTCGCCCGTGCGCCAGCGGTCGAAGTTGGCGAAGGAGAAGCCCATGACCTTCCGGTAGAGGGCGCCGCGCATCTCGTAGCCCATGCGTTGCGAGGAGCGGATGAGGGCGTAGCCTGAGGCGAGGTTGAACGCGGCGGCCAGGAGCGCCGCCGCCAGGATGCCCGCCGCATTCTGGATGACGACGGGGAGGACCCCGGCGCGGACGCCGCCATCGACGGCGCGCTCGATCAGGCGCGGCTGCACCAATCCCAGACCCGTCGAGATCAAAAGCAGGAGCAGCGACAGGGAGAGCGGGCGGAGGGATTTTTTCAGGAATCGCAACAGCTTCAAAAGCGCAACCATCGACCACCTTCAACGCCGACCTGGTTTGACGCCTGCCTGGCCGTCACGACTTTTTTTCATTTTCTTGACCTGCGTCAATTCAGTCCCGCCGGACACGGGCTAGGATAACCGAGGTTGTTGGGCAATGCCACTTAATTTAACCGGGAGGAACGGAGTATGGACATGTTTTGTTACCAATGCGAGCAGACGGCGTGCGGCCGCGGTTGCGACAAACAGGGCGTGTGCGGGAAAGACGCCGCCACGGCGGGGCTGCAGGACATCTTGACCTATGTGACGAAGGGGGTGGGGCAGTACGCCGCCCGGGCGCGCGCCCTCGGCGCGAAGACGCCGGAGGCGGACAAGTTCGTCGTCGAGGCGCTTTTCACCACCGTCACCAACGTGAATTTCGACGCCGACCGCATCGAGCGGCTGATCCGGCGGGCGGTCGAAGCCCGCAAGGCGACCCGCGCCGTCTACGAAGACGCCTGCCGCCAAAAGGGCGAGGCGCCGGAGGCGCCGGAAGGGCCTGCGCAATGGATCCCCGCCGCCGAAAGGGGCGGGCTGCTGGAGCAGGCGGCGGGCGTCGGCGTCTCCGCCAGCCGCGAGGCGCTCGGCGAAGACCTCGCCGGGTTGAGGGAGCTTCTGCTCTACGGGCTGAAGGGGACTGCGGCCTACGTCGAGCACGCGCGCATCCTCGGGCGCGAGGACGACTCGGTCTATGCCTTCTTCCACGCGGCGCTCGACTACCTCGCGGAGAAGGCACCGACGGTGGAAAGGCTCCTGGCGCTGAGCCTGAAATGCGGCGAAGTCAACCTGGCCGTCATGGGGATGCTGGACGCCGCCAACACCGGCGCCTACGGCACCCCCGTGCCGACGCCGGTGCGCACGACGCCGGTCAAGGGCAAGGCGATCCTGGTGTCGGGCCACGACCTGAAAGACCTCGCCGACCTCCTGGAGCAGACCAAGGGGCTGGGCGTCAACGTCTATACGCATTGCGAGATGCTGCCGGCGCACGGCTATCCCGAACTGAAGAAGCACCCGCACCTGGTGGGCAACTACGGCGGGTCGTGGCCGGAGCAGGGGAAGGAGTTCGCCGCCTTCCCGGGGGCGATCCTCATGACGACCAACTGCCTCCAGAAGCCGCAGGACGGATACAAGGCGCGTATCTTCACCTCGGGCTTGGTCGCCTGGCCGGGCGTCGCGCACATCGGCGACGGGAACTTCAAGCCGGTGATCGACGCCGCGCTGGCCGCTCCCGGCTTCGGCGCGGACGAGCCGGAGAAAACCATCCTGGTCGGCTTCGGGCACGGGACGGTGCTGGGGGTCGCCGACAAGGTGGTCGAGGCGGTCAAGGGGGGGCTGCTGAAGCACTTCTTCCTGATCGGCGGCTGCGACGGCGCCAAGCCGGGGCGCAACTACTACACGGAGCTGGCGGAGGCGGTTCCGAAAGACTGCGCCATCCTGACGCTCGCCTGCGGCAAATTCCGCTTCAACAAGCTCGACTTCGGCGACATCGGCGGCATCCCGCGCCTGCTCGACTGCGGGCAGTGCAACGACGCCTACTCGGCCATCAAGGTCGCCGTCGCGCTGGCGGGCGCCTTCGGCTGCGGCGTCAACGACCTGCCGCTGTCGCTGATCCTGTCCTGGTACGAGCAGAAGGCGTGCGCCATCCTGCTGACGCTGCTGCACCTGGGCATCAAGGGCATCCGCCTCGGGCCGTCCCTCCCCGCCTTCGTCACGCCGGCGGTGTTGAATGTGCTGGTGGAGAAGTTCGACGTCAAGCCGACCACCACGGCGCGGGAGGATCTGAAGGCGATCCTCGGCCAACCGGCGGCGTAGCTTGCGCCAGGCGTCCCGCGGGGTGAGGCCTGCCGCAGCCTCGCGGCGCACAAACGGGGCGGTCGGCTTTCGGCCGCCCCGCCTTGCCTCGCAGGCGGGGGGGGGCGCGGACGCCGACCGCCCGCAAGACCGGGACGCCATGGTATAATCCGCCGCGACATGGGCGTGGGACGAGGTGGGGGCAACGCGGGTGCGGGAAGGCGGCGGGGGGGCGTCCCCGTTGCGCTGTGGGTGCTTTTCGGCGCCTTGGCGGCCGCCTCCCTGGGCGCGGGCGCGGCCGTGGGCACCCTGCTGGGGTACGAGTACAACCTACCTCCCGTCCAGCGGCTGGAAGACTACCGCCCCGACGTCATCACCACGATCTATTCCGAGGATGGGAAGCCCATCGGCGAATTCGCCGTCGAACGGAGGATCCTCGCGACCTACGACGAGATGCCGCCGCATCTGCTGCAAGCGATCGTCGCCACGGAGGACGCCCTCTTCTACCACCACGACGGCGTGAACTATTTCGCCATCGCGCGGGCGGTCGCAAAGGACTTCGCGCGGCAGAGCTATCCCATCGGCAAAGGGGCGAGCACCATCACCATGCAGCTTTCCCGCATGTTGCTGGAAAGCTACGAGAAGACCTGGGACCGCAAGATCAAGGAGATCTGGATCGCCCGCGCGATCGAGAAGCGCTATTCCAAGCGGCAGATACTCACCCTGTACGCCAACCTGCACATCATGGGGCCGGGCATCTACGGGGTCGCGGCCGCCGCCGACTACTATTTCGGCAAGCAGCTCCCAGACCTGACGCTCGAAGAGTGCGCGCTGATAGCGGGCTTGCCGCGCAGCCCCAGCCGCTATTCGCCGCGCGCGCATCCCGACAATGCGAAGGCCCGGCGCGATTTCGTGCTGAACCGGATGGCGGACGAACGGATGATCACGCGCGAGGAGGCGGAGGCCGCCAAACGCCTCCCCATCGCCTTGAAGCCGGTCGCCCGCGACAGCAAGGCCGTCGCCCCGCATTTCGTGGAGCTGGTGCGCCAGTCGCTCGCGACCCATTACTCCACGGACGACATCTGGCGCAAGGGGATGCGCGTATACACGACGCTCGACGTCTCCATGCAGGCCGCCGCGCGGAGGGCGCTCCAGGACGGTTTGCGCGACTTCGACAAGAAGCGCGGCTGGCGCGGGCCCATCGGCCACGTCCCCCCGGAGGAGCTCGGCGCCTACGCCCATCCGTCCTGGGGCGCGTCCCCGCAACCGGGGCAGCCGGGCGACATCGTGGTGGGCCTGGTGCAAGACGCCGCCGGCAAGGAGGCGGTGGTGCGCGTCGGCGATTGGCGCGGCCGCGTCGGGAGGCAAGAGGTCGCCTGGACCAAGGCGAAGGCGCCCGCCGACATCTTGAAGGCGGGGGACTTGGCATGGTTCCGCATCGTGTCGCTCGATGGCGACCGTCGCGCCGTGGAGCTGCGGCTGGAGCAACGCCCGCTCGTGGAAGGGGCGCTCGTCGTCCTGCAAAACGGCACGGGCGAGGTCCGTGCGATGGTGGGCGGCTACGATTTCGCCGCCAGCGAATTCAACCGCGTGACGCAGGCGATGCGACAAGTCGGCTCGACCTTCAAGCCGATCGTCTACGCCGCCGCGCTGGAGAAGGGGATGGATCCCGACGGCACCGTGCTGGACGAGCCGGTGAGCTTCCAAGACGGCCTCGGGCGGGAGTGGACGCCCCACAACTACGACAGGCGGTTCGAAGGGGAGATCACCCTCCGCCAGGCGCTCGCGCAGTCTCGCAACGTGCCCGCCGTCAAGATCGCGGATCAGGTCGGCATCCAGAACGTCGTCGTCATGGCGCGCCGCTTCGGCCTCGGCGGCAGGCTCGACCCCTATCTGCCCCTGGCGCTCGGGACGGCCGAGGCGACGCCGCTGGAGATGGCATCCGCGTTCACGGTCTTCCCCAACCTGGGATTGCAGTCCAAGCCTTGGTTCATCCGGCGGGTGGAGGACTACGACCGGATAGAGAAGGAGGAGCATTCCGCGGAAAGCCGCCGGGTGCTCGATCCCGCCACGGCCGCGGCGATGCTGGATCTGCTGCAAGGCGTGGTGCAGAACGGCACCGCCGCGGGCGCCAAGTCCTTGGCGCGCCCCCTCGGAGGCAAGACCGGGACCACCAACAACTTCACCGACGCCTGGTTCGTCGGCTTCACACCGTCGCTCACGGCGGCGGTCTGGGTGGGTTACGACGAGGAGAAGACGCTGGGGGACAGGCAGTCCGGCGGCGCGGTGGCGTTGCCGATCTGGATCGACTGCATGGGGGAGATATTGAAGGATCGGCCCGTCGAGCAGTTCCCGACGGTGGAGGTCGCCATCCCGGCGGACGGCGACCCCGAGGCCCCGAGCCCCATCTACGTGGAAGACCTGCCGAATTGACCGTCGGGGGCGGCGCCGGCCGCCACCTCGGCCCCATGTCCCTACATGGTGGTGACGAGCAGGGTGGATGGCCCTGCGGGGGTCAACGCATACGCCCCGGCGTCTGCCGGGACGAGCGCGCTGGCGCCTGCGGCGAGCGCGACCGATTCGCCGCCCGCACGCACGTCCACGCGCCCCCGCGCCACGAACAGCGCGTGGAAGGATGTGCCGTCCACCGCGACCTCCGTCGTCGTCGCAAGGTCGAGCCGCCGCACCCTGAAGAACTCGCATCCCGCCAAGTCGAGCCACGGTGCATCGCCGGACGCGGGCGCCACCATGCGCGGCGCGGGCAACGACCAGTCGATGGCCTGCAGGCCCTCCTCGATGTGCAGGGGGCGGGGCTTGCCGTCCGCGCCGACGCGGTTCCAGTCAAAGAGCCTGTAGGTGGTGTCGGAGCTCTGTTGCACCTCGTAGACCAGGCAGCCCGCGCCGATGGCGTGGACGAGCCCGCCGGGGATGAAAAGCGCCTGTCCGGGCTCGACCGGCAGCTCGACGAGCCGCGCCTCCACATCGCCACGGTCCAACGCCGCGCGAAGCGACGCCGGGGTGGTCCCCGCCGCCAATCCGGCGTAGAGGCTCGCCCCCGGCGCGCGGTCGAGCACGACCCACATCTCCGTCTTGGGCTCGCCCCCCAGGCGCCGCGCGCCCTCGCCGTTCGGATGCACCTGCACGCTGAGGCGGTCGCGCGCGTCGATCAGTTTGAACAGCAGGGGGAAGCGGGTCGGCTCCGGCGCGCGCGCGCCGACCAGCGCCGCGCCGTAGGTGGTTGCCAGCGCGGCCAGCCCGCGTCCGGCGAAGCGCCCCGACGCGACCACGCTCTCGCCTCCCGGGTGCGCCGACACCTCCCACGACTCCGCGCACACGGCGGGGGTGCGCCGCCTGCCGTACACCGACGCCAGGCGCGTCCCGCCCCACAGGTAGTCCTTGTACACAGGCTTGAAGACCAACGGCGCCCGAACTCCGCTCATGGCCGTGGAGTTTACCCGCCACGGCCCCTGATTGCAAGGCGGCGTCTCCACGCGCCCCCGTCACGGGGCGCCGTCCCGAAGCGCGTGCGACACGCCGTGCGACAACAGGTTGCAACCGGCGGCGCAAATGCGTATAAATACGGGCGTCATCGATTCATCGGTTTGCGGATACTGGTTGCTGATAGATCAAGGAGGGGCACATGCTGAAAGAGTTCAAGGAATTCGCCATGAAGGGCAACGTCCTGGACATGGCCGTCGGCATCGTCATCGGCGCGGCGTTCGGGAAGATCGTCACGTCGTTCGTCTCGGACATCCTCATGCCGCCCATAGGGAAGCTGCTAGGGGGCATGGACTTCGCCAACCTTTTCCTCGCCCTCGACGGCGGGAGCTATGCGACCTTGGACGCCGCCAAGGAGGCGGGCGCGGCCACCATCAACTACGGCGTGTTCATCGGAACCGTCATAGACTTCGTCATCGTCGCGTTCGCCATCTTCCTGATGGTGCGGCAGGTCAACCGCATGAAGAAGGCGCCTGCGCCGGCCGCACCGACCGAGAAGCCGTGCCCCTTCTGCGCCTGCCAGATACCGGTCCAGGCGACCCGATGCCCGCATTGCACTTCGCAACTGTAGGGCGACTGCAGGGATGGGGCCGCAGGGGTGTGGCCGTGCCGCGCCCCTGCGCGGCCGGCGGGCACCCCTGCGCCCGCAGCCTCCCGCAGCCGCATCGCAGACCCTTGCATGTGGCGCAGCCGGACTCGGCGCAGCCTTGCGGCTAGCTCTTGAAGAGGTCGTGGAACGCTTGGTGGTGCGGGTTGGTCGCCGCCTTTGCCGCCGGCGACGGCGCGCCGCTCCCCTGCTTCTCGATGAGCACCTTCGCTTCGAAATAGGCGCAGAAGTTGTTCTGGTTCTTGCTCGGGACCCGCGCCTCCACCGGCTTCATGCACTCGTTGCGCGCGGCAGGGTCGAAGTTCAGGCAGTTGCGGCAAGTGTGCAAGTCCGTGCCGCAGTTCTTGCAACGGTCTGCGGCCTGTATCTTGTCCTCCACCTGGAATTCCGCGGCGCAGTTGTTGCACCGCGTCACCAGATGGAACTTCGTCTCCACCCGCCCCGCGCCTTTGTCTGTGGCGTTCAAAGGGCTTTTAGGGCGCCCGGGCTCCTGGGAGCGGCGCACCACCCTGGGCTTGCGCTCCCGGTCTGAATCCATATATCCGGCTTGACTGTATTTCCTAGACATTTTCCACCTCTTGCCGACACACCGACAACGTTGCCGGGGCATTGGGAAGCATGACCAATGCAAAATGCGATATCGTATAAATCAGAGATCGTCAGGTACTGCTCAGGAATAACAAAATGAACTCGGAGGCCGCTGCCGCGTTCTACGAATGGCGCGGCGAAAGGACGGTTGAATGTTACTCCAAGGTCGGTAAAAAAAGAGAGTCTACCATACATCCCGCAATGAGGGTAGACAAGATTTTCATCGGGCATCGCGGCATCGCGGCGCGACGCTTAGGCGTTTCGCCGCGCCATTGGCGCCGGGCGGGCGCGGTGGATTGCCCCGAAGCCCGAAGTGGATTATCCGTATCCGGCGGGGTGGTTGTTGATGTACACTGGTCGCGTCATTGGCGACGACCAAGCCGCCCGACGGCAGACCGGAAGACCGGACGCCGCCGGTGCGGCGACATGTGAAACGAGGACGACGGACTATGAAGAAGAGAGAGTTTTTGAAGACGGGGTTGTACGCATTGGGCGGGGCGGGCGTCTTGGCGGGGTGCTCGCCGGATACGGCGAAACAGGCGGAACCGGCGGGGCGCGCCGACGCCCCCGCGATCATCCATGCGGGCGGCAAGCGCGAGAAGGTGTTGGAGGTGCTCGACCAGTCCAGGCCCAACAAATACGTCCCCGCCGCCTTTTTCATGCACTTCGAGGAGAAGCTGGGCAAGGGGGCGATCGACAGCCACATGGCATTCTTCCGGGCGACCAACATGGACTTCGTGAAGATACAATACGAGCAGATGCTCGACCCCATCGAGGGCATCGACGGGCCCGGCGACTGGTCGAAGATACCCGTCTACCGGGAGGAGGACTTCGAGCCGCAACTCGCCGTCATCGAGGCGTTGGCGAAGGAGCTGAAGTCCGAGGCGCTCATCATGCCCACCGTATACCCCCCCACCGCGTTCGCGTCGATGACCGTCGGCATGAAATACATGGAGCAGGTCAAGCAAGACCCCGACGCCACCGCCAAAGGCTTCGCGAACCTCACCGAAAGCATCGTGAACTTCATGCGCGCGGCGTTGCGGCGCGGCGCGGACGGTTTTTACGTGTCCACCCAGGGGGGCGAGGCGAAGAGCTTCGGCGACGGCCCGGTCTTCGAGAAGATCATCGCCGCCAACGACAAGGTCATCATGCAGGAATGCGCCGATAAGGCGCTTCTCAGCATCCTGCACATCTGCGACTACTGGAGCTCCTACACGCAGATCAAGAAGTTCGTCCCCTACCAGGGGAGCGTCATCAACCCGCCCAACACCCTCGCCGACGGCTCGCCGGTGAAGTTGAAGGATGTGCAGGCCATGTTCTCGCGCCCGGTCATGGGGGGCTTGGACCGGCTGGGGGTGATCGCCAAGGGGACTGTCGAGGAGATCAAGCCGGAGATCGACCGGGTGATGCGCGAGGCCGCGCAGAACTTCATCCTGGGCGCCGACTGCACGGTGGACGGCAAGACCTCGTGGGAGACGTTGCGCGCCGCCATCGACTACGCGCACGACTGGCGCTCGACGCACTAGCGGGAGCCTATAAAACCTCGCAGGCAAGGCGTCGCCGCAGGTCGAAAAGCGGGGTTCGCCGAGGCGAATGGGCATTTTCGACCAAGGCGCGACGCGGCGCCGGGGTTTTCAGAGGCTCCCCGGCGTCGTTTGCCGCCGGTTGTCGCAGGGGCGCATGGGGGGCGTGGCGGGATGTTGAGCCTGGGGGAGTTGCAACGCGCGGCGCGTCTGGCGGCGGCGCTTCTTGAGGGGGCGCGCCTGAAACGCATCGACCAGCCGGAGCCGTGCGCCTTGGTGTTCACCTTCGATCCCGGTTCGGGCAAGGCGTCGGGCCGCTTCCCGCTGCTGGTCTCCTGCCGCCCGGGATACGCCCGCATCTGCCTCGCGCAACAGCCCGTGGCGCAGGCGTCCGATGCGCCCTCATCCTCTTTCCACCAGCGCCTGCGCGCCAACTGGGCGGGCAGCCGCCTGCGCGGCATCGGCGCCGCAGACGGCGACCGGAGCGTGACATTGTCCCTGGAGTCGCGCGAAGGTGCGTGCAAGGTCGTGTTCTCCATCATGGGGGCGGGCGGGGCGCGCAGCAACATCTACCTGTTGGACGGGGCGGGGCGCCTGCTCCACGCCCTGCGCCCGCTTGGGGAGACGCGCAAGGAACTCGCCGTCGGCGAGGCGTGGATGCCTCCGCAGGGCGGGGCGCCGTCCGCAGGGGGGGATCGGTGGGCGACGACCCCCGACGCGGAATACCTCCGCGAGGTCGCAAGGCACTATCGGGCGGCGGAGAGGCGCGGGGACGCGGAAGACCTCGCCCGGCGCATCCTGCAGGCGCTCAAAAAGGAACACGCCTTCTTAGACCGCAAGCGGCTCAACCTGCAGGAAGACCTCGGCAGGGCGCGGCAGGCGGAGACCGACCGCCGGCGCGGGGAGCTCCTGAAAAACGTGCTCCACCTGGTGAAGCCGGGCGACGGCGAGGTCGAGGCGGTGGACTATGCGTCGGGGGAGCGGGTCGCGATCCCGCTCGACGCCCGGCTTTCGCCCGTGGAAAACCTGGAGTCCTATTTCGCCCGCTATCAGAAGGAGCAGCGCGGGGAGCGGCGCATCTTGGAGCAGTTGCGGGATGTGGACGCCTCGCGCCTGGCATTGGACGCGCTCCGGGAAAAGACGGAGGCGGCGCTGGGGCTGGAGCCCCCCGACCTCGGCGCGCTGGGCGAGGTCGCGGCGTCCCCGGCGGTGCGGCGCAGCCTGAGGCAACCCCCGCCCGCGCAAAAGCCCCCCTCCGCGCCGGGCGGGGCTTCTCCCGCCCGCGCCGCCCATGTCGCGGGCGGGGCGGGGAAGAAGGATCTGCCCGCCAAGCTGCGCCCCAAGCGCTACCGCACGGAGGAGGGGTTGGAGGTCTGGGTGGGGCGCAACGACGAGGGGAACGACTATCTGACGACGCGCCTCGCACGCGGGAACGACCTGTTCCTCCACTTGGAGGGCTATCCGGGCAGCCACGTCATCCTGCGCACGGAGGGGCGCGCCGACCCGTCGCCCAAGGCGCTCGTGGACGCCTGCGAGCTGGCCGTGCATTACTCCAAGATGAAAAACGCCGGAAGCGCCGACGTGCATGTCGCGCCGGTCAAGGACGTCAAAAAGCCCAAAGGGGCGAAGCCGGGCCTGGTCTACGTTCGCGGCGGCAGGAGCGTCCGCCTGAAGCGCGACCCCAAGCGGCTGGAGAGGCTGCTGGCGTCGCGCCTGGACGATTGACCCCGCCGGATCCGGGACGCGCCCCGTCGCGCCGGGTCAGGGGTGCTGCCGCCAGTGCGCCGGGACGGAGTTCTCGCTGGCGAAGCGCTCCAGCTTGTCGTAGAGCTTTTCCGCCTCCGAATATTGGTGTCGCGCCAACTTTTTGCGCTGTTCAAAACCGGCGCCGGTTTTCGCACCGTTTTCGTTCTCGATCAGGAACCGGCGCCAAGCTTCCTTCATGCCCGCGATCCTGTGGAAGTTGGAGCGCCACCAGATCTCGTCGTGCCCGCCGGGCATGTTCTGCTGCATCGGCAGCTCGTCGAACACCAGGACGTTGCGGCTGGTGTCGATGCTGATGCGATAGCCTGCGAGGAAGTCCATCCCGACCAGCCCTTCGAAGTGCTCCGAGTTTATCGGGGTGATGGTGGCGGGGAGGAATTCCGCATAGGCGGCCCCGACCTGTATCGAATCGACCGCCGTGAGCGTGGCGGGCACCTCGCCGCCGACGCCCCCCGTCGTGACGATGAGCCCACCCTCCTCCGGGTCTATCAACCCCAGCCGTTCGGCGAGGTGCGGCGCGATGACCAGGCCCGGGGCGCCGGTGTCCAGCAGCAACGTGGTCGTGACCGATTTGTTGATGGTGACCGGGATTATGATGCGCCGCGCCATGCCTTCATAGCCCGCATAGGGGACTTCGAAATGCCTCAACCCGTCTTCGGAAAACGTCACGGCGACGCCAGGGTCGGCAAGGTCCGCCAAGAGGGACGCGCGCGTGTCGGTGGAAAGCGCCCTGGAGCGGGTCTCGTCGCGGTATTCGGGCGGGATGCTCGAAGGGTCTTCCGTTATGTGGATGGTGCCTTCCGCGTCCTTCCAGCGGTAGAGGTCTCCGAAAGAGAAGGGTTGAAACAACGCCAGCGCGATTGCCGCCGCAAGCATGGCGCGGAGTGTAAAACTCACCGTCCGGATTCCCATAAAATCTCCAATGCTCGTTCTCGGAAACCTTGTCGGAAGAAGCGGGGAATAAATGTAGGGAAAAATGCGCGCCGCCGGCGCGCGGGGGCGCGCAGCCCCTTATGGGTGCGCGGGGCTTTCGGTGGAGGGCGCGCACCGGCGAGGTCTCCGGCGAGGCCGGTGTTGCAATCCGGCGCAGTTTCCTGTTTATAATATGGAGGCTTAGGTTCGCTTTCGACGGTTTTCTACAGGAGGATGGCACATGAGGTATCGAGTTCCCAAGGTGGTGTTTCTCGTTGTTTTCGCAACGGCGGCGACGGTCGCGATGGCGGAGGACAAGTGGGTCGCGACATGGGCGGCTTCGCCCCAGGCGGCGTCTTTCGGCTTCGCCCCGTCCAAGCCGGCGGCGGGGGCACCCAAGCCGGCACCCGCCCCGGACGCCGCGGCCAAACCGGCGGCGAAGGAGGTCGCCTCGTTTTTCGCCGTCCCCGGTCCGCTTGACGACCAGACCGTGCGCCAGGTGGTGCGGGTGAGCGTCGGCGGCAAGAGCCTCCGCGTGAAGGTCTCCAACGCCCATGGCGCCATCCCCCTGGTCGTCGGCGCGGCGCGCGTCGCCCTGCGCGACAAGGGTTCGGCGATCAAGCCGGGCACAGACCACGCGCTGACGTTTGGCGGCAAGGCGTCGTTTTCGATCCCCCCGGGCGCGCTGGCGGTCAGCGACCCGGTGGCGCTGGCCGTCGAGCCGCTCGCGGATCTCGCCATCAGCCTGTTCGTCACCGGCGAAGAGCCGTCGCCCACGGTGCATCTGACGGGGCTGCACACCACCTACGTCACCAAGGCGGGGGACTTCACCAAGGCGGCGGAGCTTTCGGACGTGACGACGCTCCAGGCGTGGTACTGGATTGCGGAGGTGGACGTGCTCGCCCCCGCCGATGCGGCGACGATCGTGGCGTTCGGCGACTCCATCACCGACGGCGCGACCTCCACGCCCGACAAGGATCAGAGCTGGCCGAGCCAACTGGCCGTCCGTCTGGCTGCGAACAAGGAGACCGCCCACGTCGGGATCGTGAACCACGGGATCTCGGGGAACCAGCTCTTGAGCGACGGCGCGGGCTATTCCGCGCTGGCGCGCTTCGACCGCGACGTGCTCGCCACGCCGGGGGTGAAGTGGCTGGTGGTCCTGGAGGGGATCAACGACATCGGGATGTCCTCCATGATGGGGGGCGAGGTCGTCAGCGCCGACGCGATCATCGGGGCGCAAAGGCAGCTCATCGACCGGGCGCACCTGCACGGCGTCAAGGTCGTCGGGGCGACGCTCCTGCCCTACGGCGGCGCGAGCTATCACAGCGAGAAGGGGGAGGCGGTGCGGCAGGCGGTCAACCAATGGATCCGCACCGGCGGCGCGTATGACGCCGTGGTCGACTTCGACGCGAAGTTGCGCGACCCCCGGAACCCGGGCGAGATGGATCCGGCGTACTACATCAACGACCACCTGCATCCGAACGACGCCGGATACAAGCTGATGGCGGACGCCTTCGACTTGGCGATCTTCAAATAGGAGACCTCTAAAAACCCCGGACGCTGCGTTGCGCCTTGTCTGCGAGCTTTTTAGAGGTCCCCGATAGAGACGTCCGTTTGCGGCGCGGAGCGTCTTCGGGGTGCGACGGCTTGCCACCGCGCCCCGAAGTTTCTAAAGCGTTCGCGCCGCGGATGCCGCGAAAACGGCTGTTGGCGCGCCAGTTCGGCGCCGGCTAGAACTTCACGACGCGCGGCTCGGGGTTCGCGAACGAGGAGAAGGTCGCCGTCGCGTCCTTGAGGTACAGCACCTGCGTGTTGGGATCGTCCACGCTGTAGCGGTCCTTCAGCATCGGATAGGCTTCCAGCATGTGCGCCTTGGCTGCGGCGCTGTCGTCGTTGACCGCCAGCGCCGCGATGCGGACCCAGGTGCCGGTCGAGGGGTCGAACGCGCTGATCTCGACCTTGGGGTTCGCCGCCATCTGCTTGGAGACCGGCTTCGACTTGCCCGTCTGGATGTAGAGCTTGCCCTCGAACAGGTCGATGGTGCCGAAAGGACGCACGCGGGGCTGGTCCCCCTCCGCCGTCGCCAACCAGTATGTGCCGACCTTCTTCACAAAATCATAGACTTCCTGCATAATGCTTCCTCCTTGGGTTATTAAACAAGTTAAAGGGAACCTCTAAAAACCCCGGATACTGCGTTGCGCCTTGTCTGCGAGCTTTTTAGAGGCTCTCGATAAAGATCCCCTGAAAACAAAAACCGTCCGCGCCCCCCCTTACTTGGCCACGATGCTGACGAGCTTGCCGGGGACGACGACCACCTTCTTGACCTCCAGCCCCGCCAGGTGCCGCTGCACGTTCGCGTCACCGAGCGCCGCCCGCTCGGACTCCTCGCGCCCCGCGCCGGCCGCCACCGTGACGCGCCCCCGCACCTTGCCGTTGACCTGCACCGGCAGCTCGACGGCGCTCTCGCGCACATGCCGCTCGTCGAACTCCGGCCAGGGGGCGTAGGCGAGCGACTCCTCGTGCCCCAGCGCCTCCCACAGCTCCTCGCAGATGTGCGGGGCCATCGGCGCCAGCATCAGCACGAAGCCCTCCATCGCGGCGCGGGGCCGGGACGCCTCGGCGGTGAAGAAGTTGACGAACTCCATCAGGCGGCTGACGGCGGTGTTGAAGCTCAGGCTCTCCATCCCCTGCGTCACCGCCTGGATGGTCTTGTGCAGGACGCGGAGCTGCCCTTCGCCGGCGGGCGCGTCGGAGACCTTCGGGTTCAGGCGCAGGGACTCGGCGTCCTCGTCGATGATCATGCGCCAGGCGCGGTTCAAGAAGCGGCTCACCCCCTCCGTGCCCTGCATGCTCCAAGGCTTCACGGTCTCCAGCGGCCCCATGAACATCTCGTACAGGCGCGTGGTGTCGCTGCCGTACTTCTGTATCGGCACGTCCACGGGGATGACGTTGCCGCGCGACTTGGACATCTTCTCCGTCTCCCCCTTGAGCTCCTCGCCGGTCTCGGCGTCGAGCGCCTTCCCCTCCTCGAAACGGATGGACTTGTAGGGGACGATGCGCCCCGCCGCGTCGCGGTAGGTCACCGAGAGGATCATCCCTTGGTTGACCAGCTTCTGGAACGGCTCCATCGTCGAGACGTGCCCGCGGTCGAACAGCACCTTGTGCCAGAAGCGCGAATAGAGCAGGTGCAGCACCGCGTGCTCCGCGCCGCCGACGTAGAGGTCCACGGGCATCCAGTGTCTTTCCTTTTCCGGGTCGCAGAAGCGCGTGCCGTTGCGCGGGTCGCAGAAGCGGAGGTAGTACCAGCAGGAGCCCGCCCACTGCGGCATGGTGTTGGTCTCGCGCCGGAAGCGGCGGCCGTCCCTCTCCACGCCCAGCCACGCGGCCGCCTTCTCCAGCGGCCCGCCCGGCTTACCGGTCGGCTTGAAGTCCTCCAGCTCCGGCAGGAGCAGCGGCAGATCCCCCTCCGGCACCGCCTGTATCGCCCCGGTCGGTTGCCCCTCCCCATCCAGCTCGTGCAGGATGGGGATCGGCTCGCCCCAGTAGCGCTGGCGGCTGAAGAGCCAGTCGCGAAGCTTGTACTTGACCGACGCCCGCCCGATGCCGCCGCGCCCCAGCTCGGCGATGATCGCCGCCTTGGCGTCCGCCGTCGCCATGCCGGTCAGCGTGACCTCCGCGTTGCCCGAGTTGATGGACGTGCCCTCCTCGGCGAACACCTCCGGGATGTCGGCGACGCGGCGCTCGTACCCCTCCGGCGTGAGCGCGGCGAACTCCCCGCCGAACTTGTCCCCGATGCGTTGCAGCCAGTCCGGGGTCGGCGCGACGACGGCGCGGATAGGGAGGTTGAACTTGCGGGCGAACTCGAAGTCGCGCTGGTCGTGGCCGGGAACCGCCATGATCGCGCCGGTGCCGTAGCTGGCGAGCACGTAGTCGGCGATCCAGACGGGGACGCGCCCGCCGTCCACCGGGTTGACGGCGTAGCCGCCGGTGAAGACGCCGCTCTTCTCCCCGCGCCCGGCGACGCGGTCCTCCTCGCTGGTCGCGGCGGCGCGGCGGCGGTAATCGTCCACGGCGGCGCGGTTCTCCTCCGTCGCGAGCCGGTCCACCCACGGATGCTCGGGGGCGAGGACCATGTAGGTCGCGCCGAAGAGCGTGTCGGGGCGCGTCGTGTAGACGCGCAGGGCGTCCTCGCCCGGCTCGTCGGGAAAGCCCGTCCGCGCGCGCGCCGCCTTCCACGCCTCGAACGAGCCCGCGCCGCCGGGCGCGCCGACGTAGAAATCGACCTCCGCGCCGGTGGAGCGCCCCACCCAGTTGCGCTGCATCTCCTTGACGGCGTCGGGCCAGTCGAGCGTGTCGAGGTCCTCCACCAGGCGGTCGGCGTATTTCGTGATGCGCAGCATCCACTGGCGCAGCATGACGCGCTCGACCGGATGGTCCCCCCGCTCCGAGCGTCCGCCGATGACCTCCTCGTCGGCCAGCACCGTGCCCAGCGCCGCGCACCAGTTCACGGGCGACTCCGCCTGGTAGGCGAGCCGGTGCGCGTCGCGGTACAGGGCCGCCGCCCGTTCGCCCCGCGCCGCGACCTCGGCGGGGACGGGCAGCTCGGCGATGGGGCGCCCCTTCCCCTTGCGCGCCTTCCCGGCGGTGTCGGTCCACTCGAAATCGGGGTCGAACCAGGTGTCGAAAAGGAGCAGGAATATCCACTGCGTCCAGTGGACGTATTCGGTGTCGGTCGTGGCGAACTCGCGGTCCCAGTCGTAGCTGAAGCCGAGCCGCTTGATCTGCCGCCGGATGTTGGCGATGTTCTTTTCGGTCGTGACCCTGGGATGCGTGCCGGTGTTGATGGCGTACTGCTCGGCGGGGAGCCCGAAGGCGTCGTAGCCCATCGGGTGCAGCACGTTGAAGCCGCGCATGCGCTTGTAGCGGCAGAACATGTCGGTGGCGCTGTAGCCTTCCGGGTGGCCGACGTGCAACCCCTCGCCCGACGGGTAGGGGAACATGTCCAGCACATAGAGCTTGGGCTTGCCGGAGGACTCCTCCGCGCGAAAGGTCTTGTTGTCTTCCCAGAACTTCTGCCACTTGGCTTCGATGGCCTGTGGGTCGTAGACAGGCATGGTTCCCGATTCCTCCCGGCCCCGCAAGGGCGTCATGTGAAACAGCGAATGTGAATCGTAAATCGCCGGGGGGAAATCGTCAATTCAATAAGAACGCATGGACGCGACGCAGGGTGCGGCGCCGCGTCAGTCGAGGCGGCCTACGGCGACGAATTTGCCCGGGGTGGGAGTCCTGGCGGCTTCCGCCTCGCCACCGGGCTCGACCGACACGATGACGTTCACCACGCCCCTCGGCAGTTGGGGCGGCACATCCAGCGTGACGGCGACGCGCCCGCCCGCGTTGACGGGAACGGTTCCGACCAGGACGCGCCCTGTCGCCGCAGAGAACCATAGCCGGTAGTCCTGTCCCGCCGGCGGTCGCGAGAACGAGCCGACGACGGTGCATTCCCCCGCCTCCACGTCCCAGAGGACCAAGCCGGTGTTGTCCGGCGCCCCCGCCTCCCGTCTCAACTGCGCCACCCTCACCCCCGGTTTTCCCGCCAGGCGGGGCACCGTCCCCAGCGCCTTGATGTCGTCCAAATCAGACTGTTGCCGCTCCGACAGCCTCTCCGCATCGGCGAGCTCGGCCTGCACGGCGACGACTTGGTTCTTCAGCCTGCGGTTCTCGTCCTTCGCCGCCTCCCACGCATAGAGCGCGAATGCCGCCAACAGGGCGAATAGGACTAGGAATATCCAGGCGAACACGGTGGCGAGGGAGCGCCCCCGGCCGCTGGCGCCGAGGGACTGCGTGAAAAGCGGCGGGGCGACCGTGGAAGGCGCCTGCCTTTCCGCCGGTGCGGACGCAGGCTCGGAGCCGGGCTGCGGTTCCGTCGCGACGGGCGCGTCGGAGGTTTCCGGCGGCGGCGCCGATGCGGCGGGCGCCGCGCCTGATGCGCAATCCGCCCCTGCGGCGTCCGCCGCTTCCGCCGGCTCGCCGGCGTCCTCGCCTTCCTCGCCCGCAGTCGCGATGGCGGCGAGCAATGCGGCCTTGAGCCCTTCCGGCGGCGCCACCTCCTCGGTCGCCAAGCCGATCTTCGCGACCGCGTGCTCGATCTTCTCCAACTCCGTCCTGCAAGTCGGGCACTCCCCGAGATGGAATCCGAAGCTGCTCGCCTCGTGCTGGGTCAGGAGGCCGAGGGCGTAAAGCGACGCCTGTTGCCGGACGTCTTCCGTCGCGCGTTCGTGTCTCAAGATGCCGCTCCTTCGTCGCCGGTCGCCGGTTCATGGATTTCGGGCGTCTTGCCCAGGCGGTTCAGCCCCATCCTGACGTGCGCCCTGACCGCTCCGACGGGCGTCCCGATGCGTCCGGCGATCTCGTCCGCGCTCAACCCGGAGAAGTATGCCCAATTCAAGACCTCGCGTTGCATGGGGGCGAGGGCTTCGAGTTGGAAGCGGGCGACTTTTTGCTCGGCGGGGGCGACGGTTCCAGGGGCGTCCAAGGACGGCGTCGCCGGCGGTTGTCGCCGGCGGCGGCTGGAGACCAACCGGGCGACGGCGTAGGTGCGGGCGGTCTTGACCAGCCAGTCCAGCGGCTGGACCGGGGCGTCGGGGGCGGTTGACGCAGGGGAGTGCCTCCAGATGTGCGTGTAGGTGTCGAGCAGGGCTTGCGCGGCGGCTTCGGCGTCATCGAGGACTTTCGACGCCAGGCCGAACAGCAACCTGCCGGTACGGTCGTAGAGCTCGGCGAGCGCCTCCTGTTCTTTTTTCCCGATCCGCTCCAACAGCCCTGCAAGACCTTCCACGCCCGACTGACTCGAAGTTCCCGCCATCCCGACTTCCCCTTCCCGAACACCCGAACAAATGAAAGGTCGTATATTACACCATTGGGATTCAAACCGCACGGGCGGCGCCGCGCCCCGGCGAAATATTGTCGGGGCGGGCGCGACATCGCCGGGGACGCCCACGCCCCTGTGCGTGTGCAGGCGAGGCGGAATCCCGGGGTGCTCGCGGGATGAAACGGACTGGCCGGAACCCGCTAACGGCGCGCTTTCGCCTTTTGGACCGGGGGGGGCGTCTTCTTCTTCGGCGGCGCCGGCCGCTTGGGCGAGGCCTTCGCCGGTTTTGCCGCCGTTTTGCCCGAAGGCGGCGCCGGCTTCGACGGCTTCCCCGACGCTTGCTTGCCCGCCGGTTTTGCCGCAGCCTGCTTGGCGACGGACGGCTTTGCCGCAACCGCCTTAGTTGCCGTCGCGTTGGCGGCGGCAGGTTTGGTTGTCGCAAGCTTGGCCGTCGCACCCGCCGCCTTTGGCTTCTTGGAGGCTTGGCTGGCGGCCTTGACCTCTTCCGGGTCGGGCTCTTGGACCTCCTTTTCCAAGCCTTGCAGGAGCATCCGCGCGCGCCGGATCAGGGTCGGATCACCCGCGAACGACTCTGTGATGCGCACGATGCGCGCCGCATGCGCCTTCACCAAGATGTAGAAGTCGAGCGACTGGTCGGTGACCGGCGAGCTTCGCAAAAGCCGGACGATGCGGGCGTAGATTTTCAAGATCACCGGCTCCGAGCTTTGCAGCGTCAGCTCGAAACTCTCCCGCAGGGAGACCGACTCCGTGTCGGCGGCGACCGGGCGATGCCCCTTGACCGCAGCCTCCAGCCGGTCGTCCGGCGCCTTTTTGAGCTGGTTCCAAAAGGAGTTCGGAAGTGATTTGAGCCCCTGGATTTGCAATGACACATCTTCCGACATGTCGCGCCACAGAGCCCTGATGACGCCGTTTTCCGCGAAGCGGTCCGCCAGCTTCTGGTACATCCGCTGCAGCGAGTGCTGATGCTCTGCTATGGATCCCGACAGGTTCATAACCAATGTTCTCGTATCGGTGTCAAGGTCAACTTCTAGGGTTCAAACTTCAGGTGTTCAACTTCGGCTAATTAAGAGGAGCCTTCAAGTTCGGAACTGTAGCAGACTATCTCTAGGAATGTAAAGGGTTTTCTCGCCCCCCCGGGGCTCCCCTTTGAATCCCCGGCCCTTTCCCGGGGTTTCCGGGGGGATATTCCCTTTTGCCGAAGGGGGGAGACCTGTGGCGGATGGGCGCGGGCGCCTCTGCCGGGGGCGTTCGGCCCGCATCGGGCGCTAGGGGGCGTCTGCGACCGCAGGTTCAAGCAATTGAATCATTTGTGCGGTTGCATCTAGGCGCACGCGCACCCCGAGCGGCAAGGTCCAGTTGTCCCCGGCGTGTCCGGCGGGGAAGTTCGCCAGAATCGGGACGCCTAGCCCCGCCAAGGCGTCTCGCACCACGTCGGTCACGGAGTACCCCCCGCCCTCCTGCTCGCAATCATGGAACCGCCCCAGCAGGATGCCCGCCACCCCGTCCAATTTCCCCGCCAGGCGCAAATGGGTGAGCATCCGGTCGATGCGGTAGGGGGGCTCGCCCACGTCCTCCAAAAACAACACCCTGCCTTCCGTCTCGACCTCGTATGCCGTGCCGAGGCTCGCCGCGACCAGCGACAGGCAACCGCCGGTCAACACCCCTTCCACCGCCCCCCGTCCCGCCGCCCAAGCCTCCGTCTCCGCGAAGCGCAGGGTCGGGAGGTAGCCGGGGTCGGTCCAGAGCGAGAGCAGGTGCCGCGCCTGCGCCTCCGGCAGGTTTCCCAGCGCGGGGCTGGCGACCATGGGGCCGTGGAAGGCGACCCATCCCCGCCGGAGGAGGAGGAGGTGCAGGGTGGTGATGTCGGAAAAGCCCATGAACACCTTGGGGCGGATGTCGCGCAACCTTTCGTCCAGCAGGGGGACGATGCGCGCCGAGCCGTAGCCGCCGCGCAGCGCCACGACCGCCTGGACGG
Organism: Acidobacteriota bacterium; assembly: GCA_031271905.1. Classification (GTDB taxonomy): domain Bacteria; phylum Acidobacteriota; class UBA6911; order UBA6911; family UBA6911; genus UBA6911. The sequence continues at coordinate 25,667 of JAISUT010000032.1, forward strand.
AGGGGTCTTCGAGCGCGCGCACCAACCCCCCGGCCCGTTCCCCGTCGCTTCCGGCAAGGTAGCGCAGCGACTGGAAGATGCGCTCGTCGAAACGCACGCGGAACCCCAGGCGTTCCAAGGTCTCGACCCCGCGGTGGAAGGGGGCTCGCGAGGAGACCGGTCCGGCGGGGGCGACGACGGCCACGGCGTCGCCGAGCCGTAGCGCCGGGGGTTTGGTTGCGGGAACGTCCGTCCTTGGCGTTTTCATCAGTGGTAAGATACGTCTTGGCTCGCGAAAATGCTAGGATTTAGCTCTGCCGGGAGCTTTGCCGGGAACCGGATTGGAAAGGAAACGCAGACATGCTGAACTACATCTGGCTGGCGATGGTGGTCTTGGCCGTCGTGCTGGGCGGCATCAACGGGCGCATCGAGGAGGTGACCAAGGCCGCCATCGACGCGGCGGGGGGCGCGGTGACGATCGCCATCGGCCTTATCGGCGTGATGGCGCTGTGGCTGGGGGTGGTCAAGGTCGCCGAGGACTCCGGCCTCATGAAGCTGCTTTCCCGCGCCATCGCCCCCGTATTGAAATGGCTGTTCCCGGACGTGCCGCCCGGGCATCCGGCGATGGGGAGCATGACGATGAACATCGCCGCCAACCTGCTCGGGCTCAGCAACGCCGCCACCCCGCTCGGACTGAAGGCGATGCAGGATTTGGAGTCGCTCAACAAGGCGCCCGGGGTCGCCACCAACGCCATGTGCACGTTCCTGACGATCAACACCGGCAGCGTGCAGTTGATACCGGCGACGATGATCGGCGTGATGGCGGCGGCGGGTTCCAAGGCGCCGACGGAGATCATCGGCACGACGCTCGCCGCAGGCGTCGCCGCCCTCGCCGTCGGGGTGGCGGTGGCGCGGCTGTTGCAAAACCTGCCGCTGTTCGCGGTGCGACGGCAGGAGCCGGAGGCGCGACCTGGGCCGCCGGCTTCCGAAAAGCCGGGGGAGGGGGCGTGATGGCATCCCGTCTGATCGATGTCGTCTCCACCTGGGCCGTCCCCCTCTTCCTGGTCGCCGTCCCCGTCTACGGCGCGATAAAGAAGGTGAAGGTGTACGAGAGCTTCGTGGAGGGCGCAAAGGGAGGGGTGCAGACGGCGGTGCGCATCATCCCGTATCTTGTCGCCATGCTGGTCGCGGTGGGGATGTTGCGTGCGGCGGGGGCGATAGACTTGATGGCGTCGGCGCTCGACCCGCTGCTCAGCCGGATCCGCTTCCCCTCGGAGATACTGCCGCTGGCGATCATGCGCCCCCTGTCGGGGAGCGGCTCGCTAGGCATCGTGACGGAGCTGGTGAGCACCTACGGGCCGGACTCGTTCATCGGGCGGCTGGCGGCATCGGCATACGGCAGCACCGAGACCACCTTTTACGTGCTGGCGGTCTATTTCGGCGCGGTGGGCGTGCGCAAGACCCGCCATGCGGTCGTCGCCGGGCTGACGGCGGACGTGGTGAGCCTGCTCGTCGCCTTCCTCGTCTGCCGCCTCGCCTTCATGTAAGGGGGGCGGGAACCGGGTCCGCCCTTGAGGGAACCTCTAACAACCCCGGACAACGGCGCCAGCGCCTTGCATGCGAGCTTTTTAGACGCCCCCTTAAGATTGCCTGGCGCCGGGGCGGTTCAGCTCGAACAGCGTCTTCAAGCCTTCCAAGGCGAGCCATGGCTCCACGATGTCGATCGCGCAGGTCTCCCCGGCGATCTGCTCCGCCAGCGCGCCCGTGGCGACGGTCTTCATCTCGGGGCCTAGCTCCGCGCGGAAGCGCGCGACCATCCCCTCCACCAGCCCCACGTAGCCGTACAGGAGCCCCGATTGCAGAGAGTGCACGGTGTTGCGCCCGATGGCGGACGGGGGGCGCAGCAGCTCCACTCGGGGGAGCTTGGCGGCGCGGCGGAAGAGCGCGTCGGCGGCGATGCCGACGCCGGGGGCGATGGCGCCGCCCAGGTACTCCCCGCTGGCGGAAAGGGCGTCGAAGGAGGTGGCGGTGCCGAAATCGACGACGCAGACGGGGCCCTTGTAAAGCCGCCGCACGGCGACGGCGTTGACCACGCGGTCGGCACCGACCTGTTTGGGGTCTTCGTAGCGCAACGGGATCCCGGTGCGGGTCCCCGCGTCCACGACCAGGGGATCGGCGCGCAGATAGTCGCGGCAGGCGCGTTCCACGACGCCGGTCAGGGGCGGCACGACCGATGCGATCGCCACGCCCCGCACGCCGCCCCCGCCGCCGGCGCGCTCCAAGAGCTGCGTCACCAAGATGCCGTACTCGTCCGAAGTGCGCTCGTTGTCCGACGCCAGCCGCCAATGCGAGCCGAGCCGGTCGCCGTCGAACAGCCCCAGGGTGATGCCGGTGTTACCGATGTCGATGGCCAGCAACATGGCGTCCTCGCGTCCTCACAGAAGGATGTTGTCGATGAGCCGGGTCTCGCCGACGCAAGCGGCGAGGGAGAGGAGCGCGCCGGAGGCCGCCTCCGGGAGCTCCTCCAACGTGTCGGGGTCGGCGACCGAGACGTACTGCGCGGTCACGAGAGGCTCGGCGGCGATCATCTCGCCCACGGCGTCCCGCAACGCCTCCGCGCCCCGCTCGCCCGCGTCGAACCTCGCCTTTGCCGCCGAGAGCGCCCGGTAAAGGACTGTGGCGGCATTGCGCTCCTGGGGGCCGAGATAGGCGTTGCGGCTGCTCATCGCCAGCCCGTCCGGCTCGCGGACGATGGGACAGACCACCAACTCCACGGAGAAGTTCAGGTCGGCGACCATGCGCCGCAACACCGCCACTTGCTGGGCGTCCTTTTGCCCGAAGTAGGCCCGGTCGGGGGTGAAGGAATGCAGCAGCTTGGTCACGACGGTCGCCACGCCGCAGAAGTGCCCCGGCCTGTGCGCGCCCTCCAGCGGCCTCGACACCTTGTCCACCGCGATCCACGTCTGGTAGCCGTCGGGATACATGACCTCCGGCGTCGGCGTCCAGACCGCATCGACGCCCAAACTCCCGAGCAACGCCAAGTCCTTTTCGATGGTGCGCGGGTATTTGGACAGATCCTCGCCGGGGACGAACTGCGTCGGGTTGACGAAGATGCTGACCCCGACGTGGTCGCATTCCAGGCGCGCCCGCCGGATGAGCGAGGCGTGCCCTTCGTGCAGCGCCCCCATGGTCGGGATCAGCCCGAAGACTCCCGGCAACGCCCGCCGGATGGTCCGCAGTTCAGAAAGATTCTCAGTCACACGCATGGTCGCCCCCGTACAACATGATTCCTATCCCCGTGCGGACGGATGCGCCAGCATCATCCGCCAAAGCGCCTCGTTGACCGGGACCGGGACGCCCAGCCGCCGCCCTTCCCGCGCCACCGCGCCGTTGATGGCGTCGCACTCGGTCTGTGCGCCCCGCGCCACGTCCTGGAGCATCGAGGAGCGGTTGCCCGCCGTGCGCCGCGCCACCGCGCGCACCGCCGCGGCCGCGTCGTCGAACGGCAGGGCGATCCCGCGGGCGCGGGCGACTGCGGCGCATTCCGACGCCGCGCGCTCCATCAGCGCCGCCGAGGCGCGCCGGTGGAGGAGTTCGCCGTTGGTCGCGCCGCACAAGGCGGTCAGCGCGTTGATGCCGCAGTTGACGGCGAGCTTGCCCCAGACCAGGCCTTCGGCCCGCTCCGGGGAGCAGGCGCGGGCGGCGAACCCCGCGCGGCGAAACAACCCGGCCACGGCGTCCGCCGTCAACCCCGCATGGGATCCATCCGGTGCGGCGACGCAGGTCTCGCCCGCCCCCCGGTGGGCGACGACGCCCGGGGCGAGCGATGTCGCGCCTTCCGAGGTGACACCCGCCCAAGCCCGCACGCCGAGCGCCTCGACGTTGCCCAAGCCGTTCTGCAACGTGAGCGCCACGCCGCCAGGCTTGAGTTTCCCCCCCAAGCATCCGGCGACGCGCGGCGTCTGCCAGGACTTCACCAGCACCACCGCGAGATCCGCCCGTGGCACCGCCTCGTCCGGGAAGGCGGCGCGCACGCCGGCGACGCGAACCCCCGAGGCGTCCTCGATGCGGATGCCATCCCGGCGCATGGCGGCGACCGCCTCCCCCCAAGTCCCGACCACCGACACCTCGGCGACCCCCGCGAGCGCGAAGCGCGCGGCGAATAGGCTTGCCATCGCCCCCGTCCCGAAGAAGGTGACGTTCATGGGAGCCTCCAAAAACCCCGGACGCTGCGTTGCGCCTTGGTTGAAAACGCCCCTTCGCCTCAGCGAACTCCGCTTTTCGACCTGCGTCTGCGAGCTTTTTAGAGGCCCACCCGCGTCCGTCCGCCCGCCCTTACTGCAACCGGTCGGGCGCAGTCCCCTCGGATTCGAGTTCGGCCTCCAGCATCTCGATCTCGCGCACCAGCTCGCGATACTCCTGCGCGTCCATCGCGTGGGAGTGCTCGGGGGCGGGGAAGCGGCGCGACCTCACGTCGTCGATGTAGGCGCCGAACGCCTCGCTCATGTGCGAGAAGATGTCGCCGTACCTTTTGACGAAATGCGGCGTGAAGCGGTCGAAGAACCCGAGCACGTCGTGTACCACCAGGCATTGGCCGTCGCAGCCCGCGCCCGCGCCGACGCTGATGACCGGGACGGCGAGCCTCTGGGTGATGAGCGCCGCGAGCTCCTCGGGAACCGCCTCGATCAGGACGGAGAAACAGCCGGCGTCCTCCAGGATCAGCGCGTCCTCGATCAGGCGGCGCGCCGCGACCGCCGACTTCCCCTGCACCTTCCAGCCCCCCAGTTGGTGCACGCTCTGCGGCGTGAGGCCGATGTGCCCCATGACGGGGATGCCCGCCTCGACGATAGACCTGACGGCAGGGACGCGCTCGCGCCCCCCTTCGAGCTTCACGGCGTCCATCCCCCCTTTTTGCATGAGGCGTCCGGCGTTGCGCGTCGCCTCGGAGACCGACGCCTGGTAGGACATGAAGGGCAGGTCTCCCACCAGCAGGGCGCGCTTGGCGCCTCGGGCGACGGCGCGGCAGTGGTGGATCATGTCCTGCATGGTCACAGGCAGGGTGTTGTCATAGCCGAGCACGACCATGCCGAGGGAGTCGCCGACCAGGATGCCGTCGATGCCGGCGCGGTCGAGCGCCACGGCGGTCGGATAGTCGTAGCCGGTCAGCATCGTGATCGGCTCGCCGTGCACTTTCTTTGCCTGCCAGACGTGCGTGGTCATCTTGCGCGCGGCGTTCGGGGCGGAATCAGAGGGCATGGCTATCTTCTCCTTAAGAGTAAGATGCCTGTTCTGCAACCGGGGTGGAAACAAACAGGCTTGTACGGATGAAACATCCGGTCTCGCCGTCCCGGTCTACCATCGGATCCAGGCGGCAACGGGATATTTTAGCAGTCCGCGCCGAAAGTACAACGGACGACGTTTGCAGGGCGGTGTTCGCCCACGCGAATCCCATGTGAATCAATGTGAATCAATCCTAGACTTCCCGTGCGCTCCGGTTCAGCATAAGATGTTCTCGATGAAACCTCATCGCCTCACGGCGCATACGGTTTGATTGGAAGGGACATGAACCTCTACGGACAACTGCTCCTCACTTTCACGAAGATCGGGGCGTTCACCATCGGCGGCGGTTACGCCATGTTGCCGCTTATCGAGAAGGAGGTGGTCGAGCGGAAAAAATGGGCGGCGCCGAAGGAGTTCCTCGACATGGTCGCCATCGCCCAAGCCATGCCGGGGGTTTTCGCGGTGAACATCTCCATCCTCGCCGGGTACAAGTTGAAAAAGACGCCGGGCGGCGTCGTGGCGGCGCTGGGCGCAGTCCTCCCCGCCTTCCTGATAATCTTGGCGGTCGCCGCGTTCTTCCGGCATTTCAACGAGGACGGCCATGTCGCCGATGCGTTCAAAGCCATCCGCCCCGCCGTGGTCGCCTTGATCGCCGTGCCGGTTTTCAAGACGGCCAAGGAAGTCGGCGTCAACAGGAAGACCGTCGCCATCCCCGTCGCCGCCGCCTTGCTGATCTGGCGTTGGGGCGTCTCGCCGGTCTATGTGGTCCTGGCTGCGGCGCTGGGAGGGATATGCTTCGCGCGCTGGCGCAACCGGAAGGGCGGGCGGCCATGATCTACCTGGAACTGCTCTTGTCCTATCTCAAGATCGGGCTGTTCGGCTTCGGCGGCGGATATGCGATGCTGCCCCTCATCCGGCACGAGGTCGTGGAGAGGAACGGATGGTTGAACGGGGCGCAGTTCACGGACATCGTGGCGGTTTCGCAGATGACGCCCGGCCCCATCGGCATCAACTCGGCGACTTACATCGGCTACACGGTGACGGGCAACGTCTGGGGAGCGGTCATCGCCACCGTCGCCGTCTGCCTGCCGTCGTTCGCCCTGGTTTTGTGCGTCGCGCGCGTCTACGCCCGGTTCAGCGCCAACCGCCACGTCGCCGGCGCGCTCGCCGCCCTCCGCCCCGCGACGGTGGGGCTGATCGCCGCCGCGGCCCTCCTGCTGGTGAACTCCGAGAACTTCATCGACTGGAAAAGCGTCCTCGTATTCATCGCCGCCTTTGTCCTGACCCAGCGCTTCAAGCTCCATCCCATCCTGACGATCCTGCTGGCGGGGGCGGCGGGCATGATGATCTACTGAGCGCGGCGCCGCCCGATTTTCTCATCCGCCCCCCCTTAAATTTAACGCGATTCATTGACAAGTCGCGGGGTTCCTGTTAGTTTATTGCGACCATTGCTCCTCAGTAGCTCAATGGTAGAGCATTCGGCTGTTAACCGAAGGGTTGTAGGTTCGAGCCCTACCTGAGGAGCCAACGCACGGTCCGGCACAGCCCCGACACCATCCCCACGGCGTCCCGATCGCCGATAACCACGCGGGAACTCCTGCAGGGGGGACCTCTAAAAACCCCGGACGCTGCGTTGCACCCTTGATCAAAAACGCCCGTTTGCCTTGCGCCAATGATCGCGTTAAATCGTTCGCTCCAATTCCCCGAAGTGCATCGCACCATAAGTTTTCAGTTGACAGCAGGCGGTGCCGTAAAAGCGGCGTGTTTGATTTCCTTGCCTTCAATCAAAAGCCGAGGCCAGAGGGGGAAATCACATGCGGCGAAGCCGCCTCCTGCAGAGGCTGACCACCGCCAACCGCCAACTGTCAACTAAAGCAACCCGCCGTTTGGCGCGCCGACTTCTTACTCCCAGCCGGTCTGGGAGTTGTACGGCGCCATGAAGCCCATCGCCTCGATCTCGTGGATCTGGCCGCCCCAGATCTTGTAGATGTGCATCGCGGGCAGGTCGAACGGGTCGAACTGCATCGAGGTCGTCTGGCTGGCGGGGTTGTTGAGCACCGGGTACTCCTTCTCCTTCATGTCGTGGCGGAAGTGGGAGAAGCCCATCGCCAAGCCCGTCAACTCGTCGGCGACCTCCACGCGGCGGTGGTCGATGGTGTCGATGTACAGGAACGTCTGCGAGTCGAGCTGCGCCTTGCAGTCCAGCATGCCGAGCAGGCTCGGGGGCGGGGCGGCCACGCCGGGGATGCCGGCGCCGCCCAGCGACGGGCCGCCGTAGGGCGCCGTGCGCATGCCGTTCTCGCGCCGCTCACAGTCGGAGGCGAACGGGGCGAGGCCGCCGTTGTTCAGGTCGAGCGCGTCATAGTACGACTTGGCGATGTGTACGAGCCGGCCGCGCGAGTCACGGTACTCATACGGGATCTCCATCGGGATGGCCGGGCGCACCTTCTGCATGTTGTCCAGCGCCCCGCCGGTCGGCTCGGCCAGCATGTGCTCGGCCTCGACGATCTTGCCGCCGACCACCTTCAGCCGGAAGCCGACCTGGGTCGGCTTGTTGTCCGACTGGATCATGAACATGCCGCCCACCTGTTGCGAGTATGTGTCGGGGATCGTGATCTTGAACTCGGTCGGGCCGGACGTGGTGGTCTTCCACAGCCCCTCGCCGGGCTTGATGCGCTTGGCGTTCTCGACCATTTTGACGTTGGCGTCGAGCGGGACTTTGTTGGGGGCGTGCGCGGCAAGCGCCGCGAAATAGTCGTCCGCCAGTTTGATGAGCGCCGCCCTGTCCAGGTCTGCGGCATGGGCGCCACTTGCCGCCACGAACAGCATGGCGGCGCACAACAACGCGGTGAATCTCGTTCGTTTCATAGTCATCCTATCCTCGTAGAAAGCGCGCAGGGACGCCTCGACGATCACGCGGGGCGATCTTTGCGCGCACACCCAGCATCCAGTCATTATTCGAAAATCCGGGGGAGCCCCGGAATCCCAAACCGACAACGCACCGATTCTATCCCGACAATGCCCGCGGAAGCAAAGAAAATAGCGCACGGCGGGGGTGCCCCGCCGCATCGCAACCATTTGCAACCGTTATCGTTGTTTCCTATTGACCATCGTCGTCAATAAAGTACATGATATGTGCTTCATCCGCGCGGGAGGGGCGGCGGCGACGGAAGCCGCACGCGCCGGCGGCGGGTTCTCGACGAGGTCTGGGAAGCGGAACGAACATGATCCAGGACGCGCTCAAGCTGTCACTTCTGGTCGTAAGCGTCGCCACCGTCATCATCGCGCTGGCGGGGACGGCGTTGGGGTTCCTGCTCGCCAGGGGCCGCTTCTGGGGCAAGGAGCTTCTGGACGCCACGCTGACCCTGCCCATGGTGCTGCCGCCGACCGTGACCGGGTACTACCTGATCCTGCTTTTGGGGAGGCGCGGCTGGCTGGGCGCCCCCCTGTACGCGCTGACCGGGTGGTCGGTGACCTTCACCTGGATCGCCGCAGTCGTCGCCTCGACGGTCGTCGCCATCCCGTTGATGATAAAGTCCGCGCGCGCCGCGCTGGAAAGCGTGAACCCCGACTACGAGACGGCATCCCGCGTCATGGGCAAGGGAGAGTGGGAGACCTTCTTCCGCGTCACCCTGCCGCTGGCGGGGAAAGGCATCTTGGCGGGCGTCATCCTGAGCTTCGCGCGGGCGTTCGGGGAGTTCGGCGCGACCATGATGCTGGCGGGCAACATCCGGGGGAAGACGCAGACGATGCCGCTGGCCATCTACGAGGCGATGGCGGCGGGGGAGGACGCGCAAGCCACCTGGCTGGCGCTCGTCCTGACAGGCATCTCCATCACAGTCGTCTACATCACCAACCGCCTCGCGCGCCCGGTCGGGGGGAGGTGACCATGCTCGACGCGCGCATCAGGAAAAAGCTTGGCGGGGGCGACGCCCCCGTGCTGGACGTCCATGTCAAGGCGGCGGACGGCATCACCGTCCTTTTCGGCCCTTCCGGCGCCGGCAAGACCAGCATCCTGCGCGCGGTCGCGGGCATCCTGGTGCCGGACGAAGGGAGGATCGCCCTGGGCGAGACGGTGTTCTTCGACGCGTCGGCGAAGGTCAACATCCCCATACGGAGGCGCCGGGTCGGTTACGTGTTCCAAAACCACCTGTTGTTCCCCCACATGACGGCGGAGCAGAACGCCCTTTACGGCGCACGCGGCGATGCGCGCAAGAGCGCCTTGGAGCGGGTACGCGGGCTTTTCGCCATGATGGGCATCTCCAAGGTCGCCGCACGCCGCCCGCACGAGCTGTCGGGCGGGGAGCAGCAACGGGTCGCGCTGGCGCGGGCGCTCGCGACCGACCCGGCCATCATGCTCCTGGACGAGCCGCTCTCGGCGGTGGACGCGGCGACGCGCGGGCGCCTGACCGAAGAGATCGCGGAGATACAGCGCCAGGCCGGCGTCCCCTTCCTTTACGTCACCCACAACCACACGGAGGCGCTGCGGCTGGGGAAGGCGATGCTGGTCATCGACGAGGGAAGGGTCGCGCAGACGGGCGCCCCCGCGGAGATATTCAACGCCCCGCGCACGGCTTCGGTCGCCCGCGTGGTCGGCGCGGAGAACATCTTCCACGGGCGGGTCTTGCGCCACCTGACGGACGAGGGCACCACCGTCGTCGATATCGGCGGCTGCGCGGTTGAAACTTCCTACAACGGCATGGGCATCGGCAAAAGCGTCACCTTGGGCATCCGCTCGGAGGACGTCCTGGTCTCGCGCGAGCATGTCACGCAAACCAGCGCCCGGAACGTGCTGCGGGGCGAGGTGGTCAGCATATTCCGCGACATCGACCGGGCGGACCTGGTCGTCAACTGCGGCGTGGACTTCAAGGTCGGGGTCACGCCCGCCACCGTGCGCAACATGGAGCTGGCGGAGGGAAGCCGGGTGTTCCTCCTGGTCAAGGCCCGCGCCGTCCACGTCCTCGCCTGACGCTCCGCGCCAGCCCCGGCGAAGGAAATCCGGTAACAAATCCCCCGCGTCACGTAAATAAGACGTGCGGCGTGACAAGCCGCCGTTTGACGCAGGGGCGCTTCACCTGTCTAAAATGCTTTTACTATAAAGGAGGGATCGCGTATGAAGAACAGATTGTTGCTGTGCGGGGCGGCTTGCATCCTCGCCTTGGCGGCTTCCGCCGTGGCGGCGGACGTCACCGGGACATGGGTCGCGGAGCGGCAGGGGCCGCAGGGCTCCACGCAAATCATATTCACTTTCACCGCCGACGGCGAAACCCTGACCGGCACGGTCGGCGACGACCGCATGGGCGAGTCGGAGATCAGCGAAGGCGTCATCGACGGGGACGACATCTCCTTCGCCGTGACCCGGCAGTTCGGCGAAAGGGAGATGAAGCAGGTTTACAAAGGCAAGGTCTCGGGCGACGAAATCACCTTCACGATGGAGCGGCCCGGCGGCTTCGGCGGCCCGGGCGGACCGGGCGGCGGCCCCGGCTTTGGCGGCCCCGGCGGGGGTGAACCCGGATTCGGCGGCGGCCCCGGCGGCCCCGGCGGCCCGGAGTTCGGCGGTCCCGGACCGGGCGGCGGTCCCGGACCGGGCGGCGGTCCCGGCGGGCGCGGACCTGGCGGGATGCGCGGCCCGCAAGAGCTGGTCGCCAAGCGGGTGCAGTAGCGCGCAGGGGGGGCGCCGATAGGGAGCGCCTTCGCCTTGGCTAGGCCTTAGTTAGACCTTGGCTTTGGCGTCCCACCGCGCCGGGGGCTCTGCGGAGCCCCCGGTCACCGTCTCACGCGCGCCTCACGCGCCGCGCTCCAGCGCGAAGCCCACGATCTTCTTCAACATCTCGGAGAAGCCGTAGCCGGCCTGCTCCGCCGAGTCCATGAACGACACCCCCGCCGTGAGGTCCGGGTTCGGGTTCACTTCGAGCACGTAGGGGACGTCGTCCGCCCCCAGCCGCAAGTCGATGCGGGCGTAGTCCCGGCAGCAGGTGGCCTGGTAGGCGCGCACAGCCAACTCCTTCGCCCGTCGTTCGACCTCGGGGGGTAGCACGGCGGGGCAGATCGAGTGAACCTTGTGGTAGGCGGGCGCCAAGGGGTTCCATTTGATGTCATAGGTCAGCAGGGGCGGATGGCCCGCGGGCAGCTCCGAGAAGTTGAAGTCGATGATCGGCAACGCCTCCGGCGGATTGTCGCCGAACACCGATATGTGCAGCTCCCGCCCTGCGAGGAATTCCTCGACCAGCATGGAACACTGGAACTCCTCGCCGGCCTGCGCCAGCCGCTTTTTGAGCTGCGCATAGTCGTAGACGACCGTGTGCGGCTCGACGCCCGCGCTCCCGTCCCCCCGGGACGGCTTCACGATCAAGGGGTAGTCGAGTCCATGTCCCGGGGGGACGTCGCCCCCCTTCACCGTCAGGAAGCGCGGCGTCGGGACGCCGCTTTGCAGGAATATCCGCTTGGTCAGATCCTTGCGCCGGCAGAGCGAGAGGCAGAACGGCGTCGCGCCGGTGTACGGGACGCCTGCGAGGTCGTACATGCCCGCCACCGCCCCTTCATGGTTCAGGTCGTTGTGGAAGAACTCCACCAGGTTGAACACCACGTCCGGCGGCTCCTGCGTGAGCAGGCGGCCGAGCAGATCGAAGTCGTCCTTGAGGTTGACCCCCTCGGCGTCGAACCCCTCCGCGCGCAGGGCGTCCACGATGGCGTCGTACTCCTCCTGCGCCGTGGCGACGGCGATCCTGTACTTGGGCTCGAAGTCGAGCGTCGAGGGGTCTATGTCGCGCAACGCCAGGTATTCGTCGGCCTCTTCGAGGTTGTTGAACAGCACCAGGACTTTTTTCATCGCGGACACAATAAAATTCCCTATACTCCCTTTCCCTTGACGGGCGGGTTTCATCGGGGAACCTCCAAAAGCCCCGGACGCCGCGTCGCGCCTTGTCTGCGAGCTTTTTAGAAGTCCCCCTCATTCTTCGTAAAACACCAGCGTCCCGACCGGGATGGACTTGTCGTTGACGTCGTCCCCGCTCAGGATGCGACCGTCCGGGTAGCGGTAATAAGTCGAAGGGTAGTTCCACTTCACGCCGGCGATGGCCGCGGGGGGGCGGCGCTGCTTGACCGAGCCCCCGTAGACGTATCCGACCAGGAGGCGCGTCCCCTTGGGCGGCTTCTGGAACAACGAGCGGTACGACCTGCCCTTCTGCAACTCCGCCCCGGTGCGCACCATCCCGTTCGGGAAGAAGTAGATCGTCGTCTTGCTGGCGTAGGCTTTGCCCGCCAGGGCCCTGGGGGTGTTGCCGTCCTTGCCGATCTCCAGGAACCCCTCGAACGCGCCCTCGTCGTCGGCGTCGCCGAGGGTGACGCGGGTGCCGGACGGGATGCGACCCCAGTCCTTGATCTGGCCGCCGTTGAACCGCCGCCCGTCGGGGAACTCGTAGATCGTGGACGGGGAGTCGTAACGCTCGCGCGCGATCTGCCACGCCGTGTGCCGGCTGTCGATGAAGGGGGGCTCCGAGGGCATCTTCACCGTCGCGGGGTCGGTTTTCGCCGGTTTCTTCGCGGGTGCCGGAACCTTCTTCGCCGGCGTCGCGACCGGTTTCTTCGCGGGCGTCGCCGCAGGCTTCGCCGCCGGCGCCTCCCCGGCCGGCGCGGCGGGGGGCTCCTTAGTTTTCGGCATGGCGGGTTTAGCCACCGCCTCGGACGCGGGCGCGCCCCGTTCCGCCCCGCCCGCCGCAAGGGGCGCCGCCCCGGCCGAGTCCGGATTCCGCCGCGGGGTGGCGTTTGCCGCGACGACCGCGACGGGGGCGCCGTCCGTCGCGCCACCTGCGGCGACTGGGGCGTCGCCGACGCCCTCGGGCGGCTCCGAGGGCGCCTGCGACGACGCGACCTCGACGGTTTCCACCGCAGGCTCGGCCGCCGACGCGACCTCCAGCCCGGCGTCCACGTCGGGCGGCGGTGGCGTCGTCTCATCGCCCTGCGCCAACAACGCGGGTTTCGCCTTCGCCGTAGCGAAAAGGAACTGGTACAGCTCCTTGTCGGCGACCTTCAGCCTGCCCGCCATCACATCTTCGTCATGGTCGGGCGCCGATTTCAACCCGAGCTTCGCCCGCACCTTGGGGTCGGCGAAGATCATGCCGCAACGTTTGCGCCCCCGGTGGTTCTCGTCGTGGAAGCGGTTCGGCACGCCGTATGCCACCATGGAGTGCGTCAACACCCTGTCGTCGGGGATGCCGTAGATGCTCTTCACCTGGCGGATCAGCTCCCTCAACGCCTCGTACTGCGCGGCGGTTATGTCATGGTTGTGGTAGCCGGAGACCTCGATCCCGATGGAGTGGTTGTCGATGGTGCTCCGCCCCTCCCACATGCTCCTGCCCGCGTGCTTGGCGATCTTCGCCTTGTCGATGATGCGGTAGACCTTGCCGGAGAGCGCGACGAAGTAGTGCGCCTCGCCGTGCCGGACCAGCTTGTTGAGCGAGCCGACGTCCTTGCCTTCCGTGGTGTGCAGGACGATGTAGCGGGTGTGCGGGCGCACGGGGCGCGTGCGGTTGAGCGGGCTCAGTTGGTCGGCTATGTCCAGCTTCGAGGCGAGCAGACCTCCGAGGCCGCCTGCGGCCCCGACCGCGACCGCGCCGGCGGCGCACACGGCCATTCTCAAGACCTCCCGTCGTTCGAATGCCTTTTGCTGTTCCATGGCGCCGTGCCGTCCCCTCGAGAAAACAATTAGTTAATATACAGAGCCGCAACCGCAATAGGAAAGGGCTAACTGCAAAGTTAATTTGATCGAGCCCGGCCAAGTCCGATTGGCGCGGGAACGGCGCTTGCCGCCGGGAAATCCCCCGGGAATTCCTAAAAAATTCTGAGAAAACACAGCGGATTTGGTATCCTAATGTCCGTCATTTTGAATTTGTGGCACATTTAAAAAAACCGTAGGCGAAACGCTGGTGTTGCGTCCGGGCTTTTTGCAAGTGCCATCGGGGGGGCAGGTGAACGAGAGGGATGGAATGACGATGTCCGCGCTTGGGCGCACGATGCTTTTCCTTTTGTGCGCCGTCCCGGTCGCCAGCGTCCCGATTTCAGTGGCGCAGACGACCCCCCCCTCGTTTCTAACGGGCGGCGCCGCCTCCAGCCAGGTCTCGCACCCGTCCGCAGGGACGGCATCCTCCGGCGCGTCATCCTCCCAGGCGGCGACCACGGATGTCCAATCACCCCCCGTCCAAGACGTGGTCTCCGCCGCCGCAGGGGCGCGGCGGCAGGATGCCGAGTTGGCGCAGCCCAGCGCGTTCCAGCGCTTCATCGCGACATCGACCGGGAGCCTGCTCCCCATATTCGGCGCCTCTTTCTTCGACCAGGCGCCTTCCACCTTCGCGCCGGTGACCAACGTCCCGGTGACGGCGGATTACGTGGTCGGCCCCGAGGATGAAATCCGCCTGCGCGTCTGGGGCCAGCAGGATTTCGACCTGAGCCTGACGGTCGACCGGAACGGCGCCGTCTACATCCCGCAGGTCGGCAGCGTCGCCGTGGCGGGGTTGCAGTTCCGGCAACTCGCCGACCACCTGCGCCTCCAGCTCGAGCGCGTGTTCCGCAACTTCGACCTCAGCGTCAACATGGGGCGGTTGCGCTCCGTCCAAGTGTATGTCACGGGCAACGTCCGGCACACGGGGCTGTACACGGTGAGTTCGCTCAGCACGATGGTGAACGCGCTGTTCGCCGCCGGCGGGCCGTCGCCGCAAGGCTCCATGCGCACCGTCCAGTTGCGGCGCGGCGGCGCGTTGGTCACGGAGCTGGATCTGTACAGGCTCCTGATCGGCGGCGACAAGACCGGCGACGTGCGCCTGCAACCCGAGGACGTCATCTACGTCCCCCCGGTCGGTGCGCAGGTGGCGGTCGCAGGAAGCCTGAAGAACCCGGCGATCTACGAGGTCAAGGATGAAAAGACCGTCGGCGAGGTGATCCGGCTGGCGGGGGGGCTCTCCCCGTTGGCGAACTTGGAGCGCGCGACGATCGAACGCATCCGGCGGGGCGTCTCCCGCGAAGTGGTGGACGTGCGGCTCGACGGGGGGGGGATGGACGTGCCGGTCGCGGACGGCGACCTGTTGCAAGTGGCGGCGGTCGTGCCGCGTTTTGACGACACCGTCACCCTGCGCGGCAACGTGGCCAACCCCGGAAGGTTCGCCTGGAAGCCGGGGATGCGCCTGCGGGACGTCATCCCGAACAAGGAGGCGTTGCTCAGCCGCGACTACTGGCGCCTGCGCAACCAGGCGGGGAACGCCCCCGACGGGAAGTTGCAGTTGTGGAAAGGCGCCATCGGCGACGTCCCCGCCACGACCGGCGACGGGGACGACACGACGGAAGGCTATGCGACCGGGGCTGCCGCCGCGAACGACGCGCCGCTCGACAGGGACTACTTCGTCAAGCGCAACCTGCTCGCCACGCTGACGCCGGAGGAGCTGGCGAAGATCGAGATCGATGCGGAGTCCGCGACCAGGCCCCGGACGACCACCGTCGAGAACGACCTCCCGAACATCAACTGGTCTTACGCGGTGATCGAACGGCAGAACCCGACGGATCTTTTGACGAACCTGCTCCCGTTCGACCTCGGCAAGCTGGTCATCGCCGGCGACGATGGCCAGAACCTGGAGTTGCTCCCGGGGGACGTCGTGACGGTTTTCTCCCAAACCGACATCCGGGTGCCGCAGATGCAGCAAACCCGGATAGTCCGGCTGGAAGGGGAGTTCAACGCCCCCGGCGTCTACACCGTGGCGCCGGGGGAGACGCTGGGGCATCTCATCGAGCGCGCCGGCGGGCTGACGGCGCAGGCGTACCTGTTCGGTTCCGAGTTCCTGCGCGAGTCGGTGCGCCGCGAACAGCAGGAGCGCCTGGATGACTACATCGCCAATTTGGAGGATGAGGCGGACGCCGCAGCCCAAGACCGCCTCGCCGGCGCCGTGACCGCAGAGGAGACGGCGCAACTGGCGACGGAGATCTCGACCCAGAAAAAATCGGCGCGGCGCTTGCGGCGCCTGCGCGCCACCGGCAGGATAGTCCTGAGCCTTGAGCCGGGGAGCAACGACATTTCCCGCATCGCCGGCTTGACGCTGGAAAACGGCGACCGCTTCGTCATCCCCGCGCGCCCATCCGTGGTCAACGTGCTCGGCGAGGTGTACAACTCGAACTCGTTCATCCATGTCACCGACCGCCGGGTCAAGGAATACTTGGAACTCACGGGTGGCGTCACCCGGAACGCGGACGGAGACCGGATGTACGTCGTGCGCGCCGACGGCTCGGTGGTGCCCAAGCAGAACGTCTCGGGGTTCGAGAAGATGGCGTTGCACCCCGGCGACTCGGTCGTGGTGCCGGAGCGCCTGCTCAAGACGACGTTCCTGCGGGAGTTGCGTAGTTGGGCGCAGGTGTTCTCTGAATTCGGCCTTGGCGTCGCCGCCATCAACGTGTTGCGATAGGGGAGGACGGCGCGACGCGCCACCATTCTTAAGGAGGAGGCATTGGCGGACGGAACGGAAGACCGCACGCGCGACGAAAGCCGGGTTCAGGAGCCGGCGGGCGGGGACGAGGACGAGATAAGCATCTTGGATCTGCTCCTCGTGCTGGCGGGCGGGAAAAAGCTCATCATCGGGCTGACGCTCGCGTGCGGCGTCTTGGCGGGCGTCCTCGCCTTCATCACGCCGAAATCGTACACGGCCTCGGCGTTGATCATGCCGCCGCAGCAGGGGACTTCGTCGGCAGCCGCCATGTTGGGGCAGTTGGGGGGCTTGGCAGGCGGCCTGCTCGGCGGCGCGGGCGTGTCCACCCCGGCGGACGCCTATATCGGCATCCTGAAAAGCCGGACGGTGTCGGACGAGGTGATCGGGAAGTTCAAATTGCAGGAGCTGTATAAGACCAAGACCCAGATGGCGACCCGGGGCGCATTGGCGCAGAGAACCAACTTCGAGACCACGGATGCGGGCTTGATACAGATCTCCTTCACGGACAGGACGCCGGAACGGGCGGCAGAGGTCGCCAACGCCTACGTGGAAATCCTGCGAGAGCAGAACAGCCGTCTGGCGCTGACGGAATCTTCGCAACGCAGGTTGTTTTTCGAACGCCAGCTCGAGGAGGAGAAAGACAAGCTGGCGGCGGCGGAAGGCGAGCTCTTGCAGTTCCAGATGGAACAGGGGATCGTACAGGCCGACAGCCAGATGGACGCCGTCTTTACGACGATGGTGGAGTTGCGAGCCCAGATCACGAAGGACGAAGCAGACTTGGAAAGCCTGCTGGCGGGCGCCACGCCGCAAAACCCGGAAGTGTTGCGGCAGCAGGCGTCTTTGCAGGCAAAGCGCGCGCGGCTCCGGCAGTTGGAGTCCAAGAACGCATCCCGCAGCAAAGACGACCCGTTGTTGCCGACCTCGATGATGCCCGAGGCGGGCATGGAATACGCCCGACGGCTCCGCGACGTCAAATACCGGGAGTCGCTGTACGAACTGCTCGCCAAGCAATACGAGGCGGCGCGAATGGACGAGGCGCAGGAGTCGCCGGTGATCCAGGTGGTGGACGTCGCCGTCCCCCCGGACTGGAAATCCGCACCCAAAAGGAGTTTATATGTCTTGGCAGGATTGTTGTTCGGTTGTATGATGGGCGTGTTTGTCGTGTTTTTACGGCATGCTTTAAATGATCCCGCCCATGCGGGGCAGATCGCGGAACTGAAGGCGCTCCTGTGGTTCAAGGCGAAGAAATGAGAAGATAGGCTGGGTCATAAGCTTCATTATCATGATGATGGAAGGTGTTTTGCACTCGCCGTCATCCGCTCGCTTTCGTATTTTTTATAGGATGTGTAGGGTATGTGGTGGTTTTATCTGACATGCTTCGGCCTGGCGTTTGTCTGTTGTCTTCCGCTGGCTGCGACTGTTCGCCATTGGGGACGAAAGTTGCGGATATATGACATGCCTGACGCTCGGCATGTCAACAATCGGAGCATCCCCCGGTTGGGGGGGGTCGCCATCGCCGCAGCCAGCATCGTCATTTTAGGAGCCGTGTTCTTCGGCGACGACCTCTTTCAGTGGCGCCTGTTCCCCTCTGTGAACCAATCGTTGTTGTTGCCGCTGCTGGGCGGCGCGACGAGCGTGTGGCTGCTGGGGTTGCTGGACGACGTCTGGCACCTGCGCGCGCGCTATAAGTTGCTGGTGCAGATCGCGATCGCCGTGTGCATGTATTCGGCGGGCTTGCAGGTCAATGCCATCCAGTTCCCCGTCTTGGGCGTCTGGGATTTGGGCGATTACGCCTTGCCGTTCACGGTGCTTTGGATAGTCGGGACGATGAACGCCATCAACTTCATCGACGGGGTGGACGGGCTCTGTTCCGGCGTGGCGTTGGGCGCGTTGCTGGGCATACTCTCCTTCGCGTTCATTTTCAACAACCCTGCCGGGATGTCGATCTGTTACGTGCTGTTGGGGACGACGCTGGCGTTCTTCCTGTTTTTCAACGTCCCCCCAGCCTCGCTTTTCCTCGGGGATTCCGGGACGTACTTCCTAGGGTTCATGGTGGCGGCGCTGCCGGTGTTCATCGCATCCCAGCCCTCCGGCGACGCCGGTCTCCATATCTTCCATGCGCCGTTCGTCATGGTCGCCTTCGTCCCCACCATCGACGCCGGACTGGCGATCGTCCGGCGCATAATCATGGGCGTCCCGATCTCGGCACCCGACCGGGGGCACCTTCACCACCGGTTGCTGGACAAGGGGTATACGCACAAAAAGACCGCAGCCGTCCTGTCGCTGTGCTCGCTGCTCCTCGTTGCATCCGGGATCGTCATGTTGCTCGGGAACGACTGGCAGGTGATGCTCGCCCTGCTGGCGGCGATGCTGGAAGTCTACGCACTGTTTCGCCTGTGCGCCATCAACTCCCTGCACGACCTCAAGCCGGTTCGCGGACTGAACAGCTCCAAGGCGATGGCGTTGCGGAAATACACTCCTTCGTTCCTGCACAACCTGTCCTTGGCGCCGAATTGGGCGCATGTGGGGAAGCTGCTGGACGAGTTCGTCCAAGACACGGAGATGCGCAAGGTGATCATCTCCTACTATGCGAGTTGCGACAAAAGAGAGCGGGTGGTCTGGAGCTGGCATATGGAAAATCCCCGGTGCATGCGGCGGTCGTTGCGGCTGAACAAGACCTACGACGTGCTTTCTGGCGACACCGGGGTGTACAAGTTCTATTTCTGCTGGGATTCGGAGCAAGACCGGGTGCAGAACGACACCGACGCGCTGCTTGAGGTGGTCGCGGAGGTCATCGGCAGGATCTGTCACGAAGTCGCCGTACCCGTGCATGTCGCCGTACCCATGCATGAAGAGGTCGAGTGCTACCAAGAGTAGGAAAAGACTGCGGGCGCGGCTCGGCGCCTTCCCAATTTCTCCAAGGCGACGGGTGTTCGCAAAAAAGGGGGCGAATGTCCGCATCGCACCACAAGCCGCCAAGCCCTCGGCGCCATGCATCGACATCAACCACAGCGAACCTCTAAAAACCCCGGATGCTGCGTTGCGCCTTGGTCGAGAATGCTCATTCGCCTCGGCGAACCCCGCTTTTCGACCTGCGGCGACGCCTTGTCTGCGAGCTTTCTAGGGGCGCCCCACAATGTGTTCGACTGACGGCTTGGCCTTCGCCGAGGTCGCGCCTCACTGCGCCACCGCAGCCTCGGCGAGGGCGGCGACGCGGTCGATCGCATCCACGAACTTCGGGACGTCTCCAGGCAGAGGCTTGGCGATGCGGAAGTCGTCGATGGAGCAGATGGACTGGAGCTCGTCGAAACGGAGCAGCGACGCCTCCAAGTCGTCGGGGAGCGGCGCGAAGGCGCGGCATTCCTCGACAAAGTCTCGCATGGTGTGGTTTTGCGGCATCATCCCCCGACGTGTGAAAAAGGCCATGAAATATTTTTCAATTCCCATCGCCGCGATGTTCTGCACGATCTCGGGGGTGAACACCTGGGGGCGGCGCAACGCGCCCCGCACGGTCTTGTGAAACCCCCGCCCTTCCTCAAGGAATTTTCGCCAAATTTCGCCCTCTCCGTCCATCGTGCGCCCCACCCTTTCCAACCCGCCAGTCGTCCCCGCGCCTGCTCGGGCGCGCCGCACCCCCGGCTGATTTTAGCAACCGACATCATACCATATGCGCGCACGCCCCTTTTGCCGGCACATCCAGGATCGGTTCGAGACGAGGGAAGTTGTGGAAGTGAGCTCACTTGTTAAAAAGAAGTTAACAAATGAGCTCACTTCCAGGGGTTCCCGGAAAAGCAACACCTTGCGCGTAAAAACCACATCTATTGCGACATCTATGCCTTACAAAGAATATTCGCGCGTTCGCGCCGATTGGCACGCTTCGTGCAATATATAAAAACGCAACGTCGTCGCCGTCGGGAATCGGCTCGGGGTGAAGTAATTCGAGGGCATGGTCGGTTTCCGGCGGTCGGCGGCGTTGCACCAAGGCACACTACGCAAGCAAGCCTTTCACAAACGCCCCGTCATCACACCTGCCAACCCCACCGGGGCGGGTCGCCGCCGCACATACGGCACCCCGCCCCGCCCCACTATTTTTCAGATGGCGCGACCAGGCGTCCGCCCCCGTCTTTCGCGGCCTGGAAACCGGCGTCACGAACGGGGGCACCCGGCGAGGGGGATGCCCAGCCTGCGGCAGAGGCGGGCGAAGGACGAGACCGGGAACCCTACGACGTTGAAATAGCAGCCTTCGATGCGGTCGATGAAAAGCGAGGCGAAGCCTTGGATGCCGTAGCCCCCCGCCTTGTCGCGATACTCCCCCGTGTCCAGGTACCAGGAGATCTCGGCGGCGGACAGGCGCAGGAAATGGACGCGGGAGCAGGTGCAACAGGACGCCGTGCGCCGCGCCACAACGTCCGTCACGCACAAGCCGGTCAGGACTTCATGCCATCTGCCGCCCAGCTTGCGCATCATGGCTTCGGCTTCGGCGCGGTCGGCGGGCTTGCCCATGATCACGTCGTCCACGACCACGGCCGTGTCGGCGGCGACGACGCGGCTGTCAGGGTGACGCGCGACCACGCCCCCGGCCTTGGCGCGGGCAAGGCGGGTGACGTAACGGGCGGGGGTTTCGCGCGGCTTGCGCGGCGGTTCCGGGCCACGGCAGGGGTCGATGTCGAAATGCAGCCCCAGCCCCCGTAAAATCTCGTTGCGGCGCGGGGACGCCGAAGCCAGAACCCATGCTCCGTCTTTCGTCACGACACATGCTCCGGGGTTTTGGGGCGCGACGGCTTGCCGACGCCCCCGCCTTTAAAAACAAGGGGGGGCCGCCCCGCATGAAAACAAAGGCGAGCCCCCGCACCGCTTCCAAGGACGCTTCGCGCCGCCCCGTGCGCTAGAACTGGTAGCGCACGGCGAACTGCAACTTGCGCGGGGTGCCCACGGTCGATGTGATGGTGCCGAACCCCGAGGAGCCCAGGTTCGCGTCGGGCAACCCGTAATGCGTCCTGTTCATGACGTTGTAAGCTTCCAACCTGACTTGTATGGCCTGGCTCTCCCGGACGCGGAAGCTCTTATGCATCGAGATGTCGATGTTGAAGTATCGCGGCCCGGCGAAGGCGTTCCTTTCCGACGTCCCGGAGACGCCCGCCTCGGGCGCGTTGAACTGGCTCCCGGTAGTCGGATCGATCCAGTAAAGGATGCCGGTCTGGCTGTCCCTGTACAGCTCCCCGATTTTCGCCTCGCTGGTCCGATCCAGGTCGGCAAGGCCGTTCACGCCGGCGAACTGGTTCTCCATGCCGGATGTGACGCTGAACCGCGCGCCGCTTTCATAGGTGCCCAGCATCCCGATGGTCCAGTTGGCGAGGAAGGCGTTGACCCATCCGGGCTGGTCGGTCTCCTCGTCCAAGTCCCGTCCGAAGGGGAGGGCGTAGCGCCACGCGAACGTGAAGACGTGGTTGCGGTGGAAGTCGCTGTACCCCTTGCCGGCCCCGAGGTTGAAGCTGTCCGCAGGGGCGACGTAGGATGCGCTCGATCCCGAGACGGTGTCCTTGGAGCGGCTCCAGGTGTAGAACGCCTTGAAGCCGTAGTTGGCCCCGGTCTTGCGGGCGCCCACACGCACCGCGTCGTACCACGAGTCGGCGGCGTTGGTGCCGTAGATGAACTGGTCGAACTGCGGGAAGTGCCGGATGTAGAAGTTCGCCTCGGAGGCGGCGACCGGGGAGTTGTAGGTGCCCGTGTCGAACACATATTGGTTGGTGGCGGGGTTGTAGGCGCGATCCAAGGCGTCCACGACCGCGCCGTACCGGTTGGCGCTGAAGTTATCCCCCTCCAGCGCGTTCAGCGCGGCAAGCGGCGTCCCGAAGATGTCGAGCAGGGCGTTGTTGGGCGAAAAGTTGTTACATGCCGTGGACGGGATGACGGAGTAGTCGCACTCCCGGTAGGAGCGCAGCTCCTGGAACGCCGTCAGCAGCTCCCCCGCGCTCTCCGCCCGGTTCTGGTTGAGGTTCAGGTATTGGAACAGCTTCGTGCCGCGGGTGCGGGAGTAGCCGACCTCCCACTGCAAGCCCGCCCACCTCCGCTCCAGCGTCGCGTGCATCTGGTGTACGCGCGGCGTCTTGAGGTTGTCGTCCAAGATGGCGATGTTGCGGGCGCGCCGCCCCTCCGGGTCGCTCAAGACGGACGTCGAGGCGGCGGTCAGTTGCGTCGCCGTGACAGGGATGGAGTAGGCGGCGTCGAAAAGCTGCGGGGCGCCGCAATTCTCCGCCGCGTCGGTCGAGTACGGGAGGCAGGTGACGCTCTGTTCAAAGCCGTAGCTGTTGCGGTCGATGAAGTTCACGACGCCGCTGCCGAGCTGGTCGTAATAGATGCCGTAGGCGGCGCGCACTACGGTCGAGCCGTCCCCATAGGCGTCCCAAGCCAGCCCCACGCGCGGCGCGAAATTCAGCTTGTCGCTCTTGTACCAGACGCCCTTCACGACGCGGAAGTCGCCGATGTTCGCGATGCCGCCCAGGTCGCTTCCCGAACCGATGTCGCCCGCCTTGTCAAGCCGGCTCTGGTAGCCGTTGGACTCCTTGGGCGCGGTGAAAAGCTCGTAGCGCACGCCGAGGTTCAGGGTGACGTTCGGCTTGACCTTCCAGTCGTCCTGGACAAAGCCGCTCAACGCCCATGAGGTGAACCGCCGCTCGCGCGCCGAGCCGGCGGGGAGCCAGCCCGAACGGTCGGCGTTGGCGTAGAACGTCTGGCTCACGCTCTCCACGCGACCGGTCATGGTGTTGTAGAGGTGCTCGAAAAGCGTCCTGCCGTCGGCGGAGATCGGGAGGATGTCGTCGGCGGTGATGACGGTCCCGTTCGTGTTGACGCCGGTCGTGAGCGGCCCGATGTTCGCCGGAGCGGCGCCGTTCGAGTTGCCGAAGGTCACGGTCGGGTACGCGCCGCTGTAATCGGTGCTGCCGAACGTCGTCCGGCGCAGGGAGAAGCCGTATTTGAAGGCGTGGACGTTCCTCGAATGGGAGAAGGTGTCCGAGACCTCGAACGCCGGGAAGCGGTACGACTTGGGGTACGACGGGTTCAACGGGTCGGTCCACACGGCGGAGTAAGGCATAGCGCTTGCGGCGCGGTCGGGACGTTCGTAGTCGGCGTCCGTCCGCACATAGCCCACGCGCAGCTCGTTGACCATGGTCGGGCTCAGGACGTAGTCCGAGCCGACGGTGATGCCGAAGTCGTTGGTCTTGAACAGGCCGGAGTTCAGCCCCGGATAAGCCGCGTCCGCGCCGTTCTGCGTGTCGGTGGCGTCGGTGCGGCTCCAGTTGACGCGGGCGAAGATGTGGTGCCTGGCGTCGATGTCGTGATCGACGCGGACGTCCGCCCTGTGCTGGTGATAGTGCGTGTCGCCGTTGAACTCGTATCCGGCCGTGTTGACGCCGTCGCCGATGCGGTAGTTGTTGGCGACCGGCATCAGGTCGATGACGCTTTGCGCCGCCGCGCCGACGGGGATGTTGAACTTCTGGACCGTGTCGTCGTCGAAGGTCGTCTCGTTGGGCGCGTACCAGCGGAACACGCCCAGGCGGGCGACGTCGGTCTCGTCGGTGTCGCCGGTCAGCACCAGCCGGTTGCGGTAGACCTGCTGCTCGTTCCTCACGCCCTCATAGCTGCCGAATATGGCGGTCTTCGAGGTCAAGCGCCCGGAGACGACTCCGCCGAAGATGTTGCGCATCGCCTCCGGGCGGTCGAGGTCGCCCGTGTCGGCGAAATGCCCGGTGGCGTCCAGGTGGTGGGAGTTGAAGTAGTCGTAAAAGTTGCCCGTCCACTTCGCCGCGCCCTGGCGGGAGGTCAAGACCACCTGCGCCCCCGCGCCGCCGTATGCCGCACCCGCGTTCGAGGTGATGACTTGCACGTCGGAAACCGCGTCGATGTTGATCGGGAGCAGGGAGCGCCCGATGCCGGGGGAGAGCGGGGCCGTCTCCGTCAGGCCGTCGCGCGTCAGGGTCGCCATGGTCGGCAGGGTGCCGTTCACGGCGGAGGCGGCCTCGTTGCCGCCGTCGATCTGCACGCCGGGCTGGACGGTCGCCAACGCCAGCGGGTTGCGATCCAGCAAGGGGTAGTCTTGCAGGTCGCGCCAGCCGAAGGCGTCCGCGAGGTCGGAGTCGAGCGTCCGGGGGCGTTCCACCGGGCCGACCTCGTTGTCGATGGCGGCGACCTCGAAGCTGATGTTGAGCGCGGCGCCGCCGGGGACGAGGATGTGGACGTTCCGTTGCACGACATCCTTGAACCCTTGGGCTTTGGCGGTGACGGTGTAGGCGCCGGGCTGCAACACCATGAAGCGGTAGTAGCCGTCGCTGTCGCTAACGGTCTCGGCGCGCCGGCCGGTGGCGTCATCGACGGCGGAGAGCGCGACCCCCGGCAACGGGTTCCCGGCAGGATCCCACACGATCCCCTCCAAGTGCAACGAACCCGTCTGCGCCGCAAGCGGCATGCACGTCATGCCCCACAACACCGCCAATCCGACGGCCATGATGGAAACCCCGATGGGACAATGGATGAATCGGCTACCGGATCGGATCACCCCGCACCTCCTGAACCTGAAAGAATCAATCAACGCAAACCACGCAACCGACGCAGACCACATACGAACACCGCATCGGCGATGCGCCCGGATTCCCCGTGAGCACGTAATTGTACATTAACGCCCCCCATTGTCGATAGTTGCAATTTATTGTCGCTGTGATGGCGGCCTTATCGCATCGGCGTCTTCCGGGATGGCGGGGATGTGCGCACGGCGGCGCTTGCCGCCCCTGTACGAAAAGCGGCGGCTCGCCCCTCGGCTCGCCGCCGCATCGGTGTCGTCACGCCACCGGCGTCACTGCCCCGGGTCCCGCCTCTGCTCCGGGTCCCGCCCCCCGCGCTGCTGCCAAGGCGGGGGCGGCGGGCCGAAGCCGCGTTCGCCGTGAGGGCCGGCGCCGCGCCCTTCCCCGCGCCCTTCCCCGCCCCGCCGTTTTTCCACGTCGACAAGGAAAGCATCCAGCTTCGCCTTTTGCGCATCGTCCAAGATGCCGTGTATCTTCTTGTTGGTCTCATCGATGACTGCATCGATCTTCGACCGCTGCTCCAGGCGCAGGGCGTCCAGCCGTTGCCTCGACTCCGCCATGATCGCCTCGAAACGGGACTCCTGTTCGGAGGACATGTCCAGCAACTCCGGCAGGCGCACCCTGGGCGGGGGCGGTTGCGGCGCGCCCAAGGAGGCAGGCGTCGAGCCTGCGGCGCGCCTGCCGTACCGGATCCAGGTGCCCGCCGCGCCGATCAGGCAACCCAATGCCAAGACCGCGACCAAGACGGCAATCGCCCGCGTCCGTTCCCTCACCACACCCCTCCCCCTTGCACCAGGGTCAACGCGAACTCGGTGTCGCTGCTGGTCAGCAACGTCTCCGCCAGGTTGGCGGCATCGGCCTGGTTCAGCAATTTCTCGTATTCGTACTCCTTGGCCTGCCCGACGCCGGGGGCGAACCAGAGCAGGGCGCAAAGGACGAGCGTCGTGCCGAATGCGAGGAAGGCCAACCGGGGCCGGAACCAGGATGCCAGCAACCCGTCCCAAGAGGCGTCGGCCGCCAAGGCGGCGACCTGCCCGAACGCCCGCCGGGCGATGCGATCCGCCAAATCCACGGTTTGGACGGTCTCCCGCCGCAACGCCGAGACCACGTTGTCCAGCAACGCCATCCGCGTCCGGCAATATTCGCAAACGGCCAGATGGCGCTTGAAGCCCTCCCGTTGCGAGCCGTCCAGTTCCCCGTCGCGATAGCGATCCAGCAATTCACATCCGTGGGTCTTGTCCATAGCCTTATCAGCGCCCCCTTTCCCCGCGACCAGCCCGCCAAGCGTTGAACTTCTTCTGCAACTCGGATCGCGCCCGGGAGACGCGTACCCTCGCGGTGACCTCCGACGTCCCCAGTATCTTTGCGACTTCGCCGTACTCCCGCTCCTCCACCTCCCGCAGGACGAACGCCGCCTTGTATTTCGGATTCAGCCCGTTCACCAGCGTCTGCGCGATTTCGGCATACCCGTCCACGTCCCTAGCCCCCGTCGAATCCCGGGCGTCCTCGCCGGAGAAGTCGCGCAACAGCCGCTCCTGCTCCAACTCCCCCAACTCCGACCACAAACGGGTCTTCATGTTTTTGCGCTTTCGCAACTGGTCGATGCAGTAGTTGGTCGCGATGCGCAAGACCCAGGGGCCGAAGGGATAGCGCGGGTCGAACTTCCCGAGCGCGGAGAACGCCCTGAGGAACGTCTCCTGCACGGCGTCCTCCCAATCGGGGGAGGCGCCCAGCAGGCGGCGCACCACCCCGCAGACCGCCCCCTGGTACCGGCGAACCAGTTCGGCGAAAGCCTGCTCGTCGCCTCCGAGCGCCTTTTCGATCAGAACCGCATCCGTCGCATCCATCATGCCCGTTATCTGTTACGGAAAAAATCGGAATTGTTACAAAGGCACCGAAAACCATTCCGAAAAAAGACTCCGGGCGCAAAGACCGGCAAAAGGTCAATAATGGGGGTGGAGATGTTTTTTGACGATGCCGCGGATGGGGCCCGAAAGATCCTTCCATTCGACGGTGCCGTTCTTCTTGACCATGATCAGCTCCGGTTGCAACGTGACCTCTTCCACCCCCGGCAACTCGAACAGGCTGCGCACCAACCCGTCGTCGGTGACGGGGATCTCGAGCCGGCTCCGGTACAGCCGCGTCGTCTCGGCGATGTGGAACCCCTCGAGGTAGTACACGGCGATGTTGTCGTTGGTGTTTTCCGAGGATATGCCCGGCTCGACGACCTCGATGTCGTCCGCAGGCGCGGTGAGTTGGACATAGACGACCACGCAGATCGCGCCCAAGACGACGATCAGCCCGAGCAGGAACAGGAGGTTGGAGAATTCGTATCCCTTGAGGCTCTTTGCCTTGCCCATCCCCACCTCCCTTTGCCCGCCTAGTTGAGCCTGTCTATAAAACATCGTCGGCTTGGTCCGACGGCGGTTTTTGGTCAAACCGCCGTTTGCCGCACCATATCCCGGAACCCGCACCTATGGGCAGGTTCCGGTTATGCCGCTATTCGTAACGCAAGCATTCGATCGGGTCGAGGTTGGACGCCTGGATGGCCGGATAGATCCCGAAGATCAATCCGATGACCGAACTGACGCCGAAGGAGAGCACCACGGAGCTGGCGGTGACGATCGTGCTCCAGCCGGAGAAGAACGACACCGCCTTGGATATGCCGTAGCCCAGCCCCACCCCGATGAGGCCGCCCGCGAAGCTGATGGCGATGGCCTCCGCCATGAACTGCACCCGGATGTCCATCTTCTTGGCCCCGATGGCGCGCCGCAGGCCGATCTCGTTCGTCCGTTCCAAGACCGACGCCAGCATGATGTTCATGATGCCGATGCCGCCGACCAGCAGCGAGATGCTGGCGATGGCGCCCATGACGATGTTGAAGATGCCCTGCGTCTTCTGGTTC
Organism: Acidobacteriota bacterium; assembly: GCA_031271905.1. GTDB lineage: Bacteria > Acidobacteriota > UBA6911 > UBA6911 > UBA6911 > UBA6911. The sequence goes on from JAISUT010000032.1 coordinate 53,869, forward strand.
TGCTCCAGCAGCTTCTCCGGCACCACGATGGAGTAGTCGTCCACGTAGTTGTGCATCGCCGACATGAGGTTGGTGACCGTGGACGCCTGCTCCTTGATCTCGGCGTCGTCGCCGATCATGATGACGATCTCGTTCAGCTCGTTCTCCACGTCCTCCGTGTCGAACTTGCGTATCGCCGTCGTGATGGGGATGTAGATGTCGTTGTTGGGGTTCTGCACCTTGACCCCCTCGAACTCCTGCTTTTCCACCACCGCGTCGCCCAGAACGCCGACCACCGTCAGCCAGATGTCGTTCACCTTGATCTGCTTGCCCAGCACGTCGCCGAAGCCGAACAGCTTCTGCTTGGCGGTCATGCCGAGGACGCAGACCTGGGCGTTGTCGGTCTCGTCCTGCGCGGTGAAAAACGCCCCCTGCAATATCTTCAGGTTCTGGATGACCGGGTAGGTGCTGCTGACGCCGAGCACGCGGCTGTCGCTGCGCGCCGTATCCGAGTTGATCTGGTAGGTCTTCAATATCCGCGAAGCGGTGATCGTCGGCTTCGGCTTCAGGACGTTCGACAGGGCCTCCACGTCGCGCATGCTGACCCCCAGCGACTCGGTGCGGATCTGCCGGAGCTCCTCCGTCTTGAAGTCCTTGGCCTGGATGATGATGTTGCGGATGCCGAAGCTGGCGATGGTGCGAAGGCTCTCCTCCTCAGCGCCCGCCCCGATCGAAAGCATCGCGATCACGGCCCCGACCCCGAAGATCATGCCGAGCATCGTCAGGAAAGACCGCAGCTTGTGTCTGCCCAGGCTCGCCAGGGCGCCTACCATTGTCTCCATCGCTACCATAGAAAATCAGGCCTCGTCTCATTCGGGAACCTCTAAAAACCCCGGACGCTGCGTTGCGCCTTGATCGAAAATGCTCATTTACCCCGGTAAACTCCGCTTTTCGACCTGCGGCAGACGCATTGTCTGCGAGCTTTTTAGAGGTTCTCATTAATCAGAACAATCGCAAGGCAGGTTCGGAAACCGACCCGCCACCCGCTCGGCGCGGGCGGTCGGCGGGGGCGGCACCCGCCGGAACGAAGCGCCGCCCCCGCCTTCTTCACGACTTCACGACAACCGCAAGGCGCGGCGCGCCATCCGCGTCACCGCATCCGCATCATGCCCCCGCCGGGGGGGCCGCCGGGGCCGGGGCCGCGCATCTGCTGCTGGTTCCCCGTGCCACCCTTGTTGAAATCGGGAAGCGACAGCTTCCGGGTTCCGTTCGGGTCGGTCAGGGCGATGACCTCGCCGTCCTCCACGCCGCCGACGATGACCGCCTCGCCGTGGGAGCTGAGCCCCGTCTCGACCACCCGCGCCTCGAACCGGTCGCCGTTCTTCACGTACACGATGTTGCCCGACTGGTTGTCCTGCGTGGTGACGGCGGCGGAAGGAACCACGAAGCACGATTCATACTCGTGCAGGATCACGTCGCCGCGCAGGTTCATCCCCGGCCTGATCTGCTTCAGGTCGCGGCCGGCGTCCGAAATCGTCACGTCGCAGGTGAAGTAGCGCAGGGGGGAGTTCCGCTCCAATGCGGCCGCCACCGAGGAGACCGTGCGGATGGTGCCGTGGTAGACCTTGTCCGGCACGGCGTCCAGCTTGATGTTCACCGGCATGTTCTTTTCCAGGTGGCCGCCGTCCCTCTCCAAGACGTAGATGCGCGCCTGCAAGGCGTCGAGGTTGATGATCTCGACGATCACCTGCCCCGGGAAGGAGCTGTTTCCGACCTCCGGCTCCTCCCGGCGGTCGCGGTGGTACAGGACCAGGCCGGACACCGGCGCGCGCAACTCCAAAGAGCTCAGCGTCCTTTGATAGGTGGCGACCTCGTTCTCGGCCTTGGTCTGGTCTATCATCAGCACCTGCATCTCGGAGCGGGCCGTCCGCTTCTGCGTCTTGGCCTTGCTCTTGAGGAACTCCAGGTTCTCCTTCTGGTAATGCACGTCCGACTGCTTGGTGATGATGTCCCACTTGGAGAAGATCGTCTCGTCCTCCGGCATCACCGTCACGGCGTATTGGTAGTCTTCTTCCGCGCTCTCCAGGTCGAGCTCCATGGTCTTGTCGTTCGTCCCCTGCTGGAGCGTCTTGATCTTGATGTTCTGCTGGTTGGACTCCAGCGTGTTCTGGCGCTTCTCCAAGTTCAGCTTGGTGTCGGTGCTGTCGAAGCGCACCACCGGGTCGCCCTCGTTCACGAAGCTCCCTTCCTGGATGAGCCAGGAGATGGTCAACTGGCCGGAAGACGTGTTGGGCGTGGCCACCGATGTCGTCTCCAGGCCGACGACCTCCCCGTCGGCGGAAACCGTGAGTGAAAACGGCTGCTTCTCCAGCTTGGTCACCGGAATCGCTTCGCTGTCGGTGGAGGCGAACACCTTGGAGATGCGGCTCGATATGCTGCCCCGGAAATAGAGCAGCAGGGCACCGGCGGCGACGAGCACCACGCAGGTCACGAGCTTCCCGACCACCTTGGACTTTTTTTGGCTTTTTTCGTCGATGTTCATCATTAACCTCGCAACAACTTAGCTTAGGACGCCTGCGGGCGCGTCCGGATTTTCTCTCCGGCGGCAAGGCCCGATTCCACCACCGCCGTCGTGCCGTCGTTCGACTTGAGCTGCACCTCGCGCCAGTCGGCCTTCTTGGTCTTGGCGTTGTAAACCTGCACAAACGACCGGCCGTTGCGCTCTGTGATGCTGGCGAGCGGGATCACGACCGCCTTGGGGTACTGGCCGACGCGGATCTGCGCCTTCAGGCTCATGCCGGGGCGCAGCACCTTGGTGTCCATGTTGGTGAGATCGACATATATCTCGTTGATCTTCTGCGGACGGTCGTAAGTCGCCTGCTTCAAGATGGTGCCGACGCTGGTGATCTTGCCGGTGAAGGAGCGCCCCTGCACCGCGTCCACGGTGATGTTGGCCTCCTGCCCGATTTTGACCTTGCCCGAATCGAGCTCGTCTATCTGCACCTTGGCGCGCATCGTCGAAAGGTCGGGGATCTCCATCACCTTGTCCATGCCGAAGATGTCGCTGCCCACCTCCTTGGCTTCGTTGTTCCAGTCGCGCTTGTAGATGACCACCCCCGAAACCGGGGCGCGCACCGTGTAAGAGTCGATGGCGTCCATCAGGTCGTCCATGCGGTCGCGGGAATAGCGCTCGGAGCTGCGCGATATCTGCAAGGACAACTGGCCGCTCTCGGTGACGTACTGGACCTTCTTCTCCATCAGCTCCACCTTGGTCTTGGCCGCGTCCCGGTCGATGCGGGTCTCCTCGACCTGGATGCCGCTGAGCAGCTCGGCCTGCTCGCTCAACTTCACTTCGAGCTTTTCAAGGTCCGACTTCGCCTGCTCCAACTGGAGCTTCAACTGCTTCAGGTTCGTGTCGGCGGAGGCGCGGTTCTGCTGGCGCTGCTCCTGGACCTTCTGGAAGTTGGCGGTCTCGTCCCTCAGGCTGTTGTTGATGTCCGTGGTGTCGAACTCCATCAGGAAGTCGCCCTCGGACACCTGCGTCCCTTCGTCCACCATGCGCATCAGCTTGAACCGGCGCTGGCGGCGCACCTGGGGCGGTCCCACATCGACGCTCTGGCTCGCTTCCAACGTCCCGGTGGCGCTGATGATGACCGGGTAATCGACCTGTTGCACCGTCAGCAGGTCCTTGTCGCTGACGTTGGCCGAAGCGTCCCGGGAGCGGTACATCCAAAAGCCCAAGCCCGCCACGACCACCAGCGCCGCGACCAAGATAAGTTTCTTTCGGGAGTTCATTTTTTGGTCACCTCAGCAAGGAATTGAACGGGGAGCAGCTTGTCGCCGACCGAAACGCCGGACTTGACCTCCACCAGCTTGTCGCCCATGGAGCCGACCTCGACGAACTGGGTGTCGGCGTCTTTGGCGCTGGTGCCCTTGACCACATAGGACTTCCCCTTGGAATCGGTGCCGACGTACTCGCGGGGCACCGTCGTGACGCCTTTGGCCAAGACCAGCGGGATGTTGATGCGCGCCGTCATCCCCGGCTTCAACTTCGAGGAATCCACCTTGTCGAGCCGGATCACGGTCTGGAACAGCTTCTTCTCCGAAGAGAACCCGCGCCGGCTGGCCACGCTGGTGAGCGATACCACCCGACCGCCGACCTCGTATCCGGGTAGCGCGTCGAGCGTCACGGTGCAGGGCATCTCGGCCTTGATCTTGCCGTATTCTGTGTCGTACACATAGCCGACCACCTGCATGCTCTCAAGGTCGGGGATGCTCGCCACCTCCGCGCCGGGGAAGATGGTGTCGCCCGGCTGGACCTTCCGGTTGTTCTGCCAGTTGTCGCCGTAGATGAAGATGCCGTCCTGGGGGGCGTACATCTTCAGCAGCGTCATGTCGCTGTCGATCTTCTTGAGGTTGATCTCCGCCTGCGACTTGTCGATTTCCACCAGCGCCATCTGGGAGTCGTAGCTGTCTTCGAAGTTTTTCAGCGACTCCTTCGCTTTTTCCAAGGAGAGCTTGGCCTTCAGGAGGTCCAGTTGGTATTTCTGGTAGTCGTTCGCGGAAAGGAGGCTCTTGTCGATTTTGGCGTAGAGCTGGGCTTTTTTCAGCGTCGCCTCCGCCTGGGCGACGCTGTTCAACTGGTCGCAACGGTCCGCCTCGAGGTCGGCCTTCTGCTTGGAGATCTTCAACTTGTTTTCGTCCAGCGTCTTTTCGGCGTCCGAACGGGAGCTGAGCAGCGTGGAGTCGTCGAATTCGACGACCAGCTCGCCCGCATGCACGACCGACCCCTCGTCGGCCATGTAGGTGAGCGTGTTGTTGAAGCTGCTCTGGATCCTGGGGGCGAGGATGCTTATAGACCGCTCGGCCTTCAGCTCTCCCGTGAGCACGACGTCCTGGAGCACTTCGCCCGCCTCCACGACATATCCCTTCGGCTTGCTGGAGGAGAAAGCCTCTTCCTGGACGATGGGCGGCTCGGCGGCGTTTTTTTTGCCGCCGCCGAGTCCGGGGTTCTGCGCGGAAACGCGCGCCGTCCCGGTCAGGGCCGCGCAAAGGACGACGCCCGCCGCAACCGCGGCGGCGCGCCGGAACCCGACCTCACGCATCCATGTCGACATGGTCATCCTGTTCATAAAGCTTAACCCCGATTTCGATTGTTGGAATTGCCGGCGTTGTTGAATTTCGGTTTCGGCCTGGGATCCGCCGGCATGGGCTGTTCGTTGAGCCACGCGCTCCAATCCGATTCGATCTGCGCAAAATTGTCGCCCAGCACGTCGGGCTGGACGAGATATTCGCGGGTCTCCTTCCCTTGGCGCACGTACTGGATGAGCTGCTTCATCCCGCCGGCGCCGAACTTCTGCAGGAAAAACTCGAAGAAGGTGATGGCCTGTCCGTCGAAAAGCAACCGGTCCTGCTCGGCCTTGGACAGGACGCGCGGGGGCATCCCCTCGCCGCCGGCCTTGGGCTTGGTCCGCGTCCCCTGCCCTCCGGCGCCGCCGCCGGGGAAGCCGCCGCCCGGCATCCCGCCGCCCATGCCGCCACCGGGGAAGCCTCCGCCCATCTGCCCCATGCCGCCGCCGGGGAAGCCTCCGCCCATCTCGCCCGCTCCGCCGCCGTCGGAGCCGCCGGAGCCGCCCTGCTGGTCGGAGGAGGTGCTGACGAAAGGCCGGGACATGCCGATGACATCTTCAATGGAGAAGGCTTGGTCGAGGTTCGCGCGCAGGTACCGGATCGCCTCCGTGTCGCCGCTGGCGTAGGCGGCGATGCCGACGTCCAGCCAGTCCGGCAGGGGGCTCTTGACCACATCCGTGACGCGGCTGGAGCGGTAGCGGAAATCCGCGCCGCCCAGCATCGACTGCAGCACGGCGAAAGCGATGTCGCGCGCCATCTCGCCGGCCGCCTGCTGCTCGGCGCCCGACGCCATGTCGCGCGGCGGGTTGCTCATCCGGCGGCGCATCTCCTCCGGCATGTTGTCGCCGATGCGCGAGCGGATGCGCGCCATGGTCTCCTGCATCCGCACCTCCGGCGTGACCGAGATCAGCACCCAACTATACCCTCGCTTGAGCACCACCGGCTCGTAGAGGGAATCCTTCTGCGCCAGGTTCGAGCAGATGAAGATCGCGCCCTTGGGCAGGTCTTCGTCGAACAGCCCCTTGAGCTTGGCCACGGCTTCCGCGGCGGCCTTCTCATAGGGGGCGATCACCTGCCGGCTGGAGGCGAAGAAGTCCACGCCGGGGACGACGTTGTGGAACGTGTTGAAGTTCTTGAAGCTGACGGCCTGGGCGTGCGCACAGTCCGCGCCTGACAGGGCGGTCAGCGCGACCAGCGGCGCGACCAGCAACCAGCCCAAGGATAGGATCCTGCTTGTTCGTGTCATTCTCAACATGCGCGCGCTCCGTCCCCCGATGAAAAAAACCGCCACGGCCGCCCCGCTTCCCAACGACCGGGCGCACACGCCCATCGCCCATCGCCCATGGGCGGCCATGGGCAGGTTCCCAGTTCGTTTTACGCTGGTTAACTACGTCCCGGGTGCGCGGCTTGTTACATCTTTAAACTTTAAACAAACGCCGGCGGCGGGCGGCCCCGCGTCGCGCCATGGGGAGGCGCGCAGGCGCGGCAAGCACGCATCGGCGACCGGCGACGCGACGCCGAAACGCGACGCCGCGACTAGGGGCGACGCCTCACCACCCCCTTGGACGACAGGTGGAAGGGCGGCGCGATGACCGCGTTCACCTCTTTTTGATGCCCTTTGACGTCCCACGCCTTCTCGCAGAAGCGGTCGAGGATGCCCCCGCGGACCCGGGGGCGGCCGTCGGCGGCGAGGTAGACCTGTATCAGCTTCTCCCGCACCGCCTCGTCCCCGTTGCGGACCAGGCAATCGACGGCGGCGACGCACACGTCGTCATCGTCGTCGTCGAGGAAGCGGCGCACCGTCTCGCCCGCATGGGGGAAGGCGTCGGCGCCGAGGTTCGCGATCAACACCGTCTTGGCCTCCGGCCAGCGGGCATAGCCGACCGAGAGCGCGTCCAAGACCCCTAGGAGCGCTTCGTAGAACGCTCCCGGCGGGAGGATGCGTTTCAGCGCCTGGACGGGGAAGGTGACGTCGGGCTCCGTCCGCAGGTAGTCGAGGATCGGCTTGACGGCGACCTCGCCCATCCCCGCGAGGAGCTTCACCGCATACTGCTTCTCTTCGAGATCCATGCTCGCCTGCGGCGTCTGGACGGTGAAGCGGCGCAACAGCGCCGCCGCCGCCGGCGGCGTCCCCCAGCCCGCCAGGCGCTCCATGGCGGCGACCCGGGTGGCCGCCTCGCCGTGCAGTTGCGTGACCTGCTTCACCGCCCGCCGTATCTGCCCCTCGGAGGGCCCTGCGTCGTCCGAGGCGAAAAGTCTGCTGAAAATCCCCATAATTGTTTTTTCACCTTTTTCGCGTTCCGCGCGCAGGTTTCTGATGCGGAATCGGATATTGAAGCATATAATTCACCGACATGGAAGAACGTGATCTGTTTAACGAGAAGGACGAAACCGTTCCGGCGACGATCTACTGCCCCAAGTGCCGGACATCCCAAGAATACTCCATCCGCTGGCGTCGGCGCACAAAGAAGGCCGCGTTGCCCCGGGGCGCCGACGAGCGCGACCGCGCCCGCTACGCCAAGGCGCGCGACTACCGCATACGCCTCGACGACAAGGTGCGTTGCAAGAACCCGCGTTGCGGCAAGACCATCGAGATCTCGTCGTTGCAGACGGTCGTGTTCGACTGAGGGCCGGGGCGCGCCCCCGTGGACGCCGCGCCGCGCCCCGCCCGCAAGTCTTTCAGGGGCGCCTCGAATATTTTCGTAACGCACGTCACAAATCCGCAAAGTTATCCCTGCGCATGACCGATACGGTCTATAGCCGATAAGGTTAGTTGCAGGGGGGGTGTCCCCCTTGCGCTGGGAGACATTCGTGAGGTCCGGCGGCGCGCGTTATGAACATGGCTTCATCCGGAGGCATCGCCTCCGCCCATTCCACCGTCCCGTTTGATGCGCTGTACGGCGTCACCGCCGCGCCCCCCCGCATATTGATCGTGGGCGGCAATGCGATAGAACGCGACGTGATGTCGCGCAAGTTCACCGGGCAGGGGTACGTCTGCGAGTGCCGCGAAACGGCGCAGGCGGCGCTGGAGTTGCTTGGCGACGAGGAGTTCGACCTGGTCTTGACCGACACGGCGACGCCGGAGGGCGGCATCGGCCCCTTCCTCTCGGAGGTGCTGCGCATCCGCCCTGACGCCGCCGTCATCCTGACCACATCGACCGAGGACATCGACGAGGCCGTGGCCGCCTTGAAAGACGGCGCCTACGACTGGTGCACCCGGCCCTTCGGCCCCGGCGAGATCGCCATGAGCGTCTCACGCGCGCTCGAAAAGCGGCAGTTGCGCATGGAAAACCGCAACTACCAGCGCACGCTGGAGGAGCAGGTCTCGAGCCGCACCAGCCAGTTGCAAGAGGCGTTGAAGGTGCTAGACCTCACCTACCACTCCACGCTGGTCGCCCTCGGGCGGGCGCTCGACAGCCGCGACAAGGACTCCGCCGGCCGCGCCCCGCGCGTGGCGGCATACGCGCGTCGCCTCGCCCAGCAACTCGGGCTCGGGCAGAGGGAGGTGCGGGAGATCGAGCAAGGGGCGCTGCTGCACGACATCGGGAAGATCGGCATCCCCGACGCGCTGCTCGGCAAGCGCGAACTGACCGAGGAGGAGGAGCGCGTCATGCGCACCCACCCGGAGATCGGCTACAACATCCTCTCCGGCATCAAATTCCTCAAAGGCACCGCGTTGCTGACCCTGCAATCGCACGAGCGGTACGACGGGAACGGGTTCCCGCAAGGGTTGCGGGGCGAGGAGATCTCGCTGGGCGCAAGGATATTGGCCGTCGCCGACGCATTCGAGGACCTCGCGTCAGAGGCGTCCGCCGCCACCCGGAACATCTCGGACATCCTCGACCCGTTGGACATGCTGGAGACCCCGCGCGCCGTCACAGAGGCGCTCGAAGGGTTGAAACGGCTCGCCGGCGGCAAGCTGGACCCCCGCCTGGTCGGGGAATTCGTCAGGATCCACGCCGACGAGTGGGCGCAAATCAGGGAGTCGGCGTCCGCCCGCTCCCGACGCCCCCGCCCGCCCCGGCTGACGTGACCGCCGCGACCCGCGCCCCCGCATCCAAGGTTTTCGCAATTTGCCCCTGCATTTCCCCCTCCCTTGCGGGCATAATAGCTTCCTTATGAAAGTTCCCGTCGCGCTCACCATCGCAGGCTCCGACCCCTCGGGAGGCGCCGGCGTCCAGGCCGACCTGAAGACCTTCCACCAACGCGGCGTGTACGGCGCATCGGCGGTCACCTTGTTGACCGTGCAAAACACGCAGCGGGTCGATGCCGTCCAAGTGCTCGCCCCCGAACTCGTGGAGGCGCAGGTGCGGGCGGTGATCGAGGACATCCCCCCCGCCGCCGCCAAGACCGGCGCGCTCGGGGACGAGCGGGTGGTCCGGCTGGTCGCGGAGTTGGCGGAGGGGTTCGACTTCCCGCTGGTGGTGGATCCGGTCATGGTCTCCAAGCACGGCCGCGCCCTCCTGACGGCACCGGCGAGACGCGCGCTCGGGGAGTTGCTGCTGCCCCGGGCGCACCTGGTGACGCCGAACCTGCCGGAGGCGGAGGAGCTGGCGGGGATGCCGGTGCGCGACCTGGACGGGATGAAGGCGGCGGCGGTGGCGATCGTGGCTCGCGGCGCGCGCGCCGCGCTGGTCAAGGGCGGGCACCTGGAAGGCGGCGGTCGCCCCGTGGACGTGCTCTACTCCGAGGCGACGGGGTTGATGTGCCTGGACGCGCCGCGCATCGAGACGCGGCACACGCATGGCACCGGGTGCACCTATTCCGCCTGCATCACCGCCGAACTCGCCAAGGGCGCGCCGCTGGCGGACGCCGTGACGCTGGCGAAGGAGTTCATCACACGGGCAGTCGAGTCCGCCCCCGGCCTGGGGCGGGGTTCCGGGCCCGTCAACCATTTCGCCGACGTGCCGGACGCCCGATCCGGCCGCCGTCGCGGATGACATCGTATGGGAAGGGAGCCTCTGAAAACCTCGCAGACAAGGCGTCGCCGCAGGTCGAAAAGCGGAGTTCGCCGAGGCGAATGAGCATTTTCGACCAAGGCGCGACGCGGCGTCCGGGGTTTTCAGAGGTTCCCAGAAAGGGGACGATTCATGGGCCGCACTCCGAAACCACCTGTGAAGTCTTACAACAACACCGAGTTCCTGAACGGGCCGGACGCCCGGCTCATTCGGATCCTGAGCGAATACCTGGAGCCCGCCGCGCGCTTCGAGGCGGAGCGCATCGAGGACACCATCGTGTTCTTCGGCTCGGCGCGCATCCTCCCCCTCGCCGAAAGCACGCGGTGGCTGGAGGAGACGCGCCAGGGCCAAGACGCGGACGAGGCGGCGGTCACCCGCGCCGAACGGGCGGTCCGACTCTCCCGCTACTACGAGGACGCGGTGGAGCTGGCGCGCCTGGTCACGGAGTGGTCCATGGGGCTGGGGGGCGAGAAGAAGCGGATGGTGGTCTGCTCCGGCGGAGGGCCGGGCATCATGGAGGCCGCCAACCGCGGCGCCCAAGAGGCGGGCGGGCAGTCGATAGGGCTTTCGATCAGCCTCCCGATGGAGCAGGCCACCAACGCCCACGTCCCCGGGGAGCTGGCGTTCGAGTTCCATTACTTCTTCATGCGCAAGTTCTGGTTCGTCCACCTCGCCAAGGCGGTGGTGATCTTCCCCGGCGGCTTCGGCACCTTGGACGAGGCGTTCGAGGTGATGACGCTGGTGCAGACGGGGAAGACCGGGCGTCCCGTGCCGATCTTGTTCTACGGCGAGGAGTATTGGAGGGACATCCTGCACATCGACGCGCTGGCGCGCTGGGGGATGATCTCGCCCGGCGACGTCAAGCTGCTGCATTTCTGCAACGAGCCGCAGCAGGCGTTCGAGACGCTCAAGCGCGAACTGGCGAGGACCGGCAACATTTTCTAGGCGCGGGGGGCGGCGCGCCGCGCAGCCCCATGCCCTTTGACATCGACGGCGCGGCCGGCGCGGCGCGCCCCACTGAAACGGATATGGACGACTTCCTCTTGGAACGGCATCACCCCGAACCCCCGGGTTCGCCCAAGGACCACAGGCATGCGACCGAGCGCGACCGCGACCGCATCCTGCACAGCTCCGCGTTCCGGCGGCTGCAAGGCAAGACGCAGGTCTTCGGCACCGGGCAGGCCGACTTCTACCGCACGCGCCTGACCCACAGCATCGAGACCTCGCAGATCGCCCGGGCGATCGCCCACAACCTGTGCGCGGAGAACCCCGAGCTGGAACGCTGCGTCACGCCGGAGCTGGCGGAGGCCGTGGCGCTGGCGCACGACCTGGGGCACCCCCCGTTCGGGCACACCGGGGAGCGGACGCTGGACGAGTGCATGAAGGAGGTGAGCCGGGGGGCGCGCCGCGACGGGGAGGAATGCCTGCGCTTCGAGGGGAACGCCCAGACGTTCCACATCCTGGTCGCCGCCGAGCCCAAGTCGCCCGCCTACCCCGGGCTGAACCTGACGCGGGCGACGTTGGCGGGGGTGATGAAGTACCCCTTCGAGCAGGACGTCCACGCCGACAAGTTCATCTTCGCCTCGGACGTCCCCATCGCCCGCTGGACGCTGCGCCGGGGCGGGAGGCTGGCGAAGGCGCGCCCGTCCGGGGACGCCGCCGGGGGCGGCAAGCCCCGGCCCGCCGCCCAGCCCAAGACCTCCATCGTCTGCCAGATCATGAACTGGGCGGACGACTGCGCCTATTCGATACACGACGTGGAGGACGCGCTGCAGGCGCAGTTCCTGCATCCAGGCGACTTCGACCAGGCGCGCTTCGTGCGCCGCGTCTTCGCCCACTACGAGGAGACGCGCGTCAGCGAGGCGGTGCCGAAGTTGGGCGTCGAGGAGACGCGAGACCGGCTGATGGACTTGAAGCGGCGCATCATGCCCTCGGACGCGGGCGGGGACGAGCGGGCGCAGCGCAAGGCGGCGCTGCGCGACATCCTGAACAACCTCATCACCTCGGTCGCGCTCAAGCCGCGCAGGGGGGGGGGCCGCGCCGACTTCTCCTGGCGCCTCGACATCGACCCCGAGTCGCGCATCCTGGCCGTCCTTTGCAAGGCCGTCATCTGGGAGGCGGTCATCACCGACCCGCGCGTCGCCGCCGTGAACACCAAGGGGCGGGAGATATTGCGCGACCTGTTCCACCTGTTCATGGAGGAGGCGCTGGAGAAGCGGAGCACGGCGCTGTTCCCCCGCTACTACCGCCCCGCCGTCGAGGAGAGCCTGGACGGCGGGCGGGACGCCGTGGCGAGGGCGGTCTGCAACTTCCTGGCGCTGATGACCGACATGGACGCCCTGCGCCTGCACGACCTCCTGCGCGGCTCAAAGACCTCGTCCATCTTCGACTTCATCTGACCGCGTGACGGGCCGCACCCGTCCGGCGGGTCAGTTGATGAATATGGCGAGGGTCGGGAAGCGCATGACGACGTCCTGCACCCCGTAGCCGCTCACCGAGCTGCCTGCGGCGTAGACGATGCGCAGGTTGGGCATCGTGAGGAAGACGTCGATGTCCTGGTCGTAGACGCTGCAACGCATCAGGTTCAGCTCGTTCAGCCGCGCCATCCCCCGCAGCTTCTGCAAGCCCGCGCCCGTGACCTGCGTGTCGGCGAGCGACAAGACCTCCAGCCCCTTGATGCCGGCGGCGTATTCCAGCGCGTCGTCCTTGACGGGGTTGCCGCTCAGGTTCAGCACCGTCAAGTTGGGCGCCTTGACGTTCTTCAGCACGGCGGCGCCGACGCCGGTGCGCTGGAGCGAGAGCGCCTCGAGCTTGTCGAGCCTGCCGAGCCATTCCAGCCCGTCGCCCCCCAAGGCGACGTCGTGGATGTAAAGCCGCTTGAGCGCCGTGCAGTCTTTCAGGTGCGCGACCCCGGCGGGGGTCACCTTGCCGCCGCCGACCTCCAGCCATTCCAACGCGGGCAATGAAGGCAGGAGCGCCATCGCCTCGTCGGTCAGCTCGCCGTTCACGGCTTCTATCCAGCGCACGGCCCCGGCGGGATCCTTGTGCATCGGCACGCCCAGCTTCGCCAGCGCGTCCGCGGCGGCGGACTCCTTGGCGGCGGGCGCGGCATGCGTTCCCGCGGTCGCGGACACGTCATCGGCGGCGAGCGGCGACGCCCCGCACACCGCCACGGCCGTCACGGCCATTAAAAACCTGATGAAAACCCTCATGGAAGCCTCCTTCGCCCTGTGGGCGCATTATTTCCTGAAGCGGGAGCAGTCGATGCCGTACTTCTTCACCTTGTAGTTGAGCACGCGCTCGGTCGTGCTCAGTAGGCGCGCGGCGCGGCTGCAGTTGCCCGTCGTGGTCTTGAGCGCGTCCACGATCAAATCTTTTTCGTAGGACGCCACCGAGTCGCCGAGGGAGACCTTGACGATCGTGCCGGACGCCTCGGCCGTCTGGAGCGTCGGCGGCAGGTGGTGCCCGTGGATGACGTTGCCGTCGCAGATCAGCACCGCCCGCTCGATGGCGTTCTCCAGCTCGCGCACGTTCCCCGGCCAATGGTAGCTCATCAGCATGTCGATGGCGGGCGTCGAGATGCGCTTGATGCTCTTGTTGTGCTCGCGCGTGTACTTGTCCAGGAAATAGTCGGTCAGCGCCATGATGTCGGGCTTGCGCTCGCGCAGGGGGGGGATGAAGATGCTGAAGACGTTGAGGCGGTAATAAAGATCTTCGCGGAACGTCCCCTCGGTGATGGCGTTTTCCAAGTCCTTGTTGGTCGCCGTGATCAGGCGCGCCTTGATCTTGATGGTCTCCGTGCCGCCCAGGCGCTCGAACTCCCGCTCCTGCAAGACGCGCAGGAGCTTCACCTGCGTCGTCAGGTTCAGGTCGCCGATCTCGTCCAGGAAGATCGTCCCCCCCTCGGCCAGCTCGAAGCGCCCCATCTTGCGCGACTGCGCGCCGGTGAACGCCCCCTTCTCGTAGCCGAACAGCTCCGACTCGATCAGCGTCTCGGGCAGGGCGGCGCAGCTCACCTTGACGAACGGCTTTTTCGAGCGCGACGAGCTGTAATGGATGGCGTGCGCGATGAGCTCCTTGCCGGTGCCCGACTCCCCCCGTATGAGCACCGAGGTGTTGGTCCCGGCGACCTGCGCGATCTGCTCGTAGACCTGGCGCATCCCGCCGCTGCCGCCGATCATGTTGGAGAAGTCGTAGCGCTCGCGCAGCTCCTCGCGCAGTTGCGTGTTCTCCGCCTGCAGCTTCTTGGTCTCGGCCTGCACCAGCCGCTCGACGCGCACCGCCTGGCCGATGAACCCGGCGATCACGCGCAGGAACTTGACCGTCTGCTCGTAGTCGCGGTCCTTTTTGAAGCGCATGTCCACGCCGAGCGCCCCCACGGTCTTGCGCCCCTCCATGATCGGGACGCAGATGTAGCTCAGCTCGTCCTTCAGGTTCTTCCGCTGCACGGCGCGGTTCAGCAGGAGCGGCTCGCTGCTGGCGCGCGGCACGACTATCGGCTTGCCGCTCTCCACCACGCGCCCCGTTATCCCCTCGCCGATGCGGTACTGGGCGCGCTGCCCCTCGGGGCTGATGCCGTTGGACGCCTCGATGTGCAGCTCCGAGTCCTCGCGCAAAAGGGTCACGGCGCTGCGCACCATGCCGTGGCGCGCCTCCAGGATCTCCAACACCCGGTGCAACGAGTGCTTCAGGTTCAACGTCCCCGACAACGCCTGGCTCAGCTCCAAAAGCGTGGTCAACCGTTTGGATTCCCTGGACTCCATTACACGTCCCCCCTCCTGCGCGACGAGCCTATTACAAAATTGTCGATGCGACGGACTAGCCTACGGAATTGTTGTCCACAGGTCAAGAAATTTATTTCACCGGCCGTCCTCGCCCTTGAATTACCGCGCCGGGGCGGTATCTTATGAAACCGTAATTTATGGAAAATCCTGGGACGATTAAAAAAACTAATGAGGTAAACATGTCGTATCTAGTTGTAAAAAATACAGTTATGTCGAAAATTGCGCCGAAGGCGGCGCGCGCGGCACTGCCGTTGCTGGCGCTCCTGACGTCGGCGGCGGCCGTCGCCCAGCACCGGCTGCCCGCGGAGAGCGTGGTGGTGACGGCGAACGCCTCGCCCGTCCCCTTTGAAAACCTGGCGAAGACCGTGACGGTGCTCGACGGCGAGGACATCGCGGCCCTCCCGGCGCACTCCATCACCGACGTGCTGGCGCAGGCGGCATCGGTCGACCTGGAGTCGCGCGGCCCCTTCGGGGCGCAGGCCGACATCAAGCTGCGCGGCTCGGCGTATTCGCAGACGCTGGTGCTGATCGACGGGGTGCGGATGAACGACTCCCAGACGGGGCACCACAACGCCGACTTCCCCGTCCCCCTGCAAGCCATCGAGCGGATCGAGGTGCTGCTGGGGCCGGGCTCGTCCATCTACGGTGCGGACGCCTTCGGCGGCATCATCAACATCATCACCAAGCGAGAGACGGCCGCCACCCAGGCGTCGGTTTCGGGCGGGATGCACGGCTACGTGGCGGGTTCGTTCTCGGCGGGGTTCGGGAACGGGCGGATCGGCCAGTCGGTCAGCGTCGCGGGCGAGCGCTCGGGCGGATTCATGGAGGACCGCGACTTCCGCAACGTGACGGTCTCCTCGCGCACGAACATCGGCGAGGACACGTCCCTCTTCGTGTCGCACGGCAACAAGGAGTTCGGCGCCTACGGCTTCTACGGCCCCTCCCCGTCGCGGGAGTGGACGAACCAGACGATGCTCTCCTTCGAGCGGAAGCACCGGACGAAGGGGGGCGCGGAGCTTTTCCTCCAAGGCTTCTACCGGACGCACGGCGACCACTTCCTTTACAACCAGGACACGCCGGGGGTGAGCGAGAACCGCCACCGGACGCACGCGACGGGGGTGCTGGCGAAGGCGCGCCTCGCCTTGGGCGAGGCGGCGGCGCTCACCTTCGGCGCGGACTTCGGCGGCGACTGGATTTTCTCGAACAACCTCGGCGACCATGCCTTCGCCCGCCAGAGCGGCTTCGGCGAGCTGCAATGGAACCTGGGCGGGAAGGCGGCGGTCTACCCGGGCGTCCGCATCGACCGCTACTCCAATTTCGGCACTGCAGTGAGCCCGTCGCTGAGCGGGAGCTGGTGGGCGTCACCGCGCCTGCGCCTGCGCGCCGCCGTAGGCAAGGCGTTTCGCATCCCCACGTTCCAGGAGCGCTATTACTTCGACCCCAACAACGTGGGGAACCCCGACGTGAAGCCGGAGAAGGCGTGGTCGGCGGAGGTCGGCGCAGACGTCATCCCCGCCGAAGGCTGGTCGGGCGGCGTCACCGCCTTCACCCGGCGCGAGCGCGACGTGATCGACTGGATCCGCGTCACGGACGCCGAGAAATGGCGCACCGCCAACATCCACCGGCTCCGCACGGACGGCGTGGAGTTGAGCCTGGAGCGCGCGTTCGGGGACGAGGCGGCCGTCGGCGCGCGCTACAGCTACATATCGAGCGACGCCGGGGAGGTCTCCTACATCTCCAAATACGTGCTGGACTACGCCCGCCACACCGTGGCATCCACCGCGCGCCTCCCGCTCTTTTTGAAGTTGCGCTACAGCCAGACGCTCAGCTACAAGCGGCGCTCGGACGGGCGCTCCTACTGGCTGTGGGACACCTCGCTGGAACGTCCTTTCCACAAGCTGGTCGTCGGGATCGACTTCGCCAACCTGCTCGACAGCCGATACCAGGAGATACAGGGCGTGGACATGCCGGGCCGCTGGCTGGCCGTCCGCATCGGCACCCGTTGACCGACCCGAAGCGATGTTCTGCGTCCTTTCCGCAATCATCGCCTCCATCGCCTTCGTCTGAGAGGGTTTGGAGAGATGGCACCCCAAACGGCGGTTTGGCGGCCAGCGTCGAAAATGACGGGCAGGCGCCGATCAGACGCGGCGGGCGGCACGCACCGAGGGGATTTCGCCGATGAGTTGCAACGCGCGCTGCATCTGCCCCACGCCGGCGACCTCCAAAGTGAACCGCAACCGCGCCGAGCCTTGGCGGGAGAGCGTGCTGACGGCGGTGACGTTGATCGACTCGCGCGACATGACCTCGGTGATGTCGCGCAAAAGGCCGGTGCGGTCGGCGCATTCCACCTCGATGTCCACGGCGTAGGAGCCGTTTTTCGTCCCCTCGCCCCACGTCGCCCCTATGACCCTTTCGGGGTTCAGCCGCGCCATGCCGACGAAGTTAGGGCATTGCACACGGTGGATGGAGACGCCCTTGCCGCGCGTGACATACCCCTGGATGGGGTCGGGCGGCGCGGGCTTGCAGCACCTGCCGAGCTGCGTCAACAGCTTGTCCATGCCGACGACCAGCACGCCGTCGGGTTTTCCGTCCGTCTTGCTCTTGCGCGGCGTAAACGCCTCGGCGGGCGGCGGCGGCGCAGGCTCGCCGCGCAACGCCTGCTGGATGGCGCCCACCCCCAGCTCCCCGCGCCCGACGGCCAGGAACAGGGCGTCCGCGCCGTCCAGGCCGAGCTTCGCCGCCAGCTCCTCGATGTTGGCATGCGTCGCCCCCTCGCGCTGCAGCTCCCGCTGCACGGCGGCGCGGCCGTCGGCGGACGTCTGCGCCACGTCCAACGCGACGAAATACTGCTTGACCTTGTTGCGGGCGCGGGACGTCTTCAAATACCCCAACTGGGGGTTGAGCCAATCGCGCGACGGCCCGCCCTGCTTGGCGGTGACGACCTCCACCGTCTGCCCCGAACGGAGCGGGGTGTTCAGGGCGATGAGCGCCCCGTCCGCCTTCGCGCCCCGGCAGCGGTGCCCGACCTGCGTGTGGACGTGGTAGGCGAAGTCCACCGGCGTTGAGCCGCGCGGCAAGTCCACGACCCTCCCCTGCGGCGTCAGGACGTAGACCGTGTCGTCCAGCGCCGCGCGCTTGAACTGCTCGACCCAGTTCGAGGCGTCGGCGACGTCGTCGCGCCAGGAAAGGAGCTCGCGCAGGAGCGCCACCTTGTCGGCGTAGCCGTCCTTCTTGCCCGCGCCGCCCAACCCCTCTTTGTAGCGCCAGTGCGCCGCCACGCCCAGCTCCGCGTGCTCGTGCATCTCCCAAGTGCGGATCTGCACCTCCAGCGGCCGCCGGTCGGCGGCGACCACGGCGGTGTGCAGCGACTGGTAGAGGTTCCCCTTGGGCTTGGTGATGTAGTCGTCGAACTCCTTCGCTATCGGCGCCCACATCTGGTGCACGATGCCCAAGACGGTGTAGCAGTCGTGGACGTGCTTGACGATGACGCGGATGGCGCGCAGGTCGTAGACTTCTTCGAGCGGGACCCGCTTGGCGCGCATCTTGCGCCAGATGCTGTAGATGTGCTTGGGCCGCCCGTAGACCTCCGCCTCGACGCCCGCCTCCGCGCACTTGCCCTTGAGCAGCGCCACGGACTCGGCGACGAAGCGCTCGCGCTCGACGCGCTTCTCGTCCAGTTGGCGGGCGATCTGCTTGTAGGCGTCCGGGTCGAGGTAGCGGAAGCTCAAGTCCTCGATCTCCCACTTGATCTCCCAGACCCCGAGGCGGTTGGCGAGGGGCGCGTAGATGTCCAGAGACTCGCGCGCGGTGTCGGCGCGCTCCGGGCCGGGGAGGTTCGCGTAATAGCGCAGGGTCTGCGTCCGGCTGGCCAGGCGCAGGAGGATGACGCGGATGTCGTCCGAAAGCGCCAGCACCATCTTGCGCAGGACTTCGGGCTGCGTCCGCACCTCGTGCAGGCTCGACGCGGGGCCGGGGGCGATGAGGCGCAGGCCGTTCAGGCGCTGCAACCCCCGCACCAGGCGCGCCACGTCAGCGCCGAAGTCTTTCTCGATCCGCGCGCCAGCGTCCTCCGGGCAGAACCCGTGCATCGCGAAAAGGAGGGCGGCGAGGCGGCTCGACGCATCCAGGCGCAGCGCGCCCGTGATCAACGCCATGCCGACGGCATGCGCGAAGACGTCCTCTCCCGTGGTCAGGCGTCCGCCCGCATAAAGCGGCTCGACCAGTTCCAGCGCGCGCCGGATGCGCGCGCCTTCCTCCGGCGGCAGTCCGGCGCCGAGCCGTTCCCAGGAAACGGCCTCCGGCGCGTCCGAGTTCAAAGAGTGCGGCACGTAAACCATGTTAGGCATTCCCGCCTTGTCCAGGGCGTCAATTTGTTCAAATCGTCCAAAACATCAAAAGTAGATGTCGCGCTTGCCGGCGTCGATCTCGTCCAGCGCCCGCTTCATCCGACCCTTCAACGCCTCGTCGCCCAAGCCCGCGACCAGCTCCTTGACCAGCTTGCCGCCGCTCGCCTTGGTCGCGGGCGAGGCGAAGTCGTTCAGGTACTCCTCGAAGGTGAAGACCGCGTTCGGCATGCAGTACTGCTTGATGAGGCCGGGCTTCGCCAAGTCCATGAAGTCGTTGCCGACGCGCCCCATTCGGTAGCAACCGGTGCAGAACGAGGGGATGTAGCCCTTGTCCACCACCGAGGCGATGACCTCGTCCAAGCTGCGGTGGTCGCCGAGTGCGAACTGGCTGCCGGTCGCCTCCGCCTCGTCGCCGTAGGCGCCGGGGTTGACGCGCGAGCCGGCCGAGATCTGGCTGACGCCGTAGTTGTAAAGCTCCGTGCGCATCTGCTCGTTCTCGCGCGTGCTCAGGATGATGCCGGTGTAGGGCATGGCGATGCGGACGATGGCGATGATCTTCTTGAAGTCGTCGTCGCCGACCGGGTGGGGGACGTGCGACGCCAGCGGCGCGTTCTCCGCCGGCTCGATGCGCGGGAAGCTCACCGTGTGCGGCCCGCAGCCGAACAGCGCCTCCAGGTGCGCCGCGTGCTCCATGATCGCCAGGGTCTCGAAACGGTAGTCGGCAAGGCCGAACAGCACGCCCAGCCCGACGTCGTTGACGCCCCCCTCCATCGCGCGGTCCATCACCGTCACGCGATACTCGTAGTCGGCCTTGGGCGTCCCCTTGGGATGATATTTCTTATACATTTCCGGGTCGTAGGTCTCCTGGAAACAGACGTAGGTGCCGATCTTCTCCGCCTTCAGCCTGGCGAAGTCGGCGACCTCCATCGGCGCCAGCTCCAGGTTGATGCGTCGGACGTAATGCCCCCCCTCGCGGACGCGGTAGACGGTGCGGATGGCGTCGCACATGTAGTCGGTGTCGTTCTGCGCGGTCTCCCCGCAGATCAAAAGGACGCGCTTGTGCCCCTCGCGCAACAGCACGCGCGCCTCGCGCCCGATTTCGTCCATCGTGAGGATCTTGCGCCGCAGGGAGGTGTTGCTCTTGCGGAAGGCGCAGTAGACGCAGTTGTTGTCGCAGACGTTGCCCGTATAGACGGGCGCGAACAGCACGAGGCGCTTGCCGTAGATCTCCTCTTTCACATAATGGGCGCAATCCATGATCTTGCGGATCTGCGCCGTGTCCCCGACCGCGAGCAGCGAGGCGACATCGTCGAGGGACAAGCCCTTCAGCCGGCGGGCGCGGTTGAGTATCTCGTCCAGCCCGCCCTCTGTCGGCGCAGGCCGCTCCAACATGCCGTAGAGCTTGTCGCGGTCGATGAACCCCTTGCCTTTCTCATGCTGTCGCGCTGTTGCGATCATCTCCATCCTCCTTGTAGTTCGTGAGCACCGATTTCACCTGGACCCCCGGCAGGCGGCCGATCTTCCCGGTCGCGGCGCCGATCTGGTCGGTGGTCCCCTCGACGATGAGCGAGATGACGTTCACCCGCCGGTCGCGCAAAGGCATCCCCTGCCGCCCGAGCACGATGTCGCAGTGGGACGAGATGATGGCGTTGAGTTTCGGTATGCTGGCCTTGTCTTGGACGAGTATCGCGATGACGCCGATTCTCTTTTCCATCAGATCACCTCTGGATCAGAAACTGGTTCGGAGTCCTTGAAAAGGATCAATCCGTTTCGCAGACGGATTAATATATAATCCAAAAACAACTTTATGCCAAGGGGGAGGACGGCGATATGGACAGGGGCACGGACGGACGCAAGGGAGGCGACGGGGCGATGCGGGGGCAGGCTGCGGGGCGGGGCTCTTCCCGCCGGACGTTCCTGGCCAAGGTGGGCGCGGGGGCGCTGGGCGTCGCCTCGTCCGGCGCGCTGGCCGCCCAGCGACCGGCGCGGGCCGAGGAGGGCGCGGGGCAGGCTGCGGTCGCGGAGACGCTGGACTGCGACGTGCTCGTCATCGGCGGGGGTGCCTCCGGCTGTTGCGCAGCCATCCGCGCCGCCGAGGAGGGCGCCAAGGTCATCCTCGTCGAGAAGGGGCGCACGCTCGGCGGTTGCTTCAACCTGTCTTTCGCCGCGACGACCTACGGCTCGCGGTTCGGCGCGGGGCAGCCTCCAAGCTTCGGCATCCCCGACTTGGAAGCCTACATATCCGCGTGGCTGGCGAACTCCCATTGGCGTTGCGACGCCGCCGCCGTCCGCCAACTGGTCGTGAACTCCGGCAAGGCTTACGACTGGCTGGCGGACAAGGGGCTCGGGCTCACGCCGTTCGGCGGGGGGAGCGGCATGTTGATGCTGCCCGATTACGCGGTGCGGCCGGTGTTCTGGAAGGAGAAGACGACCGCCGCCGTCGAGAAAAGCGGCGGGCGCCTGATGCTCTCTGCGGCGGCGCAGTCGCTGGTCAAGGAGGGCGCAGCCGTCGTCGGCGCCGTCGTCCGGGAACGGGACGGCGGCACGACGCGCGACATCCGCGTCAACGCCAAGGCCGTCAGCATCTCCACCGGCGGCTACGCGGGCAACCCCGAGATGGTGCGCGAGGCCGTCGGCTTCGACGTCGTCAACGGCTCGTTGCCGCAGAACGTGGGCGAGGGGTTGCGGATGGCGTGGGAGGCGGGTGCCTGGAAGCCCCGCAACTTCGGCGGGCAGATGCTCCACCAGACGATCGTCCGGGCGACGAACTCCCTCGCGCAACATTTCGAGCCGTTCCCGGCGAAATACCCGCTGCTGCTGGCATACCTGCCCATGACCCTCAACGTGGGCACCTCCGGCCTGCGCTTCCGCGACGAGGCGCTGATCCTCGACCCGGTGGCGGCGTCGAACTCCAGCGCCTACCAAGGCCCGCACCACTACGTGATCGCCTCGAAGCGTCTCCTGGACGCGCTCGCCGCCGGTGGGCTCGCCGCCGTCGGGCAGACGTCGCAACCGGGGCTGCCGCCCGAGATGCAGCCGCCCGGCTACACCCCCGCGACCCCGTGGAAGGGGGTCTACGACGTGTTCGACAAGGGCGCGCAACTCAAAGTGGTCTTCAAGGGGGACACCCCCGCGAAGCTGGCGGGCGCCGCAGGCATGGACGAAGCGGCGTTCGTGCGGACTTTCGGCGACTACCGGCGGTTCACCCTCGAAAAGAAGGACGCGCAGTTCGGCAAGGCTCCGGCGTTCCTGCTGGACTACGGCGAGGAGGGGCCGCTGTACGCCGTCAAAGCCGAGGTGAACAACCTCGGCTCCTTCGGCGGCATCCAGACCTCGTTGCGCTACGAGGCGCTGACGGCGGCGCACCGTCCCGTCCCCGGCCTGTACGCGACCGGTTCCGAGGCGGGCAGCAACCTCTACAACGACACCTACGTCGGCAGCGGCATCGGGCTGGCGAACGCCGTGACCTCCGGCTACCTGTGCGGCAAGGCGATGGCGGATTACGCCTTGGGGAGAAAATAGGGGCGCACGAAAACGCGGAGCCTGCGCGGATACGAAACGAAGCCCAGGGTTGGCGGACGCGAAGCGTCGCCAACCCTGGGGACGGGGGATGGGAAATGATCCAACCCTGTAAGGGTTGCGCAAAGGACAACCGTTTGGCGCGGGGCGCAACCGCTTCGTCTCTGGCCCGTGCCTGGTTTTGATTTTGATAAAGATTTCTTAACCTTTCACCCACCGCCATTTCTTTACGATAGATTGCGTTTGTCTGAGAAGGGAGGAGGCTTGGAGGCTTGACGCGCCGGAGACGGTTCACGCATATCGCTCTTCGCGGTGCGCCATGACGTTCAAGGTTTTGCAATTGGCTCAATAGAAAAGGGGAAACGTTAAGGAATGAAAAAAGTCCTATGTACGATCTCTGTCCTATCACTGCTCTTTATCGGTATGCAGTCATGCACACCGACCGACACCGATGATGAGCCATCCGCCACCGGTACCGAGCAAACCGGCACGGACCCGATCGGCACGAACAGCCAGTATCCCTATCCCGAGACGACCACACTCATTGCCCGTCAGGAAGGGGATGTGATTGAATATCCGGCTACTCTGGCAATCAGCGAGAAAGGGTACGGCATCTACGTCCTCGAAGACTTCGAGCTTATCGAAAGCAGTGGGTACGACAACATCAAGCCGAAGGCTACTTCCGAAATCATGGAGACGATACAGATATTCATCTATCCCGCCCAGGCGGGTTCCGCCGAACCGACACCGGAAGCCGATGAGACCGACGGCGTGGGTATCGAAGCCGATCGGAAGAGAATAGAGCTTGACGGCAATGTATTCGATATCAAATGGGAGTATCCCGTCGAAGCCTCGGACAATATCGGTATTCTGACGACGATGGTCAACTCTATCGTCGGACCGAAGTCCTGAGAATTCTATTTGCATCATCCACGACAAAGCCCTGCCACCTGAGTTGGCAGGGCTTTGTCTGCCCGTGAAGCAGTTTCACTGTACGCATCTCCTGCGAGATGGTCGAAATGGCTACATGGATTTTTTCAGATAGAACATGCTCATCTTCCAATACCAACATAGTCATAGTCTTGGGAAAGCCTAATCGGGGAACGCGAATCGGCTCTGTACATGACAATGGATAGGGCGAATAAGCTGCATTTTCCGGCTCGCCCCGTCCCGTCCCGGTTTTCGATAACGGCCATTGTGTCAACTTTTCCCGCCGCAGGGACGCTTGCCTGCCTGCCTGTCGGCAGACAGGTCGGGCAGGCCCCCACACCGACGGGAACCTCGGTTCTATCCCAAGGCTCCGGGGGATGAAAGCGTTTTTTTTGCAAGGAAACGACCCGTCGGGCAGGGCAACAGCTTGACCCCTCTGCGCGGGTTCGATCCGCGAGTCGACTGTCCGAATCCCGACGTTTCCGGCAAGCAGACCGAACCCGGGCCATGGGCGGAGCGAAGCGCGGTCCAACGGCAGCGTCCTCAGGCGCGTAGCGCCTCTATTCAAGCGAATATCGGTAGCGCGACTTCACCCCTCCAGCCGCTTCATCCCCGGCAACACAGCGGCGGCATTGCGGTCGAACGTCAGGGTGTATTCGCAGCCGGCGGCATTCCCGGCGCGCTCTATCAGGCAATCGGCGAAGCTGGCGCTGTTGTAGGCGAACAGGCGTAACGCCTGTTGGACGAGCGGCGCGTTTTCGACGGCGATTTCGCGGCTCTTGCACACGTAGATTCCCGAAAAGTTATGACGCGACCAGCGGCTTCACTCCCATGGCCTCATAAATCAGCTTCTGCTTCTCCGTGACGGCGAGGACTTTCGGGCGGCGCCCCTCGCTTTCGTAGC
>JAISUT010000051.1 GCA_031271905.1 Acidobacteriota bacterium
TTCGCTTATATCATCGGCTGTCGTTTTTGAAGCTTCTCCAACTTCTAAGCGATTTAGTAAAGCCTCTTTGTCAAACTTTAACTTACGCATGAGAAAGTCGTAACACGTTTGTGCGTTTACACAAAATTTGTTATAGGTGCTTCCTCACCTCGAAATAGTCGCCGGTGCTTATCCCCGTCCGAGCAGGGCTCGAAGCCGCGCAATCTCCGCGTCTTTGTCCGCAATCTCCGCGTCTTTGTCCGCAAGCTTCGCGTCTTTGTCCGCAAGCTTCGCGTCTCTGTCCGCAAGCTTCGCGTCTTTGTCCGCAATCTCCGCGTCTCTGTCCGCAAGCTTCGCGTCTCTGTCCGCAAGTTTCGCGTCTCTGTCCGCAAGCTTCGCGTCTTTGTCCGTGACCACGCCCAGCCACTTCTCCCGCTCGCGGCGCGCCGCGTTGCGTGCCGCATTCTCCAAAGCCGACGCCTCGTTGTGGCGCGCGTCGGCCCGCAGACGCTCCAACTCGCGAAACTCCGGCGACACCGTTATCTCGCGGTATGCTTCAATAGCTTGTGTCATGATGGGCACCTCCAATTCCTCCAGCCGCCGCAGGTCCTCCTCCGTCCTCGCGCGGAACAGCGACAGCATGAGCTCCAGCTCGTTTGCCACGTCCACATCCTCCGGCAGCTTCCTCACCTCGAAGTAGTGCATCGCCATCCTGTCCGACAGCAGCTCGCGCCGCCTCACTTCGAGCGGCCGGAACTCCGAGTGGTACTCCGGGCAGCCGAACAGCGGGAAATCGACGATGCTCACGATTATGACGCGCGGGAGCGAGGAGTACGGGCAGCCCGACTGGAGCGCGGACGAATACTCGCGCGCCCAGTGGTACAGCGAGCGTTCGGGGTAGTCCCCCTCGTCCGCGACCTGGACTTCCAGATTGACCCGCTGGCCGTCAACGACCATGTTGATGTCCAGGCGGCAGAACTTGTCGCCCAGGCTTTCCGGCGGTATCTCGGGGTTCGTGATCCTGAACTCCGAGATGCTGTCGGCCGTTATGCCGAGGGTCGCCGCGACGAGCCGCTTGAGCAGGTCGGGGAACTTCACGAACAGCATCTTGAACAACGTGTCGTATGTGAACGTATACTCCAAATTCGCCACGGGCGCGCCTCCGTCGCCATTGTAGCACCTTTCCCGCCCCGCCGCATCGGATGAAACGCCGGGGTTTCGGGCCGGGGGGTCGGATCCGTCGGAATACGGCGTCCGCACGGCGACCTTGCGCCCCAATGACTATGGAGTCGCCGTCAGTTGTGGTTTTGAGACCTTCCGCTTGTATAACGACTTCGTTTACGGCAGGTGTGGGCATGAACACGATACAAAACCCCTTTTCCTGCCAGATGCCCGCCGGGTCAAGCTGAACGGGCTTCTACCCGAAATCATAAGCGCGGGACGGGTGGACGTCACCATCACAGTTACACCGTCCCCCCATGTCCGAACGCATACGGGAGGCTCGATCAACAAGGCGGCGTGAGCGTTGCGTATGCGGCGTGCCGCCGGACAACCGCGAAGCCGACCGCTCGGCTGTGCCGAGAAATGAACTGCGGGTAACTTCGCCTAGATGAAGTTGCCGGGCAGGTTGTTTACAACAAAAATAACCTCATGGTGTGGGAATATTCCGTAGAATCCTTTGACGCATGCCTTTTTGAGACCTGCTTAACGTCATTTCTTCCATGAACCCCGCAATCGGCGGTGTCGTCGAGAGCGTGCATCGTGTATCCAATATGCGTACACTTGCCCCAGCCGCCGGGGGCGGGTCGATGCCACGCCTGACCGGTCTGCGCATGACCTCCCTTCATCTATCTGTCTGGGAATGAATCATTTCGCGCTCCCGCGCATTTTTGGTGTAATGCCGCCGCCGTTCGTGACGAAAAGGCATACAAGGCTCAAGTCACCGCACCGACGGCGAGGAGTTCTTCATTTGGGACGAATGGTCCCCGATATTTCACCTTTCAAAAAACCGACCCTGGCGACGAAACTCTTCGGGATTGGACGGGGGTGTCTGAAATGAACACGAGACGGGGGTTGCGCATCTTGGTGGTTGACGACTCGCCCACCAACCTGACCATCGTCAAAGGCTTGGCGCGCGCCATCGGGGCGCATGCCGACACCGCCACGAGCGGGCCGAAGGCGATCGACCTGGTGCGCGAAGGGGCGGCGCAGTACGACCTCATCTTCATGGATCACATGATGCCGGGGATGGACGGCGTGGAGACCGTCCGCAACATCCGCGAGGAGATCCCGACGAAATACGCGAAGACCGTGCCGATCATCGCCTTGACGGCGTCTGGCAAGGAGGGCGTCGCCGAGATGTTCCTCGCCAACGGCTTCCAAGGCTGCATCCTGAAGCCGCTCACGCCGGACATCCTGAAAGATACGGTGCGCACCTGGGTCGGGGACGTGGCGTTCCCGCACGACGCGGACAACGCCGTCGCGCCGTCGCCGCGCGAGACGCCGACGCACGACGGGACGCGGCGGAAAGCCGCGGCGGACGGGGATGGACGGGACATCGCGGGCGTCGATTTCGCGCGCGGCCTGGAAATCAACGGGAACAACGAGGAGACGTACTGGGACGCGCTGGCGACGTTCGTCGAAAGCACGCCCCAGACGCTGGACAAGATGCGGCTGGACGCCGCCGAGGGCAACCTCGACGACCTGCAAATCCTCGCGCACGGGGTCAAGGGCTCCGGGCGGATGGTCGGTGTGCAGGTGGTCGCCGACTTGGCGGAACAGGTCGAATTCGCGGCGCAGCGGCGGGACTTGGACTCGGCGCGACGGTGCGTGGCGGCGTTGCTGCCGAAGGCGGCGGGACTGATCGCGCGCATCGAGACCGCCTCGATGCGGCATGCCATGGCGCACCCTAGGCGCGCCCGCACCGAGCCGGACGCGGACGTGCTCGCCGACCTGTTGCAGGCGGTGCAGGCTCTGGACATCGACGGCATGGACGTCGCCATGGCGGAGCTGGGCGCCTACAACTACGAGACCGGCGCCTCCTTGGTGCGCTGGCTCGAAGACCAGGTCGGCGGCGACATGGAACTCGACGCGATGGTGGAACGGCTCACGGCGGCGCTGGCGCGTCGGGGTGCGCCACGTCGGCGCAAGAGGGCGGAAAAGGCCGTGGACGGACGCCCGGTGATCTTCCTCGTGGACGACCAGCAGGTCAACCTGGTCGCCGGAAAGAACATCCTGAAAGGACGCTACCGGGTCTATCCCATCCGCCGCTCCCCCGTGATGTTCGAATTCTTGCGGCGGATCGTGCCCGACCTCATCCTGCTCGACGTGAAGATGCCGGGGCTCGACGGGTTCGAGGCGATCCGGCGGCTCAAGGCGAACGACGCCTGGGCGAGCATCCCGGTCATCTTCCTGACCGCCAAGAACGAGGTCGATAGCGAGATACGCGGCTTGGCGCTCGGTGCCGCCGACTACGTCCTCAAGCCGTTCTCGCCCCCCTTGCTCATCCAGCGCATCGAGACCCACCTCGCGCTCGCTTGGAGGCAAAAGCAGCTCGTCGAGTTCAACCAGAACCTCGAGGGCATGGTCCGTGCCCGCACCCAGATGATACTCAACGTGCAGAACGCCCTGTTGCACACGATGTCGCGCCTGGTCGAGTACCGCGACGACGTCACGGGCGGCCATGTGACGCGCACGCAGAGGCTCTTCGACCTCATGCTCGAACGCATGGCGGCATGCGGCCTGCACGACGACGTCACCAAGGGCTGGGACCGCGACCACATCCTCCTGTCCGTGCCGCTGCACGACGTGGGCAAGATCGCCATCAGCGACCTGATCCTGAAAAAGCCGGGGAAATTGACCCCCGACGAGTTCGACATCATGAAGACCCACGCCTCCATCGGCGCGGACATCATCGCCGGGGTCGAGTCCGAGACGGGGGAGAAGCACGGGTTTTTCACCCATGCGCGCCTCATCGCGGGGACGCATCACGAGAAGTGGGACGGGAGCGGCTATCCCGATGGGATCTCGGGCGCGATGATCCCGCTCGAAGGGCGGATCATGGCGCTCGTGGACGTCTACGACGCATTGATCTCGGTGCGCCCCTACAAAGCCGCCATGCCGCCCGAAAAGGCGCTCGACATCATCCGGGAGGGACGCGGCACGCATTTCGACCCGGCGCTCGTAGACCTGTTCTCGGCATCTGTGGACGCCTTCGTCCATGTGGCGCAGACCGGTGCCCAGATTTGAATCGCCCAAACTGATGAGCCCGGATTTGAGTTAGTCGCATAACATATTAATATTCAATATGTTAAATATTTCAAAGAACACGCGCGCCAACAAATATGCCAACATGTCAATCACCCCGTGCTTTTGAAAAAAAGGCTCTCCCGCCCCCCTCGTTCTCGAATGCCCGTCAGTTGCCCCTCAGGGTTTTGTAACCCCATGTCGCTGCCGTCGGACTCGCGCAGGAGTCGGTTGCTCCGCAGCGCCCCCAGCGCGTCGAACTCGAACCGCTGCACGAAGCCGTCGCCCCAGAGGACGTCCGACAGCCCGCCCAGCTCGGAGTTGTAGACGTATTGCGCGTACACCTTCGTCCCTCCGCCCGCACCCGTCCTCCGACATCTGCCTGCGTTATCGGTCTTTCAACAGTTTTCGAGGTTTTATGCCTTTGTTGCAAGACTTCCATGTCTTTCCGGCATTGGTGCTTTTGAATATCCCCCAACCAGGAGTTCCGGCATACAAGATGTCTGGATCTGATGGGTCGATGATAACTTTATTCGCAGGAAAATCAGAAGCTTGGTGCCAAGTCTCTCCGCCATCAACACTTTTATATATTCGGCTTAAAGAATAGACGGGAGTTCCGCCAAATACGCCATAGGAATAATACTCCGAAGTTGTGGCATAAAGTACGTTGGAGTCATTTTGATTCATTGTCAGAGAGCTAATGTTTGATTTGATGCCATCGATTTCTTTTTCTTCCCAAGACATTCCGCGATCAATGCTTTTCAGGATCTTCTTCCCGAATGCGCTATACATTATGTTGCTGTCATGGGGATATATGAGCAAGACACTTGATCCGACGGAGTCTATTTTTTCCCAGTTCTTTCCATAATCGTAGCTTTTGTACAGACCATTGCCATTCCATCCATCATCTAAAACAACATCTTCTGGGCGCCCCATGCTAACATAGATGATCATAGGATCCATCGGATCTATGGCGACTGGAGTTATGGCGATATTTTCAACGGGTATTTTGATTTCCTTCCAATTATTTTTCGACATGTCCAACATATGGCATCCGTGTGAGTTCGCTATGTACATTCTTGGCGGCGTCGTTTGTTGAATTAGTATCCTCCACGCCCCCCACGGCATGCCGCCTGATAGTTTCGACCATCTGGCACCATCAACGTCATTGCTGATATATATGTCGTATAATGTCCCAATATAAATATCATGGGTTTTTGAATCAATGTGTATCGTGCTGATATCATGCATCCCCTCAATGGCATAGCGTGTCCATTCTTTGCCGCCATTTATACTTCTGTATAAACCATCATTGTTTACTGCTGCATACAGTATATTGGAGTTGTACGGAAGTATGGACAGGTCGTTTACATTGATATTCCCCGGAGTGCTATAGTCGCCACCCAATGTCACTGATGCGACAAAGACCAAAATAATCAATGCTCCGAGTACATTGGCGATCATATTCCCCATGGTCAACTCCATTCGTTGGGAATATTTGCAAAAACATGACGATTGATGATATTTATTGAACATCGCATTTCCTAAAATACAGAACATTCCCATTGCATGCTATTTAAAGCATGCATCCCATATTGTCTTGTTGTATGCAGCATTGGATTGTCCACTTGAATCGTGTTTGAGTACTCCAATTGCATGGGAGAACTCATGAAGGATCATCATGTCTACAAACTGGTCATGGTTTATTGTGGACACTCCGATCTGGTTTTTCAGCATGCCTATCAGGTCAACGGTAGCCGTCGTCCCGGCATCTGTGCGTTGCTTTGTCGGGTCGTTCCAGTTGATGAGATAGTTCACAGTAATGTTATAGATTGTCGTGCCATCGCTCCATTTTGAGCTACCGGTATATTGTGCCACCGTCACCGCGTTGTTTGTCTGGCTAGCCGGGTATCCCATGGCATTATATGTGATGTTTATGTTCCCGAATTGAGTCAAGGCGTTCGCGCTTGTTGACGCTCCGATAGCCTGTGCACAATTCTCCTTTGAAAGATAATCGTTCTTGATGCGGACAGTGGATTGATTGACGTTTAATTGTGCGGTAGTAAGTTCTACCGGGGGCGCATATCCACCGCCGCTATATGAGACTGCAGGCGGGATGAAGGTCTCGCTGGACGACGCCGATATCTGGCGCAGAAAATATTCGATGAACCACAAGTCGGTGAGGGAATAATATGCCGAAGCGTTTACGGCGGACAGGAATCGTCCGTCCATGTCCACCATGTTCATGGGGTCGTTCATGTTGTAGGCGTACTTGTTGAGGGACTGCGGGACGTAGGCGTCCCCCTCCAAGGGGTCCGGCGTCGTCCAGCGCGCCGTGGCGGGGTTGTACATCCGCGCGATGTTGTAGTGGAGCCCCGTCTCGGGGTCGTCCTTGTGCCCTTGGAACTGGCCGTCGCCGCCGGAGGCGAACGGCTCGCCCTGCATCGTCCCCGCGCCCGCCGCCACGGTGTACCCCTCCGGGTCGATCACCTGGTTCATGTGGTTGCGGTGCAGGTACTTCACATGGACGGACACTTCGACCGTCGCGCCGTCGGCGCGCTCCGCAGTCCTCTTGGCTATCGCCTCGCCGCCGAGGATGTAGTCCATCGACACATGGCGCGCCGCGCCGGACTCCCCGGGCTCCGTCACGTAGTCCGCGAACAGCTCGCCCGCGGGGCCGTACACCGACACCGCCGTCCCGTAAGCCGTCGCGCCATCCAACTCGAAGACGTAGGTCTTCTTCACGCGCCGCCCGAAGGCGTCGTACCTGTAGAGCCCCTCGCCGCCCCGGCGTCCGCCAGCCGCCCCGCGCCGTCGTAGGCGTAGGACTGCGCGCCCTCGGCGAGCATGTTGCCCGCCTCGTCGTAGGACACGGGCACCATGCCCGCCAGCAGCCCGAGGACCTTCTCGCGGACGCCGCCGCCGTCTTGACGGGTCTTGTAGCCGGTCAGGCGGTTGGTCGCGGCGTCCACGCTGTACGTGCTGCGCCAGCCGCCCGAGCCGTCGAGCGGGTAGGCCATCTCGCTCGACAGCATGTTGCCGTACTGGTCGTAGGCGAAGCTGTTCACCTGGTCGGTCACGTAGGCCGCCCCGTCGAAAATGCCGTGCGTCGCCGAGGCGCGCCGCCCGAGCCGGTCGTAGGCGTAGTCGAACCGCGCCGCCTCGTCGTAGGGCGCGCCGCCCTCCGTCCCGTCGCGGCGGACGCGCTCGGCGATGCGCGTGACGCGGCGCTTGCCGTCGTAGGAGTAGTCCCAGCCCATGTCGCTGCCGTCGGACTCGCGCAGGAGTCGGTTGCTCCGCAGCGCCCCCAGCGCGTCGAACTCGAACCGCTGCACGAAGCCGTCGCCCCAGAGGATGTCGGACAGCCCGCCCAGCTCGGAGTTGTAGACGTATTGCGCGTACACCTTCGTCCCTCCGCTTACATCCGTCCCCGACACTGCGGAGACCCTGCCGGAAAAGTCGCGCGCGTAGTCCACGCGGTAGCCGTCAGGATACCATATCCCACGCAGGTCCTTCCGGCCGCACCCGCACCCGTCCTCGCTGTAGTCGAAGTCCAGCGGGTACTCCTCCCCGTCGACCAGAGCCACCTGCACGCTCTGCCAAGTCGTTCGCCCTGTCCCCGCCCTGTCGCACTGTTGCGTTGACACACTCCCGGGAAAACCGCGTTTTTATAGGGCATTTTAGACTGCGTTGGACTGCTTTATATCGGAGGATGGTCGGGGCGCCCGGATTTGAACCGGGGACTTCCTGCTCCCAAAGCAGGCGCGCTACCAGGCTACGCTACGCCCCGACATGCGGCGGGACGTGTATTCTAGCGTAATCCGCGCGGTGGTGCAATGCGGCGCGCCGGGAGGGGCGCGTTCCGCGCATGGTTTCGCGGCGCCGCTTCACGGTTGCGCCGGTCGCGCCGCGCCGAAGAGCCGGACGAGCGCGCCGACGGCGCGGGCGCGGTGGCTGTAGAGGTTCTTCTCGGCGTCGTCGAGTTCCGCGAAGGTCTTCCCCAGGTCGGGGAGG
Source organism: Acidobacteriota bacterium (assembly GCA_031271905.1). GTDB lineage: Bacteria > Acidobacteriota > UBA6911 > UBA6911 > UBA6911 > UBA6911. The sequence goes on from JAISUT010000051.1 coordinate 8,239, forward strand.
AGGAACACCGGGTCGTAGCCGAAGCCGTTTGAGCCGCGCGGGTCGCGGATGATGACGCCGTGGCAGTCGCCCTCGGCCTGAAGCGTCGCTTCGCCGCCCTGCGTCAGCGCCAGCGCGCAGACGAAGCGCGCCCGCGCCTGCCCCGCAGACCAGATGTCCGCGACGCCGGCACCGTCCAGCTCGCCCAGCAACTTGCGGATGCGATCCCCGTCCGATGCGTCCGGTCCGGCGTAGCGCGCCGAGTGTATCCCCGGCCGCCCCCCCAGCGCCTCCACCTCCAAGCCGGAGTCGTCCGCCAAGACGGGATGGGGGGTCAGGCGGGAATAGCCGACCGCCTTCAACCGCGCGTTTTCCGCGAACGTGCCGCCCGACTCCTCGACGGCGGCGTCGATGGCGAGGTCCCCCAGGCTCAGGATGGCGCAACCCGCGCCTAGGAACGGCCGCAACAGCGATTGGAACTCCCGCAGCTTCCCTTCGTTGCGGGTGGCGACGACGATGGTTTGCGGAACGCCCCTCCCCGTTTCAGACATCTCGGCAACCTCCTGCGCATTGCGAGGGCGCCTCGCGCCGCCGCGACTATTTTGGAAAGAGGCGGGACAGGTCTATGCGCGCCGCCAACCGCTCTTTTTGCATCTCGACCAACTGCCGGACGCCCGCCGCCCCCAGATCCTGCAACTTGCCGAGCGTCTCCAGGTCGAACGGGCTCTTCTCCGCCGTCCCCTGTATCTCCACGTAGCGCCCCTGCCCGGTCATGACGAGGTTCATATCGACCTCGGCGCGCGAGTCCTCCTTGTAGTCGAGGTCCAGGCAAGGCTTGCCGTCGATGACGCCGACGCTGGTTGCCGCCACGTAGTCGCGCAACGGGGTCGCCGGGAGCAGCTTCTTGTCCATCAGCTTGATGATGGCGGCTGCCAGGGCGAGGAAGCCGCCGGTGATGGACGCCGTGCGCGTACCGCCGTCCGCCTGCAACACGTCGCAGTCGATCAGGAAGGTGCGCGTCCCTAAAAGCGAGGGGTTGACGATGGCCCGGAGCGAACGGCCTATGAGGCGCTGGATCTCGACGGTGCGCCCCCCTTGCTTGCCGCGCGCCGCCTCGCGCGCCGTCCGGGTGTTGGTCGCGCCGGGGAGCATGCCGTACTCGGCGGTGATCCACCCTTGGTTCATGTGGTTTAAGAAAGGAGGCACCTTGTCCTCCACCGAACAGGTGCAGAGCACCCGCGTGTCGCCGACCGCTATCATCGCCGAGCCCATCGGGTGCTTGATGCAGTCCATGTCGATGCGCACTTCGCGCATCTGCCCGAAATCCCTCCCGCTGTGTCGCATGCCGCCTCCCTCGCGATGCGTTTGCAATTTTAGGGAACCTCTGAAAAACCCGGACGCTGCGTTGCGCCTTGTCTGCGAGGTTTTTCAGAGGTTCCCTTTCCTATGATCGCCAGGAGCCCGTCGTATGGCGAAGCGCCTATTTTACCAGCGCTCCCAACGGAATGGAACTGCGCCGGCGCCCCCGCCGTTTGTTTCGGCTTGCGCCGCCGGGGGTGGATGCGCGGTGCGCGCGGGCTGGAGTGGGCGCGGGCGCACATGGGGGGCGCAGGCGTATGCGGCGCATGGGAGGCGTCGCGAGCCCCTTGTCGAAGCGCGATGTGGCGCATGCGCCCGTCCGCGCCGCCAAAACGACGAATTCGAGAGGTGTTTGACACGCAAGTCTTGATTTTGCCTTGCTCTTTTCCTAGGATTGCAACGTGAGCGCATATTTCTTCGGCGGACCTGCCACACGGACAGTCAAATCGCTTGTCGTCGCCAACGCGGCGGTCTACTTGGCGCAGCTCGCGTTCCACCACCTGCTGGGCAGCTCCCTGCTGGAGGAGGAGCTGGGGCTGCGACCCGACATCGTCACCTCCGAATACGCGCTGTGGCGGTTTGCGACATACATGTTCCTGCATGGCAACCCGTTCCATCTGCTTTTCAACATGCTCCCCCTGTTCATGTTCGGCAACGAACTGGTGCGCTACTGGGGGCCGCGACGCTTCCTCGCCTACTATTTCGTGACCGGCGTCGGCGCGGGCGTCTGCTCCTGGGCGGTGTCCATGCACTCGGGCAACACCGTGATAGGGGCGTCCGGCGCGGTCTACGGCCTGCTCCTCGCCTACGGCATGTCCTGGCCCAACCGCGTCGTCTACCTGAATTTCCTGCTGCCGGTCAAGGTCAAGTGGCTGGTGGTCATCATGGGCGCGGTGGCGTTCCTGTCCTCCATCACCGAATCCGACCCCGGCGTCGCCAACATCGCCCACCTCGGGGGGATGGTCGTCGGCTACGTCTATCTGAAGGGGCGGGACTGGGGCGACCGCTACCGGGCGTTCAACGAACAGCGCCGCCGGGAGCAGTTGAAGCGGCGGTTCGAGGTCTACTACGGCGACGTGCGGCGCAAAGTCGAGCACGGCCGGGGCGACGGGAACGACACCATCCATTGAAGGTTTCCTGAAAAGACGGGGTGGCGCGCGAAACGCCGCCGGCTAGAACGACGGGCCGAAGGACAGGTGGAAGTTGACGCGGCCTCGCTCCCCCCAGCCCAGGGTCATGCGCAACGGGCCGATGCGCGTGTCGAGCGCCATGCCGACGCCGATGCCGTTCCAGTTCTGGAATGCGTAAGGGGCGGAGGCGCGTTCGCTGAAAAAGCCGGTGTTGTAGGTGGCGGTCAGGTAGCCGCGTTTCAGCACGCTGAGAGGCTTGGTGAATATCTGGCGGTAATAGCTGACGCCCCCGACCGCCATCTGCTGCGCGGTGATCTCGTCAACGTCGAAACCGAGGAACGGCCTGGACGCCAACGACGATGGCGAGAACCCGCCGACGAAGAACTGGTCGAAGAAAGGGGTGTCGCCTTCGGAATAGCCGAGGGTGACCTGCATCCGTATGGTGGACTCGTCCGGCAACGGGATGTGCTTCCGATAATCGACCGACCCTTTCAGGTTGTCGTAGTCAGAGCCGAACGACCGGTGCCGCTTCGCGAACCGCATGTCGAGGCTGCTGCCGCTGCTGGGGTATTCCGGGTTGTCGAAAGAGTTCCAGTTCAGGCGGGCGGACAGCCCCGCCAGCGTCGAAGTCCCCGCCAGCATCCGGGGCGCGACGCCGCCCGCCACGCGGACGCGGTCGAGGCGGTACCCCCCCGAAAGCTCCAGTTGGCGGAAGAAAGTCCCGCCCAGCAGGAACTGCCCCCCCTCGCGCTTGTCGGTGTAGGTGTCCACCAGCACCTTGTCGCGCTTGTCTTGGCGCTCCAGCCGGCTGATCTCCACCTTGGGCTCCAGGTAGAGGAAGTCCGCCTTGGCGGGGGTGTAGCGGAACGAGGCGCTGTGGTTCTCCACGCCGCCGAACTGGCTGGAGACGACGACTCGCGACGGCGAGCGGAACAGTTGGCGCGCGACGAATTCCGCCAAGATGGTGAAGTCGTAGTCGTTGTCGTAGCGGATGCCCGCGCCGAGCGTGTTCATCAGCTCCTCCCGCACCCGGAAGATGAGCCGGTAGCGGTCGCCCCCCACCGGCTCCAGCGTGTAGCTCACGGTCTCGAAGAGGCGCGTGGCGTAGATGCGGCTGACGTCGTCGGCGATTGCGGCGGGGTCTGCGAGGTCGCCCGCCCGCAGGCTGATCTTGTCCGCGACCTGTCTGGCAGACACCTTGTTCAACCCGGAGAAGGCGATGGAGTCGATGACAGGGGGCGTCCCCGTCGGAGCGGGCTCGGGATGGCTGTGCGGGGGGATGCCGCGCACCAGCGCCTTGATCTCCTGCAGGCGCAGTTCCGCCTCCTCCTCCCCCCGTTTGATGATCTCCGGCAGCCTGTCGTAGTTCGTATTGCTGTAGCCGTCGAGGTTCGGCGTCAGCACCAGGGTCGCGAGCTTCTTGCTCTCTTGGACGTTCCGCTCCATTTGCAGGCTGATGGACTGGTCCACGACGCTGAACAGGGTGCGCATCTCCCCTTTTTGCAGAAGCGGCGAGGAGACGTCGATGGCGATGACGATGTCGGCGCCCATGTCGCGGGCGATGCCGGTGGGGAGGTTGTCCACCAGCCCCCCGTCCACCAACAGCGCGTCCTCCGTCTCCACCGGCGTGAACATCATCGGCACCGCGATGGACGCCCGCACCGCCTGGGTCAGCGATCCTTGGCGGAACACGTAAGGCTTGCCGTCCACCAGGTTGGTCGCCACCGCCCGGAAGGGGATGGGGAGCTTGTCGAAGTCGTTTTGGGCGCGTAGCATCGGCGCGGCGGTGAGCACGTCCAACGCCTCCGTGAACCGTTGCCCGCTGAACAGGCCGCCCGGGATCTCCGGGCTCAGCCCACGTAGCGCGATCTTGCCCTGGTAGCGGGTGTCCGCGCGCTCGACCAACGGGGTGAAGCGCCACTGGGGCGCGTCGCTGAACAGGCTGTTCCAATCCTGCTCCGCGAGGAACCGCTCGATGTCGGCGGGGGAGTAGCCGACTGCGTAAAGGCCGCCCGTAAGCGCCCCCATGCTCACGCCGGCGATGCAGTCGATGGGGACGCCCTCGCGTTGCAGGACTTTCAAAATCCCTATGTGCGCCGCGCCGCGCGCGCCGCCGCCGCTCAACACCAGCGCCACCTTCGGGGGCTTGCCCTGGGGGGGCTGCGGCGCGGACTCCTCGTCCGCCAGCGCGAACCCCGCCCCCGGCAGCAGGAAGATGCTGCAACAGAGGAGGCAGATGATGCGGCGCGTCCTGTCGGTCATGTTGAATACATTACCATTTCCAAATGGATTGGGAATTCCAAATTTTGGCGCGGCGACGGCGACAGCCGGGACGGCGCGGGGGAGGGGGGCGTGCAGGGGGGGCGGAGGGGGGGCGGCGCACAGGAATTTCCTTACGGAATGCCCGGAGATGGATATAGAATCTCCATGTTTTTATATGGTCTGGAAATAAGCCGGCCGCCTAGCCGGGGGGAGGTTTCATGCTGAAGGACAAGACGGTCGGATTCGTCGGCGCGGGGAACATGGGGGGCGCGATCCTGCGCGGGCTCCTGCAGTCGGGCAGGGTGGACAAGTCGCAAATCGTCGTCAGCGACATCGACGCGGGAAAGCTGTCGGCGTTGCAGGCGGGTTGCGGCATCCAGGCCGCCGCGTCCAACGCGGAGGTGGTGCGCCGCGCCGACATCGTCATCCTCGGCGTCAAGCCCTACCATGTGGATGCGTTGCTGGACGAGGTCGCCGCCGACAGCCGCGAAGGGCAGACGTTCGTGTCGATCATAGCCGGCGCGCCCGTCGGGAAATTCTCCGCGGAACTGCATCCCAAGGCGGGCGTCGTGCGCGTGATGCCCAACACCCCCGCCGCAGTGCTGGCGGGCGCCGCCGCCATTTACGCGGGGGGCGGCGTCTCCCCGGACGCGCTGGCGGAGGTCGTCGAAATCTTCGAAGGCGCGGGCAGGGCGGTGGTCGTCCAGGACGAGGCGCTGATGGACGCGGTGACCGGGCTCTCCGGGAGCGGCCCCGCCTACGTATTCCTCGCCATCGAGGCGCTCGGCGACGCCGGGGTGCAACTCGGCATCGCCCGCAAGGAGGCGGTGTTGCTGGCGGCGCAGACCGTTTACGGCGCAGCCAAGATGATGCTCGAAACGGGGAAATCCCCCGCCGAGCTCAAGGACATGGTGACCACCCCCGGGGGCACTACCGCCGCCGGGTTGCGGATGTTGGAAAAGGGGCGTTTTCGCGCCGTGCTGGCAGACGCCGTCGATGCCGCCGCCAGCCGCTCCCGCGAACTCTGCGCGCCCCGCAAGCCATAGCCTGCGATGCGCCACGCTGTCGCGGCGTCAAGCTGGCGCGGCAGTGGGCGTCCCTCCCCACAAGTGGGGAAGGACGCATCGTGTAGGTGGGATATGAAAAGGTGAGAGGGGGCGACCCGAAGGCCGCCCCCGGATTTGCTCAATCCGGCATTTCTATATGCAAACGCCGCGCCAGTTTTTCGGGCGTTTTTATCCCCTTGATTCCTATGGCACATATGGCGAAACGATCATTTCCGGGCAGACGTGCCGCCCCCCGACGAATGGGGTAAATAGCCCGTTCGTGTGGTCATTTGCCCCAAGTTGCCCCGATCGCCCATGTCCGTTCCATCCCCACTCCCCGCTCCCGACCGCCTCCGATGGGGTCGTTTGAAGCCATGGCCTCGCCCTCCGGCCGCATTTCCGTCAAAAACAATTTCCATCAGGGGAATCCCGCGATAGAATCAGACTTCCCGTCGGTGTGGGCGTGAGGGGGCGCGGCGGGAAATTTGTCGTCAGGGAAGGGGGGGGGCGGAGGATGGCTGGAATCACCAGCAACTACACAAAGCACACCCAGTCGAAGGGTTTGCGGAAACTTTTGATCGAGCGTTTCGACAAAAAACTGTTGTCTCTCTTCGCGCCGTTTGCGGGAAACGTGAAAACCTTGATAGATGTAGGTTGCGGCGAAGGCTTTACTTTGAAGAAGCTCCACGCCCGGCATCCGCATGTCCAGTTCGCCGGATGCGACATAAACGCCGACGCCCTGGAATTGGCGAAGGCGCAAAACCCCGATGCGCATTTTTTCGTTGCGAACGCCTATGCCGTACAGGCGGGGGAGACGTTTGACGCTGTGATTTGCAGTGAAGTTTTAGAGCATTTAGAGCAACCCGGAAAGGCGCTTTCAGAGATAAAACGCCTTGTAGACGTTGCGGGGGGAGGGTGCGTCATCCTTTCTGTGCCTGACGAGCCGTTTTTCAGGCTCTGCAATTTTGCAAGCGGGAAATATCTCAAAACATTCGGCAACCATCCCGAACATATACAGAATTTTTCACGACGCGCTTTCTATGACCTATGCTCGCGTTATTTTACGCCCATCGCCTGCACCACGTCGTTTCCGTGGAGCATATTCGTGGGAAAAAAGGAGTGACGATCCGCCGCTCCATCCCCGGCAAGACGTTTGGGCGCACCTCGGCGCGCGGCGCAAGCGTTTTGAATCACATCGCGCTAAGCTAATATTTATATAACTTCACTTTATAAACCGCAGCCCTGTCTGAGGACAACCGCAAGACCTGCCCCTGGCCGTTTTCATCACCGTTAAGCCTTCGCATCCAAATCCATTTCCCTTCAGTCAGGATTTCTTCGTCGATAGACGCGATTCCGGTGGTTTGCCTGCTTACGGCACTCGAAGCGAATGATAGGGTCGCCGAACCGCTTCCTGCAATCAGGAATTCATCTTCGCCGGTCTGAATGAACAGCACTCCGATGCGCCGGTTGAAATCTGCGGCGCCGGTGGCGGCTCCTCCCGCCCAGTTGACGGAGATGTCGTATCCTCCGAACGAGATCTTGCCGCTGCGTTGCTCGCTCCCTTCGAGCACGATGCCTGCGATTTTATCCGTACCCTGTTTTTCAAGGATCGCAGGGGCGAGATGCGCCAATGTCGAATAAGCGGTTGCGAGCGGATTTGAAGCCGGGCCCGATGGCGCGGGCGGTAAATACCTTCCATCTATGCCAAACGGCGAGAACCCGATGGCGTTCAACTGTCCGAAAGCGTAATACGCATTTGCGGCTCCGGCCTCGCCGCCGTAAGTTTCCGGCACAAAGACGGGATTCCCTTCGCTCTGATACCTGCCCGCCCAGTATGCGAAATTCGTAAAATAGATGTCGGGGGCGATGAAATCCAGCTTCGGGGCGCCGGCTCGGTAGATGTCGATCGAATGTGGGAGCGGTCCGCCGCTGTTGTATTGCCCGGGCTGATAGTTGGGACGAATCAGGGCGGCATTGGTGAACATGGGGATGTCGTATTCTGCTTTTCCCGCATCGACGATGACATCCAGGTATTTCGCATAATGCCATGCCATGAAAAAGTCGTCGGTGATCGGTTCCGAGCCAAAGACTTCCTTCCACGAACCGGAAGTCTTTTTCCCCGTCGAAACCCAAGCTTGATGCAGTTCGGGTGAAAGTTTGTCGCTATTTTTCAAAAGATGGCCGATCAATTCTCCGGGGACGTCTGCATTGAACGCGACGTTGGCCGATTCCGAGAAGTCGCGAGAATCGGGGATGACTCCTATTTCGTTCTCGACTTGCATCATCAAAACCGTGTGTTTGGAATCAATGTCCTTGATGCGCTTCATGAGGGCTTTATATGCTTTTGCGTCGGCATCGCGGTTTGATGCGCTCAACGGAGTGAGACGTTCGGTGGGAAGCCCGTTCTTCATCATCACTCGTGGAAAACGCTTCGTATCACGCTTTACCCATTCCGGGACATAGCTAGAATATGTGTTCTTCCAACTTCCGAACCATAAAAACACAAGCTTGAGATTATGTTTTTGCGCATCTTCGATCAGCCCGTCAACCAACGCAAAGTCGTATTCGCCTTCTCGCGGTTCCAGCAGTTCCCAAGAAATAGGTGCGAGAACTGTATTTAAGCCCTGGGAAGCCAAATCTTTCCATATCGGTTTCATATATTCGAGGCTTGATGCGCTCGAATTGGCGAGTTCGCCTCCAAGGATGAGGAAAGGTTTCCCTTCGACGACAAGCTGTGTCGCTGTGCCATGTTTTTGCAGATGCGGAGCCAACGTGCTTTGAGCTTGCGCCGTTGCCGCAAATATCATGCATATGCAAACGAAAACGATTTTGAATTTGTTCATATTGTTCAATGGATAGGACGAATAACCTGCATCCCCGGATCGCCCCGTCCCCTCCCGGATTTTGACAACGGATTTCAAGCTGGCTTCTCCCGACCGCCTCCAACAATGAGGCTCGATTCTAGTCCAAAATTTCGTGCGATGTAAGCGTTTTTTCCCACGAGCTTCGGGCACGAGCGACGGGCACGAGCGATGGGGCGCGGAATTTACCTGTCCCGACCCGCTCCCGGCAAAAGTGCGCGCCTCGACATGCGCCGATGGGGGCTGCGTGAGGCGGGCGCGGACGCATCGGCGGGGGAGCGTCCACATCCGGTCCCTATCCATGAATCCATGGCGCATCCGGGGTTTGCGCTTGTGCCATCCCGCCGTTTTGCATACACTGCTGAAGCTATGGCGGCTTGCATCTACGCGCTTCGCGGCAAGCTGCGTGAATTTTAGGGGGGGAGCATGGAACCTGTTAGCTACCAAGCCGGGGACATCCTGCGGGAGACGTTGCGTGAGGCCGGTCGGATTCTCGGCGGCGCCATCGATTCACTTGAAATCGAGAGGGTCGTCCTCGGGCTGTTTTTCACCGGCGTGAAGCTGAACGACGGGAGCGGCGGGCTATGCTTCACCCCCCTGAAATCCATCCCCGACGCGGTTTGCTGCCCAAGCTCCGCCAGCGCCATGCCGATTGCGGGGAAGATGCGCTCGATGCCGGTCAAGCCGTTCCTCGACGGCTTGCTCGACGGGCCTCCATTGAAGAAGACGATCGCCATCGCGGTTCTAAACGCGCTTTCCCAGAGCTGCCTGCGGCGATGTCCTCCCGTCGGATACGAGATCCGACATGGCGCGGACGCATTGGACGAAGCGGTCATTGGCGACGACGCCCGGGTCGTCGTCGTAGGCGCAATCATTCCGGCGTTGCGCGCGTTGAAACGGCGGGGCAAGCCCTTCGGCATATTGGAGCTCGATCCCTCCGTTTTAAAGGAGGACGAGCTGCCTTGGCTTGTCCCGCCGGAACAGGCGGCGGACGAGGTCGCGCAGGCGGATATGCTCGTCATCACCGGGACCACGCTGATCAACGGCACGCTCGAAGGGCTGTTGCGCCTCCGGTCGCCGGATGCCCATGTCGTGGTCGCGGGGCCCACGGCGAGCGGACTGCCGGAGGCTTTCTTCCGGCGCGGCGTCGAAGTGCTCGGCGGCGTGACGGTGACCGAGCCTGACAAAGTGCTGGATGTGGTCGCGGAAGGCGGTTCGGGATACCATTTTTTCGGAAAAGGCGCCGAACGCACGGTGATGCGCCGTTTGTCCTGAACAGTGCTTTCCCGTATTTGACGGCAAAACATCAAAATGGAAAAATAATTGCCACAATCCTTGCCGAATTCGTCGATCAGGACGTTGCGCCCGATCCCGCACAAGCGATGATCTGAATGTGTGTTCCCTCGCGCGGGGCATTGATCACATGCGCGATCCCGTTCTGATTCATGCGGCTCCGCTCCAACATTGGGATAAACCCAAGACGTTGTCCTTACAATTATTTTAATATGAATTGACGGATTGAAATAACGAGGCTATAGTTGGTCTTGTAAGTTCAAAATGCGAGGAGCGAAGCGTGGACGGAAACAGGGCTGGAGCCTTTATAACAAATCTTTCAGGAGAAGCCTCCTACAAGTCTTTTGTGCCATCGCCCCTACCGCCCAACCCTGCCATCGAGTTTGACAGGGATGCCGTTGCGCTGCTTGTGGAGGCAAACAAGCAGATTGCGGTGTTGGAGGGGGCGTCCACCCATATCCCGAACGTCAATCTGTTCGTTTCCATGTATGTGCGAAAAGAGGCCTTGATGTCCTCGCAGATCGAGGGGACGCAGGCTACTCTTGAAGATGTCCTCGACCCGATGGTGGACGAAAACGCGAACAGGGACGTCGCCGATGTCATCAACTATATCAAGGCCGCCGAGTATGCGATTTCAAGATTGAAAGAGCTTCCGCTCTGCAACAGGCTCATCAAGGAAACCCACGCCGTGTTGATGTCCGGGGTTCGCGGTCAGGAGAAAACCCCCGGCGAGTTTCGCACTTCGCAAAACTGGATTGGCGGTCGGGGCAGTACGCTGAAAACCGCGAGATACATTCCTCCGGCTCCGCAGGATATGACGGATGCCATGTCTGACCTTGAAAGATATATCAATGTGGATGACGATTTGGATGTGTTGATCCGTGCCGCGTTGATACATTATCAGTTTGAAACGATACATCCATTTCTTGACGGCAACGGGCGTGTCGGCCGCCTGCTCATTATAATTTTCCTGATGGAGAAGAAGGCGATCTCGACGCCTGCGCTATATATTTCGTATTTCCTGAAAAAAAATCGTGTCGAATACTATGACCGCATGACGGAAGTTCGAGCAAAGGGCAATTACGAGCAATGGGTGAAATTTTTCCTGCAAGCGATTTTGGAGTCGGCGGTGGATGCGACGACTACCATTTATAAGCTAGTCGCGCTCCATGACAGAAACGCCTCTGAAATTGAGAAGATGGGCAGGGTGTCCGGCACAACCGCCACAGTATTCCGCTATCTTGAAGCGAACCCGATTATCGAAATCGGCAGGACGGCTACCGCGCTTGCCATGTCATACAACACGGCTGCGGCTGCGGTAAAGCGGTTGTGCGATATCGGTGTGCTTGCCCAAACCTCCGGCGAACAGCGCAACAGGATTTTCTCCTATGTCGATTACCTTGACCTGCTTCGCGTAGGGACTTAATCGCAG
>JAISUT010000038.1 GCA_031271905.1 Acidobacteriota bacterium
GCCCGCGCCCGACGCCCTGATCCCGCCCACGCCGACGCCGCCGCCGTCATAGGCGTTCAGCGTCGCGCCCGGGTCGAGGAGGACGCCCCACGCCAAGCCCTTCAAGTCGAGGAAGGCGCTGTTGCGCACCGCGACCGCGCTTTTCGCCAGGCTGCCGGTCAGGTCCAGCCCCCCCGCCTCGACCGTCGTCGCGCCCGTGTAGTTGTCGCTCGCGCCGGAAAGGGTCAGGACGCCCGCCCCTTTCTTGGTCAGCGAGCCGGCGCCGGTGACGACGCCGCCGTAGGCCGCGTCGTCGGAGCGGTTGAAGACCACGCGGGCGGCGGCGGAGATGTCGATGTCGCCCTTGACGCTCCCCGCCGTGCCGCCGTCGCCGATCTGCAGCGTCCCGTCGTTGACGGTCGTGCCGCCGGTGTAGGTGTTCTCGCCCGTCACGGTCAGGACGCCCGCGCCTTTCTTTTCCAGCGAGCCGCCGCCGGTGACGACGCCGCCGTAGGCCGCGTCGTCGGAGCGGTTGAATACCACGCGGGCGCCGTTCGCGACGTCGATGTCGCCCAAAACGCTCCCCGCCGCGCCGCCGTCGCCGATCTGCAGCGTCCCGTCGCTGACGGCCGTGCCGCCCGCGTAGTCGTTCTCGCCAGCCAGGGTCAGGACGCCCGCGCCTTTCTTTTCCAGCGAGCCGCCGCCAGTGACGACGCCGCCGTAGACCGCGTCGTCGGAGCGGTTGAAGACCACGCGGGCGGCGGCGGAGATGTCGATGTCGCCCTTGACGCTCCCCGCCGTGCCGCCGTCGCCGATCTGCAGCGTCCCGTCGTTGACGGCCGTGCCGCCGGTGTAGTCGTTCTCGCCAGCCAGGGTCAGGACTCCGGCGCCGGTCTTGAGGACGCCGCCGGAGCCGGTGATCTTGTCGGCGCTCGTGAATTTGACGTCGCCGTCGCCGACGTCGACGTTGACGGCGGTTTTCGCGCTGCCGGTCGGAGTCGTGTCCAACGTGCCGATGTTGGCGTCGCCCGCGTAGCCGAACCTCACGTTCTCGAAATTGCCCGCGCTGGCGATCGCCGCGTCGCTGTTCTTGACCAGCGTGTTGCCGGTGAAGGCGTCCATCGTGGCGTCGGGCGCGCCGGCGTCGCCGACAAAGCCGCCGTAGACGTCCGCAAGGCTGGCGGCGCCTTGGACGGTCACGGTGTTGCCGGTCGCCTCGCCGGTCTCTCCGGAGGCGTCGACGAGGCTGTAGCCGCCGTAGACGACGCCGCCGACCGTGCCGCCGTCGATGAGCACCGTGTTGCCGGAAGCCTTGCCCGTCGCGCCGCCCGTGCCGTCGGAATCGGCATAGCCGCCGTAGACACTGTCGGAGACCTCGCCGGAGACGACGGCGCTGTTGCCCGTGGCGATGGCGTCGCCGGAGAAGGCGTGGACATAACCGCCGTAGGCGTTGGCCGCTTTGCCTGCGACGTTCGCGGCGTTGCCCTCGACCACGCTGCTGGCGGCGTCGCCCGCGACATACCCGCCATAGACGCTGGTCGCCTCGCCGCCGCTTTCCACGTCCGCCCTGTTGCCCGCCGCCTTGGCGTCGCCGGCGTAGGAGTTGGCAGAGCCGCCGTAGACCCATCCGTCGACCGTGCCGCCGGCGATGCGCACCGTGTTGCCCTCGGCGGTGGCGCCGGCGTCACCCTCGGCAGAGCCGCCGTAGACGTCGTTGCCGACCTTGCCGCCGTTGACCACGTCCACTTTGTTGCCCTTGGCGACGGCCTCGCCAGAGGAGTAGGCTTCGCCGCCGGAGACCCCGCCGTAGACCATGCCGCCGTCGATGCGCGCCGTGTTGCCCTCTGCGGTGGCGCCGGCGGCACCCACTGCGCGTCCGCCGTAGACGTCGTTGCCGACCTTGCCGCCGTTGGAGGCGGCGGCGGTGTTGTCCTTGACGGCGGCATCACCGGAGGAGTAGGCTTCGCCGCCGGCAATCCCGTTCTCGACCGTGCCGCCGTCGATGCTTGCCGTGTTGCCCTCTGCAGCGGCGCCGGCGTCGCCATCGGCACGCCCGCCGACGACGATGCCGGAGACCTCGCCGTCGGCGGCCACGTCCACTCTGTTGTCCTTGGCGGTGGCGTGGGCGGCGGGGGCGTTGGCAGTCCCGCCGAAGACGCTGCCCGCTGCGCCTGCGACGCTCGCGGCGTTACCCTCGGCAGTGGCGCCGGCGGCACCCTCCGCAGAGCCGCCGTAGACGTCGCCGCCGACCGCGCCGCCGTTGGCCACATCCACCCTGTTGCCCTTGGCGGTGGCTTCGCCGGACAAGGAGGATGCCTTTCCACCAGCGGCGTGGCCGTCGACCGTGCCGCCGTCGACGCGCGCCGCATTGCCCTCGGCGGTGGTGTCGGCCCCCCCCCCGGCGCCACCGCCGACGACGCCGCCATGGATCACGCCGCCACCGGTCACGTCCGCCGTGTTGCCCTTGGCGGTGGCTTCGCCGGACGAGTAGGCCAGCCCACCGGCGGCGTGGTTGGCGACCGTGCCGCCGTCGACGCGCATCGTGTTGCCCCCGGCGGCGGCGTCGCCGGCATTGACAATGCCGCCTACGACATCCGCGCCCACCGCGCCTTCGACGATCGCGTGGTTGTCCGTGGCCGTGGCGGTGCCGCTGGTGGAGGCGTAACTGCCGACGACGCTGTCGAGCGCCTCGCCACCCGCCTCGACGGTGGCGCTGTCGCCCGTGGCGACGATGTCGCCGGAGGTCAGATGGTAACCGCCGAAGGCATCGGCGACCTTACCGTCGGACGTGACGGTCAATTTGTAAGGCCCATCTTCAGGGGGCAGGTCGCAGGGGGGGCGCCCGGGGTCGCCGGACGCGCTGTTGCCGCAGACGTACAAGTTGCCGAAGGCGTCGGGCGTATCCGAGGAGTAGTCGGTGGTGGCGTCGAAGTCGATTTCGACGTCCTGCTGCGCCAGCGCGAGCGGAGAGGACGCCAGCGCGAGGAGGGCGACGGCGCACCCCAGAACCAGCGTCTTCTTGCCCGGAGCCTTGACCGGCGACAGGGCGATGAAGCTCATGCGGGCGTGGGGGGTGGGTTCGCAGATGAGCGCCGCCGCCATGCCGGCGAAGACACCCAGGAAGAGCCGGGCGGGCGAGCCCAGCCCTTGCGGCGACGACACGAAATACGGCAGGAACACCGCCAACCCGACGGCGAACGGCAATATGAGCTTCACGGTCTTGTCCATGCAAGGCCTCCTTTTGAGAGAGGAATGGGAGTTGCGCCCGGGCTTTTCGCCGGCGCTCGTTCCTTGTGTCCCGGCGAGGGGACGGGGGGGCGAGGCATGACTGCGCCCCCCCGGCTCGCCGTTGCATGACTTTACAGATCGTCAAGAAGGCCGGTGGGAATTAATATCTGGAGAATGTAGCCGTTTTCATGGACACCCTTACCTGGTAGCGGTCAGCGTCGCGCGGATGTCACGGGACGAGGACGCCAGGTGGAATTTGTATCCCCCCGCGTCCACCACCCACTTGCCCGCGTCGGCGTCGAACGACGCCAAGTCGCCTGCGGCCACCTTGATCGTCACCCGCTCGCCCTCGCCCGGCTGGAGCAGGCGGGTCTTGGCGAAGCCCTTCAGCTCCTTCGCGGGCTTGGGGCGGGCGGGGTTCGGCGGCGCGCCCACATACAGTTGCACCACCTCCTTGCCGGCGGCGGCGCCGCTGTTTTTCACCGTCACGCCGACCGCGTACCCGTCGCCGTCCCGCGACAGCGACGGCTCGGAATAGTCGAATTTCGCGTAGGAGAGGCCGTAGCCGAACGGATACGAGACCTCCTTGCCGTGCGTGTCGTAATGGCGGTAGCCGACGAAGACGTCCTCCGCGTAGTCGGTGAAGTCGATGTTGGGGCGGTTCTGCGACGGCTGCGGCGACAGGTCGGGCGCGCCCGGCGCGTAGTCGAGCGGGAAGTTCTTGTGCGAAGGGACGTCCTCCAGCCTCACCGGGAAGGTCATCGGCAGCTTGCCCGAGGGCGACACGGCGCCGCCGAGCACGTCCGCCACGGAGTTGCCCCCTTCCTGCCCCGCCTGCCATGCCAGCAAAATCGCGTCGGGATGCCGCTTCCACGAAGCGGTTTCGACGACGCCGCCGATGTTGAGGATCACCACCGTCTTCTTCCCCGCCCGGCGGAACGCCTCGCTCACGTCCTTCACCAGCGCCGCCTCCTCGACCGCGAGGTCGAAGTCGCCCGCGACGAGGCGGTCCTGGAACTCGCCGGAGTTGCGGCCGATGGTGACCAGCGCCACATCCGCCCGCTTCGCCAAGGCGTCGAGGAACGCCCTGTCGGGGACGAACTCCGCGGCGCGCGCCTTGGGCATGAATGCCGCCATCGGGCCCGCCTCCGGCTTGTTCTTCTCGTTTTCGGCGCGCAGGTGCTCCTCGTAGCGCGCCTTGAGCGCCGCGTCCAGGGTGTATCCGGCATTCTCCAGCCCATCGACCAGCGAAACGGTGTAGGCTTCGTTGACATCGCCGCTGCCCGTGCCGCCGGAGATGAAGTCGTAGGAGGTCGTCCCGAAGGCGGCGACGGATTTGACGCCCGCCGCCAGCGGGAGCGCGCCGCCGTCGTTTTTAAGGAGCACCATCCCCTCGGCGGCCGACTCGCGCGTCACCTTGGCGTGCGCGGCGAGGTCCGGCCGGTTGGAGTATTTGTAGCCCTTGAAGCGCGGCGAGCGCACGACCAGCTCCAGCACGCGCCTGACGCTGGCGTCCACGTCCTTGACGTCGAGCGCGCCGCTTTTCACGGCGTCGATGATGGCCTTCTCCTGGTCGGGACGCCCCGGCATCATCAGGTCGTTGCCGGCATGGACCTGCTTCGCGACGTCCGCGCCGCCGAACCAGTCGGTCATCACCGCCCCGTCGAAGCCCCAGTCGGAACGGAGGATGTCGGTCAGAAGCTCGCGGCTCTCGCTGGCGTACACGCCGTTGACGCGGTTGTAGGAGGACATCACCGTCCACGGCTCGCCCTCTTTCACCGCGATCTCGAACCCCTTGAGGTAGATTTCGCGCAGGGCGCGCGGGGAGACGCGCGCGTCGTTGCCCATGCGGTTCGTCTCCTGGTTGTTGGCGGCGAAGTGCTTGACGGAGGTCCCCACGCCGTTGCCCTGCACGCCCCGGACGACGGCGGCGGCGGTCTTGCCGGAAAGCAGCGGGTCTTCGGAGTAGTATTCGAAGTTGCGGCCGCAGAGCGGGTGTCGGTGGATGTTCAGCGCCGGGGCGAGCAGCACGTCCACGCCGTATTCCAAGACCTCGTTGCCGATGGCCTTGCCCACCTCCTCGTCCAGCGCGCAGTTCCAGGTCGAGGCCAGCAGCGTCGCCACCGGGAACGCCGTGCCGAAATAGGTGGCGCCATCCCCCTCGCGGCGCGGCGCGATGCGCAACCCCGCCGGGCCGTCGGCCAGCACGATGGCGGGGATGCCGAGGCGCGGTATGGGCGCGGTCGTCCCCGCCGCCCCCGGCACCAGCGACAGCGTCTCGCCCACCGCCGGCGCCTTGCCGTCGGAGGCGTCCCCGCCCGCGCCCGCCATCCCCGCGCCGACCAGGAGGCGCGCCTTCTCCTCCAGCGTCATCGCGGCGACGACCTCGTCGATGGACGACTCGCCCAGCTTCACCGCCTTGTTCGCGCCTCCCGCGCAAGCCTGCGCAAGCACCGCGCAAAACACCGCCACGCACGCCGTCAAAAGCAATTTCGTATTCATAGCCCCCTCTAGCCGCTTTGGAAAGATCGTTTGAAAAACACGGCGCGAACCCCGACCGGCAGGTGCGCCAGCCGCGTCACCGGATTTTTGTACAGCAGTTCCGGCTCCCATTACAAGGACAAATGCGCGTTTGCGGCAGGCGTTTGCGGCAGGGGCGCCGCGGTCGGGCGCCGTGACGCGAAGCGCCCTTGGGATGGCGGGAGCGGGACGCGCCCGTCGCTTTTCGCCAGCGCGGCAAACGGCGGGCTATTGCAGCAGCGAGAACGCCGCGCCGTGCGCCACCGTGTATTGCGGCGCGGGCAGCACGCGCACCTCGGCCCCGAGCTCGTCGGCGAGCGCCGCCACCAGGCAGGCGTTCAGCGCCGGACCGCCGTCGAGGTAGACCGCCCCCGCGTCGCCCGACGCGAACCCCGCCCCCATGAGCCCGGCGGCGCGCCGCGCCACCGAGGCGCACAGGCCGCGGACGATGTCCTCCTTGGCGACCCCCGTCGCCAGGAGCGACACGATCTCGCTCTCGGCGAAGACCACGCAGGTGCTGTTGATGTCGATCTCCCGGCGCGACGCCGCGCCCAGCCGCGCGAAATCCTCCAGGGGGGTGTCCAGTATCCGCGCAGCCTGCTCGAAGAAGCGCCCCGTCCCCGCCGCGCACTTGTCGTTCATCCGAAAATCCGCCACGCGCCCGTCCGGCGACAGGCGGATGGCCTTCGAGTCCTGCCCGCCGATGTTGACGGCGACCCCCGCCCTGCCGCCGCTCAGGCGGAAAAGCCCGAGGGCGTTGGCGGAGATCTCATCGACGCTCCGCCGCGCCGAGGCGCAGAGCCTCTTGCCGTATCCGGTGGCCGCCAGCTCGCAGTCCGCGCCCACCGCGCCGACGGCGGCCAGCCCCTCCGCCACCAGCCGGTTGACGACCTCCTCCTGCCGGGGGACGGTCGGGGCGCACCCGCGCCAAAGCGGGGTCTCGCCGGAATGGATGACGACCTTGATGGCGGTGCTGCCCAGATCCGCGCCGATTGACAGTTTCACAAAACCCCCTTCGCATATCCGCGGCGCCTCCGCCGCGCCGTCTCCACATCACCCCAGCGTCTGCCGGAACGCCTCCAAGCGCGTCAGCAGGTTGCGCGCGTCCTCGGCGGCGTAGTCGGTCTCGACGCGCAGGAACTTCAACCCCTTCGCCTTGACCGGCGCCTCCAAGGCGCAACTCTCCAGATCGTAAGGGTGGCACCCCTTCAGGACGTGGAAGACCACGCCGTCGAACCGCCTGCCGCCGCCCCCGTCCAGCGCGCCGAAAATGCCGTGGACGCGGCGGTCGTTGTCGGCGAAGGTCGGGCAGAGGCAGCCCTGGTGATAGCGTTCCGCCAACGCCGCGACCAGCTCGTATTCGGAAGTCCCCGCGCCCACGCCGTCGGGGCCGTGGGGCGGGATGACGCGCCCCGAGGAGCAGAGGTCGTCGCCGACGACCGCCAGCCCCGCCTCCTCCAGCAGTCCGGGGAGCTTGAAGTTGGGGAAGAACACCGGCGACCCGGCGAAAAACACCCTGCCGGCCCGCCGGCCCGCCGCCGCATCCGCCCCACGCGCCCGCGGCAACACGTCAAGGAGCGCGCCCACCGCCTCCGTCCAGCGCTCTGGCGCATCCAGGAAAAAGGAGTTGGCCACGGCCAGGAACCACGCGAACGGCACATCGCCTGCGCGGCGCCGCTCCCCGAGGCGCGCAAACGCCGCCCACGCCCGCCCGTAGACCGCCATCGACGCGGCAAGGCGCTTGCGGTCGATCTTCACGCCCGCAGCATCCTCCAGGAACGCCTTGAAGCCGAAGACCTCCTCCAGCCACCGCCGCCGCCCCGGTTCCGCGTCCTTCAGATGGGGCAGCTCCAGCCAGTGCAGGCCAGGGGCGAGGTCGGGCGAGCCCAGGCGCAACATCTCCGGCAGCTTCACGATCCAGTCGCAGGTGGTCGGCAAGACCCACGGCCGTCGCAGGAAGGGGTTGCCGCCGTCCCCGGCGCGTCCCTCGCCCCCGCCCAGGCGCACGACGCCCTGCACCGCCCGCAACATCGGGCAGACCAGCGCCGGCAGCCGCCCCGAGGCGCCCACGGCGTCGGCGGCATACGATCCGGAGAATATCTTGAACGGCAGGAAGCCCGCCGCATGCGCCAGCTCCAGCGGCGCCTGGATGCAGAGCAGGTTCAGCGCGGGCTTGCCCGTGCGCCGCTCCAGCGCGTCGGGGCGGACGCCCCCCGCGAGCAGGTCGAGGAAGTAGTCGTAGGCGGGCAGCCGGTCGGGGCGGGCGCGCAACGCTTGCAGTTCGCGTCCCGCCTCGTCCCGGACGCGCCCGAGGGCCTTGCCCAGCCTATCCGCCGCAGGCGACGCCATCTGCGGCGCGCCCGCCGTGTTTCCCCCATCCCCCATGGTCACAGCCTGATCCTCCGCGCGGCATGGCGGCGCGACGATGAAAACAAGTTGAAGCGGAGCCATCGCAGGCGCAAGGCGCCGTCGGAGGCGCACGCCTCCGCGCACCGGCCGCAGTCGAGGCATTCGCCGGTCTGCACGTCGGCTTTCGCGCGCTCCCGCTGCACCTCGGCGACGTCCATCGGGCAGGCGCGGCGGCAGGCGCCGCAACCGACGCACGCCTCCACCCCCTTGGACAGCCGCAGGGCGGTGACGGGCTTCAGCAGGTGGATGAGCGCCAACAGCGGGCAGAATATGCAGAAGAAGCGCTCCTTGAAAAAAGCCCCTGCCAAGGTGACGCCGGTGACGGTCAAAAGCAGCGTCGAGAACGCCAGCGTGACGACGTTGCTCATGTTGAGCGCCAAGTATTGCGGGTCGCCCGCCAGCAGCGGCAACAGCGCCTTGCCGGGGCAGATGTTGCAAAACGGGAGGTAGAAGTCCTGGTGCAAGAGCTTCGCCGTCACCAGGGGCGGCACCGCGACCAGGTACCCCAGCAGGACGTACTTGACCGGCGCGAGGCGGCGCTTGGCGCGCCCGCCCAAGATGCGCTCGCGCACCCCCAGCCTCCGGCGCAGGCTCGCGAACCAGTCCTGGACGAGGCCGAAGGGGCATATCCAGCCGCACCACGCCTTGCCCAGCAACGCCGTCGAGACGGCGAAGACCGCCAGCCAGCCGAGGGCGGTCAGCATCGGCGCCCCCCCGAGCGCCGCCAGCCCCATCCCGAAGCCGTAGACCCCTTGCAAGCCCATCAGGTAGCACTGCCCGCCGCAACCACGCACGTAGGGGCAGGCGAAGCAGGGGACGGCGGCGCCGAGGTTGACGCCGAAGCGTCCGCCGTAGACGAGGAGGACGAAGCTCGCGTACTGCACCGCCGTGCGCACGCGCCCGAGCGTCAGGGGCGTCGCCGTCAGCGCCATGGGAAACGCCTCCCCTTCAGGAGCACCGCGCCCAGGCCGAGGGCGAAGGCGGCGCCGAGCACGCCCAGCCCCAGCGGGAAATGGAGGTTGTCGCGCATGGAGCGGTACAGCGGCAGGCAGCAGGTGAAGCGCACGCCGTCCGCCCCGTCCGCCCAGGCGGGGACCAGGAGAAGGTCGCGGTGGTCGAGCAGCGCCCGGCCGCCCAGGCGGCGGTCGCGGGGGAGCACGTAGTCGTACACGCCCGCCCGCGGCAGCAGCTCCGCGACCTGGGCGCCGTCCAGGAGCACCCGCACCGGCGGCGCGGACGGCGGCGCGGCGCCGCCCCTCATGCTGAAACTGATCGGCTCCCCGGTCTGGGCGGCGTAAAACCCCCGCCTGCGGTTCAGGTCGAAACCGGGCAGCGCCGGGGGCGCGGACAGCTCCTCGACGCCGGCCGCCTCGCGCCCCGACTCGCCGTAGAGGTTGAGCGCGGTCTGGGTCACAAAGCGCCTGCATCCACCCCCCGCCCCGTCCCCGCGCACCCGCGCCACCGCCCAAAGCTCGAGTTGCACGTAACTCCCGCTGTAGACGGTGAGGCGGCGCGTGCCGGGCCCGACCGCCATGCGGTACGCCTTGCGCCGATCCTCCGGCTGGACGGCGTGATCCGCCGCCGGACCGTAGCGGATGGGGTCGGCCGTGTAGTAGGCCTCCAGATCCTCGACGTCCAGCCCGTCCGCGCCGCGCAAGGCGAACGTCGCCTCGACTCCGCCGTCCCGCGTCCTGCGCTGCCCCTCGAAATGCCACCAGATCCCCTCGACGCCGGCGCAGGCATCGCCTGCGGGCAGCCCGGAGGAAATGCCTGCGGGAACCGCCGTCACCGCGAGCAGGGACGCGACGCAAAGGGGCAGGAGCAGCCGGAGCGGCGTGCGGGGGGATGGAGACGGGTGTTTTTCCAAGCCGGGCATTCCAGGTCTCTTTCTCTCGAAGAGCGTGCTGAAACAGGCGAAGGCAGGTTTCCTGGCTTACGGCAAGGGCGGCGGCTTGCGCCGCGACGCCCGCCGTCCCACAGGCCTTCCCCGCCCGGGTGGGGCGAGTGACCGGCGTTTGCGACCGGGTTGGCGCAGACGCCCGAGGACGGCTTTCCGATTACAGTGGCGGGACCGTGCGGGATTCGCACCCGCTTCCCTTCCCTTCGCCGACATCTCAAACAGAAAGAAGGATAGATACTACATCGGTCGAAGCTTTGTCAAAAAAAAGCGGGGCTGCGCTTGGAAACCCTTGGAAATCCTTGGGAATTTGGGGGCGCTCAGGGGAACTCATTGGGGGGGGAACTCGGGATTGACGCAGGAAGCGACGACTGCTATGATCTATCCTTTTTTGACGGGAGTGACGACCATGCCGATGCAGTGTTATGTTTGTGAAAAGAAGCCCATCTTCGGGCACACGGTTTCCCACGCGCACAACGTCCGCTCGCGCAAGTTCTATCCGAACCTGCAGAGCATCAAGATCGTCGAGAACGGCAATGTGAAGCGCGTCCGCATCTGCACGCGCTGCCTGCGCTCCGGCAAGGTGCAGAAGGCCGTATAGGCGTTCGGCGCACCGGCCGAAAACCATGGGAAGCGGGCACGTCCGCCCAAGCCCGCCAAGGGCTGGCGCGCGCCCGCATGCGCCGGCACCCTCCCGGCAAGCCGCCCCATCCCAAGGGGACCTCTAAAAAGCTCGCAGGCAGGGCGCGCCGCCTCACGACAGTTGCCGCTCACGCTCCACGTCCTCTATCCCCTCGATCGACTTTATCCCTTGGACGATTTTCTGCAACTGCTTGACGTCGGAGACGTCCAGCATGATGTCGATGATGCGCCTCCCCGCGTCGGGCAGGCTGCGGGAGCGGGATTCGCGGATGTTGACCTTCTGCTTGGAGACGGCGGTGATGATCTCGGCGAGCACCTGCTGCTTGTCCTCGGAGACGATGTTCAGATGCACCTCGAACGTCTCGTGCCCGTCGCCCGCCACCCACTCCACGTCGATGATGCGGTCGGTGCCGAGGAGGTTCTTCAGGCTGGGGCAGTCCGCCATGTGGACGAAGATGCCCTTCCCGCGTGTGATGTAGCCCAGGATGTCGTCCCCTAGGATGGGGTTGCAACACTTGGCGCGGTAGATCACCATGTCGTCCGACCCTTTGACGGTGACGGCGGACTGGCCCTTGCCTTTGCCGAAGACGCCGCGCACGACGTTGGATATCATCGCCAGCTTCGACGTGGAGTGGGCGGGCGCGGCCGGGACGGCGCCTGCCGACGCATGCTCGACGGACGCCTCCGCCGACGGCGCACGGTCGGGGAACAACGGCCCGAGTATCTGCCGGGGGGTGAGCATACCGTAGCCCACCGCCGGGTAGATCTCGTCCACCTTGCGCAAACCACACCGCCCCATGACCTGGAACAGCTCCGGCATCTGCAAGACCTTCTTCCAGGCGACGCCGAAGCGCTGCGACTCCTTCTCCAGCAACGCGCGCCCCACCTCGGCGGCGGCCTCGCGCTCCTTCTGGTTGATGAAGCGCCTGATCTTGTTGCGCGTCCGCGAGGTCTTGACGAAGGAGAGCCATTCGCGCCGGGGCGAGGCGTCCTCGTCGGTCAGCACCTCCACGATCTCCCCATGCTTGATCTTGTAGCGCAACGGCACGATGCGCCCGTTCACCTTCGCCGCCACGCACTTGTTCCCGATCTCGGAGTGGATGGCGTAGGCGAAGTCCACCGGCGTGGCGTCCCGGGGAAGCGTGATGACCTCCCCCTTGGGGGTGAAGCAGTAGACCTCGTCCTGGTAGAGGTCGATCTTCAAGTTGTTCAGGAACTCGCGCGGGTCGCTGACCTCCTGCTGAGACTCGATCAACTGGCGCAACCAGCGGAACTGCTCCTCGCCCTCGACCACCCCTTGCTTCCCCTCCTTATACTTCCAATGGGCGGCGAGCCCCTCCTCGGCGACGAAGTGCATCTCCTCGGTGCGTATCTGGATCTCGAACGGCTGCCCGCTGCGCCCGATCACCGAGGTGTGCAGCGACTGGTAGAGGTTCATGCGGGGGATCGCGATGTAGTCCCGGATGCGGCCCGGAACCGGCTTCCAGAGGTTGTGCAGGAGGCCCAGGATGCTGTAACAGTGCTCCACGGTGTCGGTGATCACCCGGATGGCGATGAAGTCGAACACCTCGTCGATGGTGATCTTCTGGCGCTTCATCTTGTTGTAGACGCCGTAAATGCGCTTGATGCGGCTTTCGAGGCGGGCGGGGATGCCGTGCTCGTCCAGCGCCCTGCGGATGGTGCCCTCGGCCTCGTCGATGAAGTCCTTGCTGACGGCGCGCCGCGCCTCGATCTGCGCCACCGTGTGCTGGTACGCCGCCGGATCGAGGAAGCTGAAGGAGAGGTCTTCGAGTTCGCCCCTGATCTTGGACATCCCCAGGCGGTGCGCCAGCGGCGCGTAGATGTTCAACGTCTCCAGCGCGATGCGCTCCCGCTTCTCGGGCGGGAGGTGTTGCAACGTGCGCATGTTGTGCAGGCGGTCGGCGAGCTTCACGAACAGCACGCGGATGTCGTGGACCATCGCCAGCAACATCTTGCGGAAGGTCTCCGCCTGCTTCGCCTGACGGGTCGCGCCCAGCCTCATCTGGGCGATCTTGGTGACGCCGTCCACCAATTGGAAGATGTCCTCGCCGAACTGCCTGCGCAACTCGTCGGCGCCGATCAGCGTGTCCTCCAACACGTCGTGCAGCAGTCCGGCGGTGACCGTCTCCGCGTCCAGCTTGAGTCCCGCGAGGATGTTGGCGACTTCCAGGGGGTGGGTCAGGTAAGGCTCGCCGCTCTGGCGCACCTGCCCCTTGTGGTATTTGGCGGAGACGACATACCCCCGCTGGATGACCTCCACCGACGCGCCGGGATGGTAGCGCGTCACCTGCTCCGCCAAATCTTGATACCGTATCATATGCTTTCACCGCCGGTTCCGCATGAGGGAACCTCTAAAACCCCGGACGCCGCGTCACACCTTGGTCGAAAACGCCCAGTCGCCTCGGCGAACTCCGCTTTTCGACCTGCGGCGACGCCTTGTCTGCGAGGTTTTTTGGAGGTTCCCATGATAGCAGATACGCCGCCCGGGTAAAGTGGTTGCACGAAAATTGTCGCGTGAAGACAACCGGGGGGGGGCGGTCAGGGCTCCGCGCCGTAGGCGATCTGCATCCGGCGAACCGCCACGCCCGCCAGCCACAGCATCACCGCGGTGATGGCGCAAAGCCCCAGGACGGCGCCTGTGCGCGACGCCGGGGTGGCGGGCGTCATCAGTATGCGCAGGAGGGGGGCCACGTCGCGATCCATCGCCGCAGGCACGGGGCACAGCGATTGCAGGTAATGCAGGATGCTCGCCTTCTGCAGGACCGCAGGCAGGAAGCTGCCGACCCCCTCCCACGCCAGCAGGGCGGCGGCGGGGACGACGGGGTTGCGCAAAAACAGCCCGGCGGCCAGGAACACGCTGCCGTAGCCGACGCAACCCATGGTCGCCGCCAGCGCGTACCAGAAGGCGTGCGCCGCCCCCGCCTCGCGCCAATAGAGCTGCGCCTGCACGGGGTCGTGCGACCAGACCATGATGGCGAACGCCAGGAGCGCGCCGGCGACGAAGATCACCGTCGAGGCGGCAAGCCCCGCGCCGTATTTCCCCAGGAGCAGCACCTCCCGCCGCACCGGAGAGAGGAACCAGAAATGCAAGGTCTTATCCAGCATCTCCCCGCGAAAGAGGTTCATGAAGACGCCCAGCGCACCGAAGAACACGGCAAGGCGCAGGTAGTAGAACTGGAAGACGCCTGCGAAAGTCCGGCGGTCGTCCTCGAAGTCGTCCAACGCCGCTCCCATGGCCTTGGACGCCAGCACGCCGTCATGGAAGACCAGCGTCACCCTCCTCTCCCCGTCGAAGTAGACGAGCGTCCGGACGGAGCGCGGAGGGGGGCGCACGTCCGTCGGCCCGGGCGCGGCAGGCGCGACGGCGGCGGGCGCTCGCGCCATGGACGGCGGTGGCGGCGCCACAGACGAGGCGGATGGCGGCGCGGCGGGCGCAGTGCCGGCGGGGGTCTGCGGCACGGGTGGAGGCGCGGGCACCGTGTAACTTCGGTCGTGCGACGTCTTCCCGAGCCGCGCCAGTACGGCTTCGATCGCATCCCCTTCCTTCACGCCGTCCCGTTGCGCGGGGGTGATGCGTCCGGCGGAAGCCAGCTCGATCCGCCGCAACTTCGCGCCCATGCCATGGCCGAGGACGATGACGGCGGGCAGCAGCGCCAAGGCGTAGACCCAGAAGGCGCGCCGCGAGAAGAAGGCGCGCCGCAACTCGATCCTCATGATCGCCAGCGTCTGGCGCGCGTGCCGCGCCTCCCATCGCCGCCATCCCAAAACCTCCACGCCCATCGCCGATCCCCTTTCCACGACAACACCGCCCGCAACGTCTCTGCGACAAACCGCAATTTACCTTCCTTCACCGACCAGGTACTCGTAGAGCGCGTCCACGTTCTCGTCCGCCGGGATGACGCCGTCGATCTTGTGCCCGCCCGCAGCCAGCCCTCCGACGGCGCGGGCGAGGCGGTCCTGGTCGGTGGTCATCACCAGCAGCCCCCGCCGATCCTCGTTCAGCCGCACCTCCCGGACATGGTCCTCGCCGAACAGCAGCGCGGCGACGCGCGAAGGGTCTTGGCAACGGATGAGGTACTGGCAGGGACGCTCGTCGATCTCCTCGCGCACGTCGCGGATCTTCCCCTCGGCGACCACCATGCCGCCGGAGAGCAGCACCACCTGGTCGCTGATGACGTCCACCTCCTGCAGGACGTGGCTGGAGAGGATGACATGCCGCCCCCGCGCCGCCCAGTCGCGGAAGAGGGCGATGGTCTCGGCGCGCACCAGCGGGTCGAGGCCGTTGAGCGGCTCGTCCAACACCAGTATCTCCGGGTCGTGCGCGATGGCCTGGGCGAGGCGCACGCGCTGGCGCATCCCCTTGGAATAGGCGGCCATCTTCCGGTGCGCCGCCCCCTCCAACCCCAACCGCCGCAACGCATCCCACGCCTTCTCCTCGGCGGCGGCGCGGCTGTGGCCGAAAAGCAGCAGGCCGGTCGCGACGAAGCCCAGCCCGGTCGCCCAGCGCGGCGCGGCGTCGTACTGCGTGGCGTAGCCGGTGATGCGCATGAGCGCCTCCGGGTCGCGCGGGGAGACGCCCCGCATCATGACGACGCCGTCGTCGGGAAAGACCAGGCCCGTCATCAGGTTCATCAGCGTCGTCTTGCCCGCGCCGTTCGGCCCGACCAGAGACGTGATGCCGGGAGGGATGCGCAACGTGACGCGGCTCACCCCCAGCACCTCGCCGTAGAAGCGGGACACGTCGTCAAAGACGACCAAGGGCGGCGGCGCGGTCATGAGACCACCTCCACGGGGCGCAGTTTGCGCTCCAGCACCAGGACGAGCAGCAGCAGGAGGACGGCGAGCGCCACGGCGGCGGCGGCCGCGCCGGGGGCCGAGGCGATGGCGGCGCCGCCCTTCCCGTCCGTGCCCATGACGGCGGCGGAGAGCCTCCAGACCGCCCAGGACGGGTTCAGGAGCGAACCCGCCGTGCCGCGAAAGACGAGGTTGACCATCCCCGCGACGCCGCCGAGGACGAAGAAGAAGCCCAGCACCAAGCCGCTGGCGACGGGGCGCAGCTTCACGTAAGCCGAACCCGCCAGCGCCACCATGCCGCACAGGGCGAGCCAGAGCCAGAACCCCGCGACCATGCCGACGCCGACCCGCCAATTGGCGGCGAACCACCCGCCGCCCGCCGAGCCGCACTGCAAAAGGAAGAGCAGGACGCCGGGGACCCAGGTGGCGAGCGACAGCAGCGCCACGGGCGCCGCCAGCCTGCCGACGACGTAATCGGCGCGCGACAGCGGACGGCTGAAATAGAGGGGGAGGGCGTTGTCGGTCAGGTCGGGGGAGACCAGCCCCGGCCCCGTCAACGCGACGATGAAGACGGCGAAGACCTTCTGGACGGAGACGAAACGCAGGAAGAAGGCGCCGTCGATGGCCAGGTATTGCCGGAACGAACCGAGCCGGTCGAGCAGGTCGGCGTTGCCGGCAAGGTAGATGTAGACCGCGCACCAGAGCGGATAGGCCAGCGAGGCGACCAGGACGACGATGGCGTGCCGTTGGCGGAACATGCGCCGGAAGGTGTAGCGCGGCAGCACCAGAAGCCGTCGCCAGCGCCCTTCCAGGCGCCCCCGATACCGCTCGTACCCCCGTTTATACACCGCCATCGAAGCCTCCTGCGCCGCCCGAAGCGGCGAAACCTCCAACGGGACAACCCGCCATGCGATCTTGCGCGGACGGGCGAGGGGGATTCGCCGGCGGCCCCATGGACGGGCGGACGATCCGGTCTCCGCGTGGCGCGCAGCCCCCACCCCGCCGGTCGTCGCGTCAGGCGGCTTCGCCGGGGGTGTGGGCGATGTGCCCCATCGCCTTCAGGAATATCTCCTCCAAGGTGTCGCGGCGATGCGTCAGCCGATGCACCAGCAACCCCTCCCGGCGCAGGACGCCCCACAGCGCGTCCACCTCAACCCCGGCGGGCAGCACGACGCGCCAGCGCCCCGCCCCCTCCGCGACGCCGCGCGCGCCGATCCCCTCCAGCCCCGCGCCGAGGCCGCCGTCGTCCCCGACGACCTCCAGCTCCACGAAACGGCGGTTGGAACGGCGCTCCTCCTCCAGGTTGCACCCGTGCGCCACCATGCCGTCCTTCAAGATCACCACCTCGTCGCAGACCTGCTCCACGTCGCGCAAAAGATGCGAGCAGAGCAGGATGTTCATCTTCTGCCCTTCTTTCATCTCCCGCACCAGGCGCAGCATCCGCTGGCGCGCCGCCGGGTCGAGCCCGTTGGTCGGCTCGTCCAGGATGAGCAGCTCCGGCCCATGGACGACGGCTTGCGCGAGCTTCACCATCTGCTTCATCCCCAGCGAGTAGGTCCGCAGCTCCCGGTAGCGCGCCTCGCCCAGGCCCACGTGGAACAGCGTCTCGTGAGCCTTCTCCAGCGCGACCTTCGCGGGCAGCCCGGAAAGCTCGGCGAACATCCGCAGGAAGTTCACGGCGGTGACGTTGCCGATGAACGAGTCGTTCTCCGGCATGTAGCCGATGCGCAGGCGCACCTCCCGCGTCTCGCGGTGGCAGTCGAAGCCCAGGATGCGGGCGCGCCCCGCCGAAGGCGTGTGAAAGCCCAGCAGCGTCCGTATGAGCGTGGACTTGCCCGCCCCGTTCGGCCCCAGCAGGCCGACGGCCTTTCCCGCGCCTTCGTCCCCGAGGCTGCAGGAGACGCCGCGCAGGATCTCCCGCCGCCCGAGGACGACTTTCAGGTTTTCGACCTCCACCACACCCGCCATCACGCCCCTCCAACCACGATCGACACGGATGACACGGGCGGGCGCGGATGACTTCGCGGGGAGTTCCGCCCGCGCCCGCCCGTGCCCCCCGCCGGCGGCAAAACCGGCCGACGGCTACCTTCGCCCCATCAGCGCGAGGTCCAGGAGGACGCCGGACATTCTAGCACGGCTGACGGCCCGTATCTCCTCCGGAGCCGCGGCAAAGACCGCCAACACCGGCTCGCGCCGCTCCAGCGCCTCGGCCAGCGCCGGGTTTTCCGCGAACCGCGCGACTTCCGCGAACGCCCCCTTGGCGTCGAACCAGGCGAATCCCGCCGGATGCAGGCCCATCGCCGCCGGGAACAGGCGTTGGAAATCCGAGGAGCGCACGAGCGCGCCGCCGCCGTCCCGCGCCGAGATCGCCCGCAGCGCGCCGCCGCGCGAGGCCGCCGCGACCATGTAGCCCCGGTCGTAAGTCCAGACCGCCCCCAGCGGCGAGCCTTCCGTCTTCAGCGAGCTCCAGACGCGGCCGTCGATGCGCTCCTGCCCGAAGACCATCCCGCCTCGGGAACCGCCCGCCTCCGCCTGGGCGTTGAGCCCCTGCGCCATCCTCGCGATGGCGGCGTCCAGCGCGGCGGGGTCGGCGACCGACGCCGTGAACACCCACTCGGGGCCCGAGGTCGAGACGCCTTCCAGCCCGAAAGCGTATTCCACGCCCAAAGCCTCCGCGAAGTCGGCGGCGACGTTGACGCCGAGCCGCGCCTCCCGCCCAGCCAACCGCTCCGGGAGCGAGGGGTCCAGCTTGGAGAAATACCGCATCATCTCGTCGAACACCTGGCGCGGCTCGCGCGTGGAGACGTAGGACGCCGCCAAAAGGTCTCGTGAGAGGTACTCCGCCGCCACCCCCGACCCGGCGTCCGCCAAAAGCGACGCCAGCCCCTGGCGCGGGCCGTCAAAGGCGAGCGTCAGCTCGTTCTCCTCGCCCCCCGCCGCCGCGCGTTGTTCAAGCATCAGGTGTTTCACTCCGGCGCCGGCGGCGCCGCCGGCGCCCTCGCCCGCCGCACCCCCGTCAAACAGGCGGGCGACGTCCAGCGCGAGCAGCCAGCCCACCCCGCGCCCGTAGCGCTTGCGCAACGCCGCGACGAAAGGGTCGTCGGGCGCAGTCGCCGCGCCCTCGCCCAAAGAGGCGTTCAGGCGGGCGAGGTGCCCTGCGGAATCCGACACCGAGACCAGGTCGTCGCTCATGGCGTAATGCAGCCCCTTCGCGCCCAAACCGGCGAGCGCGCCTTCGAGCTCCGCCCTCCGCCCCGGCCTCACCTGCGCCAGGACGAACGGCATGGCCGACGGCTTCCCCGTGGCGCCGAAGACGACCTCGTCGCCCAGCAGGTGGGCGATGTCGTGGACGCGCCCGAGGAGCGCGCGCAGGTCCTTGCCGCCCGCCGACTCCAGCCACGCACCGAAGGCGGGGTTCTCCGCCGCCTGCCGCCCCATCAGGGCGTCGGCGCCCGCCACGGTGTCGGCGATGTTGGGGATCGCGCCGTAGAACACGACGTCGGGCGGCAGTATCTCCAGCAGCAGCGACCGGGTGCGCAGCGGCTGCGAGGGGAGCGCGGCGAGCTGCCGCTCGACCTCCGCCAGAGAGGCGAGGATCGAAAGGTACTCGTCCGCGTCGGCGCTCCAAGAGAATGCGTCGCCGACCGGGCCCGCCAGCGCGGGGTCGGACGCCGACTGCCGCCCCGGCCCCAGCAATTCCTTGCGCCCGGCGCGCTCGACCGCCACCGTCCCTTCCGCCACGGCGACGCGCGAGCCGCCGAGCCCCGCCGAGACGGCGAACACCGTCCCGCGCACCGACGCCACGGCGTCGCGCGTCTCGACGCGCAGGCCGCCCCAGCGCCCCTGCTTGGCGGCCTGGACGAGCACGTCGCCGCCGCCCAGGCGCACCGACTTGCCGCCCCACGCCGCGTGGAGCGCCAGCTCCGTGCGCTCGTTGAGCTCCACCCGGGAGCCGTCCCCGAGCCGCAGGACCGCCCGCGAGCCGGGGCCGGTGCGCACCGCCTGCCCCTCGCCGACCGCGTCTCCCGGATGCAACGCCCCCGCCGAGACGAGGAAGAGCTGCCCCTGCACGGCGTCCACCGTGGCGCGCGGGCCCCAGGTCAGCGCCGTGCCCAAACGGTCGCGCCCCGCGTAGGACAGGGCGACCAGCAGGGCGATGGCCGCCGCCCACGCCAGCCAGTGCGCCGCGCGGGGATGGCGGCGCGTCGGCGCGAAGGGGATCGCAGACGCAGGTTCCGTCCCCGCCCCGTCGCGCCGCCGTGCCAACGCGCGGCGGCATTGCGGGCAACGCCCCAGGTGGTCTTCCAGCAGGAGGCGGGCGGCTTCGTCCAAACGCCCTCCGAGGTAGCCGTCGAACTGCGCCTGGAACCTCCGGCAGAGCGCGTCCCCGATGGCGCCTCCCGCCTGCCCCCCCTGCGGCAGGTCGAGTTTGGACAACACGCGGCCGCCCGCGCGGGCGACCTCCCCGTCGGGGGCGTTTTCGTTCTTCATGGCTTCCAACGCCATTTCCAATTTGTCGTCAGTCATGTCGCGTACCTCCGATGTCGCGGGCGCGCCTGCGCCCCCGCGACCGTCTGATCAAATGCAACTTCCCTACCGGTCCATCTCCTCTTGCAACGTCTGGCGGATGCGGTGCAGCCGGACGGCGACGTTGTTCTTCTCCAACCCGAAGAGCCCGGACAGCTCCTCGTTGGAAAACCCCTCGACGAAGCGCAGCAGGAACAGCTCCGCGTCTTGCGGCGGCAGCGTCGCCAGCGCCCGGCGCAGGCGCTCCTTCAAAAGCGTCTCGGGCTTCTGCACCAGGTGCGGCTTGGCTGTGTCGATGGGGACTTCGGCGCGGGTGGAGCGGCGGCGCAGGACGTCGATGGCGGCGTTGGCGGCCGCGCGCCGGATATAGGCGGCTTCCGCCTGGGCGTCGCCCAGGCGCGGCCGCCCCCCTTGGGACAGGAGGCGGAGGAACACGGTCTGCAGGACGTCCTCGGCGTCCGAGGCGTTCCCCGTGATCCGGAAGGCGGAGCGGTACACGTCCGCATGATGGCGCTCGTACAGTTCGAGGGATTCCGTCGTCGAGGGCATGGCGTCCCGCGCGCCGGGCGGAAAACCCGCCGCCGCGTCGCCGTCGCCCCCCTGGGCGGCGAGGCCGCCCTTGACCCTTGCCATCATCTCCATGCCCCCCTCCCACAACCGATACAGACGCGCGAGGGCGGGCGTTATTACAAGGCGGCCGAAAAAAAATCCCCCGGGAGCCGTCGGCAGGCGCCCTTCAGGGAACCTCTGAAAAGCTCGCAGGCAAGGCGTCGCCGCAGGTCGAAAATGCCCATTCTCCTCGGCGAACCCCGCCTTTCGACCTGCGGCGCAACGCAGCGTCCGGTTTTTTCAGAGGCTCCCCTCAATCGGCCAGGAACTTCATCAACGCCGCGCCCATGCCGCCGTCCTGGCAGTAGTGGACGCTGTGGCCGCAGTCGCCTTCATAGATGAAGGGCACGACGCCCAGGCGCCGCGCGAACTCCAGCGCCGGGCCGGGGGTCACCGTGTGGTCGGTCTTGGAGACGGCGATGAACATCTCCGCCTTCACCTTCCCGGCGTCGTCGGCGACGTCCAGCGCCATCATCGCCTCCGCCTGGCGTATCTTGTCGTTGGCGTCGGGGCCGGAGTAGGCGTCGCGGCTCTTGGCGATCTCCGCGAACAGTTGCTCCCGCGTCGTGTGCGCGTTGTAGTAGTCGGGCGAGGTCAGTATGAGCGCGCCGATCTCGTACTCGAACTCCGTCGCCGGGTTCTCGGTGTAGTCGCCCCCGTTCCAGCGCCGGTCGTTCTTGATGGCGTCGATCTGCGTCTGCCACAGCAGCATGTCGTAGGGGGCGAGGCGCGGCGAGCCGACCAGCGCCACGGCCTTGTCCATGAAGCCGGGGTAGGCCGTCGCCCACTGGAACGCCTGCATCCCGCCCATGCTGGTCCCCATGACCGCCTTGATGTGCGTGATGCCCAGCACGCGCGTGAGCAGGCGGTGCTGGCTCTCGACCATGTCGCGCACCGTGATCTTGGGGAAGCGCATCCTCGGCTGCAGGCGGCTGTTGGAGGGGGAGGAGGAGACGCCGTTGGACAAGGCGTCCACGGTGATCACGTAGAAGCCCGCCGCCACCAGCCCCGCCACGCCCCCTTCCATCTGCTCGGTGCGCCCGTTGGCCCAGGTGGGCTGGAGGATGACGTTCGACTTGTCCGCGTTCGGCGCGCCGTAGGCGCGGTAGCCCACGCGGCATTCCTTCAGGACTTCGCCGGAGGCCAGCTCCAAGTCGCCGATGTCGCCGAAAAGCTGCCCGGCGCGCGCGGGCGCGGCGCCGGGCAGCGCCAGCGCCAGCACGAAGAAAAACGCCGCCCGCCAAGGACGGCGGGCGGCGCCATCGGCCGTATTTCGCATTCCATGTACTCCAGCATGCATTCCAGGCATAAGGGAACCTCCTTGGCGAAGACGTAACCGCACTTCGGGAAGACGTAACCGCACACGACGGCGCCCCGCCCCGCGCGGGCTCAAGCCCACGACCGGGCCTACCGGTGCATCAGCGCGCGGCAGGCGAGCTCCAGCAGGGCCCCGAAGAAGGCTGCGCACGGGATGGTCAGCACCCACGCCCAGACGATGTTGCGCGCCACGCCCCAGCGCACGGCCGAGAGCCGCTGCATGGAGCCCACGCCGACGATCGCCCCGGTGATGGTGTGCGTGGTGCTGAGGGGGATGCCGAAAAGGGAGAGCGCCACGATGGTGGCGCCGCCGCCGGTCTCCGCGCAGAAGCCCCCCACGGGCTGGAGCTTGGTCAGGCGCAGCCCCAAAGTCCTCACGATGCGCCATCCGCCGAAGTAGGTACCTGCGGCGATGGCGATGGGGCAGGAGAGCTTCACCCAAAGCGGCATGGCGTCGTCCCTGCCGACGAACCCCGTGGAGATCAGGAGCATCAGGATGATGCCCATGGTCTTTTGCGCGTCGTTCATCCCGTGGCTGAAGCTGAAGATGGCGGAGGACAGGAGCTGCCCACGGCGAAAGAGGTGGTCCACCTTGCGCGGCGAGGATTTTCGGAAGACGTGGCAGACCAGCATCATCATCAGGCGGCCGAGGACGAAGCCGACGATCGGCGCGAGGACGATGTAGGGGAGCACCTTGAGCAGCAACCCCTCCTTGAACTGTATCGCGCCCCAGCCGAACCGGGTGACCGCCGCCCCTACGAGCCCGCCGATGAGCGCGTGGGACGAGCTGCTCGGCATGCCGAAGAACCAGGTGATGAGGTTCCAGATGATCGCGCCCAGGAGCCCCGCCAGCACCATGTATATGGCGTCGCCTTCATCAAGGATGTGCGGATAGACGATCCCCTTGCCGATGGTCGCCGCCACATGCGTCTCGGTGAACGCCGCCCCCAGGTTGCAGACGGCGGCCAGCAGCACCGCCGCGCGGGGCGAGAGCACCCGCGTCGCCACGACCGTGGCGATGGAGTTTGCCGAATCGTGGAATCCGTTGAGGAAATCAAAGGCGAGCGCGATGATCACGCCCAGGATGACGACCAGAAGCAGACTGTCCATTTCACCTTACTGTCTTCCTTGCATGCCGGGGCGGAGCCGCCTGCGCCCCCGTCCGGCATGGAGGTTTTACACCATGTCCCGCCTGTCGCGGATTGCCGTCCGGGCGTTGGGCGGAAAACCCGGATGCCGCCCGCAAGCCTCCGGCGGGCTTTTTCGATATCCCCTTTCGTAATCCGTGGCAATTTATACCAAATCGGACGCCCCCCGTCCCCCCGAAAATCGGAGAAATTTAACCTGCGGCCACCCGCCCGCCGAAGAGCCCGCGATAGACGGCGTTGAGCCCCTCGGCCTCCCTCTGGATGGAGAAGGACTCGCACGCCCTCCGGCGCGCCGCCGCCCCCATCCGCTCCAGGGTCCCCGGCGAGGAGAGCAGCCGCTCGCAGGCGTCGCGCAGCGCCTCCACGACCTCCCCGGAGGGGGCGCAGGGGATGAGGATCCCGTCCACGCCGTCGCGCACGAGCAGGTCGAACGCCCCGGTCCGCGTGGCGACCACGGGGGTGCCGCTGGACATCGCCTCCAGGGCGGTGAGCCCGAACCCCTCGTTGCGCGGGACGGCGACCGCGAGCGAGACGCGGCGGAGCCATGCGCGCACCTCCCCGGCGGGCACCTTCCCCAGCCAGAGGAAGCGCCCCTCCAACCCCCTCCCCCGTATCTTCCCCTTCAGCCGCGCCTCGAACGCGCGGTGCTCCGGCGTCACCTCCCCCGTGAGGACGGCGGTGACGTCCGGGTGGCGCGGCAAGACCTCGCACAGCGCATCGACGAACTCCTCCACCCCCTTCTGCGGACGGACGCGCCCGAAGATGCCCACGCCGCGCCTCCCCGGCGCGCCGCACCCCGCCCATTCCCGCCCCCGGTCGCCGGAGGGGCGGTAGGCGTCCGTGTCAACCCCGTGCGGCACGATGGCGGCGACGGGGCGGCTCAAGAAGGACGCCGAGCGCGGCGAGGTCGAGACCAGGGCGTCCATCCGGGAGTACAGGAAGCGGGTCCACGCCGAATGGCGGCGCTGCGCGACCGAGGTGAACACCAAAAGCAATTTCCTGCGGAAGGCGCGGCGCAACAGGAGCCCGACCAGCATCTCGACGTTGCGGCGCGCATGGAAGATGCGCCAGCGCCCGTCCGGCAGGGGGCGTGCGGTCAGCCGGAGCAGCTCCCCCCAGCCGATCGACGGGACGTCGATCCCCAGCGCCGCGCCGAGCGGGCGGCTGATCTGGGCGAAGCCGAAATCCTTCGCCTGGTGCGGGACGACGGCGGCGGCGGCGGCGGTCACGCCGGAGAAGCGATGGTTGAAATTGGGGATGACGACTTCGATCTCCCGCCGCATGGCTACGCATGATAGCCCATCGGCGAGGCGCGGGGCACGTGAAAATCGCGAAAATATTCCCGCGTGTTCCCGCGCGGGCGTCCATGCCGTATAATGCGGCCTGCGACCACGACAGAGGAGGATGAGAAAGAGGTATCATGCGCCCCACGGAACCATTCGCCGCCATCCCGCTCCTTCTCGCGCTCGCGCTCGCCCCGCCTGCGGCGCGCGCCGGGGACGCCCCCCCGTTCGACGCCACCCCGTTCGTCGGGGAGCGGCTGACCTACTCCGTCCGCTGGAACCCGCCCTGGTACATGTTCTTCCTCCCGGACATGGAGGCGGGGGAGTTGGAGCTGGAGCTCGCGGGGGTGGATCTGTATCGCGGCAAGCCCGCACTCAGGATAGACCTGCGCGCGCGGTCGAGCGGGGCGCTGGCGAAGCTGGCGAACATGGCGGTGGACGACCGGTTCACGTTCTATTCCGATCCGGGGACGCTCTGCGCCGCAGGCGGGACGACCCGCATCCGCGAGGGGGGGCGCAAGCGCCTCCTGGAGCTGGAGTATTTCCAAGACGAGCGCAGGCTGCGCTTCCGTGCCACCGACGAGGCTGCGACGCCGCCCAAGTTGCAGCGGGACGTCACGAAAGACGGCCTGCCGCCGTGCGTGCAGGATCCGTTCTCCGCCTCCTACCTCTACCGCACGCTGCCGCTCGGGCCCGGCTACGCCAAGCGGCTGGTCATCGGCAACGACGACAAGGTCATGGAGGTAGACACCAGGATAGACGCCCGGGAGGAGGTCTCGACGCCCGCCGGGCGGTTCGCCGCATGGAAGGTCGGCACCGACGCGCTGAAGGGGGGGCTGTTCCGCGAAGGCGGGCAGTTCCACGTCTGGATCGCCGCCGACGGCAGCAGGGCGCCGGTGAAATTCGAGGCGAAGGTGCGGCTGGGCCACATCGTCGGGGTCTTGAAGGGCGACTCTAAAAAATCCGCAGGCGGCGGGGAGGGCGGCGGGGAGGGCCAAGAATGAGCTTGACGAGGAAACCCGTTTTGCAGCACCTGGCGGCGGCGGCTTTGGCGGCGGCGGCGCTGGCGCTGTTTTCATGCGACCTGTTCACCGAGCCGCCGGCCAAGGCCGCGCCTGCGGGCGACCTGCGCGTGGAGGTGACGCGGGACGCCGGCGTGTCGAGCTATCCGGGGGAGACCGAGGACAACAACGGCGGGGCGGCGCAGATCAAGCTCAAGGGCTTCCAGGAGATGGTGCTGCTGGACATCGACGCGGCGCCGCTCGCCGGCCGCGTCATCGAGCGGGCGACGCTGCACCTGAGGGTCGTCTCGCCCGACACCCCGTTGAAAAGGGTCGGGGTCAGCTCCCTCGCCGCGCCGTTCACCGAAGGGACGGGGCGGTACGCGAAAATCGCCGGCGCCTCGACGTTCCGCTGGCGCGCCTACCCCGACGCGCCCTGGCTCGACGGCGACGCATGGGGCTATTCCGACCTGACCCAGGTGATGTTCGGCGAAGGGGGCACCTTCTGGAGCCATGCCGACGCCACGCCGCCCGACGCCGAAGGCTGGCAGTCCGTCGAAGTGGACCCGAAAATCCTCGCCGCCCGCGCCGCCGGGCTCAGCGAGGGGTTCGTGCTCTTCGACGACACCGGCACGGAGCTGGTCCGCAGCGGGGCGGGCGGCGAGCACGTCACCATCGACACCTTCCCGAACCGCCTGTTCTACAGCCGCGAGCAGAACGCCTCCTCCGCCCCGTATTTCACCGTGCGCCTCGCGGGGCTGGACGCGGACGCCCGCCCCCCGGCGCCCCCGGAGGACCTCCGCGCCGAGGTCGCCGGACACCCTGCGGGCGAGGCGACGGTCCGCTGGGAGGCGCCGTCCTGGCGCGACGGGAGGATCATCGGGTTCAGGGTGAAGGTCGATGGCGCGCCGGCGCCGCGCCACATGATCCCCGCCCCCGGCTTCGGCGACGCCTCGGCGCGCCAGACGGTCTCGATGCGCCTGCGCGGCCTGGGGCTGAAGCCGGGGCAGGCGACGCGGCTGGAGGTCGCGGCGGTGGACGAGGCGGGACGGACGGGCGAGGCGGCGGCGCTGACGTTCGCCGTCTCCGCCGAGGCGTTCGCCGCCCCCGCCGGGTTCGGGCAGGCGGAGGCGCCGCAGGCGGACGAGGCGGCGGCGCCGCAGATCCTGCGGCTGCCCGGCTCGGGGACGGCGACCCTCTCCATCCTGGACGAACTCGACAAGGTGAGCGCCAAGGGCGAGCTGATCCCGCGCCGCCCCGCCTCCTATTTCGCGTCCAACCACGTTTGGAGCGCGTCCCAGGACCGCATACGCCTCGCGGCGGCGCGGGGCGAGTTCACCGGGTTCCAAATCCACCTCGCTGGCGACGTCCCCGCGTTGCAGATGCGCCTCGATTGGGCGGAACCCGCCGCGCCCGGGGACGGCGGCGCGCCGCGCGCCGAGTTCGCGCGCTTCGGCTACATCCCCTCGCCCGCCGGCAACGTCCCCGACCCGGTCATCCCGCTCGCCCCCGGCGCCCGCATGAACGTCAAAGGCTCGGCGTCCCTCCTCTGCGAGGTCTTCGTCCCCAAGTCCGCCAAGGCGGGGGTGCGGCGCGGGACGCTGACGCTGTCCTCGGGCGGCGCCGACGTCTACGCCGCCGAGGTGGAGCTGACCGTCTGGGACTTCGAGCTCCCCGACGCGCTCAGCTTCCTGCCGGAGATGAACTGCTACGGCCTGCCTGAGAACGAGCGGGACTACTACCGCATGGCGCACCTGCACCGCACCTACCTCAACCGCGTCCCGTACTCCCACCGGGGCTACGTCAGCGACGGCTGCGCGCCGAAGTGGGACGCGGCCTCGCGCACGTTCGACTGGTCGGCGTGGGATCGCCGCTACCAAGGCTACTTCGACGGCACGGCGTTCGCCGGGCTGCCGCGCGGCGAGACGCCGACGGAGGGGTTCTACCTGCCGCTGTTCGAGAACTTCCCCGCCGACATCTTCACCCAGCACGACGGCGGCCCCTGGGCGGACGAGGCGTTCACCGCGCAGTACAAGGAGACGTTCCAGGCGGCGGCGCGGGAGTTCGCCCGGCATTTCATCGAGCGCGGCTGGCGCCGGACCGGGTTCCAGTTCTACCTCAACAACAAGATGAACTACAAGGAGGACGGCTGGAGCAAGGCCAGCTCCCCGTGGCTGCTGGACGAGCCGGCGAGCTTCCAGGACTTCGACGCGCTGCGGTTCTTCGGCGAGCTCCTCTGGAAAGGCATGAAGTCGCTGCCTTCGGTCGCGGCATCGTCGGCGGGCGCCCCCATCCGCTTCCGCGCCGACATCTCGCGCCCGCAATGGCAGCGGGACGCGCTCGACCGCGTCCTGGGGCTCAACGTCGTCAGCGGCGGCGAGTTCCACCGCTACAACCGCATGATCCGCGACCGCAAGGAGCGGTACGGGCAGACGCTCTACACCTACGGGGGGACTTGCGCTCCGGAGGAAGGGGCGTACCAGCCGGTCATCTGGTCGCTGGACGCATGGTCGCTCGGCGCCGACGGCATCCTCCCCTGGCAGACGGTCGGCACGGCCGACTCATGGAAGGCGTCCGACGCGCTGGCGCTCTTCTACCCCAAGCCGGAGGGGGCGGGGCAAAACTTCCCGAGGGTCTCGCCGTCGCTGCGCCTGAAGGGGTATCGGCGAGGGCAGCAGGACGTCGAGTACCTGGTGCTCTTGCAGAAGAAGTTGGGCCTGCCGCGACGCGACGTCGAGCGTCTGGTGCGCCAAGAGCTGAACCTCCGGTCGGAGAACCTGGCGGCGTCCGACGAAGACGCCGGGACGCTCCGCTTCGACGCCGTCTCGGCGCAAGACCTGTGGCTGTTCCGCCGGCGCGTCGCCCGACTCCTGCAGGGGGGGCGGCCTTTGGAGGGCGCCGCGGCGAACGGGGCGGCGCGCTAAGGCAGGAAGCGCTCCGGGTGCGCCAGCTTCTCGGGCAGGTAGGTGTCGATGACGTAGTTCAGCCCGTGCTTGGCCAACGCCTGCTGCTCGGCGCGCACCCCCATCTTCAGCATCTGCTCTATCGCCCGTATCCACGGCTTGTAGTGCTTGATGAACGGGTCGTTCTTGATGGCGTCCTTGGCCCGCTTCACGTCCACGTCCTTGAGCGGGTGGGTGGGGAGCTTGTAGTCCAGCACGTCCTGCGGCGTGATGCCCAGGAACGTCGCCTGCGGCACGCAGAAGAACTCGTTCAGGTGCGCCGCGTTGCCCGAGCCGACCTTCAGCGTCCGGTAGATGTTGGTGATGCCGTAGGGGTCGCCGTCCACGAAGACGTACACGGGGATCTTCTTGAAGTCGGCCAGGCGCCGCACGAAGCGCCGGCAAGCCCGCGTCGGCACCCCGCCCATGCTGACCAGGATGCAGTTGGCCTTCTTCCAGTAGTTGTGCTTCACCAGGCGCTGGAACATGCCCGCCGTCTCGATGGCCAGGATGAAGTCGGCGTCGGTCTCGAACCGCAACTGCTCCACCGAGATGGGGACGCTGTAGGCGCCCGAGCCGAACTTGGTGCAGTCGATGCGCAGGGTCTGCCCCGTGTCGCGGTCGTGGTCGATGACGAAGAGCTTGCCCGCCACGTCCCCGCCTTTTTCCTCCGGGACGAAGCCGAGCTGTTCGCGGTTGACGCTGAAATACGCCTCCACGTCGTCCATCACCGTGTCGGACTCGGGCTGCTCGTGGAAGCGCGCCTCCTCCCAGTTCTTGGAGACGTAGTACGCCTCCCTCTTGGTG
This sequence comes from Acidobacteriota bacterium, assembly GCA_031271905.1. Lineage (GTDB taxonomy): Bacteria > Acidobacteriota > UBA6911 > UBA6911 > UBA6911 > UBA6911. The sequence continues at coordinate 29,125 of JAISUT010000038.1, forward strand.
GCGATGTCGTCGTTCTCCACCAGCTCCTTGGACAGCGCGATCATCCGCAGGGTCTGGGCGAAGGTCTTGACCGTGTTCACGGTCAGGGTGCGCTCCTTCTTCCTCCCCGCCATCTCGAAAAAGCCGCGCTGCGGCTGGTAGCGGACGTTCGCCAGCGAGCGCACCGGCAGCCTCATCGTCGGCTTCTTGTGCGCCATGATCTTGCCGTGGATGTCGGCGGCGGAGGTTTTGATCGCCTCCAAGACCTGCCTGTTGGACGCCGGGGCGTCCTTCTCGGTTTCGGTTTTTTTAGCCATGCCTGTCTTCCCTCGTCATTTCTCCCCGCGGGCGCGGCTGCGCTCGAGCACGTCCACCAGCCTCGCCACCAGCTCCGCCTCCCCCTCGGCGGAAAGCCCCAGTATCTCGCGCAGGGCGATGCCGATGTGCGGGATGTACTTCTCGATGTACGACTTCTTCTTCTCCTCGTCCAAGGCGCGGCGGTGGGCGCGGATGTGCGTCGCCAGCTTGCGGCCGCACTCCTGCAACGCCAGGCGCAGCTCCTTCATGATCTCGGGATAGGCCGCCACGGCCTCCTTGCTCTCCGAGGTGAAGGGCACCCAGACCGAGGCGATGTGGACGAAGATCGCCGCCGGGCCGGTCGGCAGCGCCCCCTTGGACTGCCCGAGGCCGTAGCTGCGCCAGTCGATGCCCAGCACCGCCTTGGAGATGGCGCACGCCGACTGCTGGTATTGCAACGGCACGCGGTTGGCGAAGCGGAGCAGGTCCACCAGCTCGTCCCCCGGCATGTCGCCGCCGTACGCCAGCCCCACCTCGACCTGGAACGGGTTGCCCCGGTAGACGGACGGGGCGCGGGTGACGGCGGTGTGGAAGTCGGCGGGGATCTCCTTGCGCAAACCTGCCAATATCTGCTCCTCGCCGATGGGCGAAAGGCAGTTGGTGGCGGGGCTCATGATCTTGATGGCGTTGATCGCCTTGAAAAGCCGCTCCGCCTCGTTCACGGCGATGGAGTGGGGGTTGGCCTTCAGGCTCAGGCCGGCGGCGGAGCAGATGTCCTCGGCGACGCGGGCGCTGACGCGCGAGAAATCGTTCTGCAGGGCGAGGGAGATGTGCTTGGCGGAGGTCTCCTTCATCATGCCGATCAGCACCCCCAGCTCGACGCCGTAAGGGTGCGGTTTGATCTCCTTGGGCTCCGGCGGCAGCGTCTCCGAGCCGCGCCGCAAGTGCAGGGGCGCCTCCGCGTCGGGGGTCGTGAAGAAGATCTCGCAGTGCGGGTTGGCGATGGCGGTCTGGCGCACGTAGTCGTCTACAGAGTGCCGCCCCTTCTTGTAGGTGCCGGTCAGCTCGATCTCGACCCGCGTGCCGTGCGGCGGCGCCCATTCGACGACCTTGTCGGTGATGACCTGCGGCACGTTCTTGCGCGTGTCGATCTGGATCTCGTAATAGTGCGCCGGATGCCCGGAACCGGTGCGCGAGGTGACGGCCACCGACTTGCCCGTGGTGAGCAGCCCGTACATCCCCGCCGCCGAGATGCCTATCCCCTGCTGGCCGCGCGCCTGCTTGCGGGTGTGGAACTTGGAGCCGTACAGGAGCTTGCCGAACACCTTGGGGATCTGCGCCTTGACGATGCCGGGGCCGTTGTCCTCGACCGCGATGCGGAAGCGGTCTTCGCCGAGCTGCCGTATCTCCACCCGGACGGAGGGCAGGATGCCCGCCTCCTCGCAGGCGTCCAGGGAGTTGTCCACGGCCTCCTTGACGGCGGTCAGGAGCGCCTTCTGGGGGTTGTCGAAGCCGAGCAGGTGCCGGTTCTTGCTGAAGAACTCCGAGACCGAGATCTCGCGCTGGCGCGCCGCCATGCTCTCGGCGGTCTGGCGGCCGCCCGCAGCCTTGCCGGATTGTGCATCAGTCGCCACGCCCCACCCCCTTTCCAAACCTTCCCGAAACGACATCCGTTAAAATGCAAAACGCCAAATATTAGGGAATCGGGCTCCCGGATGCAACCGCGAAGGTGAACAAAATGTGAAAACCCCGGGGGCGCGGGGGGCGCGGCCCCGAAGTGCGGCGATGTTTTCGGTTCCTTTTCGACGCCCCGATCTGCTATCGTGCCCCTGTCGTCGCGTGGCGGCGGCAGGGGGGATTTCCGGGGGAGGCCCGGACCGAGCGGGAAGGAGGCGTTGCGTGGGGACATTCGGCAAGGAAGAGGCGCTGCCCAAGGGCGAGCAGTACGGGTTCACTTCCGACGGCAGGAAGGTCGTGTACGAGATCGAGGTCGGGCCGTCGGACGACCTCGGATTCCAGCGGCTGTACCGGCATGTGAAGCGCGTCTGCGAGGACTACAAGGCGCCGGAGAGGATCGACCCGCGCAGCTTCGACGCGGCGAAGTTCGCGCTGGAGTGCGCCTCGGGCGGGCGCAATACGCTGCTTTTCGACGACCTGGGCAGGCCCTCGGTCATGGTGCGCATCCCGCGCTTCAATTGGTCGGACGTGGTGGCGGGGGGCGAGGACAAGCCCTGCTCCGCATTCGTCGTGGGCGGCAGGGTCCTGGACTCCGTCTACATCAGCAAATACCCGAACGTCATCGAGGACGGGCGCGCCTACTCGCTGCCGGGGCGCGACCCGGCGCACACCGTCACCATCGACGACGCGCGCGAGGCGTGCGCCCGCAAGGGGAGGGGCTGGCACCTGTTCACCAACGCCGAGTGGTGCGCCCTCGCGCACTGGTGCATGAAAAACGGCACGGTGCCGCGCGGCAACTCGAACTTCGGCCTCGCCGACAAGAACGAGCACGAGCGCGGCGTCCTCTCGCCGGAGAACGAGCTGAGCGCCACCCCGTCGTCAAGGACGCTGACCGGCTCCGGGCCCGACTCCTGGAACCACGACTTCGGCCCCTTCGGCGTCACCGACCTGAACGGCAACGTCTGGGACTGGGTGGCGGGGGCGCGCGTCATGGACGGCGAGATCCAGATCATCCCCGACAACGACAGCGCGCTGAACGTGGACGAGGGGACGGACAGCCCCTGCTGGCGGGCGGTCAACACCAAGGGGGAGCTGGTCGCGCCCGGCAGCCCGGACACCTATAAATACGACGGCGTGACGCCGGGGGTCGATACGCAGAAGGTCGTCATCGTCCCCGGCGGCGTGAAGCTCAGCACCAGGCTGGAGCTGCCGCAGTACACCGGCCCGATGACGCCGGATGCGGACTACGCCTACGCCTACACCATGTTCAAGGACACGCTGGCAGACACGCCGCCCCACATCCTCCTGAAGGAGCTGGGGCTGTTCCCCGTGGACCACCCCGCGAGCGACGGCCTCTTCTTCATCAAGAACTACGGCGAGCGGCCGCTCGCGCGCGGCGGCTCCTGGTGGGACAAGTCCCCCGGCTGGCTGTGGGACCTGTATTTCCGCGAGTTGAAGGACTTCATCTTCCCCGACATCGGCCTGCGCGCCTCGTATGTCGAGCTGTGAACCGGTGCGGCGCCAAGGGCGGGACGGTCGCGCCGCGCCCGCCTTGCCGCCTCCGTCGGCGGAGGGGGCGATGTGGTAAAATCCCCGTGTCCGCGATCCCGGACGAGGATTCCGCAAGGGTCAAGGGTAAAGACAAAGGGAGGGGTGACGCCATGCCGCTGCCGCGAAGAGAACAGCGATACACCTACGCCGACTACTGCACATGGAATGACGGCGAGCGCTGGGAGCTGATCGACGGCGCGCCTTATCTGATGTCGCCCGCACCGGGGCGCAGGCACCAGGAAATCAGCGGCGAACTGTTCGCCCAACTGCACAATTTCCTCGAAGGCAAGCCCTGCAAGGTTTACATCGCGCCGTTCGACGTCCGCCTGGACGCCGGCGGGGAGGACGACACGGTCTGCCAGCCCGACATCATCGTCGTGTGCGACACGTCCAAGCTGGACGAGAAGGGCTGCAAGGGCGCGCCCGACCTGGCCGTCGAAGTCCTCTCCCCCTCCTCCACCCGCATGGACGGCGTGGTCAAGCTCGAGAAATACCGCGAGGCGGGGGTGCGCGAATACTGGATCGTCTCGCCGGACGCGCGCGGCGTGCAGGCCTTCCTGCTGGACGGCGGGCGCTATTACGTGGCCGTCTACACGGACCA
>JAISUT010000049.1 GCA_031271905.1 Acidobacteriota bacterium
CGCAGGGTGGTGGGATGCAAGGCGCGCGCAGGGCGGGCTCCGCAGGCGCGCCCGTGCGCGTCGAGGAAGCCCGCCCAAGCGGCAACGCGGCAGACGCGCCGCCATGCGCCCGTGAGACAAACGTCCGTTCAGCGGCGGGACGAAGACCAGTGCTCGGACAACGGCGAGACCTCGCGCACCGAGCCGTACAGGTTCGCCAGCTTCTCCGACGCGACCCGCTTGCCGTCGATGCGGACGTAGACGTCCCCCCCCTCGTGCGCGTCGCCCATGCGGATGGACTTCACATCGAGGAACTCGTTCATCTTGAGCGCGTTCACCCGCAACTGCACGTCGTCGAAAAGCTGTTCAGCCCCTTTCGCCTTGCAGTTGTCGCAGCAGCAAATCTCCAACTGGTGGACGACGAACGCCGAGTTGTCCGCTTGGTGCGCGCCCTTCTCCGGCCCGCTGCGGAAAGGCGCGTAATGCGTGTGCAACAGACGGTGCGCGACCTCCGAGTTCGGCTCCCCGTAGTAGTCCTTGTACAGGTTCAATATGTCTGGGTTCTCCTGCGAGCGGCGCAGGGGCGAGTGGCTGTCGATGGTCACCAGCACGTTCTGCCGCTCGTCCAGCGAGCCGGTCTTCTCCGGGATCGGATGCCCCGCGCCGCAGATGCAGCCGCCCGGGCACGCCATCACCTCGATCAGGTCGTAGCCGCAGTCCGCGCCGGCAAGGATGCGCTCGGCTATCGGTGCCACGTTGCCCAAGCCCGAAACCACCGCCACGCGCACTTTCGCGCCGCCAGCCTCGACCACGGCCTCTTTCAGCCCCTCGAAGCCGCGCACCTCCTCGAAGGTCATGGCACCCGCGCTGGGCGTGCCTTCCAGCTTCTCCACCGCCATGCGAAGCGTCGCCTCAGACACGCCGCCCGAGGCGCCGAAGAGCACCCCCGCCGAGGAGACGCGCTTGTACGGCTCGTCGAATTCGCACGGCTCGACCGCCTTGGCGTCGATGCGCATCAGCTTGATCATGTCCAGCATCTCGGTCGTCGTCAGCACCGCGTCCACGTCGGGGTTCCCGTCCACCGAGAATTCGGGGCGCGTCGCCTCCACCTTCTTGGCGAGGCATGGGACGATCGACACAACGAACAGCTTCTCGCGCGGGATGCCCGCCAGTTGCGCGAAGTGGTTCTTCACCGTCGCCGCCATCATCTGCTGCGGCGACTTGCAGCTCGACAGGTTGGGGATCAGCCCCGGGTAGCGGCGCTCGACGAAGTTGACCCACGCCGGGCAGCACGAGGTCAGGTGCGGCAGCCTTCCCTTCCCCTGTTGCACGCGGGCCAGGAACTCGGTCGTCTCCTCCATGATGGTCAGGTCGGCGGCGAAGGAGAAGTCGAATATCTTGTCGAAGCCGATGGCGCGCATGAGGCCCGCCATGTAAGGGGCCGCCTCCTCGGGCGAGACGCCGAAGGTCTGCGTGATCACCGAGCGCACCGCCGGGGCGACAAAGCCCACCACCGTCAGCTCCGGGTCGTTGATGGCGCGGAACACCTTCCCCTTGGCGCGGCGGAATTCCAGCGCCCCGCAGGGGCAGGAGTTGACGCACTGGCCGCAGGAGACGCAGTCGGTGTCCTTCAGCGGCAGGCCGCTCTTGGTGCCGACCAGTTGCCGCCCCTTCTTGTAGTGCAGCGCCAGCACGTCCGGCCCCTCGATCTCGGCGCATGCCGCCACGCACCGCCCGCAGGAGATGCACTTGTTGTGGTCGCGCACGATGAACGGGTGGTCGTGGACCAGCGGCAGGCTGGGCCGCTCGTGGATGGGTTTCAGGTAGGTGATGCCATGGGCGGTCGCCTCCTTGCGCAACGTGCAGTTGTTGCGCTCGCCGCAGCCGCACTTCAGGCAGCGCTTGGCCTCCTCGCGCGCCTCCGCCTCCGTGTAGCCCAGCTCGACCTCCTTGAATCCGCCGACCCGCTCCGCCTTGCCCTCGATGTAGTGCATCGGGGCGCGTATCAGCAACGGCATCTCCTCGAACTCCCAGCGCGGCAGGTCTTCCAGCGTCCCCCGGCTGCAACTGTACGCCGTGTTCTCCTCGTGGACGTACCCCTTGGTGAGGAACGAGTGCATCGACTCGGCGGCATGGCGTCCGGCGGCGACCCCCTGGATCACGGTCGCGGGCCCGGTCACGCAGTCGCCCCCCGCGAAAACCTTCTCGGCGGAGCTTTGGAACGTCTTGGGGTTGACGTCGATGTCGCCCCACTTGTTCAGCCGCACCGGCAGGTCGTTGTACAAGAAGCGGACGTTCGTGCTCTGGCCGATGGCGCCAATGACGGTGTCGGCCTCGATGATGAACTCCGAGCCGTCGATGGGGACCGGCTTGCGGCGGCCCGACTGGTCTTTCTGCCGCCCCAAGTCCATCTTCATGCAGTGGACTTCCTTGCGCCCGGCGGAGTTGAGCGAGATGCGCACCGGGGACGCGAGGAAGATCATCTCCACCCCCTCCAGCAGCGCCTCGCGCACCTCGAACTTCTCGGCGGGCATCTGCGCGTGGGTGCGTCGGTAGATGAGCCGCACCTTCGTCGCGCCGCGCCGCATCGCCGTGCGGGCGCAGTCGATGGCGGTGTTGCCGCCGCCGACCACCACGACGGACTTGCCCGGATGCGCGTCGATGCCCTTGGCCACCTGCTCGAGGTAGTGGATGCCGAGCCGCACGCCGTCGATGTTCTCCCCCTCGATCTGCAACGGCGTCGCCAGCCAGGAGCCGACCGCCAGGTACACGGCGTCGAAGTCGCGCTGGAGGTCTTCGAGCCGGACGTGCGTGCCGAGCGCCTTGCCGGTCACGATGCGCACGCCGAGGCTGCGGATGACGTCGATCTCTTTCTCCAGCGTCTCCTTGGGAAGCCGGTACTCGGGGATGCCGTAGCGCATCATCCCGCCGGCGTGGGGCTGGCGCTCGAACACCGTCACCTCGTGCCCGTGCAGCGCCGAGTAGTAGGCGGCCGAAAGCCCCGACGGGCCTGCGCCCACGACGGCGATGCGCTTGCCGCTCGCCTCCTCCCTATTGGGGATCCAAGGCGTCTCCTGCGCCATGTCCCAGTCGGCGGCGAAGCGCTTGACGTGGTTGATCGCCACCGGCTCGTCCACCAGGTTGCGGCGGCAGGCGGCCTCGCAGGGGTGCGGGCAGACGCGGCCGCAGACCAGGGGGAACGGGTTGCGGTCCTTGATGATCTTGAGCGCCGTCGCGAAGTTGCCGTTGCCCACCTGGCGCAGATAGCTCTGGATGTCGACGTTGGCGGGACAGGTGTTGACGCAGGGGGCGACGCAGTCGGCGTTGTGGTCGGACAGCAACTGCTCCAGGCGGATCTTCCGGTAGGCGTCCAGCTTGTGGCTGGTGGTGCGGATGACCATCCCCGGCAGGATCGGCGTCTGGCACGACTTGACCTCGCGCCCCTCGGGCCCCACCTCGACCACGCACATCCCGCAGTTGCCGTTGGAGCGTTCCACACGGATGTCGTAGCAGAGGTGCGGCACATGGATGTTCTCCTGCAGCAGCGCCTGGAGGATCGTCAGCCCCGCATAGACCTGGACCTCCCGGTCATTGACCGTCACGGTGATTCGGTTGTTCGCGTCGAGTGTTGCCATAAGTCGTCCGTCCTTCGATGTAGCGTTTTATCATGTGCCGATGGTGAAAACCCCTTGGAAGCGTGGTGCGGCGTCCGAGGCCGCGCATCTAATGGTTCCGAATCGGCGCTGGAACCAAAACCATTAAAATTACCTTACCTGATGCGGTCATGCAAACTTATTGTGTATATTTTAACAGTTTCGACATTTCACATTTGGCACGGTGAAACCACAGGCACATTTACTGGCGAACCACGGCTTGCGCCAGCTCTGTTTCAGGGGGTGGGCGGGAGCATGGGAAACGTAGGCGCACGCAAGGGCAAGGGGGGCGCGGCCATGCCATGCCCCCCAAATCGAAACGGCGCCGGGTTCGCGACACGGGCGAAAGGCGGGACGGCGCCTCGTCCGGTCGCGGCTAGTGGGCGGCCTCCAAGGCGGGGGCGGTTTCAACAGCCCCGCCTTTATCGAGGCGATTGCGCCTCAGGCGCAGGACGCCGTATGACGCGAAGAGCGCCGCATACACGGCCAGGCTCACGGCGACGTCCACCGACCCGGCCAGCGCCGAGGGGAGCAGCACCAACGCCAGGTGCAGGAAGATGAGCAGGAAGAACGGGTATGCCAGCGTCTGCACCCGCTTCCACCGCGCCGGCGCGATGAGCTTGCGCACCGCCACGGGCGATGTGGCGGCCAGCGCGGCCAGCAACAGGGTGACGGCCAACGCGACCGCGAGCGAGGCGACGATGTTGCGGTCGAGCCGGATGTCGTCGTCGAAAAGCTGCGGCGCGAACGTCGCCGTGTAGACGACGATATGCCCGAGCGCGAGGATGAACCCGATGATGGCGAGCTGGCGGCGCAACGGGAGCAGCAACGCGCGCGGCTTCGAGCCTTTGGCGAACACCCCGGCGAACATCACGAGCGCGAACAACGCCAGCGCGACCCCTCCCCGCTGGACGAGCGCCAGCGGCCAAGGCGCGCCGTACAGGGAAGTGTCGATGTAGTTCGCGTAAAGGTAGAACCCGGTCGAGAGCAGCGCCAAGGCGTAGAACACGCCCGGCCGCCGTTGCAACGGCTTGCGCAGGGCGAGCGCCAGCGCGGTGGTAATCGCCAACGTCAATAGAAACGACATGGAACCAACCTCCCTCCTTTATCAGAAAACCGCGCTTCGCGTCGCTAGGCCGCGAGTTTGCGCACAACCGCGAGCAGGCGGTCGATCTCCTCCGGCGAGTTGTAGACGTGCGTCGAGACGCGCACCCCCTGCACGTCCGGCTCGTTCACCGAACGGGCGTAGATCTTCTCCGCCTCCAGCGCCCGCAGGATTTCGCCGGGCTCCGCATTGCCGAGGCCGAAGGTCGTGAGCCCCGCCGAGAACTCCGGCTGCGGCGAAGTCCACAGCCTCACCCCCGGCAACGCCGCCACCCCTTGCTTCAGGCGGTCGGCGAGGTGATGGACGCGCGCCTCGACGTTCGCCGCGCCTATGGTCTGAAGCAGCTCCACCCCGGCGGCAAGCCCCGCGTAGGCGGGGATGTTGAGCTGCCCGGTGTTCTCGTAGCGCTGCGCCGACGCGCCGCGCCCGCTTTCATCCTCGACGAACCCGTTGCGCGGCCATATCTTGCCTTGGACGTCCCTCTTCACGTAGGTGAAGCCCGTCCCCGTGCCGCCCAGCAGCCACTTCTGGCCGCCGGCGGCGTAATGGTCGATGCCCGCCTCCTTGACGTCGAGGCCGACGGCGCCCAGCGCCTGCACGCCGTCCACGGAAATCAGCGCGCCGTGCCGGTGCGCCAGCTCCGCCAGCTCCTTGAGCGGGGTGCGCAGGCCCGTGATGTAGGTGACGTGGCTGACGAAGAGCACGCGCGTCCTGGGGGTGATCGCCTTTTCATAAGCCTCCACGATCTGCCCTGCGCCGCCTGTCTGCGACGGCGGCGCGGGCGTCTCCACTTGGACGATCTTGACGCCGTAGCGCTTCGCCAGCCCCTCGTAGGCGGCGACGGGCCCGAAGTGCTCGTGCCGTTTGACGACCACCTCGTCGCCCGGCTTCCAGTCCAAGCCCGCAGCGAAGATGTTCACCCCGTCGGTGGTGGCGTGGGTCAGGGCGACCTCGTCCTCGCCCGCGCCGATGAAGGACGCCAGACGCCGGCGCACCGCCCCCAGCTCGCCTTGGCGGAAGTTGTTGCGCGGGTCGAGCCCGAGCTCCAAGTCGTATTTGCGGCGCGCCTCGATGACGAACCGCGACGTGGGGCCGTAGGCGCCGTTGTTGAAGAACGTGATGCCCGGGTCGAGGACGAACTCGCCGCGCAACCGTTTCCAATAGCCTTCGTCCGGCGCGCCGGACGGCTTGAACGCGGCGATGTCCGGCACCGAGATGTCCACCAGCGGCATCTTGGGCTTCGACTTCCCTTCCGGAGGCGCCTTGCGCGCCCCGCCGCCTTGGGCGAAAAGGCCGGTCGCGCCGCCGGCGGCCGCCAGCGCCGTCCCCGCCGCCCCTGCCAAAAGCTCCCTCCTAGACCACTGCTGTGCGTTTCTCATGTCATGCCTTTCCCGCAGAAGAGTTTTCCGATAAAAACACCTTCACATACTTGTCCACGTCCGTGTCCGCGAACGACTTGACCAGCACGGCGGACGGGTTCGTACGGCCCTGCAATTTCGTATGGCCGCCCACCGCGCCCTTGGGTTTTCCGTCCTTGAGCCACTGGCCGATGTCGCCCACTTCGAGGGCTTCCCCCGGGCAGGTGCTCGCGCACACCGGCTGCCTGCCTTTCGCCAATCGATCCAGGCACAGGTTGCATTTCTGCATCTTGCCGTTCTTCCCGTACTTGGGAACCTTGTACGGGCACGCCTTCTCGCAACTCCGGCAGCCGATGCACTTTTTCGCGTCCACGGTCACGATGCCGTCCTCGGCGCGCTTGGTGATCGCCTTGACCGGGCAGATCGAGGCGCAGGCGGGCTTGGCGCAATGCAGGCACGACTGCGGCAGGGCGATGTTGACGACCCGCGCCGGGGTCTCCTCCCAATAGACTCCGACCGTGCGCCACTTCACGCCGTACTCCACGGCGTTGGCGGCCTTGCATGCCACTTCGCAGGCGGCGCACTGGACGCAACGCCCCAGATGGATTTTGAATCCCAGTTGTTTTGCCATTTCCTATCCTTTCGTCGCCGATTGCGACGGGTCTTTGACCACCTCGACCAGCGTCTGGCTCGACATCGCCGTCACCAGCGGGTCGTAGGCCTTCTCGCCCACGGAGTACATCGAATTGGTGTTCGCTCCGTACTTCAAGCGCGGCAGCTCCGGTTTTTTCAACTCCGCGCACCCCTCCCACCAGCCGTGCAGCGCCATCACCGTGTCGCGCCGGATGCCGGGGTTGACGTCCGCCCGCAGCCGGATGGTGTTGTGGGGCGATGAGACCAGCACCCAGTCGCCCTGCTTGATGCCGCGCGCCCTCGCGGTCTCCGGATGGATCTGGATCGTCGGGTCGGGCATGACCTCCCGCAGGTAGGGGACGTTGCGCAGCCAGGAGGCGTTGTAGACCTTCGATGTGTGGAAGTCCGAGAGCAGCAAGGGGTACTTTTTCACCAGCTCCGGCGTGCCGGTCAGGCTCTCCGGCGGCTCGCGCCACTCCGGCAGGGGGTTGTAGCCCGCCTTCTCGAACAGGGTGTTGTAGATCGCAACCTTCCCCTCGGGCAGGTACGGGCCGCGGTCGAAGCGCCCGCTGCGCGCGGCGAACGCCTGCGCGTACTTCTCGTAGGCCGGCTGGCGAGCGGCAGGGCGGACGATGCCCTGCGGCTTCGCCGTCAGCTCGGCGAGGGTGATGCCGCGCGAGCGCAACTGCGACTCCTTCCATTCCTTCACGCTGCCGTGCCAGAAGTGCTCGCCGTAGCCCATCCGGGCCCCCAGCTCGATCCAGAACTCGTAGTCCGACTTGGTGTCGCCGATGGGGTCGATGACTTTGCGGCGCGGCATGATCCAGTTGCCGCCCCCCTCGAAGGGGTGGTCCACCTCGTACATGGTCGAGATCGGGATCACGATGTCGGCGTAGTTCATGTCCGAGGTCTTGGCCACGTCGAGGACGACGTAGAAATCGACCTTCTTGAGCGCCTCCAGCACGTTCTTGGTGCCGCGCGTGCTGGTCGCGGGCTGGGTGCCGGGGGAGATGATCGTCCTGATCTGGTATGGCTTCCCGGTCAACACGCTCTCGAAGATGCGGTAGTACGCCGAAGTCGGGCTGCCGCTGGTCTGGAAAGGCAACGGGAATTCGGGGCCGACCAGCTTGTTGACGACCTCCTGCGTGTAGCTGAGCCCCCCGTCTTGCCCGCCGGGGCCTCTGGAGCCGCCGGGCGCGCTCTTGGCTTTGGGCGCGGGGCCGCCCGGCCCCAGTTTCGCCGACGGCTTGGGATTGGCGGCCAGGTTGCCCGGATCCCCGGGCCCGCCCGGGCCGCCCGGGCCGCCGCCGCCCAGGAGGTTGCCTCCTTTTCTGTCGAGGTGGCCGCAGATGGCGATGAGGATGCCCACCGCGCGCACCGCGTCGTTGCAACTCGGCGCGTGCTCGAAGCCGTTGCCCGCGTCGATGCACGAATGCTTGGTGGTGGCGAAAAGCCTCGCCACCTCGCGCGTCTGCGCCGCAGGCACGCCCGAGACCTTCTCCGCCCATTCGGGCGTGTACTTCTGAACGTGCGGCACGAGCTTGTCGAAGCCGTGGGTCCACTTCTCGACGAACTCCTTGTCGTAAAGCTTTTCATTGACGACGACGTGCAAAAGCGCCAGGGCGAACGCCGCGTCGGTCCCCGGCCTCACGGGCACCCAGATGTCGGCGACGGCGACGTCCGGCTCCATCGTCGGCTTGACGGCGATGATCTTGACGCCGCGCGCCTTGGCGGCCAAGAGCGCGCGCAGGTTCCCCTTGGAGCTGCCGGCGTAGACCGGCTGCTTCGCCCAGACGACCAGCAGCTTGGTGTTGGCGATGTCCGGGCTGGGCGATCCCCCAAGGGTGTACTGGAAGGAGAAGCCGCGCTGCATGGCGCAGATGCCGCTGTGGGCGTAGTTGGGGCTGCCGTGCGCGGCCAGGAAGCGCCGGAAGTAGGAGTTGTACGACCGGGCGGCGGGCGAGAGGATCGCCAGAGACTCCGCGCCGTACTTTTCCTTCTGCTCCTTCAGCTTCGCCACGATGGTGTCGAGCGCCTCGTCCCAACCGATGCGCTGGAACTTCCCCTCCCCTTTCGCGCCGACGCGCTTGAGCGGGTAGCGCAGGCGCTCGGTGGAATAGACCCACTGCGGCGCGGCGTGCGACTTGCCGCAGTTGCGCCCCAGGTTCAGCGGCGCCTCCGGCAGCGGCTCGATGCCGACGAAACGGCCGCCGCGCACGACGGCGTTGATGCCGCATCCCTGGCTGGGGCCGCACATGCCGCACATGGTCGGGATCAGTTTTTCCTCGGGCTGGGCGGCTCGGGCGATCCCGGACGGCGCGAGCAAGGGCGAGATCGCGCCCCAGACCGCCGACTGGACGCCCAGCGCGCCCGCCGCCTTCAAAATGCTGCGTCGGGTGACTTCGGTGTCATTGGATTCAAGCATGCTGGTATCCCGGATTCAGACGAGGGCTTCCGGTCGTCCGGTCTGCCGTCGGTTCGCTGTTTCAATTCAAAGCCGGCTTGGCGCTCCGGTTGATCCGGTCGTGCGTGAAAAGCCGTTTTCCGTAAGGGCGCACCCCATGGCCCCGACCCCGGGAAGCGGGGTCGCGCCGCGCAAGGGGCGCCCCTCCGTCAATTCGTCACCACTCCGGATTGGACCCGGATCTTCCTCTTGCATTCGATCAAGACCACCCGGGAGTCGTGGATGGTGACCTCCACCGAGCCGTAGCGGATGCCGCGCACGGCGCTCAGTATCGCCGACTCGGCGCTCTCCGCCCGCTCGACGCCGGAAAAATGATAGTTCTTCACGACGCCCCCTTCGTTCCCCCCGTTGCTGGCTTCGGACATCTCCACCTCCATCCTCCTCCTTCTTCCCTGTGACGGGCGCGCCGCGCGGCGGCCCTCGGCGCACGATGCGCCCCACGCCCCCTATTCCCGGCCCGCCCGCGCCTGGTAGCGCAAGATCGCGTCTTCGATGTCGGCGAACTTCTCCCGGCGGATGACGACCATCTCGCGCCCTAGGCGGCGGGCGCAGTCCTTTGCCAGGAACATGCTTCCGTGGCTGTTGAGCTGGGTGATCACGAACACGATGTCGGCGCGGCCGATCTGCGACCGCAACACCTTCGCGCCGCGCCCCCCCACCGCGCCGGGGTGCGTCTCGACCTTCCAGCCCGCCGTCTCGCCCCGCTCTATCAGGTGTTTGGACGTCCTTTCGTGCCCGCCGATGAGGACCACCCGCAGCGGCCTCGCGAAATAACCGGCGCCCCCCGCCGGGGCGATCCCGCCCCTTTGCACCCCTCCGAACCCCTTCTGCAACCCCTTTCGCATGAAACCCTCCGTCAAGCCTTGCGCCCGATTTTCCGGTCTCCGCTGGTGTTTGCAGTCGTCCGGATGCCTATGTGCCGCGCGACAGGGCGACTGTCGCATATCTTGGGAAGTGCTTGCCGATCAGTGTGTCTGCGGAGAGTCTACAGTCGCTATGCCCTTGCCGCAGGACACGCCGCCGGCCTGCTACAACACATCCTGCGGCATCCATACTCAAGTGTGCCCATCAGCTTTATAGTCATAACGCCGCTATTTTTACCAAGGAATAGCTGACAATGTCAATGGAAATTAATATATTTGACAAAAAAACTTTTCTGAGAACTTTTCGAGGTTGGAAAATCTATAGAACGCGACGGAGGGATGTGCGGATTTCGATCCATGGGTTGCAATCCCCCCATCGTGCGCATGGAGTATCCGGCGCGACTGGTTGCAATCCCGGCGGCGCAGGTATACCTTATACGAATCATGTTCTTGTTCGGGGGGTTCGTGAGCCTCTCGAACAAAGGAGTCAAGCTTTCCGCGAATTTTTTTCAAAGGAGACCGATACCATGAGACACCGTTTTTCACTGTTTTGCCTGCTCACCCTCGGTTTGGCTCTCGCCCTGGGCGGTTGCTCGAGATCTCAGCAAGCGCAGGCGCCAGAGGCGGTGGAGCCCCTGGCGGACCAAGATGCGACGGAGGCGGAGGACGCATTGGACGCAGCCGCAATGCCTGAAACCATAACGCTCGACGGCAAGACCTACCAGCTCCTGGATCCATCCCAGCCGATCCCGGACGGAACTGTGACGACGACCTTCGAGGGCAGGACTTACAAGCTCGTGCCCACGCCGGCGGCGGGCTCGCCGAGACCCACGACGACGCCGAAGCCGTCCACTCCGCCGTCCTCGGCGTCCAACCAGCCGACCACGACGACTCCCCCCGCCGCAGCCGCTCCTGAGGCGCCCGCCGCATCGACACCCGCCACGCCGCCCGCCCCGACGCGCGCGACGCTGGCCGCGGGAACCCCGATCAACATCATCACCTCTTCCGAAATCTCCACCAAGACCGCCAAGGTCGGGGATTCCTTCGAAGCGGTGCTCAACGAGAACCTCAGCGCCGACGGTACGGTCATCGCACGGCGCGGCGCCCTCGTCACGGGCGTGGTCACCGAATCCGACCCCGGCGGGCGGGTCAAGGGCACGGCGTCCATGGCGTTGCAACTGACCAGCCTGGCATTGGCCAGCGGCCGGACCGCCACGGTTAAAACCAACAACTACGAAGTGACGGCTGAAAGCTCCAAGAAGAAGGACGCCACCAAGATCGGCATCGGCGCGGGCATCGGCGCCGCCATCGGCGCGATCGCGGGCGGCGGCAAGGGCGCGGCCATCGGCGCGGGCGTAGGCAGCGCGGCGGGCACGGGCACGGTGCTGGCGACGCGCGGCGACCCGGCCGTCGTCGAGGCCGAAGTCCCCCTCACATTCAACCTGACCTCGCCGCTGACCGTCACCCTCGGGGACGGCGCCGCCCAAGGGGCCCGCGGCAACCGTGGCGAGCGCCGCGAGAGGACGAACCAGT
The DNA here is from genome assembly GCA_031271905.1 of Acidobacteriota bacterium. Lineage (GTDB taxonomy): Bacteria > Acidobacteriota > UBA6911 > UBA6911 > UBA6911 > UBA6911. The sequence goes on from JAISUT010000049.1 coordinate 11,589, forward strand.
AACGGCGCGGCTCGCGCGCATTCAGGGGGCGCCCCGGCGACGGCATCCGCCGGGGCGACCGCCCAACCGCCCTTATGAAACGCTCGGGATTCGCAGACTTGCCGCTCCACCGCGGGCGCGTGCCGCATTGGCTCGCCGACCGCATGGCGAAGCTGGGCGCCGCCGTCGTCGAGGCGATCCTAGTCCATTACGGCCACGCCGAGTTCCTGTCCCGCATCGCCGACCCGTTCTGGTTCCAGGCGCTGGGCGCGGTCATGGGGATGGATTGGCATTCCTCGGGCATCACCACCTCCGTCATGAACGCCCTCAAGCGCGGCTTGGCGCCGCGCGCGGAGGAGTTGGGCGTCTACATCTGCGGCGGGCGCGGCAACAGATCCCGCAACACCCCGGCGGAGCTGTTGCGCGTCGCCGAGCGCCGGTCCCTGGACGGCGACGCCTTGGTGCAGACCAGCCGCCTCACCGCCCGCATCGACAACAACGCCATCGCCGACAGCTTCCAACTCTACCTGCACACGTTCGTGCTCTGCTCTGACGGGGAGTGGGCGGTCGTGCAGCAGGGGATGAACGAGGCGACGGGCATGGCGCGCCGCTACCATTGGCATTCGGCGGCAGTCCGCGACTTCACCTCCGCCCCGCACACGGGCATCGTGGGGGAGCCGCAGGGGATGATCATGAACCTGGTGGACGCCGCGGCGGGGGAGGCGCACCAGGCGATGCTCGCCATCGTCAAGGATGCTCCGGACAAGACCGTGGGCGAGGCGAGGCGGCTCCTCATGCCGCGCCATCACGAAGTCCGCGCTGGCGACGTCGATCTGAAACGGCTGGGCGCGGTGCTGGCGCTGGCATACGAGCGGGACTTCCGCGATTTCGCCTCGCTCTTGCTGCTGGAGACCCTGGGCCCGCGCACGCTCCAGACGCTGGCGCTCGTCGCCGAGGTCGTCCACGGCGCGCCGACGCGCTTCTCCGACCCGGCGCGCCACTCCTTCGCGCTGGGCGGCAAGGACCGCCACCCCTTCCCCGTCCCGCTCAAAACCTACGACGAGTCGGTCTCCGTGCTGCGCAGGGCGTTGGATGCCGCCAAGGTGGGGGACGGCGAAAAGCTGGAGGGGTTCCGCCGCCTGGAGCGGTTCGCGCGACGCATCGAGGAACGTTGCGACCCTCGCGCCGATTTCGCGGCGACGGTCGCGCACGAGTTCGCCGTCTCGAAGCGATACGGGGGGCGCACCGTCTTTGACGGCGCCGACGACGCGCGCAACGCCAGGGCGTCCGAGGCGGCCGGCCCCGGCACGGCGGAAAAGCCGCGCCCCGCCCGCAAAGGGCAGATGCCGTTGTTCGGTTAACCCGTCACCGCCCCCTCTGCCCCCGCATTGCGGGCTTACGGGCGGCCTTTGTCTTGGAGGATGCCGACCAGCGCGACCAAGCCGCATTCGTAGCTGCGCCAGCCGAGGCCTGCGACGCACCCGGTCACGACGGGGGCTGTCACCGTCTTGTGGCGGAACTCCTCGCGCGCATGTATGTTCGACAAATGCACCTCCACCGTCGGCAGGTTCGCCGCCGCCAAGGCGTCGCGCAACGCATAGGAGTAATGGCCGTAGGCACCGGGGTTGATCACGATGCCGTCCGCCCAGCCCGCCGCGTCCTGCACCGCATCGACGAGCGCGCCTTCGCTGTTGGACTGGAACGTGCGCAACTGGACGCCGCGCTCCTCCGCCAGACGCGCCATCCGGGCGTCGATCTCCCCGAGCGTCACGGTGCCGTAGTGCGCCGGCTCCCGCTTCCCCAGCAAATTCAGGTTCGGCCCATGTATGAGCGATATCTTGTACGCCATCGACCCCCTCCTTCCCCTTTGCCATCGCGCCCCCGGGACGCCGCCCGCCGCGCCCCGCACCATCCCGCCATCTCACATCTCACATGCCGCCCCACTTGCCCAGCATGTCCACCAAGACCTTGCCGGAGGCGCCGCCCGCCGCCCGCTCCAGCGCCGCGCCGATCTCCGCCAAGGGGTAGACGTCCGTCACGACCTTCGACGGCGAGAGCCGCCCCGACGCCACCAGCTCCACGGCGCGCGCGAAATCCGCCGGATGGTCGTAGATCATCGAGGTGAGGATGGAGACCCCCTCGCGGACGACGCGCACCGGGACGAGGCTCGCCGGCCGGGACGAGAGCCCGAGGAGCATCACGTCCGCCCCGCGGGGCGCGGCGGCGAAAGCCAGCTCCGCCGTCGCAGGCGCCCCGGCGCACTCGAACACCGTCCTCACGCCGCGCCCCCCCCAGAACGCCGCGACATCCTCCCCGTCCGGCATGGGCTCCGCGCCCAGGGCCCGGGCCATCGCCACCTTGTCCGGGAAACGGTCGTGCGCGATCACACGCACCCCCATGTCGGTCGCCGCATGCACCAAGAGCAAGCCCACCACGCCGCAACCCAGCACCGCCACCGTGTCCCCCGGCTTCGCGCCCGAGCGCCCGAGGCCGCTCAGCGACACCGCGAGCGGTTCGATCGTCACCGCGTCCCGGTCCCCGACCGAGTCCGGCACCCGCCAGACGAACTCCTCCGGCGCGACGGCATATTCCGAGTAGCATCCGGGGATGTTGACCCCCATCGCCCCCTTGCGCGCGCAGACCGCGCCGCGCCCGCGACGGCACAGCGCGCATTCGCCGCAAGGGTAGTTCGGCTCCACGACGACGCGCTGGCCGGGCGCGACCTTGGTGACATCCTTCCCCAGCTCCGTGACGAGCCCCAGCACTTCGTGGCCGAGGACGAACGGATGCTCCACGGGGCGGTGCCCTTGGTAGATGGAGACGTCGGTGCCGCAGACCCCCGCGCACACGGGCTGGAAGCGCACCTCGTCCGCCCGCAACGGGGGGGCGGGGACGTCCCCGAACACGATCTTCCCTGGACTCGCAAGCAACGCGGCTTTCATCGCTCCCCTCCCCCGATGGTTTCGTCGATTCCGCGACCCCGCCCCCGTCCGGCGGTCGCGCCGACCGCGTAGAAGCCTAGCACAACTCCACGTCTGCGAATAGGGGCTCGACGCCCCCGCCGTCCTCCACGCGCCGCCCACCCCAAGCCCGCGACACGCGCATCCCGCACGTGAGACCCGCTTGCGGCCCACTTGAAATATCGCCTTCACGCGGGGGAATAAAGTGCTAATATGAAGGCTCCGTTTACAAACGACTTTGTTCTTGTTGGAGGATTGAGAGAAATGGCCATGAAAATCAGTGACGAATGCATCAGTTGCGGCGCCTGTCAGCCGGAGTGCACGGCTGAGGCGATCTACGAAGGCGGCGCCGGCTACGACGGCAAGCCCGCCCTTTCCGACGACCACTACTACATCGCACCGGAAAAATGTACGGAGTGCGGCGCCTGCAAGTCGGTGTGTCCCACCGAGTCCATCCAGTAACCGGGACGTCGGTTTCACGATTGCTTCCAGGTTCCAGGCTCCCCCGCGCGTCAGACCGGACGGCCGAAGGGAACGCCTGGAGCCTGGGACTTTCTCGCCGCCCCGCCGCGCCCCCCCGGCCCCGCCCCAAAGATTTTCCCTTTTCCTAACACTATTTTGCTCATCCCCAACCCGCGCCGCGCCGATACCTACGATAAGTTTGGTAAGAATCACACGACTTGGCGACGGAGGTGGGGCATGGCCACATGCAGTTTTCAGAAGCTGGTGCAGTTGCTTGACAACGAACTCGGCATAGACGACAGGCTGGAAGTCCTCGAACACGTGGACTCCTGCGACATCTGCCGCGACGCGGTGTATCAGATCACGCTCGACCGCGACGAGGCGCTTTTCGTGCGCAACGCGCACACGGCGTCCCTGATGTCCCAGGAGGCGGGCTCCTGGGCGCCGCGCTCCCGGCGGCTGTCCTAAGCCCCGATTCCAAAGGCGTCCGCACCACCCTTCTCCGCGACGGCGACGGCGCAGGCTCGAATCGCCGCCACGGGAGGCGTGCGCTTCGGCTTGGGAGCTTCGGCTTGGGAGACGCGGCCGTCTTTCACAATCGCCCGTTCTTTGCTATCCTCACTGCGGACAATGGCGCCGGCTCCGGATTTTACGAAGGTGCGCAATAGACAAGGGGAGGCATGGCCGAGATCGTCGCGCATTACGAGATAGGGGAGAAGCTGGGCGAGGGGGGGGCGGGTGCCGTCTATCGCGCCTACGACACCCGGCTCGGATGCGACGTCGCGCTCAGGCTCCTGCCGGAACGCCTCTCCGCCGACCCTCGCTGGAGCGCCCGTTTCGAACGCGAGGCGAACGCCGCCGCCTCGTTCCACCACCCCGGGTTCTGCCATGTCTACGAGGTCGGGGAATCCGGCGGGCGGCGCTACGTCGCGACGGAGCTGCCTGCGGGGCAGACCCTCCGGCGGCTCCTCGCCGCCAGGGACGGGCGTCCGCTCCCGCCGGAGCAGATACTGCGGATAGGGGCCGAGGTCGCCGAGGCGCTGGACGCCGCCGCCGCCCACGGGCTCGTCCACGGGCGGCTGACCCCCTCGAACATCCTCCTGGCCGATGACGGCCATGTGAAAATCCTCGACCTGGGGTTGGTGCGGCCTGCGGACGGCGCCCGCGCCGGGCGGGACGGCGGCGACGACGCGCCGGAGATACCGCCGGAATACCGGGGCTCGGTCAGGACGCGCCCCGCCGCCTTCCCCTGCATGTCGCCGGAGCAGGCGCATGGAGAGGAGCCGGACGCGCGCTCCGACCTGTTCTCGCTCGGCGCGACGCTGTATGAGCTCGCCACCGGCGTCCCGGCGTTCGCGGGTGGGGACGCGCCGATGCTCTTCCAGGAAATCCTCACAAAGAACCCCGCCCCGCCCGACAGGTCGAACCCGGAGCTGGGGCGCCCGCTCTCCGAACTCATCTTGCGGTTGCTGGAGAAAGACCGCCGGTTGCGCTACCAGTCCGCCGCCGACGTCGCGGCGGAGTTGAAGCGCATCGGGAACGACCGCAAGCGGCGGGATGAGGAAGCCCTGCAGGAGGGGGGGGGTGCCGACGCGGCTCGCGGCGACCGCGCAGGGGCTGCCGCGCGGGGGCGGCCTTTCCGCAGGTCGGCGCTGCCGCTCTCGCTGGGCGCGCTGGTCGCCGTCGCCGTCGCTTTGGCGCTCATGCGCGCGGCGGCGGCGCCCGACTACATCCCCTGCATCGAATTCGCCCCCTTCGGGGACGACGGCGGGACGGGGTATGCGGCGGCGGCCGAGGACATCCTCCGGCAGGCGGTCTCGCAATTCCCGGACATCCGCGTCCTGACCCCCGACGAGTTCGCGCACCTGCGGGAAAACACGCTGGGGCGCGACGCCCTCGCCCCGGCTGGCGCCGGGCGCAGGCGGTCGCTCCCGGAAAGGCTCGGCGTCTGGCGGCGCGCCGAGCCGGAGCCGGCGCTGCGCGTCGCCGGCGTCGTCCGGGGCGGGGGGGTGCCGCTGGAGGTCAGGTTGGACTGCACGGTGCGCGGACGTCGGCGGACGCTCGCGGCGCAGTTCGCCGGGACGGACGATTTCCTGAACCGCGCCGCAGACCTGCTCGCCGGACAGGTGCTCGAACTCTGGGCGCCGGGGGACGGCGAGCGCCTGCGGGGCGCATACCGCCCCGCCGCGCAACTCCTCTCTCCGCGTTGGGACGCCATCGACCACTACGCCCGGGGCGCGGAGGCGTGGAGGCGCTTGAACATAGGGGAGGCGGAGCGCGAACTCCGCGCCGCGCTCGCCATCGACCCCAACTTCGCGCTGGCGCACCTCGCCTTAGGCAAGGTGCGCATCTTCCAAAACCAATGGGACGCGGCGCAATCGGAGATACTGGCGGCGCGCCGACGCGCCTCCACCTTGACAGAGGCGGACCAGTGGCGCGTGGAGGCGCTGCTCGCCCGGGTCTTCGTCAAGCCTTTGGACGAACGCCGCTACCTGCAAAAGGTCATCGATCTGCAACCGTACCGGCAGGAAAACGTCTACGAGCTGGCGGAGTCCTATTTCCACACCGCCGACGCGGACGAGGCCGTCGAACGGTACATGGAGGCGCTCAAGCTGGCGCCGGACTACGCGCCGGCGTGGAACCACCTCGCCTATTGCTACTCCTGGAAGGGGGAGCACGACAGGGCCGTCGCATCCGGGAAGAGGTACCTCGAGCTCGACCGTTCGGCGAACGCCGCAGACAGCCTCGGCGACGCCTACATGCAGGCGGGGGACTACGGGAACGCGCGGGCGATGAAGCTCGAGGCGCTCGCGCTGGATCCGCAAATCCACTACGCGACCCGCACGCTCGCCTTCATCGACGCGTTGCACGGCGACTTCGCCGCCGCGAAGGGCAAGCTCCAGTCGCTGCTCGACGTCACCGACGACAGGGTGCAGGCGGCGCAGTATTACGCGGACCTGGGCTTCCTGCATTACCGCGCCCGCAAGTTCGAGGAGGCGGAGAGGCTGTGCGCCCGGGGCTTGCGCCTGCTGGAGGCGGCGCAGTACGAGGTGCCGCACGACGAGTTGACCTGGATACGCGGCCTGGTCGCCGTCGCGCGGGGCGACCTCGCCGCCGCCCGCGCGGCGCTGGGGAAGTTGCGCGTCCTGCTCGACGTCGGCGCCATAGACGCCGCGAACTACAAGCCCGCCTACAAGTATTGGCTGCACCTGGGCGCCGCCGTCCTCGCCGAGGAGGTGGCCGCGGGGAAAGGGGACGGGAAACGGGCGGAGGCCGTCGCCCTGCTCAACGACCTGAACTTCATCAAGGACAAGCTCGGCTACTGGAGCACCCCCTACGATTGCGCCTTCTTCATGGACGCCGCCGGGCAGTTGTATCGGAAGATGGGGCTCGCCCGGCAGGCGGAGGACGCCTTCCGGGCGGCGGTCGCCTACAACCGGAACCTCCCCGCCGGGCACCTGCACTTGGCGGAAGTGCTGCTGTACAACGGCGCCCAGGATGAGGCGCGCACCGAGATCGAGCTGTTCCGCGCGGCTTGGAGGGACGCGGACGGGGTTTTCCCGGAAACGCTCGACGCCAGGCGCATCGCAGGCGATTGAGCCGCCGGTCGCCGTCTTGGCGACGCGGAGCCCCGCCCCGCGTCCCGGCTTCTGGCAACGTCCGTCATGCCAACCTTCCCCATCCCGAACCCATCCCGAACCCATGCGGAACCCATTGAATATTGAATTGCTTTTTTCCGCGGCTTACGCAAAAATGGCGCGGTTGCGACCGATACGCTAATTTTTTCAAGGAGGTTCCTATGGCTCGGGTCTTGGTCATTTTGGCGGTTTTGTTGGGCGGCGCCGCTTCCATGCGCGCCGAAGACGCCTGCACGCGGCAGATGCTCGTCGCCGCCGCCGACAGCTACATCGCGGCGCAGAAGGCGGGCGACCTCTCCAAGGTGAGGCTGGCGGAGAAGGTGGCGTACACGGAAGACATGTCCGAGACCACGAAGGACAAGGGGATCTGGAACACGGCGCTCCCCATCGCCCACCACCTCAGCATCTACGACGTGGCGCGTTGCAAGACCTTCACCGAGATCATCGTCACCGAGGGGCACCAGTATGTGCTGGGCGTCCGCTTGAAGGTCGCCAAGGACGGGCGCGTGAGCGGGATCGACAGCATGGTCACCGACAAGGACGACTGGCTCTTCAACGCCGACGACTACCTGAAATACTCCAAGGCCGAGGACTGGTCCGTCCTCCCCGTGGACGACCGCGTCACGCGCCAAGACCTGATCGACGCCGGCAACCAGTACTTCGACTTCGTCTTCTTGGACAAGTTCGTCCGCGCGCCCTGGGGCACCCCCTGCGCCCGCCTCGAAGGCGGCGCCTACACCAACCCCGAAGGGAACGACAAGGACAACTGCCAGATCCCCGCGCCGCTCGGCGAGATGTTCATGGTCAACCGGAGCTACGTCGTGGACGAGGAGATGGGCACGGTCAACGTCTGGTGCCGCTTCGCCAACGAGAACGGGATGCCCGACTCGCACCTGTTCCGCCTGGTCAAGGGGCGCTACCGCTACATCCACACCCTGAGCGTGAACCTGACCGGCCAGCCCGTGGTGGTGCCCGAGTACAAACCGGAGGATTGACCGCCAACCGCGGTTTGCGCCGCTTCGGAGCGCGGCGACTCGCCGTCGCGCCCGCCGCGCTCCATTGAAACAGCGGTTCGCCGCCGCATCGCAACCTAAGCCAGACAGGAGCCATGCCGATGTCGATGGATTCTTATGAAAAGCTGCTCGAACCGGGACGCATCGGTTCCGTCGCCACCCGCAACCGCATCGTCAAGCCGGGGGCGGGGATGCTCATGTGGCACGAGGACGACACCCACATGCGCGAGGAGGTCAAGGCCTTCTACGAGCGGTTCGCCAAAGGGGGGGTGGGGCTTCTGATCGTCGAGGCGGTCACGGTCGATTACCCGTGGGGCGCACGCTACCGCAACCGCTACCGCATCGACGACGACAAGTTCCTGCCGGGCCTCTGCGAACTGGCCGAGGTCATCCATCGGCACGGCTGCCCGACCTTCCTCTCCACCAACCACGACGGCCCTTGGCAGACGCGCTGGGGCAGCGAGCAGAGCCCGCTCTACGGCGGCCCGCCCGTCGCCGCGTCGAACGTCTGGCTGAAAAACCCCTACGACCACCACAACGAGGAGCCGCGCCCGCTCACCGTGGGCGAGATCGCGGGCATCGTGGAGAAGTTCGCCAACGCCGCCGAGCGCGCCCAAAAGGCGGGCTTCGACGGCATAGACGTCAACGCCGCCAGCAGCCACCTGTTCCAGAGCTTCCTTTCGCCGTATTGGAACAAGCGCGAGGACGATTACGGCGGCGGCGTGGAGAACCGGGCGCGCTTCCTCGCCGAGGTCGTCCGGGCGATGAAGGATCGCACTGGCGGCGACTTCCCCGTCTCGGTCATCCTCAACGGCGTCGAGATCGGCCTCGACGTCGGCGCGGACGGCGAGCGGTGCCTCACCCCCGAAGACAGCCGCCGCGCCGCGCAGATCGCCGCCGAGGCGGGCGCGGACATGGTGCAGGTGCGCAGCCACTGGATAGGGCGGCACGTCGCGGGCTTCCTCCCCGACCTGCTCTTCTTCCCCGAGCCGCCGCTCCCGGTCGCGCAGTTCCCCAAGGAGTACGACGCCAGCCGCAAAGGGGCGGGGGCGAACGTGCTGCTCGCCGAGGGGATGAAGCAGGCTGTGGCGATCCCGGTCGCCGTCGTGGGGCGCATGTCGCCGGACCTGGGCGAAGAGATGCTGCAAAAGGGCGCGGCGGACTTCATCGCCATGAACCGGCGGTTGCACGCCGACCCGGACTTGCCCAAGAAGCTCGCCGCCGGACATCCGGAGGACGTCGCCCCCTGCACCGCCTGCGACTTCTGCCTGGGCGGGGCGGGGCGTTGCCGCATCAACGGCGTCTCCGGCACGACCCACACGGCGCTCCCGCGGGCGGGGAAAAGCAAGAACGTCGTCGTCATCGGCGGCGGGCCCGCGGGGATGGAGGCGGCGCGCGTCTCGGCGCAGCGCGGCCACCGGGTGACGCTGCTGGAGAAGTCCGCGAAGCTCGGCGGCATGCTGCCTCTGGCGGCGATGGTCAAGGGTTCGCACCCCGAGGACGTCATGGAGATCGTCGCCTGGTTCGAGCGCCAGTTGCGCAAGCTCGGCGTCGAAGTCGCCCTCGGCATGGAGGTGAAGCCCGACCTGGACGCCGTCAAGGCGCTCAAGCCGGACGCGGTGTTCCTCGCCACCGGCGGCAAGGCGGCCGTCCCCGACATCCCCGGCGTCAACCGGTCGAACGTCGTCAGCGGCGCGGAGCTGCACCGCCGCCTGAAGTTCTTCTCGCGCTTCTTCTCGCCGGAGACCCTGCGCAGCCTGTCGCGCTTCTACATGCCCGTCGGCAAGCGGGTCGTCATCGTCGGAGGGAGCCTCCAAGGGTGCGAATTGGCGGAGTTCCTCCTCAAGAGGGGGCGTGAGGTCACCATCGTCGAGAAGGCCGACCACTTGGGCGAGGGGCTCACGCTCGCGATGCACGAGCAGATCTTCCGCTGGTTCGAAAAAAAGAAAGTCCCCCTGCTCCCCGGCGTGCTCGACTACGCGGAGGTCAACGCGCAGGGGCTGGTCGTCATCACCGGGAAGGCTGGCGCGGAGGGAGGGGACGAAGGGGTGAAGCGGACGCTCGCCGCAGACACCGTGATCCCCGCCTTGCCGCTCGAACCGGACACGTCCCTGCTGGAAGGCTTGCGCGCCTTCGTCCCGGAGGTCCACGCCCTGGGCGACTGCCTCAAACCCGGCCTGATCGTGGACGCCGTGGGCTCGGCGACCTTGGCGGCGCTGGAAGTCTGATGTCAAAACAGGAAATATGAAATTTGATCGTAACGGGGGGGGGCGTCATGGCGTTTTGCACCAACTGCGGCGAACGGAACTCTGACGACGGCAAGTTCTGCCGGAATTGCGGACGGGAGATCGGGGCGCGGCAACCCGCGCAGGCGGCTCCGCCGCCCCCTCCCGCACACACCCTGCAGCCGCAGTACGCATCCGCGCCGCCGCCAGCGGCGGCACCCCCCGGGCGGGGATGGAACAGGAAAGCCGTCTTGGCCGTGGCTGCTGCGGCGGTGCTGGCGGTGACGTGGATGGTCTTCGTGCATTTCCACATCTGGCCGTTCCACCACATCGGCGGGCGGTTCAAGCTCGAACCGCTCACGGCGGCGCAACTGGAGGGCAAGGCGCCGATAACGCCCCCCACCGCCGAGGAGAGGGAGCGCTACCAGGAGTACGTCGCCAAGGTGCGCCGTTACGCCGAGGCGCGCATCGGCCGCGAGGAGGGGAAAAGCGCCTCGGGCATGAACGCCTTCTTCACCATGCTCGCCAAAGGCGAGGCGCCGGCAAGCGAACAGGCGCTCAAGGCGCGCCTCGAAGACCTCTCCGAAGGGGAGGCCAAGGTCGAAGGCTCGTTCTTCGGATGGGCGAAGAGCTGGATCGTCCCGCTGTTTCACACGCCGGTGTATGCCGCCGGGCCCGCCGGGGGCAAGATCAGCCCGGTCATGCTCAACAACCTCGCCAACAACATGCTGCTGGACGGGAAGTTTTTCAGCCCGGTCATCTTCGCCACCCTGGCGGCGGCGGAGGATCCCGACAGCCCGGAGATCGCCTGCACCATCGCCAACCTGCTCAAGTCGGCGGAGGACTACGAGAACGCCATGTCCCTCGTCGCCTACGGCCTGAAGCTCCAGCCGAGGTCGGAGCAGTTGCTTTACACCGGCGGCGTGGCGGCGCTGGAATACGGCGACTTCGACATGGCGGAGTACCTGTTCCTGCGCGCCCTGAACATCAGCGGCGGCCCCGGCCCGTCCAACCAGGGGATGATGCTGACCTCGATGGCGCGCAAGGACTACCCGTCGGCGTTCCTCTACATGCTCGAGGGGGGGCGCGACGCCTTCAACGAGTCGATCTGGCTGACCTACCAGAAACTGCGCCTCACGCCGGATTACTTCGAGATGTCGGGCAGGATCTTCGACCAGTACACGCTGATGCAGTTGATGGACTTCAAGCGTTGCCGCACGGCGTTCGACCCGACGCTCGACACCGTGGGGCAGCAGATCAAGGTCGATGGGAGTTTCTTCTTCCCCGACAACATCGGCGACCTGAACTTCTCGGGCGACGCCATGGGGATGGCGACCATCGACTATTTCAAGGCGGTCGCCAAGTTCTACGAGGAGGACGCCAAGCAGCTCGGCGAGGCGTTCGAAATCCTCTCGGCGGGCGGCCTGAAAGAGATGAAAGACCGCTTCGACAGGTCGAGCCTCGCGCCCAAGCAGAAGACCGAGGCCGAGCAGCAGGTCACCTACTACCAGGAGATGTTCTGGCTCAGCATCCTGAACGACTACTTCGCCTGGGAGAAGAAGAAGATCGACAAGCAGTTCAAAAAAGAGTACGAGGGATTCGACCTCGACGACTTCGGCATCAGCTTTGACAAGATCACGGATGAGTACGACAAGAAGTTCGAGGCGGCTGAAAAGGCTGGCGGCATGGCGGTGTTTGCGGTGGGGATACCGCACATGATGGCGATGATAGACGACAATGCGTTCACGCTCCCCAAGGATCAGAAAATCCTGGCGTCCGACCTGAACAGGGCGTTCAAAATCCTCAGCGACGCGCTGGGCAAGCAGTACAAGGACACGAAGGTCCTGGTGGAGGAATACTGGGTCTATTCCAACGCCATCCTCGGCTTGATCGCCGACGACGCGATTTACAACGAATACCGCAGAAAGCAGCGCGACAACGCCATGTTCGCGCTCTCCGGGCCGGTCTTCTTCTCCGGCGGCGCCGCCGGCCTCATGGTCGGGACGCGCGTCGGGCCGATGTACACCATGGTGGTCGGCAAAGATGTGGCCCTCAAGGGCTCGAACACCGGCAAGATACCCAAGGCGCCCGTGCTCCCCATCAGCGGCAAAGGGGCGTCGGTGACCGAGATGATGGAGTGGCAGACCTACACGCCACCCCCCATGCTCGACACCGCCACCAAGGTGGTAGCCAACCTGCCGGAAAAGCCGTTCATAACGGAGGAGGAGCTGGAATACAACCGGCAGATCTGGGAAAAGCAACATTCGCAGATGACGGTGCAAGACCAGGCGGCGGCGTGGACCGCCGAACAGCTCCGCCTGTTGAACATCAAGCGGGCGAAGGCGGGCCTGCCGCCCACAGACAAGCTGGACACGAAGCTGTGCCTCTACCCGGACGGCTGGCTGGACAAGCTGGTGAACTGGGATTGCATCGAGGAAGAGACCCCCCGCGACTCCAGCGTCGTCTACAAAGGCGTCACCATCGTCGCCGACCCGACCGGGAAGGTGAAGAGCATCGGCGTGGACACGACCGTGGGCGCGGTGCCCGTCAACCTCTCGACCGACGGGACGGTCTTTGTGGGCCCGAACGTGTCCGCCCCCACGCCCAACTCCGGCATGTACAGCGCCTCGGCCAAGGCCGGGGTCGAATGCACCCTCGACATGCAGAAGCGGGCGGTCTCCGGCTGCAGCCTCAAGGGGTCGGCGTCCGCCTCCGTGCTGGACGCCAGCGTCGGCGGCGAAGTCTACGTCAACGCCGCAAAGGGGGTGGGGGCGGAGCTCAACGCCACCCTCGACGGCAAGAAACGCACGAAGAAATTCAGCAAGTCCATCCGGGACTTCCTGATGACGAAGGTCAACTGACCGCCGCCGCGCCTACAGCAGCGACAGCGGATCCACGTCGATGTGGACGCGGTGGACGCGCGTCGAGCCCCGTCGCTTTTCCAAGGCGGCGAAACACTCCTCCAGGAGCGCGCCGGGGGAGGCGCCGGGAACGCCCTTCAGGAGGATCTGCACGCGGTACTGCCCCCGCAGCTTCTCCATCGGCGCGGCGGCTGGCCCCAGGAGGCGCAGACGCCCCCGCTCCGGCATCCGGGCGAAGCACTGCTTCAGCGCGTCGGCGATCTCCCCCGCCCCGCGCAGCGCCTTGGACTCGTCCGGGTCGCTCACCAATATCTGCGTCAGGTTCTGGTAGGGCGGGTAGCCCATCAGCTTGCGGAACTCGATCTCCTTCCTGAAAAAGCCTGCGTAGTCCTGGCTGCAGGCGAAGCGCAGGGCGTAGTGCTCCGGATGCCACGACTGCAGGATCACGCGGCCGGGCGATGCGCCGCGCCCCGCCCGCCCCGCCACTTGCGTCAGCAACTGGAAGGTCTTCTCCGCCGCGCGGAAGTCGGGGAAGTTGAGTCCCGCGTCCGCCGACACCACCCCCACGAGCGTCACGGCGGGGAAGTCGTGCCCCTTGGCGAGCATCTGCGTCCCCACCAGCAAGTCGATCTCGCGCTTGGAGAACGCCAAAAGCGTGGAGCGGAGCACGCCGCGCCGCTGCGTCGTGTCGCGGTCCAGGCGCGCCACGCGCGCCTGGGGCAGCAGTTCCCGCAACAGCGCCTCCAGTTGCTCGGTCCCCGCGCCGGCGTAGTGGATGTACGCGCCGCCGCATTCCCCGCACCTGGACGGGCTCGGCGCCTCCTTGCCGCAGTAGTGGCAGACGAGCCTGCCCGCCTCGCGGTGGTAGGTCATGCTGATGCTGCAATCGGGGCAAAGGTAGACGTGCCCGCAACTGCGGCACAGGATCGTCCGCGCAAAGCCCCGCCGGTTGAGCAGCACGATGGCCTGCTCCCCGCGCTCCATGCAGGAGCGCAACTCGTCCTGGAGCGGCTGGGAGAGCACCGCGTTCTTCCCGGAGCGTTGGAACTCCTCGACCATGCTCACGACGCGCACCTCCGGCATCGGGCGCGCCTCGACCCGCTCCGGGATGTGGAAGCAGCTCCCGTCGCGCGACGCCTGGAAATAGCTCTCGACCGCAGGGGTGGCGGAGCCCGTCACCAGCACCCCGCCGCGCCGCGCCTCCTGCAAGCGCCGCCAGGCGACCTCGCGGGCGTGATAACAAGGGGTCTCGTCCTGCTTGTAGGAGCCGTCCTGCTCCTCGTCGATGATGACGAGGCGCAGATCCCTCAACGGCGCGAAGACGGCGGAGCGGGTGCCGACAACCACCTTGGACTCGCCGTCGCGGATGCGCGTCCACTGGTCGAAGCGCTCGCCCGCCGACATGCCGCTGTGCATCAGGGCGACCAACCCGGGGAAGCGTGAAACCACCTGGCGGCTCAAAAGCGGCGTCAGGCCTATTTCCGGCACCAGGAAGATGGCGGTGCCGCCGAGCCTCAGCGCCTCGGCGATGAGATGCAGGTAGACCTCGGTCTTGCCGCTGCCGGTCACGCCGTGGACCAGGAAGCGCGCGGCCTGGCCGCCCCCCCCCTCCCCGTCCCGGCGGATGATGGCGGTGACACGCTCGATCAGCTCCCGCTGGTAGCGGGTCAGGGTCACGTCCCGCCCCGCCCTTCCCACCGCATCCAGGTCGGCGGGGAAGCGCTCGACTCGCAACGGGGCGATCTCGACCAGCCCCTTGCGCGCCAAGGCGTCCGCCGCCGCGCGGGCGCAACCTGCGGCGTCGAGGATCTCCTGCAACGGCACCGCGCCCGCGACCGACGCCAACGCCGCGTACAGGCGCATTTGCGCGGCGGGGAGCTTCGCCACCGCATCCGGCGGCCCGTCCGGGGCGGCGGACGCGGCACCGGTCCCAGGCGCGCCGACGCCGAGCCGCCGGATGCCGAGCCGCTCCTTCGCTTTGACCTTGGGGGAGTCGCGGTAGGTCTCCAGCCGTATCCAGCCCGCCGCCTCCAGCGGCTCCAGCCAGCTCTCCCCCCCCCGCACCCCCGCCTTCTTGACCAGCTCCGGCACCGGCAGCGGGCCTTCCGCCGCCAGCACGTCCAGCAGCGCGTCCTCCTGCCTGCGCAACCCGGAGGGGCGCAAGCCGCCCAGCAACAGGGTGGAGGCTTTCGGCGTGAGTGACGTCATGCGCCCGCCGGACGTCTCCGAACCTGCGGGGAAGAGGGCGCGAAAGACCTCGCCGGGGGGCGCGAAGTAATACTCCGCCACCCAGAGCGCCGTGCGCACCAGCTCCGGCGTGATGGCGGGCGTCTGGTCCAGCAGATCCTCGACCGCCTTCAACCTGAACCCCGCGACCGCATCCCTCCCCGGGAAGCCGACCACGTACCCGGTGAGCGGCTTGCGCCCGAAAGGGACTAAGACGCGCATCCCGGGCGCGACCCTGCCGCGCATCGCCGGCGGCACGGCGTAGGCGAAGGTCTTGCGGAGCCCGACGGGAACCGCCACATCGACATATTCGGGAAGTTCGGCCATGCGGGGCGCCCTCACCAGTCGATCGGCGCCTTGCCGTGCGAGGCCAGGTACTCGTTTGCGCGCGAGAAGTGGTGGTTGCCGAAAAAGCCGCGAGAAGCCGAGAGCGGCGACGGGTGGACGGATTTCAGCACCAGGTTGTCCGACGTGCTTATCAGCGCGCCTTTGTCCTGCGCGTACTTGCCCCACAGGATGTAGACGAGGTTCCGGCGCGCGCCGAGGACGCGGATCACCGCGTCGGTGAACCGCTCCCACCCCTTGCCCGCGTGCGAGGCCGCCGCATGCGCCTGGACGGTCAGGACGCTGTTCAACAGCAAGACCCCTTGGCGCGCCCATTCGGTCAGGTCGCCATGCGTCCGGCTCGGCCGCCCCAAGTCGTTCTCGATTTCTTTGAAAATGTTCACGAGGGACGGCGGCGGCGGCGTGGGCGGCTTCACGGAGAAGCACAGCCCGTGCGCCTGCCCAGGCTCGTGGTACGGGTCCTGGCCGATGATGACGACCTTGACGTCATCAAGCGGACACAGGTCGAAGGCGGCGAAGATGTTCTTGCCCGCAGGGTAGATCTGCTTGCCCGACCCGTATTCGGAGCGGACGAACTCCGTGAGCGTCTTCCAGTACGCCTGCTCCCACTCCGCGACGAGCGCGTCTTTCCACGACTGCTCGATCTTCACCTTGCCGTACCCTTCCCCGCCCCGCACGGGCGCGGGGGGCGCAGGAGCGGCTTTCTCCGCACGGGCGGGCGGGATGGACGGGGCTTCCGTCGGGCGCGGCGGGGGCGCGGCGGGGGCGTCCCGAACCGCCGCCGGCACCGTCTTTTTCAGATAGCGCACGCCGAGGTCTTGATACAGGCGGAGATGGGCGTGAAGCTGCCCCGCCAGGGATTCGCAGGACTCGCGCGCGTCAGGGGGGTCGCCGCTCATTGGCCCAGCTCCAGTTCGTCCAGCACCACGTTGTCGTTGCGCCAGTCGGGCGCAGTCTTCACCTGCAGGCCCAAGTACACCTTGCAGCCGAGGAGCTGTTCGAGGTCTTGCCGGGCGGCGATGCCGATGGCCTTGAGCTGCGCCGCCCCCGCCCCCAGCACGATCCCCTGCTGCGAGCGCTTCTCCACGAGGATGTCGGCCTCGATGCGCACCAGCTTCTTCGTCTCGCGGGCGCCCTCGTCGAAGTTGCGGACGATCACCGCGCAGGCGTAGGGCAGCTCCTCGCGCACGCGCCCGAGGATCTTCTCCCGGACGAGCTCCCCCGCCAGGAACCGCTCCGTCCGGTCGGTGAGGTATTCCCCGTCGTAGAGCGGCTCCCCTTCGGGCAGGTTCTCGAATATCTTGTCGA
This sequence comes from Acidobacteriota bacterium, assembly GCA_031271905.1. GTDB lineage: Bacteria > Acidobacteriota > UBA6911 > UBA6911 > UBA6911 > UBA6911. The sequence goes on from JAISUT010000049.1 coordinate 28,606, forward strand.
GCAGCAGGCCGAGGTTCTCCCCCGTCATCGCCGACAGGGGGATGATGTCCAGAAAATCGCACGCCTCGCCGTAACGTTGCATGACGGGCAGCAGCCTCTGCTTGGCGATCTTGTCGATCTTGTTGAGCGCGAGGATGGCCGGGGTCTGCGCCCGCTTGACCGTCTCCAACACATAGCCCTCCCCCGCGCCGAAGGCGATGGAGGCGTCCACCATGAGGATCGCCAGATCCACGTCGCGCAGGCCGTCATGCACCGTCTGGAGCATGCGCCGGTTCATGGCGTAGGCGGGCTTGTGGATGCCGGGGGTGTCCATGAAGACGACCTGCCCCCGCGCCTCGGTCGTCACGCCGATGATGCGGTGGCGCGTCGTCTGCGGCTTGTCCGAGACGATGGAGACCTTCTGCCCGACCAGCGCGTTCAGGAGCGTGGACTTGCCGGAGTTCGGCCGGCCGATGATGACGACGGTGCCGGATTTCATTCAGGTGCCTCCCCCCGCCGCCCGCGCCGGATCAGCACCTCGTCAAGCAGCCGGTCGGCGACGGCGGCTTTGGGTTGCGCTTCGAGCGCGACCTCCGCGCCGTCCGGGGCGAGGATGTGGACGGCGGCGGCGTCCTCGCCGAACACGCCCCGGGAGACGTCGTTGGCGACGACGAGGTCGAGGTTTTTCCCCCGCAGCTTCTCGCGCGCGGACGCGAGCACGTTTTCGGTTTCGGCGGCGAAGCCGACCAGGAACTGGCGCTTCTTCCTGTTTCCCAGAAGCGCGAGGATGTCCTCGGTGCGCTCCAGTTCAAGCGCGCGGACGCCGCCGGCTTTTTTGATTTTCTGCCCGGCGGGCGCGGACGGGCGGTAGTCGGCGACGGCCGCCGCCTTGACGACGACGTCCGCCGCGTCGTAGCGCGACAGCACCGCGTCCAGCATCTCGGCGGCGGAGCGCACGTCGATGCGCTCGACCCCGTCGGGCGCGTCGAGCGCCGTGGGGCCGGAGACCAGGCAGACCTGCGCCCCCCGGCGCGCGGCGGCGGCGGCCACGGCGTAGCCCATCTTCCCCGAACTGCGGTTGGAGATGAAGCGGATTGGGTCGATGTCCTCGACCGTCGGACCGGCCGTGACCAGCACCGAGAGCCCGGCCAAGTCGCCCGCGCCCTTGTCTGCGGCGGCGCCCGCCGGACCGGCTCGAAGCGCCGCCAGCACCCGCGCCACGATGGTTTCGACCGGCGCCAGCCTCCCGTCCCCCTCCATGCCGCAGGCGAGCATCCCCGCCTCGGGGGCGACGACCTTGCAGCCGCGGCGGCGCAGCGCCTCGACGTTGGCCCTGACGGCGGGGTGGCGCCACATCGCCGAGTTCATGGCCGGGGCGAGCAGCACCGGCGCGGGGGTGGCCAGATAGAGCGTGGAGAGGAAGTCGTCCGCGATGCCGTGGGCGAACTTGCCGATGATGTTGGCGGTCGCCGGGGCCACCACGAGCATCTGGATGGACTGCGCCAAGGCGATGTGGTGGATGTCCAGGTTCCTGCCCGTCTGGAACATGTCGGTGACGACGTTGCGCCCGGTCAGCGATTCGAAGGTCAGCGGGGGGACGAACCGCGCCCCGGCGCGGGTCAAGACCACCTCGACCTGGACGCCGGCCTTTTGCAGGCCGCGCATGACCTCGACCGCTTTATAGGCGGCGATGCAACCGGTGACGCCGAGAGCGACCTTCATGACTGGCACCTGTTCCTCGATGAAATACAACCGCCGTTTTGCCGCACGGGCGCATGGCGGCGCGTCTGCTGCGTTGCTGCTTGGGCGGGCGTGCTCGACGCATGTCCCTATACGCCTACCTGCCTCCGGCATGCCGCCCGACCTTTTTATTCCTTTGGGCGCGCCTTGCATCCACACCACCCTGCGCCCGTGCGCCTGTGCGACGGCCACTGTGGTGCGGCAAAACCGCCGTTTGCCGTGCGGGTGCGAAACTACCTGGCGGCGGGTTCGGGCAGCGGCAAGATCTCGTAAGAAATCAGTTTTTGCTCGATCTCCTGCATCGCGATGTGGGCGGGCTTGGTCGATTTGGTCTTGATCTTGGGCCGGGCGTTGTTCTGCAACTGCTTGGCGCGCTCGGCGGCGAGAATGATGAAACGGTACTTCGAACCGATGTCGTCGGGTATCTTAGACATTTAATCCTCCAAAGTGTTCCAATATCGAAGCTGCGGCATGCTTGCGGGCGTCCATCCGGCACCGTGCGGCGAGGATGATCGCGTCCAGCTCCCGCTCCGCCCTGCCCAAGTCGTCGTTGACGATCAGGTAGTCGTAGTCGGGATAATGGCTGATCTCGTCGCGCGCCATGCCGAGGCGTTTCTCGATCACGGCTTCGCCGTCCAAGCCCCTCCGGCGCAAGCGCTCCCGCAACACGTCGAACGAGGGGGGCAGCACCAAGACCGCGATGGCGTCGGGGCGCTTTTTCTTGATGATGCCCGCACCTTGGACGTCGATGTCGAGGATCACGTCCATCCCCTGTCGCAACAGGGCGTCGATGAAGTTCTGCGAAGTCCCGTACAGGTTGCCGTGGACCTCCGCCCATTCCAGGAACTCCCCCGCGTCGCGCAACGCCTCGAACTCGCGCCGGCTTACGAAAAAATACTCGACGCCGCTCCGCTCCGCCCCGCGCGGCGACCGCGTCGTATAGGAGACGGAGAATTTGATGTCCGGCAACGCCCCCAGGGCGTGCGTGGTCAGCGCCGACTTGCCTGCGCCAGAGGGGCCGGAGACGATGACCAGGTTCCCGTCGCCGGCGGCGGCCGGCCGGTTCGGCTTATTCGACATTCTGGATCTGCTCGCGAAGTTTTTCGATGTCGGTCTTGATGGCGATCCCTCGATGGGTGATCTCCAAGATCACGGATTTCGAAAGGATGGTGTTCGCCTCGCGCTGCATCTCCTGGAGCAGGAAGTCGAGCTTCTTCCCCGCCTTCTCCTTCGCCCCGATGAGCGCGCGGTACTGTTCGATGTGGCTCGCCATGCGCGCCAGCTCCTCGGAGATGTCGCACTTGTCGGCGATGATCGCCGCCTCCTGCGCCAGGCGTTGCGGCTCCACGCCGCCTTGGGAGAGGAGCTGATCCAAGCGCGTCCGCAACTTCGCGAGGTATTCCGCCGGGGCGTTTTGCGCCAGGCCGCGAATCGCGTCCGTGTCCTCCTCGATGGCGGCGAGGTTGCGCAACATGTCCGCGCGTAGCGCGTCACCCTCCCGGCGACGCATCGCCAACACGCTCTCCAACGCCTCGAGCGTCCCTTGGCGCGCCAGCTCGGTGATCGCCGCCGCCGCCTCGGGCGAGGCGGCGGCTCCGTCTTCCCTGTTGCGCAGGACGCCGGGCAACCCCAAGAGCGCCACCATGTCCGGAAGCGGTTTTTTCGCGGTCGCGCCCGACGCGCCCACTTCGAGCGCAGCCGAGGTGCGCGCCGCATACAGCCCGTCCACGAATTCGAGGTAGCGGTGCGCCAATTCCGCGTCGACCTTGAAAACGTCGGACTCGGCGTTCCTGACCGCGACCCCCACGTCCACGCGCCCCCTGTCTATCGTGGTGCGCACCAGCGCGGCGACCTCGGTCTCAAGGAACTGGTACTCGCGGGGGACGCGCACGTGCAGATCCAAAAAGCGGTGGTTCACCGTGCGCACCTCCACCGCGACGGCGATCTTCTCCCCACGCGCCTCCGCCGCCCCATACCCCGTCATGCTCAGAATCATACGAATCCCTGTTTCGTTAAAAAAGCAAGCAGTTTAGCGCGTCCCACCCCATTGGTCAATGCCCCAGCGCATCGCTCGCGTCGTTCGCGTCGCCGAAGAGGCGAACCACCCGGGGCGCCCGGAGGTTCCATGGTTTCCGCAAGGGGCGGCGGATGCCGCAGTTTGCGGGTGCCTCCTTTTCTGCCGTCGAAATTTCAGCAGCCGAGGACGGTCACGTCCCCGTGCCGCTCCCACTTGACGCGCTCGTCCCACGGGAGCTTCTTGCCCTCGGAGCGGCGGTCGAAGACCAGCAGGTAGCAGGGGGGGCCCGCCCCCATCTTGTCGCGGTAGCCGCGAACCTGCTCCAGCCCCTCCTCCAAGACGGCCCCCGGCGTGTCGTAGTCGCGCAGGAGCTTGATCTCGATGATGTAGGACCGCCCGGCGAACTCCACCCGCAAGTCCATGCGCCCGCGCCCCGCCGCGTATTCGCGGTCGATGCTCCCGTCGCCGTTGGTGACGCGCTGCAAAAAAGCCATCAGGAGCAGATGGGGGAAGGCTTCCGTGTAGTCCGACTGCCGCTCCCAGACGTCGGAGTTCCGCCGCCAGAACTTCTGGAACTCGCGCAGCAGCGCGTCCATGTCGAGCGAGCCGTCGTCCTTCCGCCAGCGGAAGTCCAGACCCTGTATGGCCATCTGCGCCCCGTAGGTCACCTGCCGCG
>JAISUT010000050.1 GCA_031271905.1 Acidobacteriota bacterium
ACCTAGTGGACAATGACAGCAGCCCACGGTTTTCTCTTTTTTTCTATGCGCTGACGGAACCATGCCCGCCACAGGACGGCCCCGTCAGGAAGGAGTAGTGAATCATGGGGTCGATTTCCCCGTTGGATGATAATCTGACCATCGGAAACTACGAGATCATCGAAAAATTGGGTGGCAGGAACTCGGGTTCCGTCTATCGCGGTCTCGACCCGGAGTTCGGACGGGCGGTCGTCATCCGGGTGTTGCGCGAGAACATCGCCTGGACTCCGGGGTTGGAAGAACGGTTCCGTCGGGACTACGCCCCCAGCGCAGACCTCAAGCATCCCAACATCGCCGCCGTCTACGAAATAGGCAAGGAGGGGGCGTTCCCCTACGTCGCGATGGAGTCGCTCGGCCCCAAGAACATCAAAAGGCTGGTCGATCAACAGGTCGAACTGACGGTCGAGGACAAGCTGTCGATGCTGATCCAGGCGGCGACAGGCATAGGGCACGCCCACCAAAACGGCGTCCTGCACCTGAACCTCTCCCCGAGCAAGATCCACGTCACGCCCGACGGTACCACGAAGGTGCGAGACTTCAACCTCGCAAACCTGCTGGCGCAATATCCGCCGCCGGCAGCGCCCGGAGAGCCCTCCGCCTACGCCGCCCCCGAAACCGCAGAAGGCAAGATGGGCGGGGTGCAGGCGGACATCTACTCGCTGGGGGCGGTGTTCTACGAATGCCTCACCTTGCGCCGACCTTCGTGGAAAGCCTCCGGGGAAGTGCACTTCCCCGAATTCGAACAGGTCGCGGAGATACCGCCCGGACTGTGGATCATCTTAAAGACCTGCCTGGAGCACAACCCGGACGACCGTTACCGCAACATGGGCGATCTGGTCGCCGCCGCCCAAGAACTGATCGACAGCCTTGCCGAGGACAAACGGCTGATGCAGACGGAGCTTTACTCCGCCATCGAACCGTTGCGTCGGTTCGCCGCCCGGCCGGATACGCCCCCCGAATCGTCCCTCGGGGCGCACAAGCTCCTTCACGAAATCCAGTTGTTGGCCAGCGGGGAGTCTGCGGCGCACTACGCCCTTTTGGAGCGGTTGCTGAACACGCTGCTCGCCCTGTATCCGCAATACGCCCAAGACGCCGCCGCCACGGCGGACGGCGAGCAACCGGCGTCGTTCACGGAGGCGCTGCAACCCGCCCCGCCTTCCGAGGGGATGCGTTCGGAGGCGTCGGATGCATCCCCGGAAGAAACCGGCGACGCGGCTTCTGGCGCGACAGCATCTGACGCGGCTCCCGCTGGCGAGGCTGGCGGACAGTCTGCGCCTGAGACCGCGCCAGGACGGGAGGAAGTCCTTCCGGCATCGGGAGAAGCAGACCCCTTCGCAGAACCCGTGATGGAAATAACAGTGGAAATCGAGGCGCGCCCCGAACCCTCCGGCATGGCGGCGGCGTCCGCCGAAACGCAGGCACAACCCGCATCCGCCCCCGAAACCGGCGCCCGCGCCAATTTCACCCCGATGCCTGCGGAGTCTGGCTATTCCAACCTCAGCATGCTCATGGACGAGCTCATCCAGTCGCATCCCAAACTCCAAGACATCGACAGCAACGCGGATTTCGAGATGTACGCACCGCCTTGGGCGGCGGTGCCGACTGCGGCGAACGCCAACCCACCGCTGACGACGGAAGCCGCGCCTGCTCCGGCACCTGTTCCAACGCCTGCGGCGGCGACTGCACCTCCGGCGGCGATGCCCGCCCCGGCGCCTTTGGCACCTGAGCCAGACGCCCCGGCGGTTGAACCGCAACGGATTCCGCTGGCATTGACCAGCACGCCTTCGGCACCTGCGCCCGCACCCGATGCGCCCCAGCCTCGACCGGTCGCGGCTGGGCCGGAGGCGCCGGAAGCCGCAGCATCCAAAGAGCCACCGTCTCAACTGGCGAAGGCGTCCGTGTCCAGTTTCCAAGACCAGCTCCAACTGGTGACGGAAAAAGAAAAGGCGAAGGAGCAGACCAACCAGGAATTGTCGTCCTCCTCCTCCGCAGCATTGCCGAACCCGGACAGGAAAAGGTTGCCGAAGACGCCCCTTGCAACGGCGGGAGAACGTGAAGGCGCGGCGAAAAAGTCCATGTCGTCGTGGAAGACGGGCGTCTTGATCGCGGCGACCATCATCCTCCTGATCGCAGGTATCGGGCTTGTCTTCAAGCTCGACACGGAAAAGCCGGAGGAGCTATCCGAAACGACCGAAGCGCCCAAGGAAATCGAGTTCGCCACACCGCCGCTCACGCCGCTGGAAACCACCCTCGGCACCGTGAACCACGTCCAAGAAGAGGAAGTGGATGAGCCCCCGGAAATCGCCCAGGCGATGCAAAGGCCGTTGGACGATGCGGGGCGCAATCGGTTGAAGAAAGTCCGTGGCTGGATCGAATCCGGCAACCTCAATGCGGCGAAAGTCGAATTGAACAAGTTGGTCAACCTCTATCCGGGGGCGACGGAGCTGGCCGAGACGCGCAAGAAGTTGCGGACGGCGGAGAAAAACGCCTTGGCCGCCAAAGCGGAGGAGGAGAAGCGCCAGTCGCAGCTAAACCAGCGCGAAGGGGAGTTCAACAAACGGGCGAGCGCGTACTTCACGCAAGGTCAATACGCCCAGGCCGCCCAAGAGCTGGCGAAATGGAGGAGCGAAAACCCCAACAGCGCGCTGGCGAGGGACTTGTCCACCAAGGTCGAGCTGATCCAGACGAACTTGCGGGCATACGATACGTTCATATCGCGGCGACTCTACCAGGACGCCGACGCCGCCCTGCAAATCGTGGAACAGTACAATCCCCACGATCCGAAATTGGAAACTTTGCGACGGCAGTTGGAAGTCCGGCGGTCGAACGCCCAGGCGCGGTTGACGATCGAACGGTTGGGTGCCAAGGGCGACCTGCTGATGGACGGCAAGACCATCGGATCGAACGGGGAGGTCTCGAACCTGTCCATCGGGATCGGACCGCACACGATCTCCATCGAAAGCAACGGGAAGGTGGTGGCGTCTCAAACCATCAACTTCGCCGACACCCAGCAAGAGGCGATGGTGTACGACGTGGCGCAACGCATCTTGCGCAAGAAGAACGAGGGCGACCGCGAACCGATCAACCGACGGCGCCAGTTGGAGCAGGGGATACCCTTCGATGTGGAGCACCCGCACGGGACGTGGCGCGGCAACTGCAAAGGGACGTTGGTGATAACCGACACCACCATCACGTTCTCCTCGCTTAATGGCGAGCACTCCTTCTCCACGCCGACGGGGCAGACGAAGATCGGAGCGATCAACAACAAAGACAAGAGCCTGGAGCTCCTTGACAGCGACAACAAGAAGATCGAACCCCTCAAGTTCAAGAACGCTAACGACCTCCAGAATTTCCGCAAGACGTTGGAGGAAGTGGCTGCGAGAAGGTGACGGCGGGAACCGGGAGGCGGCTGCCGCGCCGCGACAAGGAGCCGTGGGCTTTTTGGCGTTTGACGGCGACGCCGCTTGGATGGCGCCGCCCTAAAAAAACGTTCGGATGGTTCGGCGCGCGGCAGGCTTGAGGATTCCGCCGGTCATTCCACCGAAGGTTGCGCCGATTCCGGTTTCGGCGGCTCCCGGTAGAAGAGGATGCGGGAGCAACTGTCGCAAAACAGGATCGCCTCGGTGCGGATCAGGTCTGCGTACATCTGGGGTCGGATGCGGACGTGACAGGCGGAGCACAGCTCGTCCTTGGCCTCGGCGAGCGCCACCCCCTTGCGTCCCCCGGCGATTCGCCGGTACTGGTTCATCAACTCGCGGCTGATCTGCGAGGCGACGCCCGCCTGCTCCTCTTGCAACTGCTCCAACTCGCTTTCTAAGGCTGGGGCGGCGGCGGTGACCTTGTCAATGTCCGACTGGAGCGCGGCGCATTCCTCGCGCATCGCCACTTCCGCCAGCTTCAACTCCTTATCGCCGGTCTCCAACGCCTCCATCACCTCCAAAATCTTGTCCTCCTCGCCCCGGATCTGGTTTTCGGCGCCTTTGATCTCGTTGAGCATGGCGGAATATTCCTTGTTGGTCTTGACCGTCATGAGCTGCTCTTTGAGGCGCGCCAAGCGCGTGCGCGCGAGTTCCACCTCCCCTTCGAGCGTCCGACGGCGCTCGGCGAGTTTCTTCGCCGCCTCGTCCTTCGCCTCATACGAAGACTGGGCGCGTTGCCGCTTGGCTTCCAGCTCACCGGTTTTCAATGGGATTTCGGAGATTTGCTTGTGGAGTTCGGCTATTTTCAGGTCGATGTCCTGCAGGGCTATTAACTTCTGGAGGTCGGGATTCACCGGCGCGCCCCTTTCGCGAGGGGTTCGCGACCGTCTGCCGCGAGCACGCGCCGCAGACGGGACACCCCGCCTTCCTCGCGGCGGCTCGCCTTCCGTCTCCTTGTGCGGCTTTCCATGCGCCCCCCTTCTTTCAACTGAAGACGGTTGCACTATACACTTAGGAAACTCCGCATGTCAATCACCATGCCGTCGAGTATTCGAGTATTCGACCCGGCACCCGCCCCGAAGCGCCCCGAAGCGCCCCGAAGTGCAGAAAGTACACTTGATTCCATCGGTCATCCTTGCGTAAGATCCCCCCGTATGGGCGCAATCATCTTGAGGATACTGGGGGTTGTGATCGTCCTGTGGCTGATACGGCGCATCATCGCCTCTTTCGGGGTCGGCGGGAGAGCCCCCCAGAGGAGGGCGGAGGCGCAGGACAGCAACGTCATGGTCAAAGACCCGGTCTGCGGCATGTACATGGACACCCGCCTCGCCGTCCATCTGGAGCAGCGGGGCGAGACCGTCTACTTCTGCTCCGAGGAATGCAAGGCGAAGTTCCTAGAGCGTGCCGTCACGAGGCTCTAACCCGTTTGCGACCTGGGGATGGTCGCCGCGAACAGATTTTCCTTTTCGTCGTTGACTGGCTCGATGTCGGGTTGTTCAGGGCATTGTCACGAAAGAATCCGGGAAAAGCAACATTGCGGAATGGAAGGTGGGACAGCGCATTGCGCCATCCCCATGCGCTGAAGCTGTGGGCGGTTGTCCCCGCCCCGCCAGCGGGGACGCGCCGCGGCGCGCCCCCTTGAAGTTTGCATATTTCGGTGCGTTTCCGGCTAGCAGCGGGTGGCGACCCAGCCGCTGCCGCACAGGTTGAAGCACTCGCCGCAGGCCCGGCAGGAAAGCTCCGAGCCCTCCACCAGCGCCGGCTGACGCTCGATGCCGCGCCCCTTGAAGTAGAGCCGGTTCTCCTTCTTGACCTCCGCGCAGTACCGGACGCACAGCCCGCACAGGCTGCAATCGGTCATCCCCGTCTTGAACCGCGAGGAGGTCACGCCGTACTCGTCGGCGTAGGCCTGCCACGACGGCCAGAGCAGCTCGATGATCATCTTGCGGATCTTGCGCACCTTCTCGGTGTCGGTCTGGACTTTCAGCCCCTCCTCCACCGGGTAGACGCAGGACGCCACCAGACGCTTGCGCCCCCAGGAGGTCTCGATCTCCACCATGCACATCCGGCAGGCGCCGTAAGGCTCCATCCTGCCGTTGTAGCACAGGGTCGGGATGTTGATGCCGACGCCCCGCGCCGCGACCAGGACCGACGTCCCCTCGGCGGCCTCGACCTCCTTGCCGTCGATCACCAGCTTGACTGCCTTGCCGTTCTTCCCTTCTTTCTTCTCTGCCATTGGGCGACCTCCCGCTACCGCTTGATCGAAAGAGCCGGCACCTTGGTGACGGCGTTGAATTTATCCGGGCATGCCGAGAAGCAGGCGCCGCACTTGATGCACTTTTCCTGGACGACGGTGAACACTTTGCCGTCCTTGCCCCCCTTGTCGATAGCCCCCGCCGGGCAGGCCCTCTGGCATGCGCCGCAGGACTTGCACTTGGACTGGTCGATCTCGTAGGCGATGAGCGCCGTACAGACGCCGGCGCGGCAGCGCTTCTCCCTGATGTGCTCCTCGTACTCGTCGCGGAAGTATTTCAGGGTGCTCGCGACCGGGTTCGGCGCCGACTGGCCGAGGGCGCAGAGCGACGCGGCCTGCATGAACTCGGCGAGTTCTTCCAAGAGGCCGAGGTCGTCCTCCCGCCCTTCGCCGGAGGCGATGCGGTCGAGGATGTTCAGCATCTGGCGCGTCCCCTCGCGGCAGGGCACGCACTTGCCGCACGACTCGTGGGCGAGGAAGCGGATGTAGTACCGCGCCGTGTCCACCATGCAGGTGTTGGTGTCCATGACGATCATGCCGCCGGAGCCCATCATCGAGCCGACCTTCGTCAGCTCGTCGAAGTCCACCGGCAGGTCCAGCAGCGCCTCCGGCACGACGCCGCCCGAAGGCCCGCCCGTCTGCACCGCCTTGAACTGCTTGCCCGCCGGGACGCCGCCGCCGATCTTGAAGATGATGTCGCGCAGGGTGATGCCCATCGGCACCTCGACCAGACCCGTGTTTTTCACCTTCCCGACCAGCGAGAAGATCTTCGTCCCGGTGCTCTCGGCCGTGCCCATCCCCTTGAACCACGCCGCGCCCTTGTTGATGATGTGCGGCACGTTGGCCCAAGTCTCCACGTTGTTCAGGCAGGAGGGCTTGCCCCACACCCCCTTCTCGGAGGTGTGGACGTATTTCGGGCGGGGTTCGCCGACATGCCCCTCGATGGCGCTCATGAGTGCGCTCGACTCGCCGGAGACGAACGCCCCCGCGCCGCGGTGTATCTTCACGTCGAAGGAGAAATTAGAACCGAGGATGTCCTCGCCCAGAAGGCCGTATTCGCGCGCCTGGTCGATGGCCAGTTGCGCGTGCTTGCGCGCCAGCGGGTATTCCTGCCGGACGTAGATGAACCCCTCGGCCGCGCCGATGGCGTATGCGCCGAGGATGAGCCCCTCCAGCACGCTGTGGGGCGTGCCTTCCAGGAGGCTGCCGTCCATGAACGCGCCCGGGTCGCCCTCGTCGGCGTTGACGATGACGTACTTGGGCTCGCCTTCGGCCTTACGGACCGACTCCCACTTGCGACCCGCGAGGAAGCCGCCGCCCCCCCTGCCGCGCAGCTTGGCCTCCTTCACTTCGTTCAGCACCGCGTCGGGAGTCATCTCCGTCAGCGCCTTTGCGAGCGCCGAGTAGCCGCCCAGGGCGATGTAGTCCTCGATGCTGGAGGCGTCGCCCCAGAGGTTGTTCTCCAGCAGCACGCGGTTCTGGTGCTTGTAAAACGGCACGTCGGAGAGCTTGGAGACGCGCTTGCCCCCCTCCTCGTCGAGGTAGCGGAACTGCTCGACGTCCCCCTTCCCGGTCTCGACTTGGTCGAGGACGGCGGGGACGTTCTCGGGATGGATGCCGAAGTACGATTCCCCGGCGGGCTGCACCATCACCATCGGGCCGCGTTCGCACAGGCCGTGACAGCCCGTGCGCCGGACGCCCACCTTGTCGCCGATGCCGCGCTTTTCGATCTCCTCCTCGAACTTGTCCGCCAGCGCCATCGCGCCGCAGGCGCGGCAGCCGGTGCCAGCGCAGACCGCCAGCCAGGTGGCCTTGGCGTTGCGTTTGGCGTTGAGCCGATCCCGCAGTTTCACGAGATCTCCTGGGGTTGCTATGCGGGACATGCTACGCCTCCTTCCCTGTTGTCGCCTCTTCGGCGCCGCCCGCGCCTTCGAGGGAGTTGATGAGTTTCGCGAGCTGGCTCTGCGACGGGTCGCGGTAATACTGCGAGCCGATCTGCACCACGGGGGCCAAGGCGCAACAGCCGAGGCAGTGGACGGTCTCAAGCGTGAAGCGCTGCTTGGCGTCGGTCTCGCCGGGCTGGATGCCCAATGCCGCGGAGACGCGGGTCAGCGTCTCGGTGGCGCCGCGCACATGGCAGGCCGTGCCGGTGCAGACCTGGATGGTGTGCCGTCCGCGCGGCTCGGTGCTGAACGCCTCGTAGAAGTTGGCGATGACGAGGATGTCCTTCAATGGGATGTTCAACCGCCCGCTTATCCAGTTCAGGATGTGGCGCGGCAGCCAGCGGAACTTCTCCTGCACGTCGAGCAGGATCTGGATGAGGGCGTTCTTCTGGAAGTCGTAGTTCCACATGATCGCGTCCGCGTCCAGCAGGTCGTCGTGTATCTCCGCGATGGCCTCCTCCCTGGTCTTGGCTTCGCCGCGGCTGGCGGCGTTGGACTTCGCCACGTTCTCCAGGCGAGCCAGATCGTCGAGGAACTGCCGTTTCTCAAGGCCGATGGAGTAAGCCTCGCCCAGCACGTCGAGCCCTTCGAGCAACAGGTCGTACTTGTCGGCCTTCTCCTCCTTTGTCTCCGCCTCCCGCTGCATCTCGCTGATGCCCACGGCTTGGCGCACCGTCTCCAGCAGCTTCTCGGGGCTGACGGGCTTGGACAGGAAGTCGAAGACCCCCATTTTCATCGCCTCTACGGCGGCGTCCACGGTTGCGTCGGCGGTCGCCACGACAGGCACGATGTCGGAGTTGACATCCACCAATTCGTCCAGCAGGTCGAACCCCGCGATGTCGGACGGGTCGGCGGCCTTCCAGTCGAGGAGCACCACGCCGGGCGCTTCGGCCTTGGCTGCCTCCAGCCCCTGTTTGCCGCTCGGGGAGACGATGATCTTATAGCCTTCGCCTTCGAGCGCCTGGCGACAGGTCTTTACAAAAGATTTGTCCGCGTCGATGACCAGGACGACTGCCCGGGCATCGGACGGAGGCGCGGTTTCATTTACATCCATGCGAACCTCTATCGTTTGGGGGAACCTCTAAAAACCCCGGATGCTACGTCGCGCCTTGGTCGAAAATGCTCATTCGTCTTGGCAAACTCCGCTTTTCGACCTGCGGCGACGCCTTGTCTGCGTGCTTTTTAGAGACCCCCTTGGGTTGACTTTGGGTGCGCGACCCCGACGGTCGCAATTTCGGTTGATTTTACATGCTGGACGACCGCTCGCCCCGCCAAGTCGAAATCAACTGCCACATTTTAGGGGATGGGGTTGCGGGAATAAAGGGATGGATGCGGGTTTCCCCCCGGATTTTTCAAAAATCGGTACATTTTGTATCAATCCGGGGGGGGGGATGCCTTTACATCAGTCGCCCGCTTGCCTTAGTAGATCACCTCGCCGTTGAGCTTCATCTTGTCGGTCTTGAACTCGATGAACCCTTTGCCGTCGCCAAATTTGACCGCCCCGAAATTATCCTCGATGACCGGATATTCGAATTCCAGTTGCAGGCTCTTGTCGCCAGGCGCCAACACCGGCTTGCCATCGACCTCGCGTGGGAATATGAACTGGAATTCCGGGTTCCCCCCTTCGACGGGGACATATTGGGCGAGCGACGCCTTCTCCCCTTTGGAACCCCGCAGATAGACGGAGTTCTTGAGCAGATCGACCGTCTGGGACTGCCAATGCCGGATCAACGTCTGGAGATGGTTTTGGTTGTTGCTCTCGAAAGAAACCTGCGCCACCACGAAACCGGCGGGCGGGCCGGCGAGGAACTCTTCGAAGCGTTGGTCGAAAGACTTTTTATCTTCCGCCGACATCGCATCGTATTTGTTCACGATCTGCATCTGGCGCACGAGCGCCTGCCGGACAGGCAGGGCGGAGCGCAGTTGGACGGTGTACTTGATGTAGGGCGGCTGGCTGTCCATCGCACCGGAGGATTCGGAGCCCAAGTTCACCTGTGGAACGGTCAGGTTGAGTTCCTTCGCCCAAGGGGAATTGCTCAGCAACTTCTGACAGTCCCTTTGCGCCCACTGGTCATACGTCTTGGCTTCCCAAAAGTCTTTCGCCAAGGCGATGGCGCAGGTCGCAAGGACGATGGACGCCACGCAAAGGGTTTTAACAACGGATGGAGAGCGGAATCTTTCTGAACGGCGCATGTCGGTTTTCTCAAGGAAGCAAGGCGGTCGCGCCGCAACCGCCTTGTGTTTCACAGACCCGACCGTATGGGCGACCGCGGCGCGACCGCCCATGCGCAACCATCCTCGCCTCATGGACGCAGCCGAAAAATCGCGCATGGCTTGAAAAAAACCTGCGCCGTGGGCAACCCCTGCGTCTGCGAGGTTTTTAGAGGCTCCCTACAGCGTCCCGCCCAATGCGGGGATCATGTCCTTGGCGATCTGCACCTGATCCGGCTTCTGGCCGATCTCGATATACCTCTTGAAGGCGGCGACGGCGTCCGGGAACGTCGCCTCGCTGCCGGAGAGGCTCATGCCGAGCTGGTAGTACGACTCGGCGTAGTTCGGGTCGGCTTCGATCGACTGCTTGAACGCCTCGGCGGCCTTCACCATGTCGCCCGAGTTGACCATCGTGATCCCCAGGTTGTAGAAGTTCATCCCCGCACCCGCCGGATCGAGTTCCGCAGACTTCTTGAACATCTCCTGCGATTCCGCCGTCCTGCCCAACCGGCTCAACACCACCCCTTTCAAGGCGTACAGGTTGCCGTCGTCAGGCTCCATCTCGATCGCCTTGTTGTATGCCGCCAGCGCCTCTTCGTTCTTGTTGAGCTTGGTGTAGCAGTCGCCGGTGCGGGCGATGATGCCGGGCTGGTTGGGGTCGATCGCGAGCGCCGCGTCGAACTCGGTCAAGGATTCCTCGAACTGCCCGAGGTCGAACAGCTCGACGCCCTTGTCGAAATGGGCTTTGACCTCGGCCGAGAACTTCTGCCGCTTTTTCTGCTCCTCCAGCTTCTTCTGGTATTCCGCCCTGTCCGCATCGGT
Organism: Acidobacteriota bacterium; assembly: GCA_031271905.1. Taxonomy (GTDB): domain Bacteria; phylum Acidobacteriota; class UBA6911; order UBA6911; family UBA6911; genus UBA6911. The sequence goes on from JAISUT010000050.1 coordinate 10,689, forward strand.
CATTTCAAACGGGAGCTTCTGGTCGGCGTTCCCCGGCTTGAGCTGGAAATCCGCGACGGCCTCCTCGCTCATCTCGGGGCGGAGGCTGGTTTTGAATGCGGGCTGGAAGCCGTCCTTGCGCACGATGACGCGATATGTGGCGGCCTGCGACCCCAAAAGCTGGAAGTATTCCCCCTTCTTGTTGGTCTTGAGGTTGAATTCGCGAGTGACATCCGTCCCTTCGATCTTGACCTTGGCATCCGCCAATGGTTGTCCGCCCTCGTCGGTGACCTTGCCCTTGATCGCCCGGTTTTGCGCCTGGGCGGAAATCGAACACATCAACAACAGCCCTGCGGCCAGGGCACCCGTAACGACGGACTTCAGAACCGAGATTCTCATTGACGCCTCCTCTTTTTGAAATCTACAGGCCACAACACGGCATGATTTTATGGTGACGCACGCCGAGAGTCAATCCGTTGTGAGAACAACCTGGTTGAATCGCCGGCGTCGAGACCGTTTCGCATCGGCGTTCCACCCGCTCCATGCGAAAACCCATTAAGACCGTGACTCGGGAAATGCAACCCCCGCCCGCGCAAATCCCCAAATTCAAATTCCCGTCTCCGTCTCCCCTGCGGCCTTTGCCGCCGACCTTATTTCTCCGCCTGAAAGACCTTGGGGTCGATGTTCTGGGCGTTGAAGCCGATCTGGCGGGCGGAGAGCGTCCAGTCGGCGATGAACCCGGATTGCGCCGTCCCGTCGATCGTGTAATGGAGGACGTAGCGGTGCGGCAAGGTCAACGCCCCCACTTTTTTGAAATCCTCGAACTTCTCGACGAGCGTGTAGTACGACTCCCCCTTGACCCTGCCGATCAACATGTCGTTCGCCGGATTCTCTTCATCCGCGCTCATCAACCCGCCGGACGGGTTGTCCGGGTTGAAACCCGTAGTCATGTCGTTGTCCGTGCGGACTTTGTATTCGGTGCGCACGTGCCGAAACGTCTCCGGCTCGAAGTACATGCGGATTTTCATGTTGCCGTACCAGTCCTCGGGCTGGTATTCGAGCGAGTACAGCTCCACCTTGTCCACCTTGTCCTTGCCGGCCTTCATCCGCGCCTTGGGATGGTTCTGGACGTCCAGGAGGGGCCAGGCGTTGGAGAATACGCCGCCGACGATCCCCTGCTTCATCATCTTGTTGTAGCGGAATAGGAAGTCGGCGATGGGCGACTTCAGGCCGGGTTTGATGTGCCCCACGGTCACGTCCTTGCCGTCGAAGGCGAAATACTCCCCGGGATAGTTGACGTCGCCGAACTTGAGCATGACCGCGATGTTCGCCCCCTCGGACACGACCATGGCGACACCCTGCATGTGACCGTGCATGCCTTGGATGAAATTGACTTCGGCGTCGCCGACGAAGGTCACCGCTTTTATCTTCGCCAGCAGCTCCGGGGCGCCGATGGCTTTGACGTGTTCCGCCACCAGTTGCTCCGGGTCGGGGGCGTCCTCTCCGAACCCCGGCGTCTGAAACGCCAACAGACAGCAGACGACCAACGACAACAGAATGCTTTTCCTCATCATTTGCCCCTCCGCAATCTTCTCGTGCCGACCACCCCGCCGCCGGCATCGACCTGAGTAGATGCCCGCGACGGTTCCAGATGGTTTCAACCTTTCTCGCCCGGGCGTCCCCGGAGCCCGCAATCCTACCGCAAAACCCGTCTCGCCATAAAAATATTTACGCCACCCGCTCCGAACCGTTACGGCCCGGGCGGGGGCGGGGCGTTCGCGGGCATGGATCTGATTTGCGGCGACTCCGTGTTGGCGATGCGGGTGGTTTGGCGATATACTTCGCAAGGTTCTCGGCAAGTCATGCGACCCAAGGAGCTGGAACAATGACACAAGTCCAATCATCGCTCATCCGCCGCGCCTTTGAGCGTCTGCATCTGCGCTTCCCGACGCTGGTCGCCATCCTGGGCGCCCTCACGCTGATAGACCTGTTCGTCCCCGACTTCATCCCTCTGATCGACGAGATCGTGCTGGCGCTCCTGACCCTGCTTTTCGGCATGTGGAAGGATCGTAACGCCGCGCCCCAAGGGGATTCCGGGCGGGAGGGGCGATGCGGGGATTGACGCCGCCGCCCGAAGCCGGGGAACCGGCGTTTTTTCCTACCTTGAATCTCGGCTTTTGAATTATCATCGGCGCGTTGTCCTGATTCCAATTTGCGTGATCGTAAGGAGGAGACCGATGAGTTCGCAAGCCCCCGCAGCAGCAGCACCCGTGAAGACGCCCCCGTATGCCTGGGCCGTCTTGTTCGCCCTTTACTTGGCGACGCTCTCCGCGCCGCTGAACATGTTCAAACTCCCGCCGGTGATGACCATGATCGAAAAGGCGTTCGGCATGGACAGCGTCGCGTCCGGCGACCTGATGTCGATCTTCTCCATCATGGGGTTCGTGCTCGCCATCCCGGCGGGCTTCATCCTGAAGCGGTTCGGCATCAAGCCGACAATCCTGTTCTCCGTCGGCACGGTCGCGGTCGGCACCGCGCTGGGCGCCATCGCCAAGACCTCCACCATGCTGTTCGTCGGACGGTTCGTCGAAGGCATCGGCATGGGCCTGGTCATGGTGGCGGCGCCCCTGGCCATCAGCCTCTGGTTCCCGCCCCAGAACCGGGCGCTGCCCACGGGTCTCTGGGCCACCAGCGTCGGCGTCGGCAACGTCCTCACGCTGTGGGTCGCCCCCTCGGTGGCCAAGGAACACGGCTGGCAGTCGGTCTGGTGGGCGGGCGCGGCCTTCGCGGCGCTGGCCTTCGTCCTTTTCGCCGTCATCTTCCGCATGCCGCGCAACGACGAGATGCCGGAGGCGCCCGCGCCGCCGCCCGCCAAGGGAGAGGCCGAATCCTCGCCCGGCATCGCCAGCGGGATGCGCAACGTCAACTACTGGCTCATCGGCGTCGGCTTCGGCGTCTACAACCTGGTGGTCATGGCGATGCTCACCTTCCTGCCCACGTTCCTCGAGGTGGAGCGCGGCTATTCGCTGACCTACGACGAGGGCCTGTTCATGAACGCCTCCTTCGTGACCGCGCTGGTCATGCTGGCGTCGGTCTTCTCCGCCCCCGGCGGCGGTTTCATCTCGGACAAGCTGGGGAGCCGCAAGGCGGTGGTGCTGGTTTCCTACGTGGTGATGACCCTGACGTTCCTGGTTCCCTTCAGCGTCACCGGCTGGCAGATACCGGCATACATGCTGGTGTTCGGCCTTTTCGGCGGGCCCATCGCGCCAGTCCTGCTGGCGGCGGTGCCGGAGGTGTCCAAGAAGCCGCAGTTGATCGGCATCGGCATGGCGTGTTCGGCCCTGTGCCAGAACGCGGGGATGTACATCGGCCCCTCGCTGTTCATCCGCATCCGGGTGGCGACCGACTGGGCGACCGCCGGGTATTGGATGATCCCCATCTGCATCATCGGCATGCTCGCCGTCTGGAGGATCAAAGTCCGTTAGGCGATGGAGGCGCGGCAAAGGCGAGGGCGGCGCACCTGCCTGTCGGCGGCAGGCCGCGTCGCCCTAACCGTCTCAATGCGGCGAAACCGCAGGCTGCCGGCACCCTGCGCCCGTGCGACACAAACCGCCGTTCCGGATGTCACCCCACGGTCTCGACGCGGATCATGTTCGTCGTGCCCTTGCGCAACAGCGGCAGCCCCGCGACGACGACCACCACGTCCCCCCGCTTGAGCACCCCCTCGCCCTTGCAACGCCCCAGGATGGTCGCCACCAGCGCGTCCATCCCCTTCCTCGCCCCGCCGGCGGGCTCCGGCACCGCCTCCGACAGCTCTTCGAACAAAAACGGGCAGACGCCCCAGTTCATCGCCAGTTGGTGGTAGACCGTCGCGTCGCGCATGAAGGCGAAGATCGGCATCTTCGGCCGCAGGCGTGACATGAGCTGCGCCGCGTGACCCGTCTCAGTGAGCACGACGATGCCGGCGGCGGCGACCTCGTAGGCGATGGAGAGCGCGCTGTAGGAGACCACCGCCGCCAGCTCGCCCGTGCGCGCGTGCTCCGGCGTGTTCGCATGGAAGGCCTCGTAGTCGAACTCGGCCTCGACGGCTTTGATGATGTCGCGCATGGTCTCGACGACCTTCACCGGGAAGCGTCCGATGGCGGTCTCCCCCGAAAGCATGACGGCGCTGGTCGAGTCGAAGCAGGCGTTGGCGACATCCGACGCCTCGGCGCGAGTCGGGATCGGTGCCTCGATCATCGATTCGAGCATCTGCGTCGCGGTGATGACCGGCTTGGCGGCGAGGAGTCCGGAACGGATCAGCTTCTTCTGCGCTATCGGCACCGCCTGGATGTCGATCTCGACGCCCATGTCGCCGCGCGCGACCATGATGCCGTCGGCGGCGTTGCCGATTTCTTCCGAGGCCGCCAACCCCTTGGCGCTCTCGATCTTGGCGATGAGTTTGACGACGGGATGGCGTCCGGCGCGCGGCCCCGACGGAATCTTGGTCCGCTGCACCAGGCGGCGCACTTCCTCGATGTCGGTGGCGTTGCGCACGAAGGAGAGGGCGATGTACTCGACCTCGTTCTCCACGGCGAAGGTGATGTCCTGGATGTCCTTGTCCGAGAGGAACGGTATCGGGTAATCGACGTTGGGGATGGTGAGATGCGCCTTTGGGCGCAGCTCCTCGGCGTTGCCGATGCGCACCGTGACGCACCCCGCCGCCTTTTCGACGACCTCGCCGGAGATGTTGCCGTCCATCAGCAGAACCCGCTGGCCGATGGCGCACAGCGCGTCGATGTCGGGCAGGTTGGTGTAGACCCGTTTCGGCTCGGGGGATGCCAGCGACTCGATGCCTTCCGCCGGACGCGACTCGATGACGAGGGTGTCCCCGGCGGCGAGCGGCAGCTTCTGCGCGTAGCCGTACATGCGCACCGCCGGGCCCTTGATGTCCGCCATGACCGCCACCGGCATCCCCAGCTCGTCGCGGGCGTCGCGGATCCTGTCCACCGTCGCCCGGGCGGCGTCGGGGCTGGAGTGGGAGAAATTGATGCGGAAGACGTTCACCCCCGCCCCGACGAGGGCGCGGATGGTTTCAGGGTTGTCCGAGGCGGGGCCGACGGTGGCGACGATCTTCGTTCGTTTTCCAAGCAGGTGCATGCTTCCTCCAGAGAAGTGCGCGGGGACGCCTCTAAAACCCCGGACGCCGCGCCGCGTCCGAAAACAGCCGCCTGACGGTGCCGCCGCCGCATTCCAAGTTACGGCGCGCCTTGTCCGCGAGGTTTTCGGAGGCGTCCGCGCCCGCGATAGGGGAATATTACTCCCCGTCCGGGGCCTGTTCCAGCGGAACAGGCGTTGGGCGGCACTTCGGGGTTGGGCGGCGCGACGTCCCACGTGGCCCCCGTCCCCGCGCCCGTGCGCCCTTTCCGCTGGCGCCACCCGCGCGCCGCATCCCCGACACCGCCTCGACACCGCCCCGAAGCCCGTGCTGGAATATGCACCGTTCCTGTGAGATAATGCCCCTCGCGTTGTGATGCCTTAATTTTGCAAGGATGTCCGCTTATGGAACGTCGCTTTTTCCGCGTTTTTCACCGCCTGTCGGCGTGGTGTTGCATCTTAGGCGCCTGCGGCGCCGTTTGTGCGCAATCCCCGGCGTCGGGGCCCATCAACCTCGACCGCGCCCTGCAGGAAGACAGCCCGCTGGAGCCCGACCGCGCCACCAGCTACTACCATTACTCCCTGGGCAAGTGGTACGAGGGCAACGGGGACGCGGCCAAGGCGCTCTCCGAGATGCGGCTGGCGCTGGAGACCAACCCCACGAGCTCCGGCATCCACTACGAACTCGCCTTCCTGTACGCGCGCATGGGGGACGTCGCCGAGGCGACCCGTTACGCCGAGGAGGCGGTGAAGCTCGACGCAGCCAACCCCGACCCGCACTGGCTCCTGGCGAACATCCACCTCGGGGCGCATGCGCGCATGCGCGGCGACCGGTCTGCGCCGTCCCCGTCCGCAGCCCCGGATGAGAACCTGCGCAACGCCGTGCGGGAATTCGAGGCCTTGGAGAAGTTGACGCCGGAGGATTCGCGCGTCTACTACAGCCTCGGCGGCGCCTATTTCGAGCTGGGCGAGCCGGCGAAGGCCATCGCGGCGTTCGAGAAGTACCAGAAATACGCCGGTTCGGACGCCGGCTACCGGGAGATCGCCCGATATTACGAGGGCATCGGGGACCTGGACATGGCGGCAGAGTACCTGGGCAAGGGGCTGGAGCTGCAACCTGAATCCGCCGAGACGCTCATGGCGCTGGGATCCATCTACTTGCGACAGGGCAAGAACAAAGAGGCGGCGCCGGTCTTCAGGAAGCTCCTCGAACTTTCGGACGGCAACGCCCGCGTCATGCGCTACCTGGCGGCTTCGCTGGTCGAGGCGAACGAATACGAGGAGGCTGTCAAGGCGCTGGAGGAGCTGGCCGCCAAGACGCGCCTGGACAGGACTGCGCAACTGCTCCTCGGCCGCAGCTACTTGGAGCTGGGGCGGCTGCCGGAGGCGGTCAAGACCTTGAAGGAGGTGTTGGCGCAGGTTCCCTACGACATGGAGGCGCGATTCTACCTCGGCCGCGCCTATGAGGAGGGCGGGCAGTACAAGGACGCCTCCCAGATATACGAGGCCTTGGTCAACGACCGGGACATCTCGGAGGCGGGCGGCAACTACGCCCTTTTCCAACAACGGCTGGGGGCGGCGTGGCTCGAACTCGGGGAATACGACAAGGCCATCGCGCTGTACGAGGAGATGGCGGAGACCGACCCGAAGGCCAACTTCCAACTACTGAACGCCTACCGCGCAAGCAAGCGCTATGACAAAGGCTTGGCGCTGGGCAAGTCGATGGTCGCGAAAAACCCGGAGGACATCCAGCTCGGCATCGCCTACGCCTGGCTGTTGTCCGAGGCGGGCAAGGGGAAGGCGGGCGCGGAGCACCTGTCCGGCCTGCTGCAATCCCATCCCGAGAACACCGACTTGTACATCTACCTGAGCGAGATATACCGCGAGGACAGGCGCTTCTCCGACGCGGAGAAGGTCTTGTTGAACGGCGAGGGGCGCGTCAAAGGCGCCGCCGCCGTCGAGCAGCTCAAATTCCAGCGCGCCGCCATCTACGAGCGGCAGAAAGAGTACGACCGTGCCGAGACCCTGTTCAAGGAAATCCTGGACGCGAGCCCGGACGACGCCAAGGTTCTGAACTACCTGGGCTACATGCTGGCTGACCGCGGGGTGCGCTTGGACGAGGCGATCAGATACATCCAAGGGGCGCTCAAGGACAACCCGCGCAACGGGGCGTACCTCGACTCGCTGGGGTGGGCGTACTTCAAGCGGAACGACTTGACGAACGCGGAGAAGTACCTGCTGGAGGCTTCGAATTTCGTCAAGAACGACCCCACCATCCACGACCACCTGGGCGACCTCTATTTCGAGCTGGGGCAACTCGACAAGGCTCGCGACTACTGGGCGGAGTCGGTGCGCATCAGCGAGAAAAACGCCGGCGCCGGGGACAGGAGCGCCGATGATGTGCAGAAGGTGCGCCGCAAGCTGAACCAGGCGGAGGAGTCGTTGCGCAAAAGGAAGCCCCAGAAGTGACCGACGGGGTCTTGCGCATCCGCTCCTTCGCCAAAGTCAACCTCGCGCTGGCGGTGCTGGGGCGACGCGGGGACGGCTATCACGACATCGAGACGGTCTTCCAAGGCATCTGCCTGCGTGACGACGGCACCCGGCGTGTCCTGAGCGACGAGATCGAATTCCACCCCGCGCCCCCCCCTGCGGAAGCCGCCGGCCGCATCGAATTGGCTTGCGAGGAAATGCCGGGGGTCGCCCCAGAGGACAACCTGGTCTGGAAGGCGGCGGCGGCGCTCCGGGCGCAGGCTCCGGCGGGCGTCGCGGGGGTGCGCATCGTCCTCCGCAAGCGTATACCCTCGGGCGCGGGGTTGGGCGGGGGGAGCGGCGACGCCGCCGCGACCCTGCTGGGGTTGCGCCGCTTCTGGGGCTTGGCCGTCACCGACGCGGCGCTGCAAGGCATCGCGGAGGGGCTGGGTTCGGACGTGCCCTTCTTCCTCGCGGGCGGCACGGCGCTGGGGACGGGGCGGGGCGAGCGGCTGGTCGCGTTGCCGGATCGTCCGGCGGAGCACCTGGTGGTCGTGTTCCCCGGCGTCGAGGTCTCCACGGCGACGGCGTACCGGGCGTTGAATCGCGGAAATTTACCGTTGACTTCCGGAGGGCTAGACCCTAGAATTCAACGGTTTTTGGATTCGGCGAAGGATGGCGGTTCGTCCCCAGCCGGTTTTTTTAACGATTTTGAAACCGTGATCCTGCCCGCTCACCCGGAGATCGCGGAGGCGAAAAGCCTTCTCGACCGGCTGGGGGCGGCGGCGACGTTGTTGTCGGGCAGCGGATCATCAGTCTTCGGGTTCTTCTCAGACGAAGAATCAGCGTGCGCGGCGTCCCGGTCGGTCAAGGCTGTCCGAGGGGCGAATTGGCGTGCGTTTCCGGCGGAGACCCTCGCGCGATCAGAGTACCTCCATCGCATGTTCGGGTGATTCGCCGGCGGGCGAAAGCCCGCGTGGGCGCAACGACCGGATTTATGAAGGCCGCCAAGGCGTCTGCCGCTAGGCAGATGCGCCTGCATGCGCCTTCGATGGAAATACTGGGGCGTCGTCAAGCGGTAAGACACAGGCCTTTGGCACCTGCATTCGGAGGTTCGAATCCTCCCGCCCCAGCCAAAGACGCAAGGGACGCGGCGCGGCGCGTCCCCCAATGAGACGGGCGGCGCCGCGACAGGTCGCCGTTCGTCGCCGATGGAAAGGCTCCAGGGCGCCTTGATGCGCCACCGCGGCGCGGGCGGATGGAGCCTGTGCATTTCAGGGCGTTAGAAGAGATTATGGAAAACATCGGTTACAAGCAGTCGAACAAAGGTTTGGCGGTCTTTTCGGGAAACGCCAACCGGCCGTTGGCGCAGGAGATATGCGACTATCTGCGCACGCCGCTGGGCGCCATCAACCTGACTTGCTTCAGCGATGGCGAGATATACTGCCAGATCATGGAGAACGTCCGGGGCAAGGACGTCTTCATCGTGCAACCCACGTGCAGCCCGGTCAACAGCAACCTGATCGAGCTGCTCATCATGATCGACGCATTCAAGCGCTCCTCGGCGAGCCGCATCACCGCCGTCATCCCGTATTACGGCTACGCGCGCCAAGACCGCAAGGACAAGCCCCGCGTGCCGATCTCCTCGAAGCTGGTCGCGGATCTGCTGACGGCGGCGGGGGTGGACAGGGTGTTGTCGATGGATCTGCACGCCGGACAGATACAGGGCTTTTTCGACATCCCGGTCGATCACCTGTACGCCACGCCGGTGCTGATCGAGTACCTGCGCAACCTGAGCATCCCGGAACTCATGGTCGTCTCCCCCGACGCGGGGGGGGTGGAGCGCGCGCGGGCGCTCGCCAAGCGGCTGGAGGTGGGGCTCGCCATCGTGGACAAGCGGCGCACCGCCCCGAACGTGGCGGAAGTGATGCACCTGATCGGCGATGTCGAGGGGAAGAACATCATCATCAGCGACGACATGATCGACACGGCGGGGACGCTGGTCAACACGGTCAACGCGCTCAAGGAGAAGGGGGCGGGGAAGATCTACGCTTGCGCCACGCACGGGGTGTTGAGCGGCCCTGCCATCGACAGGTTGCGCGCGGCACCGCTGGAAAAACTCATCGTCACAAACACGGTTCCGCTGGATGAATCGAAGAAGTTGCCCAACATGGTCGTGTTGAGCGTCGCCCGCCTTCTAGGCGAGGCGATCAAGAGCATCCACGAGGAAACCAGTGTGAGTGGTTTATTCGTCTAGCATCAGGAAGGAGTTGGATTCATGCCAACAGTCATTGAAGCGCAAACACGGACGCCGGAAGGCAAGAACGCCAACAGGCGGCTTCGCAAGGCGGGGAAGATCCCGGCGGTGCTCTACGGTCCGGGCAAGCAGCCGACGGTGCTCGCCCTCGACCCCGACGTCATCAAGGACATCCTCCATTCGGAGGCGGGGCAGAACACGATCTTCACCGTCAACATCGAAGGTGCGGGGCAGAGCAACGCCATGGTGAAGGACTACCAGCTCGACCCTATCAAGGGCGGGTTGATCCACGCCGACCTGCTGGAGATCGACATGAACCGGTCGCTCACCGTCGAGGTGAGCATCGAGATCGTCGGCGAACCGCAGGGGGTCAAGCTTGACGGCGGCACGCTCGATTTCGTGACGCGCGCCATCGAGGTCGAGTGCCTGCCTGCGGACATCCCGGATTCGGTCAAACTGGACGTGGGCGCCTTGAAGATCAACGACTACATCCGCGTGAAGAACCTCCAACTCGGCGACAAGGTCAAAGTCCTCACCGAGCCGGAGAACGTGATCGTGACGGTCGCGCCGCCGCAGAAGGAAGAGGCGACGGGCGACGCCGCAGCAGCAGAGCCCGAGGTGATCAAGAAGGGCAAGGCCGACGAGGCGGCTGCGGAGGACAAGGCCAAGAAGTAGTGTCGAGCCTATGGAACAGGATGATGCGGGCGGTCGGCGCGTTTGACGCGACGGGCGGCGCCAAGGCGGGCGACGGAGGGGCGGTGGAACGCATCATCGTCGGCCTGGGCAACCCGGGCGCGAAATACGAGCAGACCCGGCATAATGTCGGGTTCATGGCCTTGGACGCGCTTGCCCGCGAAGTTTCCGGCGCGTGGCGTTCCCGGTCGCCAAGGCTCGAAGCCCGAACCTGCCGGACGGTGATCGCGGGACACCCGACGCTCCTGGTCGAGCCGCTGACGTACATGAACGGCAGCGGTGACGTCCTGCCGCCGTTGCTCGGGGAATGCGGGCTGGGGGCTGGGGACGTGGTGGTCTTGCTGGACGACCTGAGCCTGCCGCTCGGACGCATCCGGGTGCGGGCGCGGGGATCGGCGGGCGGGCACCACGGACTGGAGTCGGTCATGGACGCGCTGGGCACGGACGAGGTCGTCCGGGTGAGGCTGGGCGTCGGCGAAGACGACATGCCCAAGGACAAGGTGGTTTTCGTGTTGGCCGAGTTTCCGCCGGAAAGGCGGGCGGAGCTGGACGACATGGTCACAAAAGCGGGCGACGCCGTCAAATCGATTTTGGGCGAGGGCGTCGCCAAGACAATGACGATTTTCAATGGCAGCACAAGCAAAGCAGTCAAGGAGTAGACCGTGAGAAATTACGAAGTGGTCTTTATTGCCGCTCCCACTCTGACCAGCGAGGAGCTGGACGCCTTCATCAACCATGCGCAGACCGTCGTCGAGGGAAAAGGCGGCAAGGTCGTCAAGGTTGACAACTGGGGCCGGAAGTCCCTGGCGTACAAGATCAACAAATTCCGGGAAGGCTACTACGTGGTTCTTTCCATCGAAGCGGAGGGGGGGGCCATCGCCGAGCTGGAGCGCCGCTTCCGGGTGACGGACTTCATCATCCGTTTCATCTCGGTCCGCATCGACGAAGACCTCAAGCGTTCCGAGAAGATCAAGGCCGCGCGGCGGCGCAAGGCGCCCAAGCAGGGCGAAGGGGCGCGGCAATATGCCGGCGCGGGGGAATCGGACCAGGCGACGGACGACGCCTCCGGGGAGTCTGACGAGGAGAATTCCGACGAGTGACGCGCATCGGCGCGGAATCATCGGAACGGCGTTTGGCGGTTCGGGGATCCGGGCTCGGATCCATGCGACATTGAGATAGAAAGGCTGGAGAACATGGCAGGTCAAAGACGGTTTAGCGTGCGGCGCAAGAGGGTGTGCAAGTTCTGCGCGGAGAAGATCACATACATCGACTTCAAGGACGGGAAGCTCTTGGGGCACTTCATCCCCGAGCGCGGCAAGATCCTCCCCCGGAGGATCAGCGGAGTCTGCTCGACGCACCAGCGCCAGCTAACGGAAGCTATCAAGCGCGCACGGCACATGGCGATCCTTCCGTTCGTCTCGGACTAAACTTTAATCCATCCGGGCGGACTGGACTTTTCCCAAAAGCAAAAGGTGGAACATGAAGGTTATTTTAAAACAGGACGTTGAAAAACTGGGCAAGACCGGCGACATCGTGAATGTCGCCCCCGGCTACGGGCGCAACTACCTGATCCCGAGGAAATTCGCCGTGCTGGCGACCCCCGGCAACATCAAGGTCGCCGAAATCGAAAGGCTCGCATTCGCCAAGCGCGACCAGCGCGACAAAGACGCCGCATCGCTGGTGGCGCAAGAGCTTGTGAAGATCACGGTCACCGTCACGCGCAAGACCGGCGAGGAGGGGATGCTCTACGGCTCGGTCACGGCGCTGGACATCGCGGAGTTCCTTGCGGCGCGCCAGATCGAGATCGACAAGCGCAAGATCCAGTTGGACGAGCCGATCAAGTCCATCGGCGAGTTCCAGGTTCCCATCCGGTTGCACCGCGAAGTCACGGTGCCGATCAAGGTGGTGGTGGAGTCCGAGGACGGGGCGGCGGTGGCGGCACCCGAGGCGGCGGCATCGCCGGAGCCTCCCGCTTCCCCGGCGGAAGGGCCCGCAGAGCAGTAGGCGGGGCGCGCGCGCCCTGGGTGCGCCGCCCTTGTTCCAATCAAAATCGCAATTTATCGCAGGGACGTTGCGATGCGGCGAAGCCGCGAGCTGCCGGCACCCGCCATCGTCCACGGTCGCACGGGCGCAGGGTGGTGTGGATGCAAGGCGCGCGCGGGGCGGGCTCCGCAGGCGTACCCACGTACGTCGAGGAAGCCCGCCCAAGCGGCAACGCGGCAGACGTGCCGCCATGCGCCCGTGCGACAAACGGCGGTTTAGCGAAACACATCATGGCCGACATCAGTCTGGAAAAGACGCTTCCCAACAACCTTGAGGCGGAACGCACAGTGCTGGGCGCGGTGCTTCTGGACGACAAGGCGTCCCTCGCCGTGTTCGAGAAGCTCCAGCCCGAGGACTTCTATTCCGACGGCCACCGGAAGATCTTCTCCGGGATGCTCCGGCTCTTGGCATCCTCCCAGCCTATCGACTTCCAGACCCTCAGGGAAACCCTGAAAAAAGCCGACGAGCTGGAGGTCGCAGGCGGCGACGCATATCTCGCGGGTCTGACCGACTGGTTGCCGCGCACCCAGAACATCGAGCATTACGCCGCCATCGTCAAAGAAAAATCGACTCTTCGCCGCATCATCAAGGCTTGCACCGAGACGACGGCGCGAAGCTACCAAGACGGGGAGCCCGTCGGGGAGGTCTTGCAGGATCTGGAGAAGACCATCTTCGACATATCCGGCCAGCAGTTCCGCAACGGCTTCGAGGAGATCGCCCCCATAGTCAAAAGGGTCTATGAAACCATCGAGGAGCGCTCCAACCGCAAGAACAAGGATGGGATCACCGGGCTGGAAACCGGCTTTTACGACCTCGACGCCAAGACCTCCGGCCTGCAACCCTCCGACCTGATCATCGTCGCTGCGCGCCCCGGTTGGGGGAAGACCAGCCTGTGCCTGAATTTCGCGACGCACCTCGCCATCCGCAAAGGCAAGAAGGTCGCCATCTTCAGCTTGGAGATGAGCAAGGAGCAACTCACCCAGCGCTTCGTCAGCAGCGAGGCGCGCATCGACCAGACGCGCATCCGTTCCGGGAGGCTGGGCACGGACGACTTCATCCGCCTGCGCCAGGTCTGCGATGACCTGGACAGGACCAACAACATCTACATCGACGACACCGCCAACGTCTCCATCGTGGAGTTGCGCACCAAGGTGCGCCGCCTCGCGCTGGAAAAGGGGATGGACCTGCTCATCGTCGATTACTTGCAATTGATGTCCGGCGGCGGCACCCAACGCTATGAGAACCGCACCTTGGAGATCGCCCAGATCTCCCGCGGCTTGAAGGGCATCGCCAAGGAGTTGCACATCCCGGTCATCGCCGTCTCCCAGCTCAGCCGGGCACTCGAAGGGCGCAACCGCAAAGACAAGGCACCCAAGCTTTCCGACTTGCGAGAGTCGGGCGCCATCGAGCAGGACGCCGACATCGTGATGTTCATCGACAAGGCCACGGATGTGCAGCAGGGCGAAGGGGAGGCGTGGCAGGGCGAGGGGGGGCACGCCGACAACGGCATCGCCAAGTTGATCATCGCCAAGCATCGGAACGGTGAAACCTGCGAAGGAGACCGCGCCATCCAGTTGGCATGGTCTGGGAAGTTCACGAAATTTGAGAACCTGTATCGGGAATGATAGGGAGGACGCCTATGTATTCGAGATTGCGCATCACCACCGCCATGGCGCTCGTCTTGGCGATTGTAGCGGCATTCGGGGCTTTCGAGGGGAGTTGGCGCACGGTTCTGGCGGAAGATGCGGCAAAACCCGCTCCGGAGGAGCAGGAGCCCACGGAGATGGGGAGCCCGGACGTGGTCTACGTCGGCACCCCCTACGACCTGGTTTCCGTCATGTTGCAAATGGCGAAGGTCAAGCAAACCGACCTGGTCTACGATTTGGGGTGCGGCGACGGGCGCATCTTGGTGCTGGCGGCGCAGAAATACGGCGTGCGCGGCGTCGGTTACGACATCGATCCTGAGCGGGTGACCGAGTCGCGGCAGAACGTGGCGAAGAACAAGGTGGAGCACCTGGTGAAAATCATCCAGGCGGACATCTTCACCGTGGACATCGGCGATGTGGACGTGTTGCCGATGTACCTGCACCCGGACATGACCAAGCGCCTGATCCCGCAACTGGAGAAGATGAAGCCGGGCTCGCGCATCGTCTGCCACGAATACGGGCTGGAGGGGTTCACGCCGGACGAGACCAAGACCGTGGTCTCCAACGAGGACAATGCAGAGCACCATCTGATGCTCTACACCATCCCCCTGAAAAAGTAGGGCGGCAGTCGCGACGCCCCCCTGCCGGGCGACTTTTCCCGTCCCCTTCTCTCGTCACTACTCGTCGCCGGGTTCGCCGTCCCCTTGGTTCTCCGGCGGCGCTTGCCGTTTTTTTCGGACGGCCGCGCAGTAGGCGAGGGCGAGGTTGCCGACGCCCAAGAGCCCGACTATGGCCGCGCCGATGCCCAGCCACAACGCCGCGCGTTCGCTGAAAGCATGGAGGACCAAAAGCCAGGAGACGCCGAGGCCCACGCCGACGGAAAGCAGGATCAGCCCGTTGCGCAGATAGTCCTCCGGCGTTGACGGCTTCTTGGGCGGGTGGCCGAATGCGTCCAGCGGCGGCGGCACCATCCCCCTTTCGATCATCAGCTCGCGTTCCCGGTATTTCATCTGCTTGACCCGGTAGTCCCAGTAAACGGCCCAGAACGCGACGCCGATGCCCATGACGATGGCGACAATGGGAATAGCGAGCGCCGCCGTTTGAGGTGTGATTTCAGGTGCGACAGGTGCCATGCTTCCTCCTCTGTTTTCCTGCTCCGTATCAGTTTGGCCGCCAGTTCATTTGTCCTTGCCCGCGCTTCGCGCGTTCCATACGTTTCCATGTGACGCCGCCTCCCCTTGCGCGGTTTCAAGATTTTGCCAAAAGGGGACCTCTAAAAACCCCGGACACTGCGTTGCGCCTTGTCTGCGAGCTTTTTAGAGGTTCCCAAGAGCCCGTCCAGCCGCCCGTCCCGCCGGGATTCTGTTGAAACCGGCGGGGGCTTCGGGCGTATCATGAGGCATGGCGGACATGGCCGGAGCGGGAAGCGGAGGGGATGGCGAGGACGGGGACAGGGAGCTGGCTGCGCGGGTTCTGGCGGGGGACGAGGCGGCGGCGGCGCGCCTGGTCGAGGACTATTCCCGCATGGTGGGGACGGTCATCTGGCGGACGACCGGCGACGACCGCGCCGTCGAGGATTTGGCGCAGGAGACGTTCCTGCGGGTGTTTCGCGCGCTCGGGCGCTTTGACGGCCGGGGGCGGCTTTCCACTTGGATATACACCATCGCCAGCCGCGTCGCCGTCGATCACCTGCGCCGCGACGCCCGCCGCCGCGCCGAAGCGCCGATGGTTGCGCTTGGGCCGTCCTCGCGCGAGGATGCCCGCGAAGAAGCCGCGGACGGGCCCGGCCCGGAAGACGAGTTGGCGCGGAAGGAGATTCGCGGTATCGTTCACCAGGAGCTGGAGCGGCTTCCCGAGGGCTACCGGCTGGCGCTGGTCTACACGGCTATCGAGGGGTTGGACTACCCCGCGGTGGCAGCCATGATGGGGATTCCGTTGGGCACCCTGAAAACGTATGTTTTCCGGGGCAAGAAAATGTTGAAGGACAGGATTGCCGATGCGATGCGGGGACGTTCAAAAACATCTCGCCGGTGACGCCGGGAGCGCGGATGACGCGACAGCGCGGCGGCGGGCGGCGGAAATCCAAGACCATCTGGAAGCGTGCCCGGACTGCCGGATGGCGCGGGAGATCTACGCCGTGATCGACGAAGAGCTCCGGGAGCGGCCTTTGTGGCAGCCGCCGCCGGGATTCGCCGCCCGAGCGACCCGGCTGGCCCGCGTCGCGCCGGGCGCGGCACCCCGGGGACAGTCCGGAGCGAACGGTCCCCCGGCGGCGGTTTTCTCCGGCCTGCTGGTCGCGGTGTTGGGCATCTTGGTCTTTTGGCGGTTCGACGCCTTCGCGACCGGTTACGCGGAATGTTGCGCCGCGTTTTCCGGCGCGCTGGCAGACAATGCGCAACAGGTCGCCTGGGCGGCAGCAGTCCTCTCCCTTTGCCTTTCCGCGTGGGTCGCCCGGCGCTCTCTGCGCCCTCAGGATTGACGGGCGGACCGTCGCCATCCCCCGCGTCTTTCTCCAGTCGGGCGGCCAAAGGGCGGACGACCATCTGCATCAGGCAGGTTCCGCTGGAGCATCTTCTCGTCGCGGCTTGTCTACACCTCGACGCTCCCCCGCCCGGTCGAGCACGTCGTGATCTCGATGTCGATGCGGCGTCCCCAACCAGCTCCGCCTATGCGGGAATAATCGCAGATGCGTTTATTCCGTCCGCACGGCGCTTCATCTCACGGTCAGCACGGTTTTCTTCAAATCCTCATCGCGCGACGAGTTGCCGGCCATGACCTCGAACTCCCCCGGTTCCACCGCGTATTCCATGTCGATGCCGTAGAACGCCAGATGCTCCGGCGTGATGTCGAACACCACCGTCGCCGTCTCCCCCGGCTCCAGCCGGATGCGACCGAAGCCCTTCAGCTCCTTCACCGGGCGCGTCACGGAGCTCACGCGGTCGCGGATGTACATCTGCACGACCTCCTCTCCCGCGACCTCGCCGACGTTGGTCACATCCACCCTGACCGCCGTGGATTCGCCCTTTTTGATCACCTTCTTCTCAAGGCGCGGCGCTCCGAGATCAAATTTCGTATAGCTCAGCCCGAAGCCGAAGGGGAAGAGCGGACTCACGTCGTCGAACAGGTAGCCGCGCCGTGCGGCGGGCTTGTAGTTGTAATAGGCGGGCAGGTGCCCGACCGAGCGGGGGATGGTGATCGGCAGCTTCCCGCCCGGGTTCACGTCGCCGAAAAGAACCTCGGCGACGGCGGTCCCCGCCTCCTGCCCCAAGTACCAGCACTCGAACAGCGCCTTCGCCTTCGCGGCGAGGTTGCGCACCGAGAGCGGCCGCCCGTTGAAAAGGAAGGCGACGACGGGCTTGCCCGTCGCGGCGACGGCGTCCACCAGCTCGTCCTGCAACCCCACCATGTCGAGCGAGGTCCGGTCGCCCATGTGGTTGCTCATCCAAGCCTCGCGTGAGGTCTGCTCGTTGCCGCCCAGCGCCAAGACCACCACGTCCGCCTTGCGGGCGACGCGCACCGCATCCTGGATGCTTTTGCGGTCCGCCACAGGGTCGCTCGGCGTCACCTCGTCCTGGTTCCACGAGCCGCCGACGGTGATCTTGCAGCCTTCGTGGTAGAGCACCTTCACCTTGCCGCCAGCGTGCGCGCCGACGTAGGCGCGGATGCCCTCCAGCAGCGTGACGAACTGCTTGGGCTGCCCGCTGTAGCCGCCCAGCAGCACCCTGTCCGCGTTGGGACCGATGACGGCCAGCGTCTTGAGCGGCTTCGACCCGTCCAGCTTCAGCGGGACGGCGGCGTCCTCGTTTTTGAGCAGCGTGACGGTCTTGCGCGCGGCCTCCAGCGCCAGCTCGCGGTGCGCGTCGCAACCTACGGTTTTTTCCGCGGCCGCGGGATCGACGTAGGGGTCGTCGAACAGACCCAGCTTGAACTTCCAGAGCAGCATCGGCGCCACCAGCCCGTCGATCAGCGACTCCTTGACGATCCCTTTTTTCACCAGCTCCACGATGTGCAGGTAGCAATCCGGGTCGGGCAGCTCGATGTTCACCCCCGCCTTGAGCGCCAGCGCGGCGGCCTCCTTGCCGTCGGCGGCGAGGTGGTTGCCGAAAAGCTCCGGCCGCTCGTCCAGCTCGCGCACGGCGTAGTAGTCGGAGACGACGAACCCCTTGAAGCCCCACTCCTTGCGCAGCACGTCGCGCAACAGCCACTCGTTGGCGTGCGACGGCACGCCGTCGATCTCGTTGTAGGAGGCCATGACGCTGACCGCCCCGCCTTTTTCGATCGCCTGCTTGAAGGTCGCGAGGAAGGTCTCGCGCAGCACCCGCTCCGAGACGTTCACCGGGGCGCAGTTCGTCCCCGACTCCGGCTGGCCGTGCGCCGCGAAATGCTTGAGCGTGGCGATGACGCGCTTCTTGTCCTTGAACGAGGCGTCCCCCTGGAAGCCGCGCACCGCCGCGACCCCCATCATGGAGACCAGGTACGGGTCCTCGCCGTAGGTCTCCTCCACGCGCCCCCAGCGCGGCTCGCGGGCGACATCGACCACGGGGGTCAGCGCCTGGTGCGTCCCGCGCGCGCGCGCCTCCTCGGCGGTCGCGGCGAACACCCGCTCGACCAGCTCCGGGTCGAAGGTCGCGCCCAGGCCGATGGGCTGGGGGAAGCTGGTGGCGTCGATGGCGGCCTGGCCGTGCAGGCACTCCTCATGGAAGATCACCGGGATGCCCAGGCGGCTCTTCTCGACGAAGAACCTCTGGATGGCGTTGGTCAGCTCCGCCGTCTCACGCGCGTTGCGCCCGCCGCCCGCGTCGGAGGGGCGCCCCACCTGCCCCAGCCCCGCGCGGTCCTTGAAACGCGCGGCGGCCTTCTGCTCGTCGAAGCGCCCCTTCTCGTCGACCAGCGCATTGGCCTTCTCGTTCCAGACGCAGATCATCTGCGCGGCCTTCTCTTTGAGCGTCATGCGCGCGAGCAGGTCTTTGACGCGCCTAGGCGCGGACAGGGACGGGTTGCGGTAGTCGGGGGTCTTCGACGATGCGTTCTTGGTTTTCGACGGGGCGTTGTTTTTTTCCATGGCGTTATCATCCTTGCATGTTGTATGGCTCAACCAAGCATGTCGCGCGGCGCGCGATATTTGCGCTCGTCCTATCCGCGATGCGTAAAACGCCGCCATTATCGCATAGACCGCGCACAGGTGACAATAAAGGGAGCCTATAAAACCTCGTATAAAACCTCGCAGACAAGGCGTCGCCGAGGTCGAAAAACGACGTTTGCCGAGGCGAACGGGCGTTTTCGACCAAGGCGCAACGCAGCGTCCGGGTTTTTAGAGGTCCCCTGAAACCACTTTCATCGGCACCGCAATCACATCTCGAAAGGTATGGCGCCCCCGATGGCAGAACTGGCGTAGACTTCGCCCGCTTTGGTGACCAGCACCGCCTCGATGTCCGCGTCGCCTTCCACGAAGTCCAGCGCCTTGTCCAGCCCCATGATCACGAGCGCGGTGGAGTAGCCGTCGGCGTCGAGCGAACGCTTCGAGACGATGCTGGCGCCGAGCAAGTCGCTGACGGCGGGAAAGCCCGTCTTCGGGTCGAGGATGTGGTGGAAAAGGACGCCGCCCCGGGTGAAAGCGCGTTCGTAGATGCCGCTGGTGACCACGGAGCAGTCGCGGAGGAGCAGGGACGCGAAGTGCCCTTCGCCGTCTTGGGCGGAGAGCGGCACCGGGGTTCGCAGCCCCACGCGCCAAGCGCTGCCGTCGGGCTTTTCGCCCAGCACGGCGACGTTCCCCCCCAGGTTCACGATCCCGCTGGCGACGCCGCTTTCCTTGAGCTGCCGGACGAGCTCGTCCGCGATGTAGCCTTTGGCGATGCCGCCGAGGTCGATGCGCGCACGGGGGTCGTCGAGCCAGACGCCCGTCCCTTCGACATGGACGCCGCGGTAGTCCACATGCCGCAAGGCCTCCGCCACCGCGCTCCGTTCGGGGATGGTTTGCGCGTAGAAGTCCCAGAGCTCCACGACCCCTCCCATCGTAATGTCGAAGAGCCCTCCGCTGCGTTCGCAGTAAGCCAGCGCGGAAGCGACGAATGCCGCCACCTCCGGCGCCACATCCACGCGTGCGCCCCCCGCCGCGTTGATGCGATGAATCTGGCTTCCGGGCAAGGTGCGAGAGAACAAACGCTCGAAACGTTCGCAGGTTCCGACCACGGACTCCAGCGCGGCCGGGTCGTCCGTGTACGCAGTGACGCGGTTGAACGTGTTGAAGGCGAAGAAATCCTTGACCTGCGATGCCTGCGACATTCCCCCCTCCCCGTAAAAACGCCCCATTATATGGAATCCCGCGCCAGGATCTCAATTCCTGCGGGCACGGGGGCGCCGTGCAGCGGTCAACGGGATCATCGTGCTGGAAGTCATGATCCGCAAAGACGGCTCCGCCTCGCCGTTGAAGGTGGTTCGAGGCTTGGGTTACGGACTTGACGAAAGCGCTGTCGAAACGGTTAAGAAGAAATGGAGATTCAAGCCCGGCATGAAGGACGGCAAGCCGGTCGAAGTGAAGGCCGACATCGAAATCCAATTCAGCCTATGGTGACGGCCTGCGCGACGGCTGCGGCTGGAACCAGCGATGCGGATGCGGGAAATGCGAAAAGCAGTCGCATGATTCATCCTTTGGATGCACAAAAAAATCCATGTTACAGTGAGCCGCCGACGGCGTTTTCCCCCAGGTCGCATTCCCGGGGATTCCTGAATGTGTCGGTGAAGGGGGGACTCATGCAGGAGATCGTAGGGAAATACAACACGGCCAAGGTCTTCACCGACAAGTGCGACGATTTCTCCCTCCAACAGGTCAAGACGCTCTGCGACCAAGCGTTCACGGCGGGGAGCAAGATCCGGCTCATGCCTGATGTCCACGCCGGAGCGGGCTGCACCATCGGGACGACCATGACGATCAGCGACAAGGTCGTGCCGAACATGGTCGGCGTGGACATCGGTTGCGGCATGGAGACGCTGGTCGTTCCGGCGGAAAGCGAATTCGCCGCCGGTTTCGACCCGGCGAAGCTCGACGCGCTCGTCCGCGAGCGGATCCCCTGCGGGCGCGAGGTGCGCGACACGCCCCACCCGCTCATCGAGCAGGCGGGGCTGGACGCGATCCGCTGCCCCGCCATCCAGAAGGGTCGGGCGCGCAAAAGCCTCGGCACGCTCGGCGGCGGCAACCACTTCATCGAAGCCGACCGGGACGAGGACGGCAACCTCTACCTCGTCGTCCACTCGGGAAGCCGCCATCTGGGGCTGGAGGTCGCCGGATACTACCAAGAGGAAGCTTGGGCGCAACTGAACCACAGCCGGTCGCAAGACATCAATGCGATGATCGCGGAACTGAAGGCGGCGGGGCGGACGAAGGAGATCCCCGGCGAGATCAGGCGGGTGCGCAGCCAGGCGCGCACGAACATCCCGAAAAGCCTCGCCTACGTGAGTGGCGACCTGTTCAACGACTACTTGCACGACATGAAGCTTGTGCAGCGGTTCGCCCTGTTGAACCGCAAGGCGATGATGCGCGTCATCCTCGACGGCCTGTCGATGCCCGTGGACGGCAGGCTCGAGCAATGGACGACGATCCACAACTACATCGACACGGAGGAGATGATCCTGCGCAAGGGCGCGGTCTCCGCCAAAGCGGGCGAGAAGCTCCTCATCCCGATCAACATGCGTGACGGCAGCCTGGTCTGCCGGGGGCTGGGCAACCCCGACTGGAACTGTTCCGCCCCCCACGGCGCGGGGCGGGTGATGAGCCGCCAGAAGGCGTTCAAGGAATTGTCGCTTGAGGAGTACCAGGCGTCGATGCAAGGGATATATTCGACCTCGGTGGGTCGCGACACGCTCGACGAAAGCCCGATGGCGTACAAGACGATGGACGACATCGCGTCGAACATCGGGCCGACGGCGGAGGTTTTGCGCGTCATCAAGCCGGTCTACAACTTCAAGGCCGCAGAATGAGGCGGCGAACGATACCAGCGCTTCCTATGTTGTACGACTGCCGGAGAAGGGATTTGGGTCGTTTCCCTCCATCGCCGGTGCGCAAAACCGCCGTTTGTGTCGCACGGGCGCAGGGCGGCGCGTCTGCCGCGTTGCCGCTTGGGCGGGCTTCCTCGACGCGCACGGGCGCGCCTGCGGAGCCCGCCCTGCGCCCGTGCGACCTTGCGATAACGACGGGTGCGGGGCGAAGCCCCACCACCACAACCGCGAATCCGACCGCTCGGCTGAGCCGAGAAACGCCCTGCGGGTAACTTTGCCTAGATGAAGTTACTGGGCAGCGGTTGCAGAAGCCCTGAAGGGGTTGCGCCCTGTGCCGCCCCGCACCCCGTCAGAACTTGTACACCACGTCGAACTGGCCGACGCGCTGCGGGTTCCCGCCGTCCAGGTTCGTCATGTCGTAGAACGTCATCCCGAACGTCAGCGCCTTCGTCAGCCCGAACGCCGC
>JAISUT010000018.1 GCA_031271905.1 Acidobacteriota bacterium
GCGACTACCAGGGCGCGGCGGCGGCGTTCGAGTCCGAGGGGACGTACTACGGGATGCACCTCGGGGCGGGCTACGTGGCGCGCCTGACGGGGCGGGCGACGCTCGACCTGTACGGCAAGCACCTCCTGACGCGGCGGGAGGGGGACGAGGTGGCCCTCTCGACGGGCGAGACGGTGCGCTTCGCCGAGGCGACATCGGTGCGCGCGCGGTCCGGCGGGCGGCTCAGCTACCTGATGGAGGGCGGCCTGAGCCCGTACCTGGGCGCGGCGTGGGAGCGCGAGTTCGACGGGGAGGTCGCCGCGTTCATCGAGGGCGTCGGCCTCGGGCGGCCGACGCTGGCGGGGGACAGCGGCATGTACGAGGCGGGGGTCGCCTTCGGCGCGGCGGGCGACGGGAGGTTCTCGCTCGACCTCGGGGTGCAGGGCTACTCGGGGCACCGCGTCGGCATAACGGGCAGCGCCCGCCTGAACGTCAACTTCTAGGCGCCGGGCAAGCCGGGGGCGCGGCGGGCCGCGCCCCCTTCCCCCATCCCTTGTCAGCTACACGATAAACCGCCTTTTGCCGCCTTTGCCGTGCATGGATGTCCGGGAACGCGATACAATGTGCCGGAAACGGAGGCGGAGGGATGACGGGTATGGAGAAGGTCACGGATTGGAACGCGCTCTGGCGGGAGCTGGTCGAGGTCAGGGCGTGCGACCGGCACCGGCGGTTCGAGGCGGGGGCGGACGGGAAGGTCGCGGATCCTTGGGCGGACAGGGCGCGCAAGTTCCTGCAGGGCGTGAACGAACGCTGGAAGGACGCCGATTCGAGCCGCAGGTTCATCCTCTCGCAACTCGACGCCGACTCGACGGTGCTGGACATCGGCGCGGGGGCTGGGGCGTGGGCGACCCTGTTGGCGGGCAAGGCGAAAAGCGTCACGGCGCTCGATCCGTCGGCCGCCATGCTCGCCGTGTTGAGGGAGGACATGGAGGCGCGTGGGATATCCAACATCGACGTCGTGCAGGGTTCGTGGCCGGAGACCGACGTGGCGCCGCACGACTTCTCGCTCTGCTCGCACGCCATGTACGGTTGCGCCGACTTGGCCGGCTTCATCCGCAAGATGGAGGCGCGCACCCGCAAGCTCTGTTTCCTGGTGTTGCGCGCCCCCGCCATCGACGGCGTCCAGGCCGAGGCGGCCCTGCGCGTCTGGGGGCAGCCGTTGGACAGCCCGAACTTCACCATCGCCTACAACGTCCTGATGCAGATGGGCGTTTACGCGAACGTGCTGATGGAGGACACCGGTTTCTGGAAGCCGCGCACCAGCCCGAGCCTGGAAGCCGCGCGGGAGCGCCTGAAGCGGGGGCTGGGGCTTTTCGGCGTGGACGCGCATGACGGGTTTTTGACGGAACTGCTCCAGCGGCGGTTGTCGTGGCGCGACGGCGTCTACGTCTGGCCCAGGGAGGTGCGCTCGGCGCTGGTCTATTGGTCGCCCGCCGGTCAAGGGGGATGAAGAGGGGGGGATGAAGGCGACCATTAGCCGAATTATAGGAAAAACACAAAAAAAATGTGTTTTTTGTGAAAAAAATCACATTTTCACCCGTTCGGGTGTATTCCGTTCAGTGCATTTCCCCTATTCTATCGACAATTAGTAGAGAGAACGGCTCCGTAGTCATGAGCCGTCGGAACGCGCATTCCCTCAGTCGTCATCTTCCCGCCGTCTTTGCTTACGGCGGGAAGATGACGACACCATCTCCCGAACCCCCGCCCTGGACGCCGCATCCCAGCCCCTTTTCGCGATTTAGCAAAGGTTCCCTCAAGCCATGTCCTTGCGCGCGCGGCGTCACCCCGCCTGCGCGGCGTCCCCGTTCCACAGGTCTTGGATGGCGGGCGCCAGCATCTTCAGGACGGCGACGGGGAGCGAGCTGGTGAAGCTGAAGCCGCCGGAGTCCGCCCCCGGCACGAACGCCGTCATCACGCCGAAGTAGCGGTCGCCGACGTAGAATGCGAAGGTCGCCGTGCGATTCACCGGCCGCGAGGAGATGACGCGCCCCCCGCGCCCCACGGCGTTGCGGCGGTTGTCGCCGGAGCCGGTCTTGCCCCCGACCGGCAGCGGACGCCTGCCGTCGGTGATCGCCTTGTCCAGCCGGATGGCGGTCCCCCCCTCCACCACCGACGCCATCACCGGCAGCACCGCCTTGGCGACCGCCGGGGAGAGCACCTGCTCGCCCCCGGACGGCGCCGGCGCCATGACGGTCTCATACGGCGTGCCTGCGGCGAAATGCAGGCGCGTGGTGCGCAGGTCGGGCTTGCGCACCCCCCCGTTCAGCAGGATGCCCACGAGCCGCGCCAACGCCTCCGGGCGGTCGCCGGAGCTGCCGAGCGCCGTCGCCAGCGTCGGTGACAGCCGTTCAAAGGGGAAGCCGAGCCGCCGCCACGCCTCGGTGACGCCGGCGAATGCGTCCTGCTCGATGCGGATGCGCAGGCGCCGGTCTTGCGCACGGCGGTTGCGCGGGTGGAACAGCCAGTCCGAGGCGAGGGCTCGCGCCCTCCCGCTGCGCGCCCACAGCTCGTCCCATGAGGGGCGCTCCGGGCGGCTCATCTGCCCCGCGCACCAGACCTTCAGCGGATGGGCGCCGAGCAGGCGGCCGTAGTCGAGCAGGGTGAGGCGGGGGTTGCCGTAAGCCTTCGCCAGCATCCCGACCTCCTCGGGGGGCGGCGGCTCGGGGAGCGCCCGCAGCGCCTCGCCCAGCGCCTCGACGCCCGCCCCTCGGTTCCAGGCGTAGAATGCTATGGCGCGGTGGCGCGCGGAACCCGCCTTCTCCCCGAGCAGGAGCGCCACGGCGTCCTCCGGCCGGTGCCGGAGGTGGTCGTCGTAGGCGCGCCGCAACACCGCCCTCGCCTCGGCGTCGGCGCCCTCGACGAGGAGCCGCCGCCGCACCGGGTGCCCCGGGTCTTTGAGCGCCGCCTCGGCGTCGTAGGGCAGGCGGGCGGCGTAATGGCGCACGATGTCGCGCATCAGGCGGACGTAGACCAGGTTGACGGAGTCGCGCGTGGCGTCGCGCACCGACGGGGAGGGGGCGCCGCCGGCACCCTGGAAGTTATGGAACGTGTGCACCCCCCCGCCGGTGAAGAACGTCTCGCCCGCGTCTGCCGGATAGCGCCGGTCCAGCGCCATCTGCAACGTCGCGTCCAGACCGGGGCGCTGCGCGGGCGCCTTCGCGTCCAACGCCTCCAAGACCCACCGCGTCAGCGGGTCGTGGGGCGTCTCGCCCGCCTCCGCCCGCGCCCGCTCCGCCCGCAGCTCCCCGACGCCGAGGCTGGCGAACTGCGCGTGCAACCCCGCCACGATGTCCAGGTAGTGCACGAGCGTGCGCAGCTTGGCGGTGCTGCCGAGTTGCATCTTCATGCCGGTGTTGACGTCGAAAGGCGCCTCCAGCGTGTCTGTGGCGGCTCGCAACAGGTTCCCCTGCGGCGTCCTCTCGAACAGGATGAGGCCGTAGACCACCTTGGCGGGGTCGCCGTCGGCCAACAGCCGCCTGCCCGCGAGCCCGCTCGATGCGACGAACCCCGGGTCGCGCAGCTTGCCGAAAAGCTCGACCACCCGCTGTTGGAAACCGAGGTCTATCGTGCTGTGGACGTCCAGGTGCAACCGGTCCAGCTCGTAAAAGCCGGGGACGCCCAAGACCGCCGCCAGCCGCGCGCGCACCTGGTTGGTCGCCTTGCCCTCGGCGTAGGGCGTGTGCGCAGGCTCCGGCGGCCTGGGGGCGAAGTCGAGGGGCGCCTCCAGCGCCAGCCGCGCCAGTTCCGGCGAGATCGCCCGCGCGCCCTCCATGAGGCGGACGTGGAAGTCCGTGCGCGCCTCGAGCGCCTTGCGGTCTTGGAGCAGGTAGTGGCTGGGCGCTTTCACCGCGCATAGGAGCGCCGCCACCTTCTTGAACGCCCGCGCCTTTTCCGGCGTGTCGGCGGGATGCGCCAAGATGGCGGAGGCGTCGCGCAAGTCCAGGGCGAACCAGGCGCCCAACCCGTCGCCCAGGCCGTAGACCTCGCCGTAGCCGGGCGCGGCGGCCAGGGGGATGGTGTTCAGGTAGTCGAGGACGATGCGACGCCTCTCCCGCCGGGTGTCCGTCCCCTTCCGGTAGACCTTCAGGCTCGCCTCTACCATCTGGCGCAGCTTGGCGAGCGCCGAGTCGGTCCGCCCCTCGCCATGGTGGCGGTACTTCTCCATCTGCGTGGCGAGGGTGCTCCCCCCCTCGACCGGCGTGGAGAGCCCCAGCCTGTGCCCGGCGTAGGAGAGCGCCGCCTTGGCGAGGCGCGGCCAGTCCACGACGGGGTTGGTGTGGGCGTCGGCGGGCTGGCCCAGCCTGCGGTTCTCGATCAGCAGCAAGGCCTTGACCACCAGCGGCGGGATGTCCTCGAACCTGCCGAAACAGGCTCCGCCCGGCGGGGGGGCGAACATCTCGCGCCCGCCCCCGTCCTTTATCGAGAGCCGGGTGGATGCCGGCTCGTCATAGGGCGGGTGCAGCCCCCAGCGGGCGATGCGCTCCATCTCGGGGGAGAGGCGCGCCTGATGCGTGACGCGGTAGCCTGCGGCCTCGAGCCGCCGCTGGAATTCGGGGAGCAGGGCGTAGCCGGCCCGGATGTCGAACGGGCCGTCCTTGGGGAAGACGATGTTGGGGCTGGGCCCCGGCTCGACCTGAAAGGACATCTTGCGCGCGTAGTGCGCAAGGATGCGGGAGCTGAAAACCGAGGTCTGGAGTTCGTGGAGTCCCGCCGCCGCGACGACCAGGACGACGCAGAGCCGCGTCCGCAGGCGGCGGTACAGGCGCATGAGCCGGCAAGACAGCCGCCCCAGCCCGAAGACGCCCGCCCCGGCGCCGTCCATGCCGCCTTGCGCGGGGGCGTCAGATGCGGCCGTCGCGTCGGGGGATGCGGGGGGTGGGGCGTCGTTTTCAAACATCGTATGCACCATGCGGCCCGTCTCCCGGCGCCGGCGCGCCGGGTTGCCGCTCCCAGGAAACCCTCGCCGGAGACGGACGGGGCGCCAACCCCGGGCCCGGCGGGTCGAAGTGCTCGTTCATGGTCACATATCGGGAGGAACGGACGCGGGCTGTAGGGAAACTTCTAAAAACCCCGGACACTGCGTTGCGCCTTGGTCGAAGACGCCCAGTCGCCTCAGCGAACTCCGCTTTCCGACCTGCGGCGACGCCTTGTCCGCGAGGTCTTTAGAGGCTCCCGTGTCTTTTCGCGGGAAGGCTACGGCTGCGGTTTCCGCTTCGGGTGCCTGGAGCGGATGTCGATCAGTATGGGGGCGCCTTTGGGGGGCGCCGCCGCCGGCCCGTCCACGCCTCCTTGCGCGGGGGCGCCGGGCATCCCGAGGGTGGGGAACAGGTCGTAGACCTCCTTCCCGCCGTCGTCGACGAGGTGCATCCCCTCCGTGTGCAGGCGCACGAAATGGGTGCAGTATTTCCGCGCCTCCCCGCCGATGCACGACTCGACGCAGTACAGGTCGGTGTCGGTGCAGTTGGCGCACTCGCCCAGCGAGACGCAGACCTTGGGCACGGTGGTCTTGCAGGCGGCGCAAAGGGTGTAGGGGTCGGGGTCGGCGGCGAAGCGGGGGCAGTCCCTGCGGTCGGCGGCGTCCCACGCCTCGCCGAAGACCTTGCACCCCATGAAGAGATGCGCCTCGCCGTCCCCGTCCGCCTCGATCTCCGCCAGGCTCTCGTCAATCCAGTGGATGCAGTTCTTGCAATGGTGCGCGGAAAGGGTTTCGGTCATGGCGCGTCACGCGAAAAAATGGGAGACGGGGTCACGCATGGCGGCTCGCGCCGACCAGCTCTTGGAAATCTTGGAGGCCGACGAGTTCCGCGAAGTCGGGGTCTTGCTTGGCGTGTATCCGGCTGTCCTCGTTCAGCGCCACGGCCCGCCGCAGGTTCTCGACCGCCTCCGATTGCGTCCCCTTGCACGCCAGCGAGGCTGCGAGGGAATAGTAGATGTAATCGGCGTCGGGGTGCTTCTCCAGCGACTGCCGGAAATAGGCGACGGCCTTGTCGTAGTCGCCCTTGTTGTGCTCCATCACCCCCAAGGCGTAGAGCTGGTCGTAGGACGGGGGGGCTGCGGGCTTTTTCTGCCGCGCCTCCTCGCGTTTACAGATGTCGAGGTAGCTGCGCGCCCGCGCCGAGATCTCGCGGTCGTTCGGGTAGTTGTCCACCAGCGATTGCAACTCGACGTGCGCCTTCTTGAAGTCCTTCTTGTAAAGGAACTCGATGCCCTTTTCCAAGTGCGCCAAGGCGGAGCTGGTCGTCTTGGTCTGGCGCAACAGCCTCGACGACTCCATCTCCGCCACGGGCTCCGCCGGCGGAGCGGGTGGGCGCGGCTTCGCCGCCTCCGGCTTGGCTGCGGGCTTTTTCACCGGACTTCCCGCGCGCCCGGGGGCAGGCTTCCCTGCGGTGCGCGCCTTCGCGGCGGCCGCCTTCGCGACCGCTTTCTTGGCGGCGGGTGCGGGTGCGGCTTTCTTCGCCGGCGGGGCCTTCGCCGGGGCTTTCTTCGCCGGCGGGGTCTTCCCCTTGGCGGGCGTCGGGGCAGCCTTCGCCTTCGCCGCCGACGCAGGCTTGGTTTTCTTGGTTGTCGCAGGAGTTGTCGCGGGACGAGTGATTTTGCTCATGTTCTAGTCTGTATTCCGTTTCTGCGCCGATACCCTCGGTTACAAATTCATATCATCCGGCATCTTCCGGCGCTCCGCTTCCATCGCCATGACCTAAACCTGATGCCGTACACAACATATACGCATCGCAAAAGCGAACAACTTATTCCTAAGCAGATTCGCCCATGAAAAAAATTGACGTTATTATTAGGAGAAAACAGTCGATAAGTCAAGAGCCAGATGGCGCTTGTTCGGGTTTCGACGTCCATGCCGCGCCGGACGGGCATGTGGCGTTTTCACTTGTGGACGACTCTGGGGCATCCGTGGAACCATCGACTTTTGACCTGCACGAATCGGAATTCCGGCGCATCGAGGCGATCTTGTCCCGCGTGCGCGGCGAGGTGCGGGCGGAGTTGGCGCTCCTGGTCAGCCGGAGCGGGCAGGCGGTCGCCGCCGCAGGCGCCGCCGAGGGGGTGGACGACACGGCGCTGGCGTCGCTCGCCACCGCGGCTTTGGCGGCGTCCGACGGCCTGGCGCGACTCGTCGGCGAGGACGGCTTCCCCGCCTTGGCGCACCAAGGCGTCCGGCGGAGCGTCTTCATATCGGACTTGATGCGGCGCTACGCCCTGGTGCTGGTCTTCGACGCCGCAGTCTCGGCGGGGCTGGTGCGCTACAAGTGCAAGCGGGCGGCGCTCCTGGTCGAGGACGTGTTGCGCGGCCGCCGCAGGGCGGGGGAGGGGCCTGCGGCGCCGGGCGGGCTCAAGTTCAGCGATGACGAGCTGGAAGCTTTGCTGGGCGAATAATTTCACTTAATCAGCTACGAGGGGCGGACGGTGACCTTCATCAACTATGTGGCGCGGGAAATCAACTGCAAGATCGTTTATTACGGCCCCGGCCTGTGCGGCAAGACCACGAATTTGCAGTACGTCTACCAGATCACCAGCGCGGAGAACAAGGGGAAGTTGATCTCCCTGGCGACGGAGACGGAGCGGACGCTCTTTTTCGACTTCCTGCCGATAGACTTCGGCGACATCCGGGGCTTCAAGACGCGCTTCCACCTTTACACGGTCCCCGGGCAAGTGTTCTACGACTCCAGCCGCAAGCTCATCCTGAAAGGGGCGGACGGGGTGGTCTTCGTCGCCGACTCGCAGGAGGAGCGCTTCGACGCCAACCTGGAGTCGCTGGACAACCTCAAGGAGAACCTCCGGGAGCAGGGGGCCGACATCCTGGCGCTCCCCTACGTCCTGCAGTTGAACAAGCGCGACCTGCCGAGCGCCATGGCCGCCGAGGAGCTGACGCGCGTGTTGAGGGTGAGGGACGAGCCGGTCTTCGAGTCGGTGGCGGTCAGGGGCGACGGGGTGCTGCCCACCTTGAAGGCCATCGCCCGCCAGGTGCTGGTGGAGCTGCGCAAGAACGGCGCCTAGCCTGTCGCGGGGCGATGCCCCCGGCTGTCGGCGGCGGCCAGTGCGGCGACGACCAGGTCTCCGACCACGGCGAGGTCTTCGGCGCTGAACGCCAGGGCGGCGTTGTCCGAGAAGAGGAATTGCGCCGAGGCGGGGAACTCCTCGTCCCCCGCCCGGAGGAGGAGCCTGACCTTCACATCCGGCAGGAATGCGAGCTCCCACGCCTCCCGCCCGTCCTCCCGTCCTGCGCCGCCGCCCGGGGCGGTCGGGGCGCCGCCGAGCCGTTGCGCGGCGCGGGCGAAATCCCCGAGGCGCACGCCGAACGTGCGCGCCAGCCTGCGCACGCACCTCCCTTGGAAATTGCCGTCGTAGACCTCGCCCCAGGGCAGCTCCCTGTAGGCGAGGAACCGCCCTCCGGAGGGGGCGGACACCCCTTCGAGCAGGTGGCGCAGGAGGAGGATGCGCGCCGCCGCGCCGTAGAGCGCGGGCGGGCAAGCCTCGCCGTCAAGCGGCGACAGCTCGAACCCGGGCCAGGTGGCGCGAAGCGGTTGGGCGAGGATCTCGAGGGCGAAGGACGACGCCCCGGCGTCGAACGGGACTTGGCACCGGACGGCGATGCTTTCGGGCGGCGTCGCCGCGTATTTGGCGAGGTAGTGGCCGAGCGGCGCCAGCTCCTTGTTGTTCGGCGCGTCTTTGCCCACCGGCCATCCCCCCCTTTCTTTCGCCCCTTCTTCGGCGTCCCTTCGCGTCGCCGCCGCCTCGGAAACCCCGTCGGGACCCACATGCGGCAGTCCCGCGGACGTCGCATTATCGCCCGCCGGGGCGGCGGAGTAAAGCCGTCGTTTGCGCCGCGCGCCGCGCCCTGCCGCGAAAACGTCGCCCTCGGCGCCTTCGTCTGGCGGAAAGCGCCAAGAAGGGGCGCGAGGGGGCGGCTTTACAGGATGCCTCCGATCGGGAGCCGGGGATCGAGCTCCAGCGCCCTCGCCAGGAGGCGCTCCGCCTCCTCTGCCGCCATGGCGTCGCCGCCCTCGCCGCGACGCCGGTACGCCATGCCCAGATGGTAATGGTAGCTCGCGTTCTCCGGCGCCGCCGCCACGCACCGCTCCAACAGGGCGATGGCCTTGCCCTCGCGCCCCTGCCGGTG
Organism: Acidobacteriota bacterium; assembly: GCA_031271905.1. Taxonomy (GTDB): domain Bacteria; phylum Acidobacteriota; class UBA6911; order UBA6911; family UBA6911; genus UBA6911. The sequence continues at coordinate 9,167 of JAISUT010000018.1, forward strand.
GTACACCCACCCCAGGGTGTCCCAGACCGTCGGCGACTCCGGCAGTTTCTCATGCGCCCGCTTCGCCAAGGCGGCGGCTTCCTTCAGGTCGCCGCCCGTCTGCGCCAGCGACCAGGCGAGGTTGTTGGCGGCGTCGGGCTGGTCGGGGTCGATCTTCAACGCCTCCCGGTAATGCGCCTGCGCCTGCGCGTGGTTCCTTACGGCGCCGTAGGCGGAGGCGATGAGCAGGTGCGCCTCGACCGAGCGCGGCTCGGCGCCCAGCACCGCGCGCAGCTCCGCCAGCGCCTCCCGGTAATGCCTTTGCGCGATGTGCGCCTTGGCGAGGGACAGGCGCGCGGACCAGAGGCGCGGGTTCGCGGCGCTCGCCCTGGCGAACGCCGCCTCGGCCTTGGCGTAGTCCTTCCGGCTGAGGTGGACCGAGCCCAGCAGCTCCAGGCGCCCCGCCGAGCGCGGGTCTCCCCGGAGGAACCCCTCGATGCGCGCCAGCGCCTGCTCCGGACGCCCTTGCGACAGGTCTAAGTCGGTCAGCGCCTTCAGCGGCATCAGGTTGTCGGGGGCCGCCGCCAGCGCCTCCTCCAGCAACGCCCTCGCCTTCTCGGACTCCCCCAGCCCCAGGCGCGCCACCCCCGTCAGGTACAGCCCCCATGCGTCGTTCGGCCGCGCCTGGACGTAGGGCGCCAACGCCTCTGCCGCCTCCCGGTACCGCCTTTGCTCGACGAGGCATCCGCCCACGATGGTGCGCGCCTCCAGGGCGTCGGCGCGGACGTCCAGCGCCGCGCGCCCGTGGCGTATCGCCTCGTCGCACCTCCCCGCCGCCAGCGCGAGCTGGGCGAGCCCCAGGCGCGCCGGGACGTGGCGCGCGTCGTTGCGCACCGCCGTGCGCCACTCGATCTCCGCCAGGGCGTCCGCCTTCTCCCTGTGCAGCGCCACCCCCAGCAGGTAGCGCGCCTCGGCGGAGCCGGGGGCGTCCTTGACGGCGGCCTTCGTCTCCCGCAACGCATCCTGCGCCTTGCCCTGCCGCTGGTAGACCGTCGCCTTGAGCAGGCGCAGCCCCGCGCTTTTCGGGCTCCGGCGCAACGCCTCGTCGAGGAACGCCAGCGCCTCGCCCCCCTCGCCGCGGTTCAGGTGGAAGTCCACGAGCCGTCCGGCGATGACGCCGTCTCCCGGATGCCGCCGCGCCAGGTCGGTGAGGATCTCCCGGCTTTCGGCGAACTTCCCGGCCTGCTCGTAGAACGCGGCGAGCGAAAGCCCGTACGCGGGGTTTTCCGGGTCGAGGGCGACGGCCTTGCGGAATTCCGCCTCCGCCCGCGCCGGGTCGTTCCGGTAAAGCTCGATCTGCCCCAGCAGGTCGTGGTAGGCGGAGTTGTCCAAGTCGCGGCTCATCTCCAGGTGCACCCGCCCCGCCGCCTTGTCCGGCGCCCGCTGCCGGAGGTGGATGCCGACCAGCGCCCGCAGCGCCTCGAACATCTGCGGCTTGGCGTCCAGCGCCGACTCGAGGCATGTCCGCGCCTCCTCCGCCCGCCCCTGCATCGCGTAGGCGACCCCCAGGGAGTAGAGGGCGGCGGGGTCGCCGGGGGCGTCCGTGGCGGTTGCGGGCGCGACGGGGGCGGACACGTAACGCTCCAGGGCGAGGGCGGCGTTCGCGTAGTCGTGCCGTTCCAAGAGCGCCTGGCCCAGTATCCGGTATGCCGCCGGCGAAGACTGGTCCAGCGCCAGCGCCTGGCGCGCCGCAGCCATGGCGGCGGCGGGGTCGCCGTCCTCGAGCTTCAACTGGGCGAGGGCGAGGTACAGCGTCGGGTATTGGGGGTCGAGCGCCGCCGCATGGCCCCATTCGTTGCCGGCGGCGGCGCGGTCGCCCATCCGCAGCAGCGCCAGGCCCAGGTGGTAGCCTATCTCCTGCGAGGCGGGGGCCGCCGCCGCCGCCGTGCGCAGCGCCGCCGCCGCCTCCCGCCACCGGCTCTGCTCCATGAGCACCTGGGCGCACAGCAGCAGCGTCTCCTCGTCATTGCCGTCGAGCTTCAGCACCTCCTCCAGGAGTTGCAGCGCCTTGCCCAGATGCCCCCGCTCCGAGTAGACGCGGGCGAGGCGCAGGCGGACGGCGGTGTTCCCGGGATCGTCCGCCATGTAGCCCTGGAGCAGCGCCATCTCCTTCTCCATCCGCCCCGAATCCCGGTAGAACTGCGCCAGCGTCGAGACCGCGTCCCAGTCCCCCGGGGCGGCGGCGACCGCCCGGGTGTATTCCGCCTCCGCCGCAGGCAGGTCGCCGAGGCTGCGGTGGAGCGCCCCCAGCAGCCCGTGCAGCCAGGTCGCCTCCGGGTGGGCATGCAGGAGCTGGTCGAAGCGGGCGACCGCCTCCCCTTGGCGGCGGCGCAGGATGTACAGCTCGGTGAGCGCGGCGAGCGCGGTCGGGTTGGCGGGGTGGTTGTCGAGGACGGCGTTCAGGCGGCTTTCCGCCAAGTCCCCGCGCCCCTGCCCGAAGGCGAGCACGCCCAGCCAGAGCAATCCGGCGGGGTTGTCCGGCTGGAGGCGCAGGAACTCCTGCAACTCCGGCTCCGCCGCCGCATAGTCCTTCTGGGCGGTCAGGGCGCTGCCCAGGATCAGGCGCGCCTCGCCCGGGCCCGCGTCCGCGTCCAGCAGCTCGCGCGCCAGCTTGGCAGCCGCCTTGAAGTTCCTCTGCGACAGTTGCAGCTCCGCCATCGCGAGCTTCGCGCCGGGGAGGGAGGGGGCGATGTAGAGGGCGTTCTCCAGCTCGTGCAGCGCCTTGGACGGCTTGCCCGCCTTCTGGTAGGCGAGCCCCAGCCAGTAGTGCGCCTCGGCGTTGTTCCATCTTTTCTTCACCGAGGCGTCCAGGTGCTCGATGGCCTCCTCGCCCCGGCCGCGGATCTGCGCGATGCGCCCTTTGATGAAATGCCCCGCCGCGCCCTGGTCGTCCCGGTGGCGGACGCCATCGTCCCCCGCCGCCTCCTTCGAGTCTTTGATCAGCCGGTCGGCGAGCCGCCCCGCCTCGTCGTAGGAGCGGTGCATGAAATGAAACGCCATCAGGCGCTTCTTGAAGAAGCCGTTCTCCGGGTGGTCCGCCACCAGCTTGCGCAACGCCTGGAGGCAGCGGTCGTCCTTGCCCGCCGACAGGTAGAAGTCCGGCAGCAGGATTTGGCGGTCGGGCTCGTCCCGGTTCAACTCCACGTATTTCTGGAACTGCGCCTCGGCCTCATCATGGCGTCCGCCTTCGAGGTAGAGGTGGCCGAGGGCGTAGACGGCGTCCCGGTCGCGCGGGGCGAGCGCCAGCGCCAGCTTGTAGTCCTGCTCCGCCTCCTGGGCGCGCCCGAGCAGCATGTGGAGGTTCCCCAGCGCCAGGCGGGCGGGGATGTGCCTGCCGTGCTCCTGGACGGCCTTCCGGTACAGCGCCTCCGCCTGGGGGGCGTTCCGCAGCAGCGCCTCGCGGGTGCCGACCAGGGCTGCGGGCGCCATCAACTGCGGCTCCGCCTCCCGCCCCTCGCGCAGCTCCCGCGCCGAGTCGTTGTGCTGGAGGACGCCGGCGCAGGCGTCGGCGTCCAGTATCTGCGCGGCGAGCCGTTCGGGGCTCTCCTCCCCGGCGGGGATCTCGCGCAGCAGCAGGGCTGCCTTTTCCCGCGCCCTGCCGAACTCGGACTGGAGCAGGGACAGGCGGCCCAGTTGCAACTGCGCCGCCCAATGCCTCCAGTCGGCGCCGACGACCGCCTGCATCTCCTTGGCGGCCTCCTCGATGCGCCCCGTCCGCATGAAGAGCAGCCCCAGTTGGTAGTGGGTCTCCGTGGAGTGCGGGTTGTCTTGGAGGATGTTCTGGAACTCCAGGAACGACTTCCGGTATTGCCCCGCCTCGGCGTAGGCCTTGCCCCTTTCCAGGCGCGCCCTCGGGTTGTCGTGCCGGATGTAGAGGAGCACCCCCGCCAGGACGAGCATCGCCGCGCCCCACGACCACAGCGCCAGGCGCAGCATGCCCCGGTTCGCGGCGATGCGCTTGCCGATGCCTTGTCGTTCTTTCGGGTCGAGGACGGTCGGTTGGCCTGGCATGGATGGATTCCCCCTTGCCGCTATGCGGCGGCGGCGCGGCATGTCGCGATACGACGACGGCGGGCTTTGCCAGCCCGCCGTCCATGGTTCTTGGTTCTTCGATGTTCGACCATCTCGATGTGCGCGCTACGCCGCGGGCGACCCGCCCCCATCCGGCGCGGAGGCCGTCCGCCGCCGGGCGTTCTTCCTGCGCCGCCGGCCGATGCCCACCAACGCCGCCAGCCCCGCCCCCACCAGCGCGACCGAAGACGGCTCCGGCGTCGGCACCCATGCGGGGGTGGTGTTCGTATAGGTGGCGCCGACCCCGTAAAAACCGACCGGGTTGTCGTTGATGTTGGGACCCGTCCCCCAGGCGTAGTTGTTGATGATGAAGGTCAGCGTGTGTTCGGTGTCATGGGTCAATCCGGCGTTGATGTAGAACTCATAGGGGGCGCTTCCGAAGGCGACGCCTTCGTAGCCGGATCGTCCGTTGAAATACCAGCAGTTGGCGGGATTGGTGTCGCAACCGGCGCCGCTGTTGAGCGGCTGGCCGTCCAGCAAGATGGCGATCAGCATGTTGTCGGTGGCGAGGGTCATGTGGAGCCATTGGTAGGTCGCATCCTCCGCCTCCACCGGCGGCAGATCGACTTGGAATGCGTAATACCCCGACCGGGCGGTGATATTTCCACCACCCGTAGTCACCTCATCGACCGGACCTATCCATGTGGCGCTCGAACTGTTGTTGATTGCCTGCCAAGGGTTATTGGTCACACCGACCGGCCAAAGTTCGGTGTTATAGATGAACGCCGAACTGTAGGTGGCGGCGTTGGCGGCGGCGGCAAGCATCGCCACGGTCAGTTCCGTGTCATTGACGCCCGCCGTGGCGCCTGGTTGGGTGTAGCCCGCCGCTGCATCGCTTGCCGGAAGGGGGTAGCCGCTAGGCAAATAGAAGTTGGGCGACGTATAGTCGCTGTCGCCCGATTTCCTTCCATAGGAGTCAAAAGGCACGTTCTCGCCCACCACATGGGTGCCGGCATGGGATGCCGGATTGGCATTCGCTTGGTTGGTGCTGGCGTGGGCGTCGCCGATGCCGAAGTCACCGAGATATGCCGCCCTCCATTGCGCATCCACATTGACCGACGGATAGCTGCCGTCAGGATCGAATGAACCGGTTGTTGCGGCGGTTCCCGTATTTAACTCGGTGACGATCTCATCCGCCAACAGCGCGGCCGGCGCCGCCAGCGCGCAAAGGGCGGCGAGCAGCAGGGCTGCGGCCAGAGGCGTCTGGGACTGCGGGTTCCCGCGCCGGGGGCGGCGGGGGGCAAGGTGTGCGACCTTCATGCAAATCCTCCATGGCCGGCTGGTGCCGACCCGGTGTTTTTTCTGTGACCCGAACAAAGCGTTAGAGCTGGTTTCGCAGGGTGTCGCCGCAAGTCGTGGATGGACGGACCGGCGTCCCCGACGCAAGCCAAGCCGGCGGGGCGCCGCATCGATTCGCTCCTGAGACATCGACGAAGGAACTCTTTATATAAGTGCTGTAACCGACGGTCGAATATATGTTTTTCCTCCGGGGGGGGGGCACTTGGAGGCGAGCTTTTCCCAAAAACTATGACCGACGCCGAGGAATGATCCACCTCCGACAAATGACCGGCGGCCACCGCATCCGTGCGTTTTGCCCGGGCCTTGCCCGCTACATCGAACGAGATTACGTTTTGTCGCAAATGCGTCATCCTCATATTTTCATTAGTGGCTTCAAGTGACTTCGTCGGCGTTTAGTCCCCTTGGCTCCTTGGCGCCGCGCCCGACGCAGACCCGACCCGACCCGCCTCGGGAGGGCGGCGGCTCGTCGGCATATCGTATCATTCAACCCCAAAACGCCGAATAGGATAAACGATTGCCGTTTGCAAAATCAAGAGATAATAGATTGGAATGTTTGGGAAAAGTTTCATCGAAAGGCGCATCGGTTTTTATCGGTCGTCCTTTCCGCGAAAGGGCCGGCGGGCGGGCCCGAAGTGCGAGCTTTCCAATTGACACCGGACGGGCTTGTCGGCTACAGTTCCCGGCATGATCGGAATCGGCCGTCATGGCACATTGAAGTTGCGGCGAGGCGAATGGGCATGATGCGGTTCCCTTTGGCGTTGGCGTTGCTGGCGGCGCTCTGCGGCGCGTCCTGCGGCTATCATGTGAAGAGCGCGGCGGGACGGCTGCCGGGGGGCGCGTCCTCGCTGGGCATCCCCACCTTCCGCAACCTGACCGACGAGTTCAAGGTCGAGCAGGTCGTCACCCGGGCGCTCTTGCGGGAGTTCGGGGCGCGCACGCGCGGGCGCGTCGATTCCCGGGGTGCCGACTCCCCGGACGGCGGCCCGGATCTCGTGTTGCTGGGCGAGGTGAAGGAGGTGCGCGCCGTGCCGGTCATCTTCGGCTCGTCGCCGGCGGGGGCGCAGACGTTCGGCTCCGCATTCCAGGTCACGGTGCGCCTCGGCGCGAAGCTGGTGCGGCGGAGCGATTCCGCCGTCGTCTGGGAGGACGCCGACTTCCTGTTCCGGGAGCGCTACCTGTTGAACGCGGACGTGCGGGACTTCTTCGCCGAAGACGGCCCCGCGCTCGAACGTCTGGCGCGGGAGGTGGCGTCCAGCCTGGCGGGCGCGGTCTTGGAACGGTGAAAGGCGCGGGCATGGCATCGCAGACCATCCAAACCATCGAAGCGTTGGAGCGCGACCTGGACGCGGGCGTGCGTCCGGTCTACCTCGTGCTCGGCCCGGAGGAGTACCTGCGCGACCAGGCGCTGCGCCTGCTGAAAAAGCGCGTGATGGAGGGCGGCTCCGTGGAGTTCGACTGCTCCGAGTTCGCGGCGGGGGACGCGCCCGTGGCGGAGATGCTCCATGCCGCCAACGTCTTCCCGATGCTCTCCCCGCGCCGCCTGGTGCTGGTCGAGGACGTGGACCGGTTCGATGGGCGGAAGGGGGGCGCCGCAGGGGGCAAAGGCGAAGGGGACGGGGACGAAGAGGGCGAAGCCGACCTCAGCCCCAAGGAGAAGAAGGCGGCGGCGGAGCTGGAGGCGCTGCTGGACGGGCTGCAATCGATCCCCCCGCGCAGCACCGTGATTTTGACGGCGATGGACTTGGATCGGCGGAAGCGGCTCTACAAGGCGTTTCAGAAAGGCTTCTGCCTCTGCGAATTCCCCAAGCTCAAGGACGCGGCGTTGCAGCGCTGGGCGGAGGACTTCGTCAGGCGGAGCGGCTACCGCATGTCCGGCGCCTCCATCAAGCGCGTGGTGGAGATGGCGGGCACCGACGTGCGGACGCTGGCGTCGGAGTTGGAGAAGCTGACGCTCTACGCTGGAGAGAAGAAGACCATCCCCGACGCGGTGATTGCGGACTTGGTGCGCACGAGCCGCCAGCAGACCATATTCAACCTGACCGACGCCGTGGGGCGGCGCGACCGCGACGGCGCGCTCAAGGCGCTGGACAACCTCCTGGGCATGGGGGAGCACCCCCTGATGGTGGTGACGATGCTGGCGCGCCAGTGCCGCCAGATGCTCATCGCCATCGAAGGGGTGCGGCGGCGGAAGAACCCGCGCGACATCGCGGCGGCGGCGCAGATACCGCCGTTCAAAATGGATGAATTCCTGCGTCAGGCGCGCGCCTCCGCCGCCGACCCGTCCGCCGCGGAGGCGGTGGAGGGGATGTTCCTGCGTCTGGCGTCGATCGACAAGCGGTTGAAGTCGTCCTCCCTGGACGGCCGCGTGTTGCTGGAAGGGCTGATCGTCGAGTTCGTGTAAGCGCCGCACCGATTCGGAATGACGGATTCGGAATGCGGAATAGTCGCACAATCGCGCAATCTCATGGATTCGCGCAGTTGTCGCGACGCGCAGGCGCGCATCCAATTCCGCATTCCGATGCGCAACCGCTTCATGGTTGTACGGTGTGCGGCGGCGAGCCGCCGCCTGCGATGGGAATGCGATGGGAGCGGCGCCGCCCTTCCGGTCGCCGCCACTCCTAAGGAAACGCTGATTAATTCATTTTCGAGAAAAGGCAATGTTGAAAACAATACAGTTGAAGTCATCAATTCTTCTAGTTTTCGAATAAATCAGCGTTTCCCTAACGCGACATCACTCCAAATTGAGCGAGAAGTACGTCCCGACGCCATTCATGGTGTAGACGCCGAATATCACGCCGTCGTTGAAGGAAAGGATGTCGATAGAGGAGTCGGGCGGCCCGATGGTGACATACCCCCCGTTGTACGACACAAAGGCATGATGACTCCCCTCATCGTCGAAGTAGCCCCCGTAGATCGCGCCGGAATCAGCGACCCTTTCAATCCAATACTGTGTCGCGCCGTCGGGTGCCGCGACGGTGACATACCCTTCGCCGTCATACACGAAGGCGTACTCATGCCCGGAACCGTCCTCGTACCGCCCGTAGACCACGCCGGATTCCGCGACCCATTCAATCCAAGACCGTGTCGCGCCGTCGGGCGCGACGGGGACATACCTTTCGCCATCATACATGAAGGCGTACCAATTAATAAGTAAGGTGGTAGAGGAGATGTCTCGTCCGTAGACCACACCGGAAGCCGTGACCCAAGGCCCCTCGCGCAACCATGCCTCGTAGGGGAGATCAACGGTGACATACCCTTCGCCGTCATATACAAAGGCGTACAAATTCCCGGCACCGTCCACGTATCGCCCGTAGAACACGCCAGAATCTGTGACCCCGTAAATCCAAGACTCTGCCGCGCCGGGGGGCGCGTCGGTGACATATCCTTCGCCGTCATACACGAAGGCGTACTCATGATCGGCACCGTCCACGTATCGCCCGTAGAAGAACACGCCGGATTCCGCGACCCCTTCAATCCAAGACCGTGTCGCACCGGGGGGCGTGACGGTGACATACTCCGCGCCGTCATACACGAAGGCGTACTCATGCCCGGAACCGTCCTCGTACCGCCCGTAGAACACGCCGGATTCCGCGACCCCTTCAATATGAGACCCTGCCGCGCCGGGGGGTGCGACGGGGACATACCCTTCGCCGTCACACACGAAGGCGTACTCATGATCGGAACCGTCCTCGTACCGCCCGTAGAACACGCCGGAAGCCGTGACCCCTTCAATATGAGACCCTGCCGCGCCGGGGGGCGCGACGGCGACATACCCCTCGCCGTCATACACGAAGGCGTACCAATTCCAATTCCAAGCAAAGGAGGAGGAGACGTATCGCCCGTAGAACACACCGGATTCCGTGACCCAAGGCCCCTCTTCCCACAATGGCGCCCATATATTGGCGATATCATCGGGGAGGTTAACGGTGACATATCCTCCGCCGTCAGACACAAAGGCGTACAAATTCCCGGCGCCGTCGTCGTATCGCCCGTAGACCACGCCGGATTCCGTGACCCATTCAATCCGAGACTCTGTCGCGCCGGAGGGCGCGACGACGACATACCCCTCACCGTCAGACACGAAGCCATGCCTATTCCCGAAACCGTCGTAGTACCCCCCGTAGAACACGCCGGAATCCGTGATCCCTTCAATCCAAGACCGTGTCGCGCCGGGGGGTGCGACGGTGACATACCCTTCGCCGTCATACACGAAGGCGTACTCATGATCGGCACCGTCCTCGTATTGCCCGTAGATCACGCCGGAAGCCGTGACCCCTCCAATCCAAAACCCTGCCGCGCCGGGGGGATCGACGGTGACATACCCCTCGCCGTCAGACACGAAGCCATGTTGATGCCAGGAATCGTCCCAATATCGCCCGTGGAACATGCCGGAATCGGTGACACCGTGAATGGAATATGGCCTGTCTAACGGCAGGGCGAAGTCGCCGAACGCGCCGACGGCCACCATCGCCGTCCCGACCGCCCCCACGACGGGGTCGCCTTCGGCGTCAGTGACCGTCGCCTTGACCGCGCACCAACCAGCCGCCGTCGCCGTGAAGACGCCGTCCCCGTCGATCATCCCGCAAGCGCCTTCCACCGCCCATGTAAACGGCACGCCGGACGGGATGCCGAACCGGACCGTGCCCCCTTGCGCGATCGTGACGGTTGACGGAGCGACCGTAATCATCGAACCGGCTTCCGGGGCGTTCAAGACGAAACCACGCAGCTCCGCCTCCCTTGCTATCGAGTACACCCCCACCATCTGTTCGTTGTTGTTGATGCCGTGAACTTCGGTGTATGCGGCATCAGGGTAGTCCGTCGCATTGAATCCCCCCCACCAGATGTAATGCAGGAAACCATGCGTGCCGGTCTCATCCTCGTAGGCACCGACGATCACTCCGTTGTCGTTGACGCCGTAGGCGACGGTAGACGTGACCGTGCCATAGGGGTAATCCACCGCCGTATAGGAATCGCCGCCGATGTCATACAGGAAGCCATGCGTGCCCGCCGCGTCCTCGTAGGCGCCCACGATCTGACCGTTGTCGTTGACGCCGTAGGCGACGGTAGACGTGACCGCGCCGCCGGGGTAGTCCACCGTCGTATAGGAATCGCCGCCGATGTCATACAGGAAACCATGCGTGCCCGTCGCATCCTCGTAGGCACCCACGATCTGACCGTCATTGTTGACGCCGTGGACATAGGTGCCGACCGCATCCGGATAGGATATGGCCTCATAGCCCGTGCCCGCACCGCCGCTCACGAAACCATGCGACCCGGTCGCATCCTCGTAATAACCCGCGATTCGACCGGAATCGTTGACGCCGTGGACATAGGTGTTGACGGCATCGGGATAGGAGATCTCCCGCGTGACGGTCACAATGGTCATGCCGGAGGCCTCCGTCCCGCCATTGCCATCCTCCGTCAACGCCCGCACCGCGCAGACCCCGATTTTCTTCGCCGTGAACACGCCGTTTTCGTCGATCTCGCCGCAATCGCCCACGACCTTCCAGATCGGAGTCGCGCTGGAAGCGGGGTGGCCCGCGACGGTGACGTCGCCGATGTCGAACTGGCGCCTCTCCTGCCATCCCAGCGTCACCGCGACGGTCGGCGGCGGCGTCTGCACGCACACGGGCGCGCTCTGCGCCGACTCGTTCCCCGCCGCGTCATACGCAGACACCGTGTAGCAGTATCGCGTGGACGGCGCGAGACCCGCGTCGCCGTACGAGGTCGCCGTCACGTCCGCCACCTCCGCGCCGTCGCGGCGCACCACGTAGCCCGCCACCCCGACGTAGTCCGTCGCAGCCCCCCAAGCCAGCTCCGCCGCCACGGGCGAGGCCGCCGACGCCGTCAAGCCCCCCGGCACGGAAGGCGGCGTCGCGTCCGGCGGCTCCGCATCCGTGCCCCCGGCGGCGCCGGCGAGGATGCGCCCCACTATCGCCTCGACGATCGCCGCGCCCGTCAAGTCCCCGCGCAGGTATGCGTCCGGGAAGTCGTGGCACGCCTCGCCGGGCGCCGTGTCCGCCTTGCACCGCACCGGCGCGTCGATCTCGTAGTTCGGCGCGAGGCTCCCGGGCGTCAGCGTCGCGCGGTCCCCGTGCAGCGTCACGTGCCCGGCCCCGGACGCGCCCTCCACGCGGTCGTCAGGCGTCCCCACCGCCAGGATGTGCAGCCCCTCCGCGCCCCCGCGCGCCGCCGCAAGCCCAGCCCACGCCGCGTTCGCCACGAAGTTCCCCGTCGAGTGCGCCACCACGACGACCTTCCGCCCCTCGTCCAGCCACTCCCCGTACTTCGCGGCGTGCCTCCCGATGTCCGACGCCAGGTCCGCGTCCCCCAGGAAGTCCTCCCGCGTCAGCGCCGGGTCCGACGACGCCCACCTCCCCGCCACCGCGCCCTCCGTCCCCGCGTAAGCCGCGCAGAACTCCACCTCGCCGGACACCGACGCCGCCGTCGCGCCCGCCGCCAGGCCGCCCGCGCGCTCCAGCTCCCCGAGCCGCGCCTCCACCCGGTCTTTCAGCATCATCGCGTACAGCACCGCGTCCCAGGGACCGGTCTCCACGCCGTTGCCGAACGCCACCACCGTCTTGACCCCGGCGCCGGGGCGGCACAGGTACTCCCACCCCTCGGGGACGCCTGCGGCGGACTGCGCCCGCGCCGCGGCGGCGGCGCACAGGGGCGCGAACACGGACAACACCACGACGAGAAGCAACGACGGCGCCTTTCCCTCTCCCATCCCCTAGTCCCCCATCGCGTCCGGGTCGAAGTCGCAACGCTCCGCGCGCACGCCGCCCACGCCCTGGCGCAGCACCAACCCCCCCAGCAACCGCCTGAGCCGCGCAGCCGCCTCCGCGTCCCCCGCGGACGACAGCACCACCGCCGCCAGCCCCTTGGCCTGCGCAGGGGCGTCATCGCCCAGGACGTGGTACAGGCACTCGGTCGCGCGCAACTGCCGCGCGGCCGCCTCCGCCTCGCCGCCCTCCCCCGCGTCCAGCGCGTCCTGGTACGCCATCGCGACCTGCTGCAACGCCGCCCGCCCCTTGCCCGAGGACGGGAGCGCGTCGGCTATGTGCCACCTCACGTCGTCCCTCAGGCCGTCCCCGTCCGCGTCCTCCGCCCCGGGGGTCGCCGGACGCGGCGTCGGCGCGTCCAGGACGCTGACCAGCAGCGGCTCGGACCGCACGTCCCCGACGGCGACCTGGTACCGGAGCGCGGCGGTCACCGTCACGCCCGCCAGGCGCAGCGTGTACACCCCGTCCCCGGCGGCCTCGTCCCCGCCCTGGCCGTCGTCGCGCAGCACCCCCGCCACGGCGGCGGAGCCGTCCCCGCCTATCCGCAGCAGCTCCACCGCCGCCGCCCCGGCCCCCGAGACCCGCGCCGTCGCCACGATGTCCACCTGCCCCCCGTAGGAGACCACCGCGGGGGTGAGCCGCGCCTCCGAGACCGCCGCCGGGGCGTCCGGCGTGGCGGGGTCGGAGGGGTCGGAGGGGGTGGAGGGGGTGGAGGGGTCGGAAGGCGTGGAAGGCGTGGTCGGCGGGGTCGAGCCGCCCCCGGAACCGTTTCCAGCGCCGCTCCCGGAGCCGCCCCCGCAACCCGCCGCCAGCGCCGCCAGCAGCAGCGCCGCCAGGATGGAGCCTCTAAAAACCCCAGACGCCGCGTCGCGCCTTGCCTGCGAGCTTTTCAGAGGTTCCCATGAGGTTCCCATGGGAACGCCGCACCCCGTCGATTCCATAGCACCAGCCCCCGTCGTGATTCCAACCCCGCACGCCCCGCCCATGGGTCTCGCCCCGCCTCTGGATGAAAGTGAAAAGCAACTAAAGCGACCCCATGTTACAGGCGGGCCGCGCCCACTGCAACTACTTTCTTGGTAGCACCCCCTTTGGACAATAAAAAAGGCACCCGCCGAGAACCCATGGGCGCGGCGCTGGCGCGGCGTCCGGGGTTTTCGGCGGGTGCCCGTAAAAGGCGACGAGGGGATCGGCCTTACGCTTCCGGCTTCAAGGCTGCGTTCAATTTCTTTGTGAGGCGGGACTTCTGTCGTGCGGCGGCGTTGCGGCTGAGCGCCTTCTTGCGGAGGGACTGGTCGATCGTCTTGTAAAGCGTGGCGAGCCCGCCCTTTGCCGCTTCCAACGACTCCGTCTCGCCGGAATCCAGCTTCTCCTCGAACTGCTTCAGGGCGGTTCTGAGGGCGCTGCGGTTGCTGCGGTTGACCGCGCGACGTTTCAAACTCTGCCGGTGCGCCTTGAGCGCCGACTTGTGGTTAGCCATACAGAATCACTCCTTTTGCCTATGGGAACCTCTAAAAACCCCGGATAACAGCGCCGGCGCCTTGGTCGAAAATGCCCAGTCGCCTCAGCAAACTCCGCTTTTCCGTCGCGGCACGCCTTGTCGCGACGTTTCCCGCCGGCACCCCCGGGGCGGACGGCAAAGAACTTGGCGCGCCCGGGCGCGCTGGCAGGGTCTTTCGCGACTTCATCCGACCCTTGGAAACGACGTATGTTACAAGAAGCCCGCCACCTCGTCAAATCCTATTTTGGGGAACCTCTAAAAACCCCGGACGCCGCGACGCGCCTTGCCTGCGAGGTTTTCAGAGGTTTTTAGAGAGGGTTTTTAGAGGCGCCCTTTTATCGGTTGACTTCGCGCAGGACGCACCCTAGAATCCCCGGTTCAGTCTTATCGGCAGAGGTCGGACGAGTTTCCGCATGAGAAAAATCCTTTTATCGGACCGCAGCCTGCAACTCCTTTTCGGGCCCTTGGACGAGAACGTCCGTTTCATGGAGAAACTTTTCGATGTGACCATGCAGGTGCGCGACGGCGTGCTCGCCCTGGACGGGGGCGAGGCGGCGGTCGCGTCGCTGGAGAGGGTCCTCGCCGACTTCTCCGACCTTGCCGACGCGGGGCACGCCATGCCCGGCGGCGACCTGAAGGCGGCGCTCCGGCAGATCGCCGACAACGAGGCGCTGTCGTTGCGCGACTTCTTCCCCAAGATGCAACTGCTCGCGGCGGGCAAGCGCCAGGTCACCCCCAAGAGCTTGAACCAGCGCCGCTACATAGACGCCATCCGCGCCAACGACATCGTGTTCGGCATCGGGCCGGGCGGGACGGGCAAGACCTTCCTCGCCGTCGCGATGGCGCTGACCTGCCTGATGGAGAAAAGCGTCTCGCGCATCATCCTGACGCGCCCCGCGGTGGAGGCGGGCGAGCGGCTGGGGTTCCTCCCCGGCGACATCGAGGAGAAGATCAACCCCTACCTGCGCCCGCTGTACGACGCGCTGCACGCGCTCTTGGACGGCGAGCGGCTCCAGCGCTACCTGGACGACCGGACGATCGAGATCGCGCCGCTCGCCTTCATGCGCGGCAGGACGCTGGGGGACGCGTTCATCATCCTGGACGAGGCGCAGAACACCACCTCCGAGCAGATGAAGATGTTCCTGACCCGCATCGGCATGCGCTCCAAGGCGGTCATCACGGGCGACGTGACGCAGATCGACCTGCCGGCCGGACGCGCCTCCGGGCTCATCGAGGCGCGGGCGATCCTCGGGGACATCGAGGGGCTGGCGTTCTGCCTCTTCGGCGAGGACGACGTGGTGCGCCACCACCTGGTGCGGCGCATCATCAAGGCGTACCAGCGGCACGAAGGGGACGCCGCCGGACATCCATGAAAAACCTGCGAAAAACCCGCGCCAGGGCGCCGCGACGTCCCGCCGGCGCGCCCTACCAGCCGAGGACGGGGAGCACCCGCACCTTGTCCCCCGGCTTGACGTCGGCGCCCCGGGGCAGGATCGCCAGCGCGTTGCTCGCCGCCATCGCCGCGAGGAAGCCCGCGCCGCCCGCGCCGGAAGGGGCGGGGTTGAGCCTGACCGCGTACCCCCCGCCCGTCTTCTCCAATTGCGACCAGATCGCGAACGAGAACGGCCCCTTGACGGCGAAGGAGTCCGCCGCCACCGCCTCGACTTCGGGGTGGGAGACGTCGGTGCGCCCCGACATCTTCTTCAAGGCGGGGAGCGCCAAGGTCTCGAAGTTGATCAGGCACCCCGTGGGCGGGCCCGCCAGGACGAACACCGGCACGGGGGCGCGCCTTTTCCCGCCCCCCTTGCGCCGCGCCACGCCAAACGCCGCCGCCCGGCCCGGCGCGATGTCGAGCGTGGCGAAGACGACTTCGCCCAATTCGCCCAAGACCAGCCGCACGAGGTCGTAGTCCCCCTTGGATGCGCCGCCGCTGGTGACGATGGCGTCGCACTCCAGCCCTTGGGTGATCTTCCGCAGCACCGACGCCTTGTCGTCGCGGGCGACGCCCAGGAGCTTGGGGACGCCGCCATGGCGGGTGATGGCGGCGGCCAGCGCCGAGGCGTTGCTGTTGTAGGTCTTGCCGGGGCGCAGCGGCCTGCCCGGCGCGACCAGCTCGTCGCCCGTGGCGATGACGGCGACGACCGGCTTGCGGAACGCCTTGACCTCGGTCCTGCCGACGGCGATCAGCGCGGAGACCTGCGCCGGGCCGAGGGGCGTCCCCTTGGGGAGCAGCACCGACTTGCGCTTCAGCATCGCCCCGGCGGGGGTGACGCCCGAGCCGGGGGCGGCGGGGACGAAGAACCTGACCGTCGCGGGGAGGTCGGGGTTGGGGCCGCTCTTGCCGGACGGCTCGTCGGTGTCCTCGAAGCGGACGACGCAGTCCGCGCCCCGGGGCAGCACCGAGCCGGTCATGACGCGCGCCGCCTCCCCGCGCGCCACGGCGCGGCGCGGCAGGACGCCCGCCCGCACCGTCTCGCCGATGCGCAGGGTGACGGGGCTGCCCTTGCTCGCCGCCGCGATGTCCTCGGCGTGCAGCGCGTACCCGTCCGGCCCGCAGCTCGCCCGCTGCGGCAAGTCGATGCCGCTGGAGACGTCCTCGGCGCAGACCATGCCCAGGCACCGCGACAGCGGCGTCTTTACGGCGTCCCGGGCGGGGTTTGGGGCGGGGGTGTTCTCAAGGACGAGTTTTACGGCGGTTTCGTAGTCCGGCATGTGCGACCTCCCTTTGGCGTCAAAAAAGCAACAACAGTTTATACGATGCCCGTCATTTTTCCACGACTAAAGACCGTCTAAATGTAAAAGGCCTGAATGTAAAAGGACGCCGGCGACGGGGGATCAGTCGCCGGGGAAGTTGTCCTCCAGCACCTTGCGGTAGGCGCCGAAGATCTTGGACTTGGAGACGAAACCCAGGTAGCGCCCCGCCTCGTCCACCACCGGCAGGTTCCACGCACCCGTGTCGTCGAAGATGCGCATCACCTGGTCCATCGGCGTGCTGGAGGCGATCCGGGCGGGGAAGGCGACCATGAATCGCGAGACGCGGAAGCGGTCGTAGAGCTCGGGGCGGAACATGATGTTGCGGATCTCGTCCAGCTTCACCACCCCGAGGAGGACGCCGTCCCCGTCGGTCACCGGGAATGCGTTGCGCCCGCTGCGGGTGATGATCTTCACGACGTCCCCCAGGGTCATGTCGGGGCGCACGGCCTCGAAGTCCGTCTCCAGCACGCTGTCCAGGTTCAAGAGGGTCAGCACGGCCTTGTCCTTGCGGTGCGTGATCAGCTCCCCCTTCTGCGCCAGGCGCAGGGCGTAGAGGTTGTGCGACTCGAACACGCGGATGGTGGAGTAGGAGCTCGCGGCGACGAGCATCAGCGGGAAGAAGAGGTCGTAGCCGCCCGTCAGCTCGGCGATCAGGAACACGCCGGTCAGCGGCGCGTGCATGACGCCCGCCAGCACCCCCGCCATGCCGAGCAGGGCGAAGTTCTTCTCGGGCAGGTAGCGGGTGAACTCGACGTAGTTCGAGACGTGGGCGAACACGAAGCCCAGGATGCAGCCCAGGTAGAGGCTGGGGGCGAACACGCCGCCGCACCCGCCGCCGCCGTTGGTGGCGGTCGAGGCGAACACCTTCGCCAGCAGGACGAGCGACAGGAAGATGACGATGCCGAAGTACGAGTCCTTCATCCCGTAGAACAGCCCCTTGTCCATCAGCTCGCCCGGATGCCCGCCCAGGAGGAGGGCGATGGCGTCGTACCCCTCGCCGTAAAGCGGGGGGAGCAGGAAGATGAGGGCGCTCAGGATCGCCGCGCAGAGGACGAACCTGCGCCAGTACCCCATCGTGCGCAAGACCCCCTCCAGCCAGAGCATCGTCCGCGTGACGTAGAGCGCCAGGAGCCCGCACGCGACGCCGAGCGCCAAGACGTAGGGGATGCGCCCGATCTCGAACGCCTCGGTCTGCGAGAAGCGGAACATCGCCTCCATGCCGGTGAAGAGGTAGGAGACCGTGGCGGCGGTCACCGAGGAGACCAGCAGGGGCATGACCGAGGTCAGGGTCAGGTCCAGCATCAGGACTTCGATGACGAACACCATGCCGGCGATGGGGGCCTTGAAGATGCCCGCGATGGCGCCCGCCGCCCCGCAGCCGATCAGGAGCATCAGCGACTTGGGCGCCACGCGGAAGAGGCGCCCAAGGTTGGAGCCGATGGCGGCGCCCGTGTACACGATGGGCGCCTCGGCCCCCACCGAGCCGCCGAAGCCGATGGTGACGGCGCTGGCGGCGAGCGAGCTCCACATGTTGTGCGGCTTGATGCGGCTCTTGCGCTGGGAGATGGCGTACAGCACCCGCGTGATGCCGTGGCTGATGTCGTCGCGCACGACGTACCGCACGAAGACGCCCGCCGCCAAGACGCCGACGACGGGATAGACCAGGTAGGGGTAGTTCGCCGCGCCGACGTCCAGGTCGTGCGTGAGCAGCTCCTGGATGAGATGGACGACCTGCTTCAGGGCGATGGCGGCGAGCGCCGACGCGACGCCCACCAGGAAGCTGGCGAACAGGAGGAAGTGCCTCTCCTCCATCCGCCGCTTGCCGCGCATCAGGAACTTGAAAATCAGCCGTTCTACGGTTATCGCCTTCATACGCAGAAATAATACGGGAGACGGGCTTCGGGGCGAAACATCGATTTTCGTTTTGCGCGCCCGCCCGGACCCGCCCCTCGAAGCCCCGAAGTGCAAAAACCGCTTCCATAGCCCGGGGGCTTGGAATAAAATCGCGGTTCCCGCCGGAATCGGCATGCGTGATTGGGGGGTTCTCTGACCGGGGAAGCGAAGGTGTGGAAAAGGGTTTTGCGCTGGTTGCCCGCCGCGACCATGATGACGTTGATTTTCATAGCGTCCGGGACGCCGGGTGAGGAGGTGCCGACGTTCGGCATGCTCGACATCCTGGTGAAAAAAGGCGGACACATGGCCGGCTACGCCATGCTGGCGGCGGCATGTTTCCTAGGCGCGTATGGCGGCGGCGGGAAGCTGCGGCGCCCCACGGCGTTGTCGCTGGGGCTGGCGGTGGCGTACGCCGCGTCGGACGAGTGCCACCAGTTGTTCACGCCGGGGCGTTCGCCCGCCGTCACGGACGTCGCCATCGACGCGGTGGGCGCGCTCGCGGGCGTGGCGCTCGTCAACTTCGCCCTCAGACGGCGGTTCCGGCGGGGGCGCGGGGGGGAGGCGTCGGCATGAACGGCGCGGGCGCGGCGAAGCTCGACATCAAATACCCCTGCCGCTGGCAATACCGCCTGATCGGCGAAGACCGCGCGGCGATGGCGGCGGCCGTCGGGGAGGCGGTCGATTTGGCGCGTTGCGGGCTCGCCGACGGCAAGACCAGCTCCGGGGGGCGGTACCGCACGCTTGTCTTGGACGTCCCCGTCGCGGACGAGGCGGAACGCCTGCGGCTTTATCGATACTTTTCATCCCATCCGGCCGTCCGTGTGGTACTGTAGACCTTCATTTTTTTGTTTTTGATTTCGAGTCGAGCGTTCGACGAGGTGCGTGTGAGCTTTCTTGCCGGTCTGAGCAAATATCTGAACGTCCTGAGCGACTATCTGGCCATGTGGGGGATCCCGGGGCTTTTCATCATCGCCCTCTTGGATTCGGCGTTCGTGCCGCTCGCCGGGGGGCCGGACGTGGTGATCCTGATCCTGGCGGCTTCCATGAAGCAGCCCGCCTCCATGTTTTTCTGGATCGCCCTGACCGCGACGGCAGGCTCCACCATCGGCAACATGGTCTTGTACGGCATCGGCCGCAAGGGGGGCGAGAAGGCGCTGGCGCGGTTCAACCCCGAGCGCGTGGCGCGCATGGAGCGGTCCATGCGCAAATATGGCGCGTGGGCGATCCTGGGGTCGGTGCTGGCGCCGCCCCCGTTCCCCACCAAGCTGGTCGTGCTCGCCGCCGGGGTCCTCGGCATCGGCAAGGCGGGCTTCGCCGTCGCGGTGTTCGTCGGCAGGCTCATCCGCTATACGCTGTTCGCCTGGCTGGCGGCGCAGTTCGGCGAAAAAGCGAAAGAGATCATCAAGGAGCATTCGTGGGAGGCGGGTTGCGTCCTCGCCGGCGCCATCCTCCTGTTTTTGGCGATACATCTGTGGCGCGAGCGCAGCCGCCGCCAGCACGCCGCCGCGCAATTGCCGTGACCGCCGGGGGGGCGGGGGTGCAGGCGAGGCACATCGTCGTCCATGGCCGCGTGCAGGGGGTGGGGTTCCGCTATTTCACCCGCGCGGTCGGGACGGGTCTCGGGTTGACGGGCACCGTGGGCAACCTCGACGACGGCACGGTGGAGATTGTCGCCGAGGGGGGCGCCCGGGCGTTGGACGGCTTCCTCGCGGAGGTGGGGCGCGGGCCGGCGCGCAGCCGCGTCGACAGGCTGGATGTCTCCGACATCCCCGCGCGGGGCGCCTATGGCGCGTTTTTAATCGTATAGGTGACGATGGGGAGCCTCTGAAAAGCCCGCAGAAGGTCGAAAAGCGGAGTTCGCCAAGGTGGACGGGCGTTTTCGACCAAGGCGCAACGCGGCGTCCGGGTTTTTTAGAGGGGCCCGATAGAAAGCGAAGGTTGGTTCGATATGGATGCGCAGTTGGTGGAAAATTTGAAAAAAGAGATCCGCGAAGTGCCGGATTGGCCGAAAAAGGGAATCCTCTTCTACGACATCACGACGCTCTTGAAGCAGGGGGATTGCTTCGCCCAGGCGATCGACGCGCTGATCGAGCCGTACAAGGGCGCGAAGATCGACGTGGTGCTGGGGATGGAGGCGCGCGGGTTCATCTTCGCCCCCACGGTCGCCTACGCGCTCGGCGCGGGTTTCGTCCCTGTGCGCAAGCCCGGCAAGCTCCCGGCGGAAAAGCTCCATGTGGAGTACGCCTTGGAATATGGGACGGACAAGCTGGAGATCCACAAGGACGCCGTCGCGCCGGGCCAGAGGGCGCTGATAGTGGACGACCTGATCGCCACCGGCGGCACGGCGAAGGCCGCCGCCGAGCTCGCGGAGTCGATGGGGGCGCGCGTCGAGGGGTTGGCGTTCATGGTGGAGCTCGCCGCCCTGAAGGGGCGCGACAAGCTCGACGGATATGCCGTGCACAGCCTGTTGCGGTATTGACGGCTGCGGCGGTCAGACGAAAATTCCTGCATAAATGTAAGTTCCTACATTCCTCGGCGAAGCCTTGCTTGACCGATGGCGTTAATGACCTATAATTTCGATTGTTCTTTGTAAAAATGTTTGTCGATGAAAGGAACAAATCTCAAATGAACCCACCTGCTGATCACGCCAGGCTCGCCGCCTGGGTGAACGAAATCGCCGCGCTGACCGACCCGGACAGCGTCGTCTGGTGCGACGGGACCAAGGCGGAGTACGACGCCATGATCCGGCTCTCGCTGGAAGGCGGCCTGGCTACGCCGCTCGCCAATCGGCCCAACTCCTACCTGTTCCGCTCGGACGCCTCCGACGTCGCCCGCGTCGAGAACCGGACGTACATCTCGTCGAAAAGCCAGGACGACGCCGGCCCGACCAACAACTGGATAGACCCGGTGGAGCTCAAGGCCACCCTCAAGGGGCTGTACGCCAACTCGATGCGCGGCCGGGTCATGTACGTGATCCCGTTCTCGATGGGGCCGGTCGGCTCGCCCATCGCCAAGATCGGCGTGCAGATCACCGACTCCCCCTACGTCGTCGCCAACATGCACATCATGGCGCGCGTCGGCAAGAGGGTGCTCAAGGTGCTGGGCAAGGACGGCGAGTTCGTCCCCTGCCTGCATTCCGTGGGCAAGCCCCTCCTGTCCTGCCAGGACGACGCGGGCAAGTGGCCCTGCGCGCCGCTGGAGAGCAAGTACATCGCGCATTTCCCCGAGGACAAGGCCATATGGTCTTACGGCTCCGGCTACGGCGGCAACGCCCTGCTGGGGAAGAAGTGCCTGGCGTTGCGCATCGCCTCGGTCATCGCCCGCGACGAGGGGTGGCTGGCCGAGCACATGCTCGTGCTGAAGATCACCAACCCCGAAGGCAAGGCGAAGTACGTCGCGGCGGCGTTCCCGTCCGCCTGCGGCAAGACCAACCTGGCGATGCTGGTTCCCACGGTTCCGGGCTGGAAGGTCGAGACCATCGGCGACGACATCGCCTGGATGAAGCCGGGCAAGGACGGACGCCTGTACGCCATCAACCCGGAGGCGGGCTTCTTCGGCGTCGCCCCCGGCACGTCCACCGAGTCGAACCCCAACGCCATGAAGTCGGTGGCGCGCAACACCATCTTCACCAACGTGGCGCTGACCGAGGACGGCGACGTCTGGTGGGAGGGCATCGGCTACGACGCCCCCGGAAAGCTCATCGACTGGAAGGGGAACGAGTGGGTGCAGGACAAGGCCGACAAGTCGCAGGCGCCCGCCGCGCACCCGAACTCCCGCTTCACCGCGCCGGTGGCCCAGTGCCCCTCGGCCGCGCCGGAGTGGGAAGACCCGAACGGCGTGCCCATCGACGCGATCCTGTTCGGCGGTCGCCGCCCTTCGACGATCCCGCTGGTGACGCAGGCGACCGACTGGAACCACGGCGTCTTCCTCGGCTCGATCATGGGCTCGGAGGTGACGGCGGCGGCGCTGGACGTGAAGGCCGGCGTGCGGCGCGACCCGTTCGCCATGCTGCCGTTCTGCGGCTACCACATGGGCGACTACTTCGCGCACTGGATCCGCATGGGGGAGAAGACCCCCGAGGCGGCGCAGCCGAAATTCTTCCTCGTGAACTGGTTCCGCAAGGCCAAGGACGGCAAGTTCCTCTGGCCGGGCTACGGCGAGAACAGCCGCGTCCTCAAGTGGGTCTTCGAGCGTTGCGACGGCGCGGGCAAGGCCGTCGAGACGCCGGTCGGGTTCGTGCCCGAGCCGTCGGCGATAGACCGCCCCGAGGGGGTGAGCGCCGAGGACATGAAGGAGCTGCTCACGGTGGACCAGGCCGGCTGGCAGGCGGAGCTCGAGGATGTGAAGGCGAACCACTACCCCAAGTTCGGCGCCAAGCTGCCCAAGGCCCTGGCCGACAAGCTGGAAGCCATCAAGGGCAAGCTGTAGCCGATCCGCCGTTTGTGTCGCACGGGCGCAGGGCGGCGCGTCTGCTGCGTTGCCGCTTGGGCGGGCTTCTTCGACGTACGTGAGTACGCCTGCGGAGCCCGCCCGGCGCGCGCCTTGCATCCACACCACCCTGCGCCCGTGCGACCGTGGACGATGGCGGGTGCGGGGCTTCGCCCCGCTTTGGAGCGCGGCGGTTTGCCGGCGTGGGGCGCAAAACCAAATTCTTAAGGGAGAGACGTACACGATGAAATCCTACAATCCCCTTGCGGACGCCATGAACAAGGACTTGCAGGCGGGCGCGCCGCAGGTTTACGAGATGCTCTCCGAGCGGGGCAAGGCCATTTACTTCCCCCACAAGGGGATCCTGGGGCAGACCGCCGAGGCGAAAGGCTCGAAGATCAACGCCACCATCGGCACGGCGTTCGAGAACGACGGATCGCCCCTGACGCTCGAGTGCATGGAGTCGCTGGTGAACGTCCCCTCGGAGTCGTTCCTCTACGCCCCGAGCTTCGGCCTGCCCAAGCTGCGGGACGAGTGGAGCAAGCTGCTCACGACCAAGAATCCGGGGCTCGCGGGCAAGAAGTTCAGCAACCCGGTCGTGACCGCGGCCCTGACGCATGGGCTCTCGGTGGCGGGCTACATGTTCCTCGACCCGGGGGACGAAGTGATCCTGCCCGACCTTTACTGGGACAACTACGAGCTGGTGTTCTGCGAAGCCTACGGCGCGCGGTTCAAGTTCTACAACACCTTCGTCGATGGCGGCTTCGACGTGGCGGCGTTCGCCAAGGCTTTGAACGACGGCAAGCCGGGGAAGAAGTTCGTGCTGCTGAACTTCCCGAACAACCCCACGGGCTACACGCCGACTGAGGCGGAGGCGGCGGCGCTCCTGGGCGAGGTCAAGGAGGCGGCCGAGGCGGGCAACAAGGTGGTCGTGGTGCTGGACGACGCCTACTTCGGGCTGGTCTACGAGGAGGGGATCGCGAAGGAGTCGCTTTTCACGGGCCTCGCGGACCTGCATCCCAACGTGCTGGGGGTGAAGCTCGACGGCGCGACCAAGGAGGACTACGTCTGGGGCTGCCGCGTGGGCTTCATCACCTTCGGCTTCAAAGGCGCCGCCGACTCGCACCTCAAGTCGCTGGCCGACAAGGCGGCGGGGGCCGTGCGCGGCACGATCTCCAACGCCCCGTGCGTCTCGCAGACGCTGCTGCTGAAAGCCTACACCGCGCCCGAGTACGCGGAGCAGAAGAAGCAGAAGTACGAGACCTTGCGCGAGCGCGTGGTCGAGATCAAAAAGACGCTCAAGGCGCATCCGGAGTACGCCGAGAGCTTCGAGGTCATGCCGTTCAACTCCGGCTATTTCATGTGCGTGAAGCCGCTGGGCGTGGATCCGGAGGCGTTGCGCAAGGAGTTGATCGCCAATTACGCCACCGGCGTCATCGTCCTGGTGGGCCTTGTCCGGCTGGCGTTCTCGGCGGTGCCGACGCACCTGGTCGGCGACCTTTTCGCCAACATCGACGCCGCCGTCAGGAAGTTGCGCGGCTGACGCGCACCGGAGGCGCGACCGCCGTCGCAGGGCGCCTTGCAGAGCCAAGATTCGGACGCCTCCGTCCGTGCGGAGATCGTCCGGCTGATCAAGGACTGCGGCGCCTGCGACCGCGTCATGGGTAAGGTCTGCGACGACGCGCGCCAAGCCGGGGGCTGCATCAAGGGTTTTCCCGGCGGCGACGTGCGCCGGCATCCATCCCGGACTACATCATCACCCGCGACCACCGACCCCTTTAAAAAGAAATTTCAGAAATTCGAATCTTCGCATCTGCCGCGCCGATATGTGGCACGTAGGAAGTCGTCGGCATCGAACAGGAGGCAACTTTGCGGAAACTGTCAACGATCTTGCCATGCATGCTCCTCGCGTGCATCGTCGCCGGAGCGCAAGTCCCAGAAGCCTGCGCACTCGAGTATCCGGCTGTGAACGCCGCCGACAAGGCGGCGCTCAAACGGGCGGGCAACCCGTACTGGGACATCGGCATGGATTTTCACAAATCGCCCCGACACCGATTCCTCGATTCCAATTCCCATATGCTGGGATGGTTTGAATACGCGGCAACGAACCACTTCGTCTACGGCGGCGGCGCGGACGAACTCGCGCTGAGCATCGAGATCTACGCCTTCGATCCCGCCTATGAAGTCACGCAGACGGCGGAAGGCGTGGCCGAGATGACGGTTCCGGCTGAAGAATACAAAACCCTGCTCAAGGACGACATGGAACAGAACGCCCTCCGGTGGGCTATCGTTTCCGATGTCATGGACAGCATGGGTGAAGTGGTTCTTCATGTGCAATTCAGCGCAGACCGGAAACTATCCAACGACGACCTGTGGCAATTCACGCGCGCAGTGGCGGTCAGCCGGGGCATAAGCCTGAACGCCCCGGCGCGACTTTCGTCCTTTGTTTTTCCCGAAGACGGGAATGTGCACGCCCGAAACGTGACCGTCGATCTCGCGGCGGTCGACAAGATATGGAACGATCCGGCGCGCGGCTCCCGTGAAAAGGTGGCTGCCATGTACGCCGCACTCGGGTTGATCATGGTCATGGCAATCAACCTCGACGACGACGCCCTGCCGGTGCGCGTCCTCTCCCGGCTTGCCTCCTGTCCGGATTCGCTGAAGATTTCGCCGTTCGAGGTCCTGCCGCCGCGGGAATACGTGTCGCTGTCGGGCGAGTTCAAGACGGACGGGAACGGGAGCGTCACCGGGTATGAAAACGGCACCGTGCTTGTGTTCCGACGACGCCCGCAGGGGGGAGGCGGAAACATGCCCAGCTCGGAAACCGGCAAGGTGTTCCGTCTGTTTCCCACCGCCCCTGTTTTCCCCAAAGACGAAAACGCGCGCACCGTGGTACGCGACAAGGACGCGGCGGGATTCGACACATGGTGGCGCAGAGCCGAAAACGGGGAGATAGCCATGTTGCAGATGTTCGACGAGGATGTCAGCGCGGCGAACGACCTCGTGATACCCGCAGAAATCAAGGGAAGACCCGTCACCGCCATCGGCGAAGGCGCCTTCGCGGGAGGCACGTACATGCCGAAAGGTTGGAGCATGGACAACCGAGGCAGGACGTGCCTGACCAGCGTCGTCGTCCCGGACACCGTCGCCGCCATCGGCGCGCGGGCGTTCAAAGAGAACTGCCTGGCGCGCGTCGTCCTCCCGTCCGGCGTTGCCAGCATCGGCGAGGACGCCTTCGACGGCGGCTTGGGCGATTTTTACAACGCCAACGGGAAAATGGCGGGGGCGTATCTCCGCGCCGGCGACAAATGGAGCTATCAAGCGCCATAAGGGATGCCTCTAAAAAACCCGGATATTGCGTTGCGCCTTGGTCGAAAACGCCCATTCACCTCAGTAAACTCTAAACTCCGCTTTTGACCTGCGGCGACGCCCTGTCTGCGAGCTTTTTAGAGGGGCTCCCATAAGCAGGTCGAGCAGGTGACGCCAGCCATTCGAATCCCCTCGCATCGAGGTCGCATGAGGTTCCCCTGAATGTCCCGTCCGCGCCGCGACGTGGACGAGACATCCATGAGAACCTCATGCCGCAAAACCGGCGCATCGCCGGTCGGTGCGCCGGCGCACCCGACGCCCTACCGCCACTTGTCGATTTGGACGGACTGCGCGGGCACCATGCCTCCCATGTTGAAATAGTTGTTGTTGGAGCCGCCGGTGACGATGACCGAGAACGTCCCGCCGGCCTTGCGCACGCCCATGTTGATGTCGGCCGGGCCGCCCGCCGGCGGCTTGGCGCCGGGCTTCAGGCCGGTCACCCATTCCGTGAACTTGTCCACGGTGTCGTATCCGGCGTCCCGGACGTAGTTGGCGATCGGCGGGCTCAGGATGGCGCAGGTCCCGAACAGATGCGCGTCCTGCGTGTTGTAGATCTCCTTGATGATCCCCGGATAATCCATGTTCGGCCCCCAGACGGTCGCCGCCCAGTTCTTGGCGGAAAGGACGCCCCAGCCCATGAACAGCGTGACGACGTTCTCCCCCGGCTTGAACCCGCGCCGGACGGCCAGCGGCTTGAAGGGCGACTTCTCCTCGTTCTCGGCGATGATGATGTTGATCAGATTCATGGGGTTGCCGATCGTGCCCATGTAGGTGGTCCCCACCTTGCCGCAGTTGCCGCCGTTGATCGACAGCAGGCTCCATGCCCGGCCGATAGCCGTGTTGGCGAGCGCATAGGGGCCGACGGCGCCTTCCTCGTAGTTCAGGCCGATCTCGTCGCGGATCCTGCCGTTGATCACGGCGCCCGCCATGAAGCCGTTGTCCGACACGTTGACGGACGTCATGCCGGTGGAGCCCAGGGCCAGGATCACCGGGAAATACTCCGGTTCCGCGCCCGCCATCACAGCGTTGATGGCGGCGGTCTTCACCGTGTACGTCCAAGCCTCCCCGGCTTCCGATCCGGGGTTCATGCGCCCGAGGACTTCGTCCGGGTCGTGGCTGGTCTGGGCGAGCATAGCCGCGACCTTTTCCTCGGTCGGCAGGATTATCGGCAGGAAATCCGTGTAGCGCTTGTCGCGGAACAGCCGTTGGAGCTCGTCCGGCGTGCCGGTGTAGGTGGCCGGCCCCAAGTCCTGCTTCACCGCCCCGGTCTTCTGCTCGTCTGCGGTCAGGGGCTTGGTGAGGAGTTCCACCATCTCCTTCATCACCGGCTTGCCGTTGACCGGGTTGTTGCCTTCGACGATCTGCTTCCGGAGCTGCTCGTTCGTCTTGCCCCAGACCGGGCCGCGGAAATACTGGATGCGCAGGCCGGGCATGCCGAGGTTGAAGGAAACTTCTTTTTCTTGTTTTTCAAAGTCGTTGAGGATGATGGGGATGGCGGGTTTCTTCATTTTGGATTCGATTTCGACCGAGAGGCGGACCGCCCCTGGAGCGCAAAGGCTTCAATGGCCGAGGCCGACGATGGCGGCGTCCCCGTTCTGTTCGATTTCCTTCCACAGGGCTTCGCTCAGGGAATCCAGGCCGGCGCCGGCGGAGCCGTCCTTGTAGACGATTTTAGTCTGGGGGTAGTTGGCTTTGAACCAGTCGGACATCTCCGCCATGAGTCGGTCGGTTCCGATAAAACCGGTGTTCAGGAAATAGATGGTTTTGCCGTCCAGCTTGTCCAGGCGCGGCGCCTGCGGCTTCAGGGTGATCGGCGGCGGCGTGCCCATCGGGTTGTAAACGGTGATGACGGGCATGGCGGGCTCGCCGGCCTTTTTGCCCTGTGCGTAGGACGCCTTGTCCGACGTCGTCAAGCCGACGCCGACGCCCAGGCACAACATTGCAATCACAGCGATTCGTAACTTCATAAACGCTCCCTCCTTCGGGGGGGTGATGGGAACCTGATGCCTCTGTCGGGTTTTCCCGCCGCAGGAAGTTCCCTGCACCAGCGGGAAACGTTTGATTCTATTCCAAGGACTCCGGGGCGTGGAAGCGTTTTTTGCAGGCCTGAGCTTCGACCTGAGCTTCGGGAGGCCTGCCCGAGACCTGCCTGTTGAGACTTGCCTGCCAGCAGGCCCCTCGGCGCGGGTTCGGTCCGCTTGCCGGAAACGTCGGGGGGGGGCGGGCGCGCCCCCCTCTCTCACGAAAGCCCGCCGTTTCCCGGACGGTTCCCCAAAGCCTGCCGTTCGTTCGCGCCCCGCGTTCATTCGCCCCGGATGAGGAAGGACTGGGGGCGGTCGAGTTCCGTCGCGACGGTGAGGACGCCGTCTTTGAAGGCGAGCGCCCCGGCTTGGGTCGAGGTGACGACGCCCTTGTCGAGACGCCCCACGGCTTTGCCGTTTCTGGTGACGGACCAGTTCTTCGACGGGTCGAGCTGGTTGACCGCAAAGGCCGTCTTGCCCGCGCCCTGGCCGCCGGACCGGTCGCCGGGCTCCAAGGTGACGGCGAGGACGGCTTTCTCCCGGTCGTAGAACGCCTGCCTGACGACCACTTGGGGATGCGCGACGCCCGATATGAAGGGCTGGGCGAAGTAGTCGTCCCGCCACGGGCGGTTGTACAGCGCCCAGACCCCGTCCTTGACGTTGATCTCCGCCAGCGCCGCCGCGACGGTGAACAGCGGCGTTATCTTCAACTCGTCGTCGCGCGGGTAGTAGTAATACTTGCCGTCCACCCAACGGGGCGCGCAATGCGCCTCCATCCACGCGGCGAGCCCCGCCGCCGTCTCCCCGTCGCCCATCTCTTTGGCGTAGGCGGCGAAAATGGGCGCAGAGGACAGCCCCACGTTGTCGTCCGACAAACCCGACCTGAAGGCGTCCGCCTCCCGAACCCTCCGGGCGTGGAGCGGGTAGATCTCTTCGACCAGCTCCGGGTTCCAGGCGTGCATCGAAATCGCGACGAACGCGTTGTTGCCGGGCGAGGCGGGGCCGACGGGCATCTTCTGCTCGACCATGTAGAATTGCAGGAAGTCCCGCGTCTGCGGGTCGAGCAGTCCGTCGTCCTCGAACGCCTGCGCCACGAGGCCTTTGACCGACGGTGCCAAGCCGGTCCCGTGGTTGTGGTCGTAAAGCATCAAGCCGAGGAGCGGGGGCTGGTTGCAGACGGGGAAGATCATGTTCAGCTCGCATTCGATCATGTGGTGGGGGTTGTCCGCGAACTGCCTGTGGATCACGGCGGCGAGCTTGCCGCCGTCGTATTTGAACTCGTCCAGCAGCTCGCCCATCCACTCCCAGCGGAACGTGATCGCCCCCGGCTGGTCGTACTTGTCGTCGCGGTAGAGCATCTGGTACAGCTCGACCATGTTGACCAGGTGGCCGCTGTACATGATGTTCTTGTCGACCACGGGGTCGAGCCAGCCCGCCCCCTTGCGCTTCATCGCGGGGTTCATCGTCTTCGAGCCCTTGCTGACATGCTCCCAGTACGACCAGACGTCGCGGCGGACCATCTTCTGGATCATCCTGTCCATCGCCCGCTGGTACAGCTCCCGGTAGGCGGGCGTCTTGTGGTACTGCGCCAGCGCCAGCGCGTACGCCATGTAGCCGAGCTGGTAGCGGTACGCCTCCAGCCCCTCTTGGCCGGCCTCCTTCCCGCCCATGTGCGACCAGTCCCCGAACGGCTGCTCGGCGAGCTTGACCAGCCACCGGACGTGCCCCAGCTCCTTGTCGGTCAGGGAGGGGTAGTCGTTGGCGACGGCGACGGCGTTGGCGGCGGTGTCGGTTTTCACGGGCGCTTGCGAGCCGCACCCTTGGTTGGTCGCTGCGGCGAGCAGCAACAGTGTGATCGCCGTCCATGCGGCGTTGGTGGATTTTGGCATGGTGCCCCTCCTTCGGATGGAATTGGATGGATAAAGTTTCAATGGAGCGAACGCAGCATGGCCTCCCGCAGAATCGCGTTGGCGCGTCCGGTCAGGTTGGAATCGGACAAGGCTTTGGACCCGCGTGGAATCCGCAGGGGGGTGCGCACTGTCGTGTCGCCGAGTCGCCAAGGGCGTTTTTTCGAGACATCCATGTCCAGGTCACCTCAATATCCGATGAACAGATATTCTTGGACGCTGTTGTTTTTGTTGCCGATTTTGTGGTTCTGCGTGCCGAAAGAATATTTGTAATCAATCGGCACAACTTCGACGTGCGCCTTGTATTTCGCCAACAGATTGACCATCTCGTCCAAAGTCGGTTGGCTGTTGGATGAATAGGACACCAGCAGGTAGTTGTTCTTATGTTTGCGAAACAGCGCATCGAACGCTTCATGGGCGCCTTTGCGAGACGAGAAAGGCGTCGGATACGATTTGAATTTCTTCGTCAAGGTGTGTTCCTGGATTTCCACCCCTTTCCAGTCCCGCGCCAACCCCTCGACAAAATGATAACGCCGGACATATTCGTTGTCCGACAGGGGGGAGTAGTAGGGCGGATCGATATAAACCATGCCGCCTTCAACAGCCTTCACCTCAAGCGCATCCAGGTTCTGGGACTTGTTCTTGCGACCGTTGTCGAAGACGGCGGCGTTGACAGTCGCAACGGCAGACAGGAATTGTTCCTGAATGCTGGCGGCCAGATCCCGCCTGCCGTCGTCGTAACGATGCCCGACGTAGGTGAATATCCCGCGCGGCCGCTTCTTCAAGCAAGCGCGGATCAACGCCGCCATCGCCAACGCACGCTTGGAGGGAGGGTGCAACTGCTTGAGATTGTGTCGGATCTGGTCGATGAAAAGGTTGTCTTCGTCTGGGTAGTACAGACCTTTGAATCGCGTTTGGACGAAAGTGTCCATGCCGTCTGCGGATACGAGCAGTCGTTGGACATCTTTCTCGTTGAGCCGCATCGAACTGTTTTCAATGAGGGCTTTCGAGTAGATCGCCCCCATCGCCATGTAGTCGTTGCTGATGACCTGTTTCCCTTGAGCCTTGAACATATAGCCGACGATGCCCGAACCGGAGAACAGATCCAGCACCGTCTCAAATTGGAACTGGCTCGCAACCATCCAGATTTCCGCCAGCAACTTGTGCTTGGATCCCATGTATCTTGTCGAAGGGTACAGGCTCACCTGTGTGGGCAACGGTTTCGGGACGAGTTTGAAATCCGGGCGTTTCACCGGCTTGATACTGACTATGACATCCTCCCCCCTCCTCGAACCGCCACGGCAATTTATGTATCGCTTCGTCTGAACTACATCCAGCGTGTTTCCGGCATATAACTCATGCACGAGGGGATGGTTTGAATTGGTAAGGACGATGTGGCACCCCAGGTGTTTCAGTCTTTGCACTTCGGCGGCCAGCTCGACATGGTCTTCTTCGTAGAATTGCTCTTTCGTATAGCGTTTGAAATCCGAATGCTCGGAGGTCGGCAGATATGGCGGATCGAGGAAGATCAAATCTCCTTCCCGGGCTTCGTTCGCCAGGAGGGTTTTGTAGTCCAGGCATTCTATCTTCGCCTTCTTCAGCAGTTCGGAGGCCGCCCGGAGATTGGCGGCGTCGAGGAAGTTGGGGTTGGCATGCCGACCGAAAGGAACATTGAACTGCCCTCTGCGGTTGACGCGGAACAATCCATTGAAACAGGTTTTGTTGAGATAGATCGTTCTGGCGGCGGCCCGCGCGGGTTCAAGCTGTGTGAAATCAAGGCTCCGGATGTGATAGAAAAAATCTTCGGTGTTGTCGAACGAACGCAGTATCGCAACAACCGCTTCGACATCGCTCGCGACACAGCGGTAGAGGTTGATCAATTCGGGATTGCTGTCGCCGATGACGGCATCCTGCGGCGCCAGCGCAAAAAACACTGCGCCGCCGCCGACGAACGGTTCGATGAATTTTCCATATCGGGATGGGAATTTGGGCAAGATCGCATCCAGCAGTTGTGTTTTCCCGCCCGCCCATTTCAGGAGCGGTTTGGGGGGCTGGGCAATGGCTTTATCTTGCGCCTGAACCCCTTGCATTATCGCCATCTTGCTCATAAGACATCACCGACAATCGTGCGGTTCAGGTATTTGCCCCTCGAAACGATATCCCGAACGCTGATTTTACTGCGGAATCCAGTCTGATGGCACCGTTTTTTGCGTTGTCGAGAACAGGTTGCCGAAAACAGGGGCTGAGCGGTCGAGGTGGCGCGAGATGGCACAAAACAGGCACAAAACAGGCACAAACGGATGTCGGTTGTTGGCAATGGCGGGCGCAAGTGCAATAATATCGGGGTTGCGCCTGTAGCTCAGGTGGATAGAGCAACAGTTTCCTAAACTGTGGGCCGCAGGTTCGAGTCCTGCCAGGCGCACCACGACCCAGTCCGACGACATCCCGCAAAGTCCAAAACATCCAGTAAATATGCGGTCATGCCGCGTTTCATCGTCCGATGGCGCCCTCCGCGTCCACATCCTTCCCGCCTCCGGCGCTGGCGCCAAGGTCGCGTCTTGGGGGGCTTCAGTGCAACTGGAATTCCACCGGGATGTTCACCCAGCAGATGACGGCCGTCTTGCCTTTGCGGGCGGGTTTGAATCGCCAATGCTTGACCGCCCGCAGCGCCGCCTCGTCCAATATCCCGTAGCCGGAGGATGCCGCCAGCCCCAGCTCGCCCACGCGGCCGTTTTCCAGCACCTGCACCCTCAGGAGCACCTTGCCCGCCTCGCCCCGCCTGCGGGACGCCTCGGGATAGGTCGGCTGCGGCGTCCTGTCGTATTCGGGCGGGACGACTCCCGGCCTCCCCGCGAAGTAGCCGATGCCGCCGTCGCCGTCCGCGCCTGCGCGCCCACGGTCGTTTCCCGATCCGGAACCGGTGCCGCCGCCCGTCCCCCCGCCGCTTCCAAGGGTGCCGCCGTCCGCGCCCCGCCCGTCGCCGGGGATTTCGACGCCCCGTCCGCGATCCGTTCCCGCCGCTGGCGGAGTGCCGCCGTCGCCGGGGTTGGCATCCGCGCCGGAGCCGATGCCGCCGTCCGGCATGGTGATCGGCTCCGGCGCGGGCGGCGCGGGGGTTCTGAAGATGTCTGCGGCGGCGATTTTTCCTTCCAGCCGTTTCGCCGTTTCCAGCGGCACCGGCGCGACGGCCTCCGTCAGGTCGAGTGCCGGCGGCTTTTCCGGATCTTTGCGGTCTGCCGCCGGAGCGGGCGCAGGCATGGGTGCGGATGGCGGTGCGGGTTCTTCCATCGGCGCCCGCTCCATTTCGAGCGGCGCCGGGCGCACCCAGGCACGGGCGGTTTCCTTGCCGCCCGCAGGACTCGGCAGCAGCAGGCATGCCGCGAGGATGGCGTGTGACAGCGCCGAGACGCCTGCCGCGAACAGGAGGCGGTGCTTCGCATCGCCGGGTTGCAACGTCTTGTCTCCTAACATGCGCGTCTTTACCCCGATGGATGCACGACGACGAGCGGCGCTTGATTCCATGCGGAGCCGTTGCGAGGCTTGCCGCCGCACTTCAAAGCGCGGACGCGGGTTGCGACGGTCCAGGTTGCCGCCGCCGTGCGCGTCCGCGCTCGCGGCAAAGGCGCGGGGAGACGCCTTCGCCGAAACTGAAAGGAGGCGCGAGCTGTCAGAACTCGTAACGTAGTCCGCCGTAGAAGCTGCGGCCGGCCTCCGGGTAGTCCAGGTAAGTCTGGTTGGCGCCGTCCAGCAGGTTTGCGACCTCAAACCGCACCGCGAGGCGACCGTGATGCTCCCACTGCCGGACGCCTTTCTCGACGCCCAGGTTCGCCACCGCGCCTTCTCCCGCCCAGATGTAGGTGCCGGCGGTCGGCGAGCCTGGACGATAGTCGCTGGTAAGGATGTCGCTGAAATAGACGGTGTTCAGGTTGATCGCCAGATCCCATTTCGTATGGCGGAAGTCCACGCCGGCGGTCAACGCCGCCTTGGGGGTGTTGGGCAGGACGTCGCTGCCGACACTGGCGACCTGCGCCGCGTCGCCGTTGTCCCTCGTGGTCAGGAGCGTCATGTTGACATAGGGGCGTAAGGTGAAATCCCCGCCGGACGCCTTGCCGATGTCATAGCCTGCGGCCAGCTCCAGGCCGGACAGGGTGCTTTCAGCGAGGTTGATGTACTGGTACGTCCACCCTGCGCCTGTGGATTTCGCCATGATCTTGTCGTCCCAGTTGGAATGGAACCAGGTCAGGCCGGCGTCGAAAGTCTCGTAGTTGACATCCACCCCCGCTTCGAAGGTCTTGCTCTTTTCCGGCTGGAGGTCTGCGTTGGCGACGTACCAGCCGCCCCCGCCCAAGTATTCGACGGGGGCGGGCATCCGAAAGCCCTCGGAATAGTTGGCCCTCACCTTCAACCACTTCACGGGCAGGAGCGCGACGCCGACGGAGGGGGCGAAGTTGTCGTCAGCCCTCTCCCTGCCTGCGGAAGCGTTCGAGAAATCGTCGTAACGGCCTCCCGCCGACAGGATTATCTTGTCGTCCAGGATGCGCACCTTGCCGGAGAAGTAGACGCCGGTGTCGGTGGAGTCGCTTCGCATGGCGTTATCCGCGTCCTCCAGCTCGTATTCCAAGCGGTCGAAACCGGCGCTCAGGGAGACATATTCGCCGGTATAGCCGATTTGGGCGGCGACGGACTTGTTGTCCAGGTCGGTGGTGCTGGGCGTCCCGCCCCATGACGAGCGGCTGGGGTCGCGCCGGTTCCGGTCGCGCCCGAAGGAGTAGCGGGCGGACCAGTCGAACGTCTTTCCCGGCGTCCCGCCTTCGTAAAGGAAGGCGAGGTTGCGGTTGTTCAGATCGCTGGCGTTGTAGGTGGCGCCCGTCGGGCCGGTGGCGGACCAGCCGCCGTCGGGGAACTTGTAGCCGTCCTGCCTGTAGAGGTTGTAGTTCACCCCTAGGCGGTGGCTTCCGGCGAAGGTGTAGCCGAAGTCCGCGTTCATCGAAAGCGAGGCGTCGATGCCGGTGTTTGCCCACACGTCCCCGCCGCTGACCGCCATGTCGTTCCGCCGAAAATGGGTTAAGCCGAGGGCGCCGTCGAAGCCGCCGCCGGACCCGTTCAGGCTCAACGATTCCTTGCCGAGGTCGAAGCTGCCCAGTCCGGCTTCCAGCGCGCCGGAGAACCCCTTCGTTCCGCGTTTGGTGATGATGTTGACCACGCCTCCCAGCGCTGAAGGGCCGTACTGAACCGCCGCCGGGCCGCGGATGATTTCGATGCGCTCGATGTTGTCCTTGTCGATGCCCATCAAACCCACGTTGTTGGCGCCGACGCGGCGGCCGTTGACGAGTGTCAGGACGCGGCTCTGGAGTTCCGCGCCCAGCGACGGCTGCCCCATGCCGCGGATGGACACGATCTTCTGGGCGCCTTGGTTGATGACTTGGAATCCGTTCTGGCTCATCAACTGGTCCAGGGAATTGGCGGTGGAGGATTTGATCTCCTCTTGGGAGATGACGGTGACGTTGCTGGTGACTTCACGCAGGCTCTCGGCTGCGCGGCTGGCGGTCACCACCACCTGGTCTAGGGTCGCGACGGCTGGAACCGCCCCGTCCTCGGCGGGTAGCAGCGTCGCGCAGCCGCCCAGCAACAGCGAGGCGGCGATTCTCAAAGCGGGTAGAACGGGTCTGCGAGGAGGTTTCCTCATGCGTGTCTCTCCATCATAACTAAGGGCGAATGCCGGGGGGGCGGGGGGGGCTGGAGTTCCTGCGCCGCCGTTGCGAGTCCCATCGCCAGTTGCCGTAAACAAAAAAATCCCCGGGCTTGACCGATGTCGGCCAAACCCGGGGATGCCGTTTTCCATCCTCGTTCGCCTGCCTCTATCCGCTGCGATCCAGCATAATCCAGCCGCCACGTCCAGTCCTCGGGACGCGCGCGTGAATAGAGACAGCTGCCAGATTTTCGGCCAGGTCTTCCGGCTCCCGGATCGTCCTACTCGCCGCGCCTTCCCATCGCCTAGGCGACAGTGGCGTTGTGCGGCTTTAGTCCCCGGTTACGGCGGCGGGTCCGCGACGGCTTGCAACCGTCTTCCCTTAGACCGAAACTCACAAACAGAAACGGCAGTATACAACCGCCTCGCCCCGCAGTCAACCCGGATCTTCCGGTTTAGATTTTCCGGTGCGCCCGCTCCACCCGACTGCGGTGTCCGGCATATGCGCGGCGCGTTGCGGGAGTGGTCTTCGACGTCACCGCCGTCCCGGCGACCGGCGCCGCCGTCTTCCGCCCGCACCTTTGGGAACGTCCCGACGCGGCGAAAGTCCCGACGCGCGCGGGGCTACAGCGCCGTGCCCTTGGCGGGGACGAACAGGCCCGCCATGTCCACCCCCTCCAGCTCCAGCAGCTTGACCTTGCGCCAGATGCCGCCGCCGTAGCCGGTCAGGCTGCCGCTGGCGCCCACCACCCGGTGGCAGGGGATGACGATGGAGATGGGGTTGTGCCCGACGGCGCCGCCGACCGCCTGGCCGGACATCTTGGCGGCGCCCGTCCGCGCCGCCATCTGCTTGGCGATGTCGCCGTAGGTCACAACCTCGCCGTAGGGGATCCGGCGAAGGATCTCCCAGACGCCTTGGCGGAACTCGCCACCCGCCGGCGCCAGGGGGAGCTCGTCGGGCGTCGGCCTCCCGCCGGCGAAGTACCGCGCCAACCAGTCCCGCGCCGCGTCGAAGACCGTCAGCCCGTCCTTCTCCACGGCGTCGCCCAGGATCGCGCCGCCGTGGTATTTCTGGTTGTCGAGCCAAAGCCCTGTCAGGCTCTTCCCGTCAGATGCGAGCGTGGCGTCGCCGAGCGGGGTGCGGACGGCTTTCGAGCGATACATCGTGACCTCCATGCGCAACAAGGGATCGCGATCCCATCTCGGATTTCGCGGAACGGGGGCGTTTTCCCACCGACCTCGGTTTGAGACGGCCGGCTCCTTCCGTCGGCTCGGCGAGTCGGCGAACTGCGCGGCGCGCGCATCGAGCCCGCGCGCGCCGCGGCCGGCGGCCGCGCCTAGCCCCCCGCCGCCTCCGGGCCGGGCGGGGTGTCTATCGAAAGGCTCGGCAACAGGCAGATGGTCAGGAAGGTCAACGCCATGGCGATGGCGCCGATGACGAAGATGGCCTTCAGGCCCGCCTCCATCGCGAGGCGTATGGCGTCGATCGTCCGCCCCAGCAGGGCGACGCCGTTCGGCCCGGTCTTGCCCAGATCCTCCTCCAGCTTCGCCATCGCGGGCTCGGACAGGAGCACCTTCGGGTCGTCGAGCGACTCCAGGGTCTTCGCGTCAGACAGCGCCACCGCCTCCTCGGGCAGGTTGGCGGCGAGCGTGCTCTTGTATTTCATGTTCATCGCCGAGCCCAGCACCGCCGGGGCGATGGCCTGCCCCAGCATCACGCTGAAATAGAGCGCCCCCGTGGCGACGCCCAGCAGCCGTTTGGGCATGGCGTACTGCGCCACCAGCGTGTTCAGCGTCGGGATCGAGCCCATGCCGACCCCCGCCAGCGTGAACGCCAGGAAGCCCCACCATTTGGGCGTCGAGGCGTCGAACCAGACCAGGAACACCATCACGGCGGCCGTCAGGCCGTAGCCGAGTATGAACATCCATTTGTATTTGCGCGTGCGCGCCAGGATGAAGCCTGCGGGGAATCCCAGGAAATACATCAGGACGTTGCCGGGGGTCATGATCTGGCCGTTCTCGGTCGCGCTCACCCCTTGGATCCCCTGGGCGAGCAACGGGTAGTAGGTCATCAGCCCGGACAGGCCGAAGGAGGAGAGCAGCCCCGCGACCGTGACGATGATGAACACGCGGTTTTTCAGCACCTGGAGGTCGAGGATGGGTTCTTTCGCCTTCGCCTCGACCTTGATGAACCAGAACCAGAAGACCGCCGAGGCGATGAAGAGCCCGATCACCTGCCGGGAGCCCCACGGGTACATCGTCCCCGCCATGGAGAACGCCAGGATAAGGGTCGAGGACGCCGCCGCCGCCAGCACCGCGCCCCGGCCGTCGATGACGGGGGACGCCGAGCGGTTGTGCTTGGGCAGCGCGAAAAGCGCCATCAGCAGGCTCAGGACGAGCAATGGCACGCCGCACCAGAAGATGTAGCGCCAACTGCGCGCATCGGTGAGCCAGCCGCCGAGCGTGGGGCCGGCGAGGGCGAAGATGCCGGAGGGGATGTTGAGCATCCCGATCCATTTGCTCCGCTCGCCCGCCTCGAACATGTCGCCGAAGGCCGCGAAGCACAGGGGCGCCAGCGCCCCCTGCCCGATGGAGAGGAACGTCCTGGCGACGATGAGCATCATGTAAGACGTGCTGAGCGCGCTCCAGACCGCGCCGACCAGGCAGATGCACAACGTGACGACCAAGAGCGTCCGCCTGCCGTACATGTCCAAGAACTTGCCGACCAGCAGCATCGAGAACGCCAGCCCCAGGTTGGGGATGGAGACCGCCCAGGAGTACAGGTGCATGCCGCCTAGGTCGGCCGTGATGCGCGGCAGGGCCGCCAGCAGGATCTGGAAGAAATAGCTGTATGTGAAATAGGTCAGAAAAACGGTGGCGATTCCCAGGATGACTGCGCGCCCCTTGCCTGCGGGTGCGTTTTGCGAAGCTGCTGCGGCCATGGTCTGCTCCTTTTGCTCGCCCTCCGCCGGCGCCGGCGGAAGGCGGATAGACTCGAAACCCGGACTCGGCGACGCCTTGCCTTCAATTCCCCCATGCCTGACGCATTTGATGCGGCCTCCTTTTTGCCATTAGTGGCGCATCGTTTGCAAGCTTTTTATTCCCAGGGGTCGGGCCAGGGGGCGGGCCAAGGGCGGGAAGGGGGCTGCGCCAAGGTGCGCCGGGGCGGGCGGCAAGGCCCGGGGCAAGGCGATTTTCTATGCGGTCGCGGCTCTGCGCCATGCTACAATCCCCGTTTTGGTTTTTGACTTTCAGAGCGAGGGGGCTCTTGGTTTATGGTTCGATCCGTGATTGTGGGGAGCGGTGCGTGCATCCCCCCCAACAAGGTGACGAACGAGATGCTGTCCCGGATCATGGACGCCGACGACGATTGGATCCGCGAGCGGAGCGGCGTCGGTTGCCGCTATTTCGTCGAGGAGGGGACGGCGACGTCCGACCTCGGCGTCGAGGCGGCGCGCGCCGCGCTCGAAAACGCGCGTGTCGATAAAAGCGAGCTCGACCTGGTCGTCTTCGCCACCATGACCCCCGACTACTATTTCCCCGGCTGCGGCAGCCTGCTCCAGGCGAAGCTGGGCGCGCCCGAGATCCCCTGCTTCGACATCCGCCAGCAGTGCGCTGGCTTCCTGTACGGGATGCAGCTCGCCGACGCGCACATCCGCTCCGGGCTGGCGCAGACCGTCCTGGTCGTGGGCGCCGAGGTGCACACCGGCTTCATGCCTTGGACGGCGGGGAACTACGACTACATGTACGGACGCTCCGCGAGCGCCCCGACGCCGGAGGAGCTGGAGTGGAACAACCGCTTCCGCAACATCACCATACTTTTCGGGGACGCCGGCGCCGCCGTGGTCGTGAAAGCCTGGGACGGCGGCGACGACGCAGGCGGGTCGCGGGGGGTGCTCGACTGCATCCTGCGCGCCAACGGCACGGACTTCGACCGCCTCTACGTGCCGGGGGTCGGCTTCAAGCACCGCCCCTACGTCTCGGTGGAGACCGTCCGGGCGGGGGGGCACATCCCCGAAATGAAGGGGAGCTACGTCTACCGCAGCGCGACCAACTCGATGGCCGCCGTCTCGCGGGAGATATTGGAGCGCAACGGCATCGAGGTCGCCGACCTCTCCCTCGTCCTGATGCACCAGGCCAACCTGCGCATCAATGAGCGGGTGCAGAAGATGCTGGAGCTCCCCGACGAGAAGGTCATCCATAACATACAGCGGTACGGCAACACCACGGCGGCCACCATCCCGCTGCTGTGGGACGAGGCGGCGCGCACGGGGCGGCTCCGTCCCGGCGACCTGGTCTTGATGGTCGCCTACGGGGCGGGCATGAACTGGGGGGCGATGCTCGTCCGCGCCTGACCACGACTGGTCGAGGATGACCGGCGAGCGAGTTGCGTCGGCGATGTCGCGGAGAGGGCCGGGAAAAGGAAGAACGTGAAGGGAAGCGAAGGGGAAAGATTGCGGATGGCGGAAAGATGACGATGTTTTGAGGGGGCGCGGGGCTGGTTCGGGCCTTGCCGGGGACGGCTATAAATCTTGCCGACGCCCTTGACACGCGCGCCCCCATATATTTTTATCTCAACCCTATGTCACCGAACCACGCCCCGCCGGGGCGCGGGATTTCGAGGTTGTTTTCGAGGCTGACTGAGACATGAGCAAAGGATTCGACAAAGAGACGCTGGACATGATGCTGGAAACCCTGAAGGGGTTCGCCGAAAAGCACCTGCCGGACGCGAAGGTGTTGGAGCTGGACGCCAATGAGGAGTTCCCGATAGAGATCATCCGCGAGATGTGCAACCCCGCCGAGCTGGGCATCCAGCTCCTGTTCATCCCCGAGGAGTTCGAGGGGATGGGGGGCGGGGCGTTCGACGTCTACCGCGTGTGCGAGGCGCTGGCGCGCGTGGACCTGGGCGTCGCCACGGGCGTCTTGGCGACCTTCCTCGGCAGCGACCCCATCATCTTCGGCGGCACCCACGAGCAGAAGAAGCTCTGGATGACGCGCATCGGCCAGGAGGGGCTGCTCATGGCCTACGGCGCGACGGAGCCTGCGGCGGGGAGCGACCTCGGCGCGCTGCGGACGGTCGCCGTGCCTGTGGAAGAAGGGGGCGTCGTCAAGGGCTACAAGATCACCGGCAACAAGCAGTGGATAAGCAACGGCGGCTACGCCGACCTCTACTCCGTCCTCGCCAAGGCCCCCGGCGGGCCGAGCTGGTTCGTGGTCGAGAAGGACGCGCCGGGGCTGGGTCACGGCAAGCCCGAGGACAAGCACGGCATCCGCGCCAGCAACACCTCCACCGTCTCGCTGGAGGACGTCTACGTGGACGCCGACCGCCTCTTGGGCGGCGTGGAGGGGCAGGGGCTCCTGCAGGCGCAACTGGTCTTCGGCTACACGCGCCTCATGGTGGCGGCCTTCGGGCTGGGCACCGGCTGGGCGGCGCTCGACCGCGCCATACCTTATTCCAAGGAGCGCATCCAGGGCGGGACGCCCCTTTCCGAGAAGCAGGGCTACACCCACAAGCTCATCGTGCCCAACGCGGTGCTGCTCGAGGTCGGGCGCGCCTACATCGAGGAGACCGCCGAGCATATCGACGGCGAGGCTGCCGAGGGGAACCGCAACACCGAGGGGGCCATCGCCAAATACCTCTCCACCGAGGCGGGGAACCTCGCCGCCGACGCCGCCATCCAGGCGCTGGGCGGCTACGGCTACACGCGCGAGTACATGGTGGAGAAGTACAAGCGCGACGCGCGCATCACCCGCATCTACGAGGGCACGTCGGAGATCATGGAGATGACCATCTCTCGCGACCGCTGGCAGCTCCACCTGAAGACGCACGGCCAGTTCTACCACGACATGGCGCGGGAGATGGAAAGCCTGCACGCCAAGGACGCGGGCATCGGAGCGGCGGCGGCGGCCTACGCCCTGCACGCGCTGGCGGAAACGCTGGAGGTCGCGCGGCAGCAGCGTCTGACGCGCCACCAGCACATCCTTTTCAAGCTGGGGGAGCTGGTCGCGCACGCCGAGGGGGCGGCGAGCCTCGTCCGCAAGGCTGCGCGCGCCAAGGCGGGGACGCTCAGCCCGAAAGCCTACGACCGGTTCGACGCGGACGCCTTGGCGGCGATGGCGCGCATCGCGGCGCGGGACGCGGGGGCGAAGCTCCTGGGCGAGGGCGCGCGCTGGATAGGCTCGCTCGTGCCGGAGGCCGCGGCGGCGGAGCTGGAGCGGAAGTCCTTCGCCCCGCAGATCCGCCGCGCCCAGGCGGGGCTGGTCGAGGACATGGACAAAGTAGCCGACATCCTGTACGAACGCTGACCCGCAGCATTTTGAAACAAGCGGGTTTATAGGAGCGGACATGCGAAAACTCACCTATTATGCGGTGTTCGAACCGGCAGAGGGCGGCTACGGGGTGTATTGGCCCGACCTGCCGGGATGCGCGTCTTTCGGCAAAACGTTCGAACAGGCTGAGGCTATGGCGACAGAGGCGCTTGGGCTGCACATCTGCAGCATGGAGCAGGACGGCGACGCTTTGCCGGAGGCGACGGCGCCGCCGTTCGAGGAGATGCCGGAAGGCGGCATCGTCGTCCCGACGACGATTTTCCCCGACATCGTGAAAAACACGCTGGACAACCGGTCGGTGAGAACCAACATCACCTTGCCCGCGTGGCTGAAAGACTGGGCGGGGGCGCAGGGGATAAACTTGTCCCAGGCGTTGCAGACTACGTTGCGGCAAATGCACGATGTGAAATGACGCCGCCCCCGTGCGGCGACATGCGTGTCATCAGCCTGCGCCCTGTGGCAAACGGCGGTTTGTCGCAGGGACGTTGCGATGCGGCGAAGCCGCGAGCTGCCGGCACCCGCCATCGCCCACGGTCGCACGGGCGCAGGGTGGTGTGGATGCAAGGCGCGCGCAGGGCGGGCTCCGCAGGCGTACCCACGTACGTCGAGGAAGCCCGCCCAAACAGCAACGCAGCAGACGCGCCGCCATGCGCCCGTGCGACACAAACGGTTATTTTTGCGAAGCCCTTTCGGGGCTTTTCTGCAACCGCGAAGCGGTTGTCTGGAGAATGTGACTAGATGAAAGCATCGGCAGCGGAGAGAGCGGTCGCGATCGTCGGCGTGGGGGCCATCATGCCCGACGCGCCGAACGCGCCCAAGTTCTGGCAGAACATTCGCGAAGGCGTCTACAGCATCAAGGAGGTCCCCGACGGACGGT
This sequence comes from Acidobacteriota bacterium, assembly GCA_031271905.1. Taxonomy (GTDB): domain Bacteria; phylum Acidobacteriota; class UBA6911; order UBA6911; family UBA6911; genus UBA6911. Next base: position 52,127 of record JAISUT010000018.1, read on the forward strand.
GGAACCCCGCCCTGTACTACGACGCCGACCCCAAGGCCCCGGACAAGACCTACTCCAAGATCGGCGGCTGGGTCTGCGACTGGGAATGGGACCCGCTCAAATGGAAGCTCCCCATCCCGCCCCGCGTCAGCCAGTTGATGGACCTGACGCAGAAATGGGGCGTGGCGACGGCGCGCGAGGCGCTGGCCGACTACGGCTACCCTGCGCGGCCGCTCGACCCGGAGCGCACCGCCGTCATCTACGGCAACGCCATGGGGGGCGACCAGCACCTCTATTCCGCCGCGCGCATCTTCTTCCCGGAGTTCGCCGAGGAGCTTGAAAAAGCGCCGGAGTTCGCCGCCCTGCCCGCCGAGGCGCGCCGCGCCCTGGTCGAGGCGATGCGCGAAGGGGTCGGGGGCAAGATGCCCGCCATCACCGAGGACACCATGCCGGGCGAGCTGTCGAACATCCTGGCGGGGCGCATCGCCGCGCTTTACGACTTCCGCGGCCCGAACTACAGCGCCGACGCCGCCTGCGCCTCCACGATGGCCGCCATGTTCGCCGCCCTCAAGGGGCTGTGCGACGGCGACTACGACGCGGTGCTGACCGGCGGGGTGGACGCCAACATGGGCCCCTCCACCTTCGTGAAGTTCTGCAAGATAGGCGCGCTGTCGGCGACCGGCTCGCGCCCCTACGCCGCCGGGGCCGACGGCTTCATCATGGGCGAGGGGGGGGCCAGCTTCCTGCTCAAGCGCCTGGCCGACGCCGAGCGCGACGGCGACCGCATCTACGCCGTCGTCCGCGGCATCGGCGGCTCCAGCGACGGCAAGGGGAAGGGCATCACCGCCCCCAACCCCGCCGGGCAGAAGCTCTGCGTCCGGCGCGCCTGGGACGACGCGGGATTCGCCCCCGCCCCCGGCACCCTGATAGAAGGGCACGGCACCTCGACCCCCGTGGGCGACGCCGCCGAGTTGCAGGCGCTGGGCGAGGCGTTCAAGGACTTCGGCCTCCCCCCCGGCTCCGTCGCCTTGGGCTCGGTCAAGTCCAACATCGGCCACCTCAAAGGGGGCGCGGGCGCGGCGGGCATCTTCAAGGCGGCGCTGGCGCTGCGCGACAAGGTGCTGCCGCCGAGCCTCAACTTCGCCGCCCCCAACCCGAACATCGACTTCGGCTCGAACCCGTTCCGTGTGAACACGGAGCTGCGGGAGTGGGAGTCCGCGGCCGACACGCCGCGCCGCGCCGCCGTCAGCGCCTTCGGCTTCGGCGGCACCAACTTCCACATCGTGCTGGAGGAGTACGTCCCCGGGCGCATCGCCTCGGAAGCGCGCACGACGGTCGCCGTCTCCGGCGGCGGCGCGGCGGGGAAGGCCGACGGCGGCCCGAAGGCCCCGTTGAAGGCCCCGCTGCGCGGCGCGCTGGTCGTGGGCGCGGCGACGGAGGCCGAGCTGAAGGCGCGGCTCGAAGCGGCGCGAAAGGCCGCCGAGGCGGGCGACGCCCCGGCCCCGTCCGCGCCGCTGGAATCCGACCTGCGCGCCGCCGTGCGCGTGGCGGTGGACTACGCCGACGCCGCGGAGCTGGCCGACAAGCTCGCCAAGGCGCTGAAAGCCTTGGAGGAGAACCAGGCCGCCCGCTGGAAGGCGCTCCGGCCCAAGGGGATCTTCTTCGGCAAGGGCCCCGCGCCCAAGGTGGCGTTCCTTTTCACCGGCCAAGGCTCGCAGTACGTCAACATGATTGACGGCTTGCGCAAGACGGAGCCGGTCGTCGCCGAGGTGTTCAAGTCGGCGGACGAGACCATGACGCCGCTTCTCGGCAAGCCCCTGACCGACTGCATCTACCTCGACAAGTCGGACGAGGCGGCGCTGGCCGAGGCCGAGAACGGCCTGAAGCAGACCGCCATCACCCAGCCCGCGGTCTTGGCGACGGAAACCGCGCTGGCGCGGCTCATCGGCGCTTACGGCATCGCCCCCGACATGGTGATGGGGCACAGCCTGGGCGAGTACGGGGCGCTGGTGGCGGCGGGTGCCATCACCTTCGAGAACGCCCTGAAGGCGGTCAGCGCGCGCGGCCAGGAGATGACCAAGTGCGCGATGGACGACAACGGCCTGATGGCGGCGGCCTTCGGCCCCATCGACGAGGTGCAGAAGGTGCTCGACGGCATCGCCGTCGATGATTACGTCGTCATCGCCAACATCAACAGCAGCAAGGAAGCGGTCATCGGCGGCAGCACCAAGGGGGTGGAGCGGGCGGTCGCCGCGCTCAAGGAGGCGGGCTTCCGGGCGCAGGTCCTGCAAGTGAGCCACGCCTTCCACACCAAGATCGTCGCCCCGGCGGGCGAGGGGCTGACGCAGGTCTTGGAGAAGATGAACATCCAGCCGGCGGCCATCCCGATCATCACGAACGTGACCGGCGGGTTCTACCCGTCCGGGCCGGGCGTCGTGCCTGAGATGATCGGCCTTCTGGGACGGCAGGTCTCCTCGCCCGTGCAGTTCATCAAGGGGCTCAACACGCTGTACGACGCCGGGGCGCGCGTCTTCGTCGAGATGGGGCCCAAGCGGATCCTCTACGGCTTCGTGGAGGACGTGCTGGGGGGGCGCGAGGACGTGCTGGCGCTTTTCACCAACCATCCGCGCATCGGAGAGGCCGCGTCGGTGAACATGGCCCTCTGCGGCCTGTACGCCGCCGGGCTGGGCAGCGGCAGGGAGGCGCAGGCGACGAATGCCGCGCCGTCCGCGCCCGTCGCGCCCGCTAAGGAAATTGCAAAACCCGCGGCCCTGCAAGCGCCCGCTCCGGCGGCCGCGTACCGAGCGCCTCAAGCGGCACAGGCGGCTCTGGCGGCGAAACCCGCCGCGCCGACCGCGCCCGCGCCCGCGAGCCTTTCCGGCGACCGTTACACGGAGCTGGGAAAGCTGTTCGCCGAGTTCCTCGACCGGGGCTTGCGGGTGTACGCGCAGGGCGCGCCAGACGCTCTGGCGCAAGGGGGCGGCATCGCCCCTTACCGCGACGTCTGCATCACCGGCGCGGCGCTGGGGCTGCCGGGGGTGGAAGGGGTCTTCCAAGACACCAACGTGGCGCGCATCCTGGGCGGCGACATCTTCATCAACCCGGTGCCGCAGAAGCTGCGCGAGGAGATGGTCGAGAAGAACATCGTCCGGCTGGTGAAGTCCGAGAGCGGCGAGGGGCATTTCGAGGCCATCGACAGCGTGACCGACGTCATCAAGCTGGCGGCGCGCGCCAAGGGCTTCGACATCGAGCGCGACTTCGGCTTCCCGAAGGAGCGCATGGCGGCGCTCGACCGCGTGACGCGCCTCGCCATCGGCGCGGGCCTGGACGCCTTGCGCGACGCGGGCATCCCGCTGGTGATGCGCTACAAGACGACCACCAAGGGGACGCTCCTGCCCGACCGCTGGCAGTTGCCGGAGGCGCTCGGCGACGACACGGGGGTGCTGTTCACCTCGGCGTTCCCCGGCTACGACTTCTACGCGCAGTTCCTCAACGACTTCAACCAGGACCAGGCGCGGCGCGCGCGCTTGAAGGAATTGGAAGAGCTGCGGGCGCTGGCGGGCGGCGCGGACGGCGTCGCCGCCGACCTCGACCGGCGCGTCGCGGCGCTGAAGAAGGAGATCGACGAGAAGGCGTTCCAGTTCGACCGCCGCTTCCTGTTCCAGGTGCTCTCGATGGGGCACTCGCAGTTCGCCGAGTACATCGGCGCGCGCGGGCCGAACACCGCCATCAACGCCGCTTGTTCGAGCGGCACGCAGGCGGTGGCGCTGGCCAGCGACTGGATACGCACGGGGCGCTGCCGCCGCGTGATCATCATCTCGGCGGACGACATCACCTCCGACAACCTGTTCGGCTGGTTCGGGTCGGGCTTCTTGGCCTCCGGCTCGGCGGCCACGGGCGAGGTCGTCGAGGAAGAGGCCACGCCTTTCGACCGCCGGCGCCACGGCCTGATCATCGGCATGGGCGCGTCCTCCGTCGTCCTGGAGAGCGCGGAGGCGGCGCGCGAGCGCGGCGTCCGGCCCATCTGCCAGCTCATGGGCTCGGTGGTGGCCAACAGCGCCTTCCACGGCACGCGCCTCGACGTCAGCCACATCCGGCACGTCATGGAGCGGCTCGTCGCCGACGCGGAGAGGGAGTGGGGCGTCAGCCGCCACGAGATCGCGCCTGAGACCGTGTTCGTCTCGCACGAGACCTACACCCCGGCGCGCGGCGGCAGCGCGGCGGCGGAGATCTTCGCCCTGCGCCACGTCTTCGGCGAGGCCGCCGACCAGATCGTCATCGCCAACACCAAGGGGGCCACGGGCCACCCGATGGCGGTCGGCATCGAGGACGTTGTCTCGGTGAAGATACTGGAGACCGGCATCGTGCCGCCGGTGCCGAACTTCAAAGAGGTCGATCCGGAGCTGGGGAACCTGAACCTCTCCAAAGGCGGCGCCTACCCGGTGCGCTACGCCCTGCGCCTCGGCGCGGGCTTCGGCTCGCAGATCAGCATGACGCTCCTGCGCTGGACGCCGGGGCCGGACGGACGCCATCCCGCGCCCACGGCGCTCGGCTACGGCTACCGCGTCGAAGACCCCGCCGCGTGGGAAGCCTGGCTGCGGCGCGTGAGCGGCTACGCCGCGCCGGAGGTCGAAGTCGTGCGGCGCACGCTCCGGGTGAAAGACCAGGGCCCGACGGCGCTGGGGAACGGCGGCGGCGGCCAAGCGGTGCCTGTCGCGGCCGCCCCTCCCGCAACCCCGGTCCCCGCCGCACCCGCCGCCGCCAAGGTCGCGGCGCGGTTGGAGGCGCCCGCGCCCGCCGCCCCGGCGCTCTCCGCCCCTGCCGCCGCACCCGCGGCGCAAGAGGACGCGGTGAAGGCGAAGGTCATGGCGATCATCGCCGAGAAGACCGGCTACCCGACCGACATGCTCGACCTGGACCTCGACCTCGAGGCCGACCTGGGCATCGACACGGTGAAGCAGGCCGAGGTGTTCGCGACCATCCGCGAGACCTACGACATCCCGCGCGAAGACAACCTCAAGATGCGCGACTTCCCGACCTTGGCGCACGTGACGCGGTTCGTCTACGACCGGCGTCCCGACCTCGTGGCGGCGCCAGCGGCTGTTCCGTCCGTGGAAACGGCCTCGCATGTCGCGGAACCCGCGGTGGCGGGCGTCGCGGTCGCGACATCAGGCGACGACCCCGTGAAGGCGAAGGTCATGGCGATCATCGCCGAGAAGACCGGCTACCCGACCGACATGCTCGACCCCGACCTCGACCTCGAGGCGGACCTGGGCATCGACACGGTGAAGCAGGCCGAGATGTTCGCCGCGATCCGCGAGACCTACGACATCCCGCGCGAAGACAACCTCAAGATGCGTGACTTCCCGACCTTGGCGCACGTGATGCAGTTCGTCTACGACCGGCGTCCCGACCTCGCGGCGGCGCAAGCCGCGACGGCTGCGCCAGCGGCTCCGGCATCTGGCGCGACGCCCAGCGCGGCGGCGGCAACGCCCGCGCCCGCCCCGCCTGTTTCCTCCGAGCCTTCTTCCGGCGACGACGGGGTGAAGGCGAAGGTGCTGGAAATCATCGCCGAGAAGACCGGCTACCCGACCGACATGCTCGACCCCGACCTCGACCTTGAGGCCGACCTGGGCATCGACACGGTGAAGCAGGCCGAGATGTTCGCGGCCATCCGCGAGACCTACGACATCCCGCGCGAAGACAACCTCAAGATGCGCGACTTCCCGACCTTGGCGCATGTCATCCAGTTCGTCTACGACCGGCGTCC
>JAISUT010000020.1 GCA_031271905.1 Acidobacteriota bacterium
GTGAAGTGGGCACTGCAAAACGACACGCGGATGCGCGGCTAAGGTATATAGTGTAATTTCAACGGTTTTGGAAGGTCTTCAGAAATCAAATCGCGTCACAACACTCGGGAATCTACGATGGAAAGGCGGCGCGGTAAGACCGGGAGGCGGTGCCGCCCCCGACGTTTTGAAAATAGGCGACCGCTACTTAGTTGCTTACAGCGCAACGGGCGGAGGCCTCGGCGGCGGACACAGCGGCAGAGTGCTGACAATGTGGAACAAAACATTAGACCCCGATTCGCCGGACTTCAAATATTCCGAGCCGATAGAAGTGGCGTCCTCGCTCGACGACGAAGATTGCGACGCCATTGACGCCGGACTCCTGCTTGACCCTACCGACGGCCGCCTGTGGTTGACCTACGGAACTTATTTCGGTTTCATCAGGCTCGTTGAACTCGACCCCGCAACCGGCAAGCGTATGAAAGGCAACGAAGCAATCGACGTCGCCATTGATTGCGAAGCAACCGACTTGATTTATCGCGACGGCTGGTATTATCTATTGGGAACTCACGGCACCTGTTGCGACGGTCCCAATTCAACTTACAATATCGTTGTCGGTCGCTCACGCGATGTAAAGGGGCCTTACATTGATAATGTAGGGCGCAAAATGCTTGAAGGCGGCGGCAAAATGGTGATTGCCGCAGGAAACCGCCAAACCGGTCCCGGGCATTTCGGGCTTTTCAAGGTGGCTGACGGCGTAGAGAAGATGTCCTTCCACTATGAAGCCGATTTCGACCGTGGCGGGCGCAGCGTGTTGGCAATTCGCCCGCTGTTGTGGAAAAACGGATGGCCGGTTGCCGGCGAGGCTTTCAAGGAAGGAACGTATGAAATAGAATCCGAACGCAGAGGTTATGCTCTCGAACTCGCCGTTGACTTTGTACGCATGCAGAATACAATGTTTCGCTTTTGGGAAAAAACCGAAGAACCGGCGCAACCGCTGAAATCGCAAACTCTGGAAGATGTGAAAGACACGTGGCCGACCGGCAATATTGATGTGAGAATCGGCGATTACATGTTCCGTCCCCATCAAAAATGGACAATTACAGCCGTCCCCGACGCCGGCGGATACCTCGGTGGCGCATATTACAAGATTGTGATTGAAGGCACAAACCGAGCACTGGCTGCCACTGCCGACGCCGAAGTCATTACCGTTCCCGATTTTACCGGAGCGCCCGAACAGTTGTGGCGCATCGAGCAGTTGACCGACGGAACTTACAGGATTATGCCAAAACAAGTTCCCGGAACCGACAAAGAGTTGGTTTTGGTATCTGTAGGCGACAGCACCCCGTCGCTCGGGGTATTCGACATGAACAGTGACAACTCAAAATGGAGTTTTCATGAACGCTAAATATCTGTCATTTGCCTTTAGGAAACGCTGATTAATTCATTTTCGAGAAAAAGCGATGTTGAAAACAATACAGTTGAAGTCATCAATTCTTCTAGTTTTCGAATAAATCAGCGTTTCCTTTACAATGCTGTTTGCAGGTTCATTTGTCATGCAGGCGCAGGTTCAAAATCCTGGCAAACCTGCCGCCTCTAATGTCAGGCGGGCTGCGTTTCCAAGCATTTTGCCCGACAACAGTGTCGCTTTTCGCGTGCATGCCCCTAACGCTCAAAAAGTGCAGATTGACCTTGGCCGCAAATACGACCTCGTCAAAAAAGACGGAGGCTTCTGGGAAGGAACTACCGACCCGCAAAGCGAAGGATTTCACTATTACTCGTTAGTGATAGATGATGTAGCGGTATGCGACCCGTCAAGTGAAACCTATTTCGGCATGAGCCGCATGGCGAGCGGAATTGAAATACCTTATCCCGCAGGAACCAATCAGTTTTATATTGCCGACGTCCCGCACGGCGATGTTCGCATGAAACGCTTTTTTTCAAAGACGTCCAATGAATGGCGAAGGATGTATGTCTATACGCCTCCCGGCTACGATACGAGCGGAAAAAAATATCCTGTTCTGTATATCCAGCATGGCGGAGGCGAAGATGAACGCGGCTGGGCTGAACAGGGGCGAACAGATATTATCTTGGACAATCTTATTGCCAATAAACAGGCCGTTCCGATGCTCGTCGTGATGTCTGACGGCAATACACAGGATTTTGAATCCGAATTATTGAACGATTGTATTCCTTTTGTGGAAAAGAATTTTCGCGTAAAGGCCGACAGGGTGAACCGTGTTTTAGCCGGACTTTCGATGGGTGGCATCCAAACCTTAAACACAGGGATTGCACACCCCGAACTGTTCTCTTCGCTTGGGGTTTTCAGTTCGGGATGGTTTGCCAACGCATCTCCCATGACGTCGAACATGGACAATCCTGAAAAGTATTATACAATGCTTAAAGAGAAAAAAGACTTGTACAACAGGCAATTCAATCATTTTTGGCTCTCGATGGGCGGCAAGGAAGACATCGCTTACAACAACTGCCAAGTAATGATGAAGCGTTTTGATGAAATAGGTATTAAATATACTTATTATGAATATCCGGGAGGTCATACATGGCCTGTCTGGCGTGAAAGCCTTTACCGTTTTGCACAACTTCTTTTTAAATAAAACTATTATGAAAAATTTACTTTTTACTTTAATGATGTTTGCTGTGTTTTCCGGCTTCGGAAAGTATGACAGTGATGCTCCGCTTATTCCGCAAGGCTACGACGTCGAGCGCCAAGACATAAAACATGGAAAGGTCGATACGCTTACGTACTTTTCAAAGACGGTGGACGGTAACCGCCGGACGCTCGTTTACCTGCCGCCCGGTTATTCCGCCCAAAAGAAATACCCGGTGCTGTACTTGTTGCACGGTATCGGAGGCGATGAGCATGAGTGGCTTAACGGCGGCCATCCGGAGGTTATCTTCGACAACCTTTATGCCGACGGCAAACTTGCCGACATGATCGTCGTCTTGCCCAATGGCAGGGCGATGAAAGGCGACGACAGCGCTGCGGGCGGCGACAGCATGGCGCCCGACCGCGTTCAGGCATTTGCCACTTTCGAGCAAGACCTGCTGAACGACCTGATACCGTTCATTGAGAAGACATATTCCTGTCGCACCGACCGCGAAAACCGCGCCATTGCAGGGCTTTCGATGGGCGGCGGGCAGTCGCTCAACTTCGGGCTGGGCAACCTCGACCGGTTCGCATGGGTAGGAGGCTTCTCGTCAGCGCCCAACACCAAAACACCGCAGGAACTTATTCCCAATCCGACAGAGACGCAGAAAAAATTGAAACTCCTCTGGCTCTCATGCGGCGAAAGCGACGGACTGATCATGTTCAGTGCGCGCCTGCATAAATATTTGAAAGAAAACCAATACCCGCATATATTTTACGTGACGCCGGGAAACCATGACTTCAAGTTCTGGAAAGAATCGCTCTACCTCTTCTCCCAACTTATTTTCAAGCCTGTAAATCCATCAGTTTTTCCTGATTACAACAAAGGCATTCCAGAAAATCTTCCGACCGGGTTTGGCGGTTTTGGCAACAGTAACGGCTCCGCGCGTCCGACTGGCAATGCCCAACAAGGCATGGAACGGGCGGCAGGGGCTGTTTCGGTCATTTCGCGCGAGCCTGCCGCCCAGCCTGCTCCGATAACCGCGCCCAACACCGCCGACAAGCCAGACCCCAATTTTCAAATTTACCTCTGTTTCGGACAGTCGAACATGGAAGGCGCGGCCCCGGTAGTAGCCGAAGACACGGCAGGGGTTGACAGCCGGTTTCTCGTAATGGAAACACTCGACTGCCCGAATCTGGGACGCACCAAAGGCAACTGGTACGTGGCAACGCCGCCGCTCTGCCGTTGCTACACCGGCTTGTCGCCCGCCGACTATTTCGGCAGAACCGTGCTTGCCGGGCTTCCGGCCAATGCCCGCGTAGGAATTGTCAACGTCGCTATCGGCGGCTGCAAAATCGAACTGTTTGACGCCGACAAGACAGACGCATATATTGCAAACGAGGCGCCCGACTGGATGAAAAACATGCTGCGCGACTACGGCAACAAGCCCTACGAGCGCCTTGTGGAAATAGCCCGTCAGGCGCAGAAAACCGGCGTGATAAAAGGCATCCTGCTTCATCAGGGCGAATCGAACACCGGCGACAAAGAATGGCCCGCCAAGGTAAAGAAAGTTTACGACCGTCTGCTTAAAGACCTTGGTTTACAGCCTGATTCCATCCCGCTCCTTGCCGGCGAGGTGCTTGGCGAAGACCAGAACGGTCAGTGCGCAAGCATGAACGCTGTCATTGCCACGCTTCCGCAAATCTTGCCGCAAGCGCATGTTATTTCGTCCAAAGGTTGCGAGGGAACACCCGACAGATTGCATTTTACAGCCGCCGGATACCGCGAATTTGGGAAACGATACGGCGAAAAAATGCTGACACTGTTGAAAAAGTGATTTTGAAAACGCTTTTTACCGTCAAACCATAAAAAATCATAATTTGATGTCGAGCCCCCCTCCCCCGGCGCCGTCCCCGCCGCGCGCCCCCGTTTCATCAAATTTCTTATATAAAGCAGCACGATTGGCGGTATCCCTGTAATCCAGCCCGCACCCCCAATCCCCAACCCGAACACAACCCGAACCCGACCCGAATCAGATTTCTATTTTTCCCGACCGCTTTTCGCAGTAGAATGCCGCTTTCAACTCTGTATGGGCGTCGTATGCTGGAAAAATTGAAGAGTCAGGTTTTTTCCTCAAACCGGGACTTGGTGAAACATGGCTTGGTGATCCTCACTTGGGGGAATGTCAGCGCGATTGACCGCGAACACGGCCTCGTGGTCATCAAACCCTCGGGCGTCCCCTACAAGACGATGGCCGTCGATGACATGGTCGTGGTCGATCTGGATGGAAAAGTCGTCGAAGGGGGGCTGATGCCGTCGTCCGACACCCCCACCCATCTGGAGCTATACAAGGCGTTCCCCGAGGTCGGCGGCATCGTCCACACGCATTCGACTTACGCGACGGCATGGGCGCAGGCAGGGCGGGACCTCCCGGTCACCGGCACCACCCACGCCGACTACTTCTCCGGCGCGATTCCCTGCACCCGCGACATGACTTCGGACGAAGTCATCGACAAGTACGAGAAACACACGGGCAGCGTCATCGTGGAGCGCTTCGAAGGCTTGGACCCAATGCACGTCCCCGGCGTCCTGGTGAGAAGCCACGGGCCGTTCGCTTGGGGGCAAGACGCTCGCGACGCCGTCCAGAACGCCGTCGTGCTGGAACAGGTGGCGCAGACGGCCTACGTCGCCCTGCAAATCAACCCTGCGTTGAAGATGAGCGATAAACTCGTCCGCAAGCACTATTTCCGGAAACATGGCGCGGACGCCTACTACGGGCAGTCGAAAAACGAATCGACCACATCCCGGAAAAAAGACAACGATTCCCTAACCGGACGGTGTTGACTATGTTCGACGACTTGGAAATCCGCTTCGTCACCGGCGCGCAACTGCTGTACGGCGGCGACGCCGTGCGAACGGTCGAATCCCACTCCACAGAAATCGTCGCGGGGCTGAATGCGTCCGGCAGGCTTCCCTTCCGCGTAGTCCACGCCGGCACGGTCAACTCCGCCGGCGAAATCGCCCAAGCGTTCGCCCTTGCCGACGGCGACCCGCAATGCGTCGGCGTGATCGCCTGGATGCACACGTTCTCGCCCGCCAAGATGTGGATCCACGGCCTGCGCGACTTCAAAAAGCCGCTCCTGCACCTGCATACGCAATACAACGCGAAAATCCCGTGGCGCGAGATCGACATGGATTTCATGAACCTGAACCAGTCGGCGCACGGCGACCGCGAATTCGGCTATATCGCCAGCCGCCTGCGCAAAGCCCGCAAGGTCGTGGTCGGCCATTGGCGGGATGCCGCCACGCAGGACAGGCTGGCCGCCTGGATGCGGGTCTGCGCCGCCTGGGCCGACGCGCAGGAGATGAAGGTCGTCCGCTTCGGCGACAACATGAACAACGTGGCGGTGACCGACGGCGACAAGGTGGAGGCCGAGCTCCGCCTCGGCTATCATGTAGACAACGCGCCGATTGCGACGCTCGTCCCTTGGGTGGAAGCCGTCTCCGACACCGAAATCGACGCGCTGGTCGCCGCCTACGAACAGCTCTACGACTTCGCCGGCGACTGCCGACGCGGCGAGGAAAAACACCGGTTCGTGCGCGACGCCGCCGCGCAGGAGATCGGTTTGCGCCGCTTCCTCCAAGACAAAGGCGCCAAGGCGTTCACCACCAGCTTCGACGAACTCGCCGGGATGAAGCAGTTGATGGGGTTCGCCTCCCAGCGGCTCATGGCCGAAGGCTACGGCTTCGGCGCGGAGGGCGACTGGAAAACTGCCGCCTTGGTGCGCTCCATGTGGGTGATGGGACAAGGGTTGGCGGGAGGACAGTCGTTCCTCGAAGACTACACGCTGGACTTCGCGGGCGAGGACTCCGCCATCCTCCAGGCGCACATGCTCGAAATCAATCCCGAGATCGCCGCCGGCCGCCCGCGCGTCGAGGTGCATTTCCTCGGCATCGGCGACGCCCGCACTTGCGCCAGGCTCGTCTTTCAGGGACACCCGGGCGCAGGCGTCGCCGCGACCATCGTCGATATGGGCAACCGCTTCCGGATGGTCGCGGGCGAAGTCGAAGTCGTGGAACCGCAGCCTTTGCCTAAACTGCCGGTCGCCTGCGCCCTGTGGAAGCCTCGCCCGAACCTCGAAGTCGGCGCGGGCGCGTGGATTCTGGCCGGAGGAACCCACCATTCGAGTTTCTCCTACGCGCTGGCCGTGGAGCATCTGGAGGACTACGCCGAAATCGCCGACATGGAGCTTCTGGTCATCGACGGCAAGACCACCATCCGCGACTTCAAGGCGCAACTGAGGGCGAATGAAGTCTATCACCTGCTGCACCGGGCGTTAAAGTAAGGCGGGGAGCGGGCCGAAGGTTCCCTGAAACACCTTGGCGCGCCGGAAACGCCGCCACCCGCAGTTTTTCGATTTGCAGTTTTCGATTTGGTGTTCGGAGCTTATGGGCAAATACGTCATCGGCATCGACTACGGCACCGATTCCTGCCGGGCGCTGGTCGTCGATGCGGCAAACGGAAAAGAAGTCGCCACCGCCGTGAAATATTATCCGCGCTGGGCGGCGGGAAAATATTGCGACCCGCAGAAAAACCAATACCGCCAGCATCCGCTCGACTATATCGAGACATTGGAAGCGTCGGTTCGCGAAGCCTTGGACGATTCGCCCGCCGGAACGGCGCAAAACGTCGTCGGCATGTCTTTCGACACCACCGGTTCCACGCCCGCGTTGATCGACGAGGAAGGGAACGTCTTAGCATTGAGGCCGGAATTTTCCGAAAACCCGAACGCGATGTTCGTGCTTTGGAAAGACCACACCGCCGTCGCCGAAGCCGCCCGGATCAACGAGGTGGCGCGACAGTTCAGCCCGGACTACACCTCCTACGTCGGCGGCATCTATTCGTCCGAATGGGTCTGGGCGAAAACGGCCCATGTGCTGCGGCAAGACAAGGACGTCGCCCGGAACGCCTACAGTTGGGTGGAGCATTGCGACTGGATGCCGGCGCTGGTGGCCGGAAGGACTTCTCCGGGAAAGATCGTCCGGAGCCGTTGCGCGGCAGGCCATAAGGCGATGTGGCACGAAAGCTGGGGCGGTCTGCCGCCCGACGCCTTCTTCTCCGCCATCGCCCCGGAACTACAGGGTTTCCGGGAACATCTGTTCCGTCGCACCTTTACCGGCGACACCAAGGTCGGCGACCTGGCCCCGGAATGGGCGCGCCGACTCGGGCTCCCCCCTTCCGTCGCCGTCGGCGTGGGCGCGTTCGATTGCCATTGCGGCGCGGTCGGAGCGGAAATCAAGCCGAAAACTTTTGTGAGGATCATCGGCACTTCGACATGCGATATCATGGTGGTGCCGTATGAGATCATGGCGGACAGGCTGATTCCCGGCATCTGCGGACAGGTGGACGGCTCGGCGATTCCGGGAATGGTCGGGCTGGAAGCCGGGCAGTCGGGATTCGGCGACATCTACGCCTGGTTCAAGAAGGTGCTGGCATATCCGGTGGAGCGCATCGTAGGCGAACTGCCGTTCATCAACGACGATCTGAAACACAAAATCTTATCCGAGACTTTGGAGAACCTCATCCCCCGCCTCTCTGCCGACGCGGCGAAAATCCCGACGACGGCCAGCGGCGCGCTGGCGGTGGACTGGATGAACGGGCGGCGCACTCCCGACGCCAACCAGAGGGTGAAGGGGACGATAACCGGGCTGAACCTCGGGAGCGACGCCCCGCTGGTGTTCAAAGCCTTGGTGGAAGCCACCGCCTTCGGCTCCAAGGCGATTGTGGACAGGTTCTTGGACAGCGGCATCGCCATCGAGGAAGTCATCGGCATCGGCGGCGTGGCGCAGAAGTCCCCCTTTGTCATGCAGACGATGGCCGACGTGCTGGGAATGCCGATAAAAATCGCCGCCGTGGAACAGGCGTGCGCCTTCGGGGCCGCCATGTTCGCCGCCGTCGTCGCCGGGGTCTACGGCAAAGTCGAGGACGCGCAGCAGGCGATGGGGCAAGGTTTCGCCAAAGAGTATTTTCCCGACATGGGAAAACACAAAGTCTATTTGGAACTGTTTGAAAAGTACCGAGATTTGGGGAGGTTTACCGAAAACCATCTTTTCTAGGGGCTGAAGGGAACCTAAATGGCAAACCGCCGTTTAGCGGCTTGCCGCCGTTTTCCGTTTTCAGTTTAGGGGATTGACTATGAAAAACACCGAACCCGCCGTCTGCATGTCGGTTCTGATGCTTGTGCTTTTAGCCGCATGCGGGCAGGCGCCGCAAAATTCGTCTTTGGAACCCGCGACACCCGCCGCGTCGGCGGCAAAATCCGACTTGGATTTCGCCAAGTTCGACAAATTGGTGGACGGCAAGCAAAACCGTCTTCACATGATAAAAAACGCCAACGGCATGGAAGTCTATGTGACGAATTTCGGGGCGCGCATCGTCGCCATCCTCGTTCCTGACAACAAGGGGGTTTTCCAAGATGTCGTCCTCGGCTTCGACAACATCGACGACTACCTGAAAAACCGGAGCGACTTCGGCGCCACCATCGGGCGCTACGGCAACCGCATCGCTAAGGGGAAATTCCAGTTGGACGGCGCACAGTACCAGTTGCCCCTGAACAACGGCCCCAACTCCCTGCACGGCGGCTTCACCGGCTTCCAGTTCCAGATGTTCGACATCCGGCAGGTTGACGGCCAGACGTTGGAATGCTCCCTCCGCTCGCCCGACAACGACAACGGCTATCCGGGGAACCTGGACGTCAAGCTGACCTATAAGGTTTTGGAAAACAATGCGTTGGAGCTGTCTTACGAAGCCGTGACCGACAAGCCGACCGTCCTGAACCTCACCAACCACTCCTACTTCAACCTCTCCGGCGATCCTGGGACGACGACGATGGAGCATACGCTCTACCTCGCGGCGGACGAATTCACGCCGACCGACGCGGGGCTGATTCCGACCGGGGAAATCGCCGCCGTCAACGGGACGCCGATGGACTTCATCGCGCCGACGGTGGTCGGGGAGCGCATCGACAGCGACTACGGGCCGCTGAAAGCCGCCGGCGGCTACGACCACAACTGGATCTTCCGCAAGGGCGTCACGCCGGAGACGGTGGCGGGCACCTTGGCATGTCCGAGTTCGGGCATCGTCATGGACGTCTACACATCGGAACCCGCCGTGCAGTTCTACACGGCGAATTTCCTGGACGGAAGCCAGATCGGCAAGAAAGGGATAGCCTACCGGAAGCGGTCGGGACTGTGCCTGGAGACGCAACACTATCCCGACTCCCCGAACCATGCGAACTTCCCTTCCACCGTGCTGCGACCCGGCGAGAAGTTCCAAAGCAGGACGGTCTACGCCTTCGGCGTGCGGTAGCCGCCCGCAACGCGGCGCCTTCGGGGGCTGGTCGCGTCCATCCAGTGTCCGGCAGGCGGCGGGAAGGCTCGTTGTTTCGCCTGCGCCCCGTGAAATCGCCGCCGGACGCGAAAAAGGCCGACGCGTTGCGGCAGTGGATTGAGCGTCACGGGGTGCCGGAGGTCTTCAACACCGACCAGGGGAGCCAGTTGCGGTGATCGTGGAGGCCATATTCGCCATCCCCGGCATGGGGAGGCTCATGGCTTCCAGCATCTTCGCGAAAGACTGTGTCGTGATCCAGTCGGGGGCGCTGGTCATAGGGCTCATGACCATCATGTGCAACATATTGGCGGACGTCGCCTACTGCCGGTGCGACCCCAGAATCAGGTGTTCATAGCGGAATGGGCTTGGGTCGTAAGCCGACACTTCTTTCATGTAAATGCATGGGAAGCGGGGGATATTCGACACGCGCGAAAGCCAGATTCAAACTGTTGATTTTATTGATTCCAATGGTGCGCCCGGCAAGACTCGAACTTGCGACCTTCTGATTCGTAGTCAGACGCTCTATCCAGCTGAGCTACGGGCGCACAAAAGAAACGTCAGATTTTATAGATGCCGCCACGATTCTGCAACCACAAAATTTCCGGCACTTCGGGTCGGCGCTTCGGGCCCAGCATGGACGATCCTCCATGGATGTGCGCGGATGGGCATGCGCTGACCTCGGCGAGTTCCCGCAAGCGGCACCCGTGCGATGCGTGAAAAGCTGCGGCGAGGGGAGAGCCCGCCACGCTTGCCTAGCCGTCCCCTGGGATGTTAAAGTGTCCGGGAAATGAAGGAGCGACGCAACTACTACAGGATCCTGCAGGTGCAACCCGACGCGCAGCCGGAGATCATCCAGGGCAGCTACCGCGCGCTGATGAAGGAGCTCCAGCGCCACCCGGACCTTGGCGGCTCGACAGAAGGGGCCGTCCTCCTGAACGAGGCGTACGCGACGCTGATGGATCCGGAAAAACGGGCCGCCTACGACGACAGGATGTTTCAAAAATCGATCGCCGGCGACACGCGGTTCATGCCCAAAGGCTCCACGCCCCCCCCCTGCCCCGTATGCGGCGCGAAAGTGTCCCGCCCGCCCAAGTCCGGGGAGTTTTGCATGTACTGCCATACGCCGTTACGGTCAGACCACGACATCGAGGTCGTTGACGATGGGCGTCGCACCGTCTCCCGCATGAAAAGCTCCGCCCCGCTCGAATATCACCCGGCATGGCCGGGAACGCCCCGGCAAGGCCGGATGCTGGACTTCTCCCCAAAGGGTCTGCGCTTCCTTTGTCACGAGGAATTGACGGCGGGCACGGTGTTGAAGATAAGCAGCCCGCTCCTGGAGGCGTCCGGCGCAGTGACCAACCTGAGCGAAGTCGCGGAAACGACGGAGGGGCGAAAGTCCTATGCGGTCGGCGTCCGCTTCCTTGCCGTGCATTTCGCCGACACGCGCGGCACGTTTTTCTCCACCTCTGCGTAAAACCCCGCTTGGAGCCGCCCCTCGGATTTTCCGCCCCCCCCCGCCTGCGCCCCGCATTCCCGGCACCGTATGCCGCCACTATTTGAAAAAACTCTCCGGCGGGCCGAAATAGCTCGGCTTCAGGCCGCCGGTGTCCACCACGATCTTCTGCACCACGACGCCGGGGTCCACCATGCGGATTTTCAGCGTGTGCCAGCCCGCCTCCCCCACCTCGTGCGAAGAGGCGACGGTGCGGGAGACGTTGCGCACCGAGTCCTCCCACTCGCGGTTGCCGTTGCGCGCGTCGAACTCCCGCGACAGGATTTCGACCGTCTGCGGGGCGTCCTCGTCAAAAGACACCGCGTAGCGCACCCCGCGGCCGGGCGCGAAGTTCAGCGACGGCGAGAACGTCGTCCGCACTTCGACCCTCCCCGGCTTGGAAAGGTACATCCGGTATTCCAGCACGGGCGCGTCCTGCGCGTCGTCCACGCTCGGGGCGGCAATCGGCAACGGCCTCATCGCCGAAAGCGTCCTGCCGTAGTTCTCGATTTTCTCCCAACGCGCCGACTTCCCCGGCACGTTGCGGGTGAAATGCTCCGGCTCGATGGAGACGTAGCCGGAGGCGTCCTCCACGAAACCCTTCGCCTTGTCGCGGTCGAGGTCGGCGAGGTTGTTGGCGGCGACTTCGATTTTCACCGGCTCGCCCGCCGCCGGGAGGATGACGATTTTCCCGCGGCTCTCCCCCTTGGGCGCCTTTTTCCAGTCGATGAAGAACCAGAGGCGCCTTTCCTTGCCGAGGTCGATGCGGGCGGGCGCTTGGCTGCTCTTAGCCGATTTCGGCTCCAACGGCTGGGCGTCCAGCGACCAGGCGATCCACGGCGCCGACGCCTCGAATGTGAAACCGACGCTTTCCCGTCCGCGGTTGAAAACGTCGATGTAGCGGGACTGGTCGTTCGCCGAGTCGAACGCGGGCAGCTTCGCCGCGCCCGCCGCGCCCGGCAACCAGACCTCTTCCGAGCCCTCGACGGCGACGCCCAGCGCCCCCGCCTCCGGCAGGTCGAGCCGCGTCACCTTGGGCATGACGTTCTGCTGCGGATCGAACCAGGCCGTGTAGCCGATATGCACCTGGTCCATGAAGTGGCTCCATTTGCCTCCGGCGAACTCCTTGTTGTAATAGTCCATGAGCGCGGCGTCGGCGGCGAACAGCTCCTCCACGCGCGCCGCCATGTCGTTCGCGGACGCCCGCCCCTGCTTGGCGTAAAGGGCGTTCTTGCCCGCCGCGACGTACAGCTCCGTCACCTGCGCCACCGCCTTGGCGGGAAACAGCACCAGGTCGTAGTAGGCGTCCTTCGCCTCCGGGAACTCTTTGGCGATCCTGCCGCCCAGCGCCTCCGCGTCCTTGACCAGCCGGTTGAAGTCCTCGACCGCCCGGTCGGCCTCCCGGTAGCTGGTCACCGAGTAGACCGACGGGGAGAGCAGCTCGGCCTTGCGCCGGGAGCTGTAGCGGCCGTAGCGCTCCATGACGTCGGCGACCTCCCGCGCGTACCGCGCGCCGAACTCCCGCTCCGCCCAGAGGCGCGTGTAGTCGGGCAGGTTGCGCCCCGTCCACCGCGTCGCGTCCCAGCCGAGTTGCAGGAAGAACTCCATCGGGAAGAGCACATGCTTGTAGTGGCCGACGTTGACGACCCATATCCTGTCCGCGCCATACTCCTTGGCGTGCGTCATCTGCTCCCAGACGGCGGGGATGGAGACCGAGTTTATCCACTTGTAGTTGCGCGGCCCGCCCACGTAGTCGAAATGGTAGTAGATGCCCGCGCCGCCGGGGCGCTTGCGCTCCTCCTCCGTCGGCAGCCGCCGGATGTTGCCCCAGTTGTCGTCCGACCAGAGCAGCGTCACGTCCTCCGGCACGCGCAGGCCGGCGTTGTAGTATTCCTGCACCTCCTTGTAGATGCTCCAGAGCTGCGGGACCTGCGACGGGTCGGGGTTGACCTCCTCGGCGATGATCTTGCGCTGCTCGGCGACTATCTTCTCCAGCAGCTCCATGCTCTGCGCGACCGTCCCGCCCGGTATCATCGGCGTGTCGTTCGCGCCGCGCAGGCCGATGGTCAGGATGCTCTCGAAGTCCTTGTTGCGCCGCAGCCCCTCGCGCCAGAACTTTTGCAGGACCTCCGGGTGCTTGTAGTAGTTCCAGCTCCCCAGCTCCTTCAGGTAGCGGCGGTCCCATTCCTTCTGCGCCCGCAGCATCGGCTCCTGGTGCGTGGTCCCCATCACGATGCCGTACTCGTCGGCCAGGCGCGCGTTCTCCGGGTCGTCCTCGTTGAAGGCGTTGTCCCACATCGCCGGCCACAGGTAGTTCCCCTTCATCCGCAGGATGGTCTCGAAGACCTTCTCGTAGAACAGGTGGTTGTAGTTGGCGACGTTCGGGGGGATGGGCGGGTCCTCCGAGGGGGCGATGTCGCCGAACTTCTCCCGCACCCACTCGCTCAGGTCGGGGGCCTCGTCGTTGAAGAAGATGCCGCGGTACTTCACCGAGGGCGAGCCCTGGGCGAACCGCCCCGCCTTCACATAGGCGGCCTTCCGGCGGCGCACCGGCACGTCCGCCCACCAGTAGAGCGGCGAGACGCCCATCTGCTCGCACAGGTCGTAGATGCCGAAGATGGTGGCGCGCTTGTCGCTGCCCGCTATGACCAGCGCCTTGTCCACGCCGGGGAGGGGTTTTTCAACTGTCTGGACGAAGAACGCCTCCCACTTGCCCTCTATGTCCTTGACGTCGATCTTGCCGGCGGCGGCCAGCCGCCGGATGACCGGGCTGCGCCCCACGGTGCCGGCGACGATCACATTTCCTTTGAGCGCGCCGGCGTCGGACACCCACCGCGGCTCGACGCCTGACACCTTCTTGACGTCCGTTTGCAGGTTGCGCGCCGCGCGCAGGACGCCCGGCCAGTCCGCGCCATCGACGTGGATGTCCGCGACCTTGCCCTTGTCGAACAGGGGGAAGCCGCCGGAGCCCGCCTTGTCTTGTATATAGGACGCCTGCCCGATGGCTTGGGCGCACGGCGCGAAGCCGAGGCAGAACGCCAAGAGGCAAAGCATGGGGAAAAGAATCGACCTTGCGGCGTTCGGCCGCGGCATCCTCGCAATCGGCTCATTCATCAGGCACACACCCTTTGTCCACTCCACCAAGGCGACTGGTTTTTAATCCAATGGCAACATCGCCGTCCATGACGCCGCCCATTCTACTACGGAAACCGGTGGCGCAGCGGCGAATTTCGACGCTGCGGAACCGTCGGCCGGCGTCCGGGCAAAATCCCCCTGTCGCAGGCGGGCGAATCCTGATAAAAATTACCGGTTATGATTCCTGCCTCCGTGCTGGTCGTGGATGATGAGAAAGGGGTGCGCAACTCCGTCCGGGGGATCCTCGAAGACGCAGGGTACGTCGTCGAAGCCGCCCCCTCCGGCGAGGACGCGCTGGAGCTCCTGCGCAAGACGGAGTTCCCGGTCGTGCTGCTCGACGTCTGGCTCCCCGGCATCGACGGCCTGGAGACGCTGGCGAGGATGCGCCACCTAGCCCCGGAGTCGGTGATCATCATGATCTCCGGACATGGATCGATCGAGACGGCGGTGCGCGCCACCCGCCTGGGCGCCTTCGACTTCATCGAAAAGCCGCTCTCGCTGGAGAAGACCCTGCTGGTCGTGGGCAACGCCGTGCAGCAGCACCGCCTGCAACAGGAGAACCTGCGGTTGCGGCGCGAGCTCGAGCAGCAACATGTGATGATCGGCGACTCGGTGCCGATGCAGGCGCTGCGCCAGCAGATCGCCTTCGCCGCGCCGACCGCCGGGCGCGTGCTCATCCGGGGCGAGAACGGGACGGGCAAGGAGCTGGTCGCGCACCTGCTCCACCAGGGCAGCCTGAGGCGCGAGGGCGCGTTCGTGGAGATGAACTGCGCCGCCATCCCCGAGGAGCTGGTCGAAAGCGAGCTCTTCGGGCACGTCAAGGGCTCCTTCACCGGCGCCGCCGAGGACAAGGAGGGGAAGTTCGCGCAGGCGGACGGCGGCACGCTCTTCCTGGACGAGATCGGCGACATGAGCCCCAAGACCCAGGCGAAGATGCTGCGCGTCCTCGAGGAGCAACGTTTCTCACCCGTGGGGAGCAACGCCTCGATCAAGGTGGACGTGCGCGTCATCGCCTCCACGAACAAAGACCTGGAGGGCGAGATCGAGGCGGGGAACTTCCGCGAGGACTTGTACTACCGGCTCAACGTGCTCCCCTTCCAGATCCCCCCCCTGCGCGAGCGCGCCGAGGACATCCCGCTTTTGACGGCGCATTTCCTGGAGGGTTTCTCTCGCCGCTACGGGCGCAAGCCCCCGAACCTGACGCGCAAGGCGAAGGAGGCGCTGGAAAGCTACCCCTGGCCGGGGAACGTGCGCGAGCTGCGCAACCTCATGGAGCGCATCGTCATCATGACCAAGCGCCCCCGCATCGACATCTACGACCTGCCCGAGGCGATACTGCATCACACCGTCGCCGCGCCGGAGGCGGCGGGGGATGCCGACGGGAGCGCCTGCGGGGAGACGTCCCTCCACGCCGCCAGGGAGCAGTTCGAACGGGAGTTCATCCTGCGCAAGCTGATCGAGTGCAAGGGCAACATCTGCCGCGCCGCCGAGGCGTTGCAGGTCGAGCGCAGCAACCTCTACCGGAAGATCAAGCAACTCGGCATCCCTCACTCCGGCAGGGAGAACGGCGAAGACGCCTAGAGGCTGGCGGCGACGACGCCGACGCCTTTGCGACTTACAGGAAGAACCCGGTCTGGCGCAACGCCTCGTAGGCGACGATCGCCACGGACGAGGACAGGTTCAGGCAACGGACGTTGGAGGTCTTCATCGGGATGCGCAGCGCATGACCGGGATTTGCGCGCAACAACTCCGGGTCGAGCCCCTTGGTCTCCGGGCCGAACACCAGGCAGTCCCCGTCCCGGTAGCGCACGTCGGTGTAGGGGCGTTCGGCGTGCGCGCTGAAATAGAAAAAGCGCGACTCCGGCAGCAGGGCGCGGATCTCATCGAGATCCGCCTCCCGGCGCAGATCCACATGGGGCCAGTAGTCCAGCCCCGCCCGACGCACGGAACGGTCGTCGATGCGAAAGCCCAGCGCGCCGACCAGGTGCAGCGGCAGGCCGTTGGCGGCGCACAGGCGCGCGATGTTCCCCGTGTTGGGATGGATTTCCGGCCGGTACAGGACGATATGGACCATGGCGCGGTAAAGATAGCGCATGGCGTTCCCGCCGACAAGGCGCGCCCTTCGCCCACCTTACCACCTTACCCCCCCCCCCGCCAGGCGCGATTATTCCATCCCCCCCGCGTTCATGCCGCTGGAAAAAGACACCCGGTTTATGGCAAAGTGATGGGTTCTTGGAGCCTCCGAATGAACGTCGCGAGCTTGGATTTGAAGGATTGGAGTTCCCTGCCGACTCCGCAGCGATGCCCGGTCTGCGACGCGGCGGAATCCTTCCCCGTCGTCTGCCCGGTGGTGCTGGCGACGGCGGAGCCGGTCTACGCCCTCGTGGAATGCCCCCACTGCCATGTGCGGTTCCTGCACCCGTCCCCGGACGACGAGGCGTTGCGGCGGTTCTACGCGCCGCATTATTTCGGCGCGGACTGGTACTCGCAGGAGGAGAAGGGGCGGATGTTCGCGCAACGGATGCTCCCGGGCGTCTTCGGCGAACGATTCCTGGACGTCGGTTGCAACCTCGGGTATTTCCTATACGGGGTAGCCCACACGTCGTCCTGGGAGGCGCACGGGGTGGAGATCAGCCGGGAGGCTGCGGCATACGCCCGGGAGAAGCTGCTTCTGGACGTGCATGGCGGCGAACTCGCCGACGCGGGGTATCCCGACGAGTTCTTCGGCTTCGTCCGCGTCAACAACGTCCTGGAGCATGTGCGCAAACCGGGCGAGTTCCTCAAGGAGTGTCGCCGCATCCTGCGCAAAGACGGGCAACTCTACCTGTCCGTGCCGAACGGCCCGGTGGACAGCGCCGGGCTGTTGGACTATTTCCAGAGCGAGCGGACGCCGCCGCGCAGCAAGGACGGGCATCTTTTCTTTTTCTCCGAACACGCCCTCCAACGCCTCTTCCGCAACGCGAAGTTCAAGGTCGCCACGGCGCACACCTACGGCATCCGCCGTGGTTTGCGGGCGCTGGGGAGGTATCCCCGGAAGCTTCGCTGGAAGGCGCCGTACCGGCTCCCGGATGCCGCCCCGGAAAAGGAGGAGATCGTCTTGGCACCGCGCCCCCGCAGGCTCCCGGGCTACGCCGCCTTCCGCTACTGGCAATCCCGGCTCAAACGCATTCCAGGCCTGGCGAGTTACGGCCTGGACTATGAAATCCTCCTGACGGCGGTCTGACGGGCTATGGACATGGACACATCCGCGCAAATTCGCAGAAAACTGGCGACGCTCATCGGACGCCTCCTCGACCGGTGCCTGGACGAGGCGAGGATGATCCCCACCGTCCTGCACCGGGACGAGGCCATCGACATCCTCGTAAACGACCCCGCGCGTTTCGCACGGTTGGTGCAGGAGGAGGATGCCGGCAAGACCGAGCTTTCCCGCGTAGACCTGACCGTGAAGTTCGACGCGGGGGTGGACCTGGGGAAGCTGAACCGCGCCGTCTCGCCGCCCCTATGGGGCGACCACGAGGCAGACCTCGGGCCGATCCTCGACGACGCCAACCACTGGGTGCGGACGTTCTCGGTGTATTTCGGCAACGCCGTCACCCTTTTCGACAAGGAGTTCGGCAAATTCATCGCGAAGTTCCGCAACTCGCTGGAACAGTCGGGCATGTCGCTCCAAGTCGTGGATTTCACCACGGAGGACGCGGAGGTTTTAGAGAATGCCGCGTCGGCGCACTTCGCCGCCGGGGAGTTCCTGTACGCCTTCGCGTTCGAACGCCTGCTGGGATCCCAGATCATGATCCGACAAGTCGTCAACCTGCCCCCGGGGTTCTCGCTACGGGAGCGGTTGATGCGCAACGCCCTGCGCGACGCGGAGTTCGCCCCGGCGCTGATGCGCTTCGTCCTGCGCATCTCCCATGTCAGCCAAGGCACTTGGGGCGACCTGGTCCCGCCCTTGGTCCGCCTCGCGGGCGAAACGTCCGGGGAGAAAGGCATGGAAGCGCTCGTGGACGCCGCCGAACGGGACGTCGTCTTCTCCTGCAACCTGCTGGAGCGGCCTTACGAGGACATCCGGCGGTTGCCGCATGACGAGCGCCGACGACTCCTGCGCGCACGCCTCGACGCCCTGCGCCCGTAAGGGGGGGGCGTTGCGCGCATCAGGGTGAAACACCCGGCGGGCGCCATCGTTATCTATCAGTATGGGCGGGCGATATAAAAACAAAACGGCATTTAAACTTGCAGGCTGGGAAACCTATGGCCACTGAAACAGGCACGAATCGCAGGCAGTTCATCCACCGCTCGTTGCGCGCGGGGCTCGGCGCGGTAGGCGCCACCGGCGTCGGGCTGTGGCTCGCCTCGCGCAGCGAGCACCCGCAGCGCGTCCAGGCCGCAGCCTCTGTGCGCAGCTACGAAATCGCCGTTTCCGGCGCGACGCCCGCCCATCCTGCGCTGGTGGTCGTAAGCGGCGGCGAGCCCGCGCAATTGGCGGATCGGGCGATGAAGGAGCTGGGCGGGATGGGGCGCTTCGTCTCCCGCGGCGACGTCGTGGTGCTCAAGCCCAACATCGGCTGGGACCGGGTGCCGCAACAGGCCGCGAACACCAACCCCGAGCTGGTCAAGCGGGTGGCGGAGCTCTGCTTCGACGCGGGGGCGAAGAAAGTGGTGGTGACCGACGTCTCCTGCAACGACCCCCGGCGCTGCTTCCAGCGCAGCGGCATCCAGGCGAGCGCCTCGAAGGCGGGGGCGACCGTCCTGCTCCCCGAGGAGCACAAGTTCCGCGACTTCCGCCTGGGCGGGGAGCTGCTGTCGGTCTGGCCCATCTACACACCGATGGTCGAGGCCGACAAGATCATCAACCTCCCCATCGTCAAGCACCACAACCTCTGCCGCGCCACGATGGGGCTCAAGAACTGGTACGGCCTGCTGGGCGGGCGGCGCAACCAGTTGCACCAGAACATCGAGATGGGCATCACCGACCTCGCGAACTTCATCAGGCCGACGCTGACCATCCTGGACGCCTATAGGATTTTGGTTTCCAACGGCCCGCAGGGGGGGAACCTCGACGACGTGCGGACGATGAAGATGCTCGCCGCCGGCACCGACCCGGTGGCCATCGACTCGTTCGGCGCGACGCTTCTGGGCATCGAGGCGGGGTCGCTCCAATACTTGAACGTGGCCGAGAAACGCGGCCTCGGCAAGGTGGACTTCACCAAGCTGGACATGAGGAGCCTCAAACTCGCATAGGGGCGCGGCGCAGTCCTTCTTGGACGCCTCCGCCCATATCTTGAATCTTGGGGATTCGACATTCCCACGGGACTTGTTCTTATGAGTGAAAACGACGAGACGACCAAAGGGGGGGGCGTGGGGCAACCGGCGGCCCCCGCCAAGCCATCGGGGAAAGGCGGGACGCTCAGGCTGTTGCGCCGCGCCTCCCAGATCGTTTTTCTTATCCTTTTCCTAGTGCTCTTCTTCAAGACCGAGTACCGGGGGGAGTCGGGCGCGGAGATGTTGGGCATGGACGCGCCGGTCAGCGTCTTCCTCGAGATGGATCCGCTGGTCGCCTTCGCGACGGCGCTTTCCACGCACACGCTGTATGGCAAGGTGGTGTTCGCCCTGTTCCTCGTCGTCGGCGTGATCCTCCTCGGGCGGTTCTTCTGCGGCTGGATCTGCCCGCTCGGCGCCATCAACCAGATCTTCTCCCGCTTCAAGCCGGAGCGCAAGGGGATGAAGCGCATCGACAGCAACCGCTTCAAACCATGGATGCACGCGAAATACTACGTCCTTTTCGTGATGACCGCCCTCGCGCTGTTCACCTCGCTCCAGACCGGCCTGCTCGACCCGATCCCGTTCTTGGTGCGCTCGCTCGCCGCCGGGGTCATGCCCGGCATCGATTACGCCCTGCGGCATGCGCTGGACGCCATGTACGCCTCGAACGTCGGCGTTCTCGGATGGGCGGCCGACGCTGGCTACGCGGTGCTGGGGAACACTGTGTTGAGCTACAAGCCGCAATATTTCAACCATGCCGTGCTGATCGGCGCGATCTTCCTGTTCGTCCTGGTGATGAACCGCTTCATCACCCGCTTCTGGTGCCGCGGCGTCTGCCCGCTCGGCGCATTCCTGGGGCTGATCTCCCGTTACGCGGTCTTCGGCATCCAGAAAGACCACGCCCGGTGCAACAACTGCAACCTCTGCCTGCGGAGCTGCCAGGGGGGGTGCGACCCGCAGGGGGGCGTCCCGCTGAAGCAGGCGGACTGCCTCCTGTGCTTCAACTGCGAGAGCGTCTGCCCCAAAGGCGCCGTGAAATTCAAGTTCTTCCCGGAGCAGGAGGCAGCGGACGTGCGGCCGTTGCCCGACCTGAGGCGCCGCCGCGTCATGGAGAGCGTCGCCGCCGGCGTGGTGGCGTTGCCGTTGCTCCGCGCCAGCCTGGGCTTGGAAAAGAACACCAACAGCCGGCTGCTCCGCCCGCCGGGGTCGCTGGAGGAGACGGAGTTCCTGGCGCGCTGCGTCCGTTGCGGCCAGTGCATGAAGGCGTGTCCCACCAACGCCATCCAGCCGACTTTGCTGGAGGCGGGCGTCGAGGGGCTGTGGACGCCGATGCTGGTCATGCGCGTCGGTTCGTGCGAATATAACTGCGTCCAGTGCAGCCAGGTCTGCCCGACCGGCGCGATCTGGAAGATGACCGAGGCGGAGAAGCACGGCAAGGTCGCGCGCCCCGGCGTTTCCGGGCAGCCCAAGCCGGTCAAGATCGGGACGGCGTTCTACGACCGGGGGCGTTGCCTCCCGTGGGCGATGGACATCCCTTGCATCGTTTGCGAGGAGTTCTGCCCGACCTCGCCCAAGGCCATCTGGGTGATCGAGGAGCAGGTGCAAAAATCCGACGGGAGCGTCATCACGGTGCAACGCCCGCGCGTAGACGTCGATCGCTGCGTAGGGTGCGGCACCTGCGAGAACGTCTGCCCGGTGCAAGACCGTCCGGCGGTCTACGTGACCAGCATCGGCGAGACGCGCTCGAGGACGAACCAGATCCGTCTGGAGAGCGGCGCTTATAAATAGGGCGCCGGTTCTCGGGTTCTCGGGTTCTTCGTTTTTTCAGGATTCGGGGAAACATATCTTCGCTATTTTCGCCGTGGGGCGGGACGCCACGCGGCGGGGAGGTTTTTTATGAATTGCAAAAAAGCGTTGTCATGCCTCGCATTGCTGTCTCTTGTCTTCTGCGCCGCCTGCGGCGGCCCTGGCACATCTACGCCGTCGGTGGAAGACCCGGCGTTGTCGCCGGAAGACGCGGCGCTGAAGGCGCTCCTGCCCGAAAGCGGGGATGTCGCCGGATGGGCGCGGGGCGAGGAAGTCCGCTTTTTCGACGCCGACGGCCTGTACGAATTCATCAACGGCGCGGCGGAGAACTTCCTCATCTACGGCTTCGAGAAGGTGGTGACTGCGGACTACAGCAACCCCGACCAGCCGTCGGAGGTCACGGTGGAGATATACCAGATGAAAGACCCCCGCAACACCTTCGGCGTCTACGCCTCGGAGCGCAACCCGGAGTCGAATTTCAAGCCGATAGGCGCGGAAGGGTACGTCGGCGGCACGGCGCTCAATTTCTGGGCGGGGAAATATTACGCCAGGCTGACGACCTTCCAGGAGAGCGAGGCGCTCCAGCAGGAGATGGAGAAGCTGGCGGCGGCCATCAACAAGCGGATCGGCGACACGGGCGCGTTGTCGCTGCCCGAGGCGGAGCTTTTCCCAAAGGCCAACCAAGTGCCCCACTCCATCCGGTATCTGGCGAAGGACGTCCTCGGGCAGGTTTCCTTCGCGGAGGGGTTCGAGGCCAACTACAAGGATGGCGACAAGGAGTCCAGGGTGGTGATCGTGCTCCCCGGCGACGAGGCCGCCACGGTCGCGGCGCTGGATAAATACAAGGAGTTCGTCAAGTCCAGCGGCGGCGCGGTGGCAAAGGAGGTCGCCGCCCCCGGCGACGGCGGTTTCGTCGGCGAGGACAAGTACGAAGGCAACCTGGCCGTCCTGCGCAGCGGCGAACGCCTGTTCATCTCGCTCGGCGAGAGCTCGCCCGACAAGGCTCTGGCGCAGGCCGCCGCCTGCATAAAGTAGCCGCCGCAGGGGCGCCTTTGGAGTGCGGCGGCTTGCCGCCGCCTTGTCCGCGTCTCCGGCGCCAGCGCGGGAGCCTTCTCCCGCGCCGGTGCCCGTCCGAACGAACGGAGGCGCCGCGCCGCGAACGCGACATCATTCAAAAAAGGCCGTCGCAGTGGGTTCCCGCGCCATGAAGATATTGGTCGTCGATGACGAAGCCGCCATGCGCGAGGTCGTCACCATGCGCCTCGAAAGCTGGGGGTACGACGTGTGTACGGCCGAGGACGGCGCCGAGGGGGAGGAAAAGGCCCGCGCCGCGAATCCCGACATCGTGATCTCCGATGTCGTCATGCCCGGCGCGAGCGGGCTCGAACTGCTGAAAATCCTCAAGGCCGGCAACCCCTCCCGGCCGGTCGTCCTGGTCACCGCCCAAGCGACGGTTGATCTGGCGGTCGAAGCGATGAAGCGGGGGGCGCACGATTTCATCACCAAGCCCATCGACTACGCAAAGCTGAAGCTGATCCTCGAAGCCGCCGGACGGGAGCTCCAAGAGCGGCGCGAAAGCCGCCGCCTCTCCCTGCGGCTCGACAAGGGGGGGGCGGGCGGCGGACTCGGGGGGTTCGTCGGCGACAGCAAGGCGATGCGCGAAATCTACGGGCTGATCGGGAACATCGCCCGTAGCGACGCCTCGGTGATCATCACCGGGGAGAGCGGGACGGGCAAGGAGCTGGCGGCGCGCACCATCCACGACCTCAGCCGCCGCGCCCAAGACCCGTTCGTAGCCGTCAATTCGAGCGCCATCCCGGAAAACCTGATGGAAAACGAGATCTTCGGCCACGAGCGGGGCTCCTTCACCGGCGCCCTCGGCGTGCAACCGGGCTGTTTCGAGCTGGCGAACCACGGCACGCTCTTCCTGGACGAGATCGCCGAGATGCCCTTGGCTCTGCAACCCAAGCTGTTGCGCGTCCTCGAAGACCGCAAGGTGCGCCGCCTGGGCGGGAGCCGCGAGTTCAGCCTCGACGTGCGCGTCCTCTGCGCGACCAACCTGGAGCCGCGCGCGGCGGTCGAGAACGGGAAATTGCGCGAAGACCTCTTCTATCGCCTGAACGTCTTCACGCTCACCCTGCCGCCGTTGCGCGACCGGGCGGGCGACATCCCACTGCTGGTGCAGGCGTTCATCCGGCGGGCGAACTCCAAACACGGCACCCGCGTCGAGGCGTGCCGCGCCGAGGCGCTGGAGTCGCTGAAAGCCTACGCCTGGCCGGGCAACGTCCGCGAGCTGGGCAACGTCGTCGAGCGGGCGGTCATCCTCTCCGGGGGCGAATGGATAGACCCGTCGCACCTTCCCGCCTACGTCCAAGGCGCCCCCGCCGGCGCGCGGGGCGGGGCGGCGTCGGACGAGGGCGGCGTCCTCGTCCCGGACGGGCTCACGGCCGCCGAGGTGGAGAAGGAGCTGATCCTGCGCACCTTGCAGGCGACCGGCAACAACAAGGCGGAGACGGCGCGACGCCTGGGCATAGACGTGAAGACGGTTCGCAACAAGCTCAAGGGGTACGGGCTCGCATAAGGGAACCTCTAAAAACCTCGCGGACAAGGCGCAACGTAGCGTCCGGGGTTTCTAGAGGTTCCCATAAGGCCGTCATAGGCCTGCATGGGCGAAGGGTGGGCATCCACGAATGAAGATCACGACGCGCATCAGCCTGGGTTACGGCATGCTTCTGGCGATACTGCTAGGGCTGGCGTCATACCAGGCGCTCGCCATCCGCCGGATGCAGTCGATCAACCGCATGGTCGCCGACATCGACTTCCAAAACAGCCTCGGATGCCTGGAGGCGATGCGCGACTTGGACTTGGTCGAGGAATACGCGCGCAAGTCCTTCGCCCTCGGCGACCCCGACTACCTGAACCAACTGGGCGAATACCGGCGCGACTTCACCGAGGATCTGCGCGACCTGAAAAAACGCGCCCACGCGGGGGGCGAGCAGTCGGAGGTCGCCCGCCTCACCCGCAGTTGGGACGCCTTCAACCAGCATCTCGACTCGTTGCAACCGCAGTTCCTGGCGGGGGGCGGCGCGTTGCCGGAGGTGTTGCGTCAGGATTTCGAGAGCCTGGGGGCGCACATCCGGTCGGTCTACCAGGAGAACCTGCGGGCGATGTCCGAGAGCGTGGAGAGCGCGCGACGCACGGGGGAGCGGGCGTCGGCGGTGCTGGCACTAAGCACGCTGGCCGCCATCGCCCTCGGAACGCTGGTCTCCCTCCTCATCTACAGGTCGATCTCGCAGCCGCTCGCGCACCTGACCGAGGGGACGCGCGCCATCGCCGAGGGGAATTTCTCCTACCGCCTGGACACGACGCGACGCGACGAGTTCTCGCAGCTAGCCAGGGACTTCAACGCCATGACCTGGCGCCTGGACGAGTTGGATCGGATGAAGAAAGACTTCGTGGCGCACGTCTCGCACGAGCTGAAGTCGCCGCTCGCCTCGATGCGCGAGACGATCGCGCTCCTGCTCGAGGGGATTCCCGGCCCGTTGAACGAGAAGCAGCGGCGGTTGCTGGAATTGAACCGGCAGAGCGGGGCGCGCCTGACGGCGATGATCGGCAACCTGCTCGACCTGTCCCGCGTCGAGGCGGGCGTCATGGAATACGAGTTGCAGTCACACGACCTTGTCGCGTTGGCGCGCGGCGTCGTGGAGGAGGTCGGGGTGCAGGCGCAGGAGTGCGGGGTGCTGTTGCAGGCGGATTTACCCGACGCCCCTCTTTTCGCGGAATGCGACGGCGACCGAATCGTGCAAGTCCTGCACAACGTCATCGGCAACGCCCTGAAATTCACGCCCGCAGGCTCCGAGGTCCGCATCCGGCTCGAAGCGGCGGACGAGCCCCCGTCGGGCGCCCCCGCCCCGTTTCGCGAGGCGCTGGCAGGGGGCGGGCGCGAGGGCGGGTTCGTCGCGGTGGATGTGAGCGACGGCGGGCCGGGCGTCCCGGACGCCGACAAGGAGAGGGTGTTCGAGAAATTCTACCAGTCGCAACAGGGGAAGAAGGCGAAGGGGCAGGGGGCGGGGTTGGGCCTCGCCATCTGCCGCTCCATCATGGAGGCGCATCGCGGCGCGATCTGGGTGGAGGACGCCCCCGGCGGCGGCAGCCGGTTCATCGTCTTGCTGAAGGCCGCGAAATGAGGCATGATGTTGGCCATGCTCCGTCATTTGTCGATCATCGTCCTGCTCGGCGCCTTGGCGCTGTCGGCGGGGTGTAGGAAAAAAGCCTCGCCGAAAGTGCCGGCAGAGCCGCCCACACCGCCGCCACAGGTGTCGGAGCCCGCCCCCTCCGCGATCATCCCCTCGGCGCAACCGGGGGACGGGGCGTCCGACGAGGTGCCGCCAGCCCCCGCCGCCGCACCGCCGCCCGCGGCCTTCCTCGCGGCGGAACAGGATTTCGCGGCGGGGGAGTACCAACAGGCCGCAGACGGGTATGAGAATTTCCTGCGCGGCTTCCCGCAAGCGCCGGAGCGCGACCGGGCGCTCTTTCGACTGGGCGTGTCGCTCGCCTTGGCGGGGGACGGCAAGGAGATGCGCCCGACGGAGGCCGCCTTCCGAAGACTGGTCGAAGAATTCCCCAAGAGCCCCTATCGCCGCCAAGCGGAATGGCTCCTCGGCATGCAGGCGCGCCTCGAACGGATGCAGTCCGACCTCAAAGACCGCGACGACCGGATCAAGCAACTCGGCGAGGAACTGCGGAAGCTCAAGTCGATAGACTTGGACCGCCGCCCCTCCCGCCCCGAGTGAACCCCGGGCGTCCGGGCTTCCGGGCTTTTATCCCTTGGCGTGCGAATCCCGCTCCAGTAATATATGGACATTGAAGGTTTTTGGGTCGGCAAGGCGATGAAAATGGATTTCGAAGCTGTGAAGGAAGCCCCCGTCGAGGAGATCGTCGAGCTGTACAAATCCGCAGGATGGTGGCGCGAGACCCCGGAGGCGCGCGAGGTCATCCCCGCGATGATCCAAGGCAGCTTCCGCTTCATGGTCGCGCGGACACCGGAGGGGCGTATCGTCGGCATGGCGCGCGCGATTTCGGACGGCTTCAGCGACGCCTACATCCAAGACGTCGTGGTGTTGCCGTCCCACCGGGGGCGGGGCGTCGGCCGCGAGTTGATTCGCAGGCTCACGCAACATTGTGTAGACAGGAAAATCGCCTGGATCGGACTGGTCGCGGAACCTGGGACCCGGGAGTTTTACGAAGAGCTGGGTTACGGGCCCCTGGCCGGGTATCAACCCATGCTCTATGGCAAGCGGTAAATGAGCGCGTTTTCTTTCTTGGGCTTCGACTTCTCCCCAGTGCGACCGGAGGATCAGGACGCCATCTCCAGCTTCCTCCAAAGGCACCCCCAGCCGTTGAGCGGCTACACCTACTCCACCCTGGAGGCTTGGAGGGCGTTTTCCAATTACGACCGGCGCGAGCCGCTGAAAACCCTGCTCATCGCCTACCGTCTCGACCCCGACGCGCCGCCGACCCTGATCCAACCGGTGGGGGAGTTCACCCCGGCGTTCCAAGACCGCCTCTTCCAAGAGGCGGCGGCGCTGGAGAAGCCGTTGCGGTTCGTCGGCGTCAGCGGGCAGTTCATGGAGCGCCATCCCGAATTCGTCGCCCGCTGTTCCGCATACGAAGAACGCAACTTCGCCCAGTACCTGTATCGGACCGAAGACTTGGCGGAGTTGCGGGGGCGGAAGTTCTCCAAGAAGCGGAACCTCATCTCGCAGGCGCGCGGCGCCTACGAATGGGAGTCGCACACGCTGACCGGGGAGCTGGCGGGGCGGTGTTTCGAAGTGCTCGAATCCATCCGGGTGCAGGAGCGCCCGCTGATGGAGGGGATGATGCAGCGGGAGCTCGCCGCGCTGGAGACCACCTTGCGCAACCTCCGGCGCCTGAACCAGCAAGGGGTGCTGGTCACGGTCGGGGGGCGTCCGGCGGCGTTCGCCATCTTCGAGGCGACCAACGCGACGACGGTGACCGTCCATTTCGAGAGGGCCTTGCGCAGCTACAAGGGGCTGTACCAGGTCGTCAACCAAGAGACGGCGCGCATCGTCCAGGCGCAGGGGTATGAATTCATCAACCGCGAGGAGGACGTGGGCGACGAGGGCTTGCGCTCCGCCAAGATGTCGTACCACCCGTTCGAGCTGGTCTCCGCATGGGATTTGACGTTGAACCGGGCGTAGCCGCACCCCGCCGACGAAACCGCGACCCCCGACGATCCGACCCCGACGATCCGACGATCTCCCTCGTTTACACCACGAGGCTTTTGATCTATAATGCCTAGCTTTCGGTCTAGGAGCGGACGTATCTATGAACAAGCGGGAACTCAAGAAATTCAGAACCGCCCTGCAGGAGAAGCGTGACGCCATCGTCAACGCGACTGGCAAAAAGCCGCATTGGGAGAACATGGCAGACACGCGGCACGGCGATTTCGTGGATCAGGCCAGCGACGACAACGAAGTCCATGTCAACCTCAAGCTGCTTCAGACCGACGCCAAGCTGTTGCGTGCCATAGAAGCCGCCATCGAAAGGATCGACAAGGGCGAGTACGGCGTTTGCGCCGCCTGCGGCGAGGCCATCAGCGTCGCCCGGTTGAAAGCCGTCCCGTGGACCAGCGTCTGCATCGACTGCAAGGGTAAAAAGTCCATCTGAGGGCAGCCCGGACCGGGGCATGGTCGCGGCGTCCCCGCCCGGTCTCGCCTGGCGGGGAGTTGCGCCCGCAGTGCCGCCCGTCGCGCGCCATGGGGCGCAGCCGTCCATCCTCCTTTTTCATCCCCTGCACCCGCCCTTGGTTATGGGAGCCTTCTAAAAACCTCGCAGACAAGGCGTCGCCGCAGGTCGAAAAACGGAGTTCGCTGAGACGAATGAGCATTTTCGACCAAGGCGCAACGCAGTATCCGGGTTTTTTTGAGGTCCCCTTATGATATTGTGTAAAATCGCACGACAGGCCGACGGAGGGGGGATGGCCAAGATATACACGCGGACAGGGGACGAGGGGGTCACCAGCCTGGTGGGAGGCGGGCGCGCGCCGAAGGACTCGCCCGCCATCGAGGCGGGCGGCGACATCGACGAGCTCTGCGCGAGCGTCGGCGCCGTTCGGGCGCATCCCCTCCCAGACGGGGTGGACGATGTCTTGCAGTCGGTTCAGGAATGCCTGTTCCGCATCGGCATCGAGGTCGCGACGCCAACCGGGACGTCTTCCGGCGTCCCGTGCGTCGCGGACGGGGACGTCGTGGCGTTGGAGCGGCAGATCGACGCCTTCGAGGCGGAGGTGCCGCCGCTCCGGCGGTTCGTCCTCCCCGGCGGTTCGCAGGCCGGCGCGGCGCTCCACCTGGCGCGGGCGGTCGCCCGCCGCGCCGAACGCCGGTGCGTCGCCCTGTCCCGCGACGGCGGGGTCGCGCCCGCCGCCGTCCGTTGGCTGAACCGCCTCTCCGACCTGCTTTTCGTGCTGGCGCGATATGTGAACATGGAGCAATCCGCGACGGAAAGAAGCCCGGACTTGGCGCGAGGGAGGTGAGGGGCGATGCAGATCGAGACGCTGAAGGTGTTTTGCGACCTGGTGGAGAGCCGAAGCTTCTCCCGCGCCGCGATGCGCAACGCCATCACCCAGTCCGCCGTCAGCCAGCAGGTGAAGAACCTGGAGTCGCGCTTTGAGACGCAATTGTTGCGCCGCGACGGCAAGTCGGTCTCGCCCACCCCGGTGGGACGGCTGTTCTACGAACGTTCCCGCGTGATTTTGGACAGCTTCGACCAGATGCAGTTCGAGATCAAATCCATCGGGCAAGACATGGTCGGCAGCGTGCGCGTGGAGACCATCTACAGCGTCGGACTGTATGAGATCTCGATGGTGGTCAAAAACTTCCTGCGGCAATACCCCAAGGTCAACCTCCATGTGGAGTACAGCAAGGGGGCGCGCGTGTACGAGGACTGCCTGCGCGGGGTCATCGACCTCGGCATCGTGACCTACCCCGAGCCGCGCAAGGGCTTGCGCATCATCCCCCTGCCCGCCGACCGGCTCATCCTCATCTGCGCCCCGGATCACCCGCTCGCCAAGCGCCGCCACATCGACATCCAGAAACTGAACGGCGAAAACTACATCGCGTTCGAGAAGGGGCTGGCGAGCCAGCGGGCGCTGGACGGGATTTTCCGCGAGCACGACATCGAGGTGCGCACCGTGATGGAGTTCGACAACATCGAGACCATCAAACGCAGCGTGGAGATCGGCGCAGGCGTTTCGATCGTCCCCTTGCTCAGCGTGCAGAAGGAGGTGCAGAACGGCCTCCTGGCGCAGGTCGGCTTCACGGACAAGAATTTTTACCGGCCCCTGGGCATCATCGTGCGCACCCGGCATCCCATAAGCCCCGCCGCGCGGAAGTTCATCGAGCTGATGCAGACCCCGCAAAAAGGCGCATAGGGGAAAGGCGCAGGCATATGCGAAAAGACGCTTTGCGGCTCTACATCGTGCGCCACGGCGAGACGGCGCAAAACGTGAAGATGGCATACCTGGGCATCTCCGCCGAACCGCTGAACGACACGGGACGCCGTCAGGCCGCCCGCGCGGCGGAGGCGTTGTCGCCGCTGCCGCTCCGGCTGGTCGTCGCCAGCCCCCTGCGCCGCACCTTGGACACGGCGGAGGCCATCGCCGCCGCCGCCAACGTAAAGTTGCGCTGCGACGAACGGTTGCGCGAAGGCTCTTTCGGCGATTGGGAGGGGATGACGCGGGACGAGGTCTTGGCGCGCAGCCCCGAGGACGCGGCGTTGCTGTCGCGTTGGGAAGACGACCCCTCCGTCGCCCCCCCAGGCGGGGAGTCGAGCGAAACGTTGCAACGGCGCGTGGTGGGGTTGGTAGAAGAACTGGCGGGGGAGTTCCCGGGCGAGGCGGTGGCGCTGGTGAGCCATGTGGGGCCGATCAAGGCGCTTTGCGCGGCGGCGCTCGGCATCCCGCTCAACGCCTCGCGGCGGCTGTTCCTCGACCCGGGGACGATCAGCGTCGTGGATTGGGGCGCTTGGCCGGTCATCCGCATGTTCAACAGCCATGCCCACCTCGGCTGGACTTCGGCGCGCTGGATGGCGTGACGACCCGAGACGGGGAGCTCCGCGCCATCCCCTTCCCCGCCCCTTCCGGCATGTCCCCGCGCCCCTTTGCATCACACTGCAATCACATTCCGAAAAAGCGTCTCACCTTGTCCGAGGCGAGGAGGCGCCGCCCTTGGTCGCGCCCCCGCTCGAAAGTGCGCAACGCCTCGGCGTTGTCCGTGCACAGGAACCCGGCTTCGACCTTGTGGTCGGGGTGGACGACCAGCAACCGCCCTTCCGCGATGGCGCGGCCGGTCGCGGGGTGCGTGTTCAGCGACAAGAGCCGGGAGCTGGTCTCCCAGAGGCTTCCCCGAGGGTCGCAGCAGAATACGACCGTCTTGTCGGCGCCCGCCCATTCGGCGAGCGGCCGGAAGCGCGCATCCTCGGCAAACACCCGCATCGGCATCTTCAGCGCGTAGCCGCCGTCGATGAACACGGCGTTGCGGTCGCTTTCCAACGGTTCGTCCGCCACGTCCCGCGGCCCGAGCGGCGCGCCCATCGCCACCGGCACCAGGCACGAGGCTTCGATGACGCGGTGGTAGTTCGCGCGGGTCAGCGGGCGCACATGCTCGGAGCGGAGGTTTTCCGGCAGGTTGAGGGCGAACACGACCGGTTCCTCGACATACCCTCGCGGCAGATACTTCAAAAATCCCGGCAGTTTGCGCGTCGCCGACTTGAGGAAGAATCGACGCATGTCCGACGGGGCGATCGCCTTGCCGTCGCGGCGGCGAATGCGGGTGGTGAAGACGAGCAGCCTCTTTCCGGGGTCGGAGAAGACGCCCGCCAGCTCCTCCGCGCCCATCACGTAGTGGAGGGAGTCCAAGAGCTGCCGGCGGAAGCGGTTTTTCACCGCGCTGGAATCCACCGGGGACGAAAGGAGCCCCCAGCGCAACCAGCCCTTCATGACGGTGGCGGCGGTGCCGGTGGCGACGTCGGCGGCGGCGTAGCCTCCCGCCGAGGCGCCCATCGAGACGGACGGGAAGACGCCGTGCTCGCGGCTCCAACGCATGAACTCGTAGAGCACGCCCCCCTGCCACGCGCCACGCCCCGCCCCGCCGGAATCCAACACCCAAGAGTAGTTCATCGTCATCGGCTGGTTCGTTCGTAGTTCTCGTCGGCAGGGAGGCTTCCCGCCGTCGCCGCCGTGGTCGCCAGCTCGTCGCACCGTTCGTTCTCCGCGTGTCCGGCATGGCCGCGCACCCACTCGAAGGAGACTTTGTGGATCTCGCAGAGGGCGAGCAACCGCTCCCAGAGGTCGGGGTTGACCGCCTTCTCCGTCCGGTTGCGCTTCCAACCGTTTGCGCGCCACTTGCGCGCCCAACCCTTCGACATCGCGTTGACCAGGTATTGGGAATCGCTGTAGACGAGGACTTGGCAGGGTTCCTTCAGGGCTTCGAGCCCGGCGATGGCCGCCAGTATTTCCATGCGGTTGTTGGTGGTTCGGCGAAATCCGGCGGAGAGCTCGCGACGGTTCCCGCCGTATTGGAGGATCACGCCGTAGCCGCCCGGGCCGGGGTTGTTCTTGCACGCCCCGTCAGTGAAAACCTTCACCTGTTTCATGTGCGCCTGCTCTATGACACCCACTGCGGGACAATATCGCTTCTCCATGTTTTCCTTGCGCGCAGGGGCTGTCAAAAAAAGGGGGGCGGCCCCAACGAGCCCGCCCCCGGCCACTGCCAACCGACACCCGCCAACCGACGGATGAAAGCTACTTCCCGACGGTGGGTTCGGGAGCCTTGGGGATGTTTGCCCGCGGCTGCCAGTTCTGCACCGGCGGGGTGACGCCGCTCGCCTTTTTCGGCTTGCGCGCCCCGAGCGTCTTCAAGAAGGCGTCCTGCTTGGCCAATTGGATGGCCAGACCCGGATCGACCCCCTTGGGGCAGACCTGCGAACAAGCCCCGGCGAAGTGGCAACGATAGACGCCGTGGCTGGAATAGAGCGCCTCACCATGCTCCCCGCATCCTTCGTCACGGGAGTCCGCCAGATAGCGCCAGCCTTGGGTCAACGCCTGCGGCCCCACGTAGTCTTTGCTCGTCGCCACCGTCGGGCAGGCGGCCAGGCACAGGCCGCACTTGATGCAGTAGGCGAACTGGATGTAGTTGACCAGCTCCTCCTCGGACTGGAAATACTCGGAGGTGGGCCGGTTCTGCTCCACCTGATCCTTGCGGATGAGGTAGGGCTTGACCGAGCGGTGCTTGTCGAACAGCTTCTCGAGATCCGGCACCAGGTCGCGGATGATGTCATAGTTCGGCAACGGCTTGATGACCACGCGATCCGAGTGCAGGTGCGAGATCTGGTTCGTGCACGCCAGGCGCGGCAACCCGTTGATGAACATCCCGCAGGAGCCGCAGATGCCCATCCGGCAGGAAGAGCGCCAGGACAGGGTGCGGTCTTTGTTCTCCTTTATCCAGTGCAGGCCGTCGAGCACGGTCATGCCCTTGGTCACCGGGACGGTGAACTCCTGCAGGTGCGGCGCCTCCCCCCGCTCGGGGTCGTAGCGCAAGACTTCGAATACGACTGTTTTGCTGGAATCACTCATGACTATGCTCCCTTCGTTAGCTGCACGGCGACGTAGCTTCCATAGATGAACAGGGCGATCCCGGCAACGCACAAGACCCTGCCGACCGTCTTTTCCAAGGCTTTCGGGAAGGACAACTCATAGATGATGCTGCGGAGCCCGTACAAGCCGTGAAACAGCGCGGTTCCGAGCAGGACGATGTAGACGGCCATGAACAACACCTGTTTGCTGCGCGCGAACACCTCCTCGACGTTCGTAGGCTCCGTCGAGCCGATGCCGAACACTTGCAGGATGCGCCCCATGTGCATGATCCCCATGTGAGAGCCGAGCAGGAACAGGATGACCACAGCCGTGATGACGTGTAAAAACCACAATTTTGATTCGCGCATGATCCCCCTCCTATTCGACGAACCACAGATGGTGGACGAAATCCGCACCGGCGACGCCCACGAGAAGCGCCACGACGCACAGGGCGCCTACCAGCACGGGCCGCTGCCGCAAGGTGGAATAGCTGTAGGGATAGGCGGGAAGCCCCGGCTTTCCGACCAGCAAGCCCAGCTCCACGAAGATGAGCCGGATGCCGTTGATGGCGTGGAAGATGAACGCCAGGAACACGAGGAACTCCCCGATCACGAAGACGGGGAGCCCGCAGATGACGGTGTTTTGGAAAAACTCCATCGCTTGCGTCCACTTGTCCGGGCCGTCCGCCCCGAGCCGCCGCCCGGTGACGAAGATGTGCATCAGGAAGTAGCACAGGATGCCCAGGCCCGTGAGCCGGTGCAGGGCGTAGGCGTAGCGGTCAGCCCCATAACGCCCCCCGCAGACCCAGCCGATGATTCCAAGGTTGTTTTTGCGTTTCTGTTGCATAGCTGCTCCTGTCCTTAATATTTCCGTTCAACAGGCTTCCAGGTGGTGACGGTGACCGGTTTGTAGTCCAGTCGCGGCCCGTCGTCGGTGCGGAACGCCAGCGTGTGCCTCTGCCACTTGTCGTCGTCGCGTTTCGGGAAATCCCTCCGGGCGTGTCCGCCGCGCGATTCCTCGCGGGTGACCGCGCCCAGCACCATGGCCTCCGCCAGATCCAGCAGGTTGTCGGTCTCCAGCGCATGGTACAGGTTGGTGTTGTAGACGGAGTTCTTGTCGTCGATGCAGATGTTGGCGAAGCGCTTGCGCAACGACTTCACCTTCTCCAAGCCCTTGGACAGTTGCTCGCCGGTGCGGAATACGCCCACGTGGTCGTCCATGCAGGTGCGCAACTCGCGGCGGATCTCGTAGAGGTTCTCCTCGCCTTTCTTGCCCATCAGGTCTTCGAAGATGCGCTTGTGCTCGGCGTCGACCTTGCCCTCGGGGATCTCCGCCGCCGCGCCGGTCTCTTTGCAATACTGGCCCGCTTTCTCGCCCGTGATCTTGCCCCAGACCAGGCACTCCGCCGTGGAGTTGGAGCCGAGGCGGTTCGCGCCGTGCAGGCTGGAGCAACCGGCCTCGCCGGCGGCCCAGATGCCGTCGATGCGCGTCTTGCCGTCGATGTCGGTCTCGATGCCGCCCATGGAGTAGTGCGCCACCGGCCGGCAGGGGATGGGCTCCTTGATCGGATCCAGGTCGTTGAACTCGATGCAGACCTCGCGGATGAGCGGGAGCTGCTCGTTGATCTTCTTCGCGCCCAGGTGCCGCAGGTCGAGGTGGACGTAATCAAGGCCGTTCGGCCCCTCGAAGCCGCGCCCCTCCTCGATTTCGATCATCTCGGAGCGGGAGACCAGGTCGCGCGGCGCAAGCTCGCCCTTGGAGGGGGCGTACTTGTGCATGAAGCGCTCGCCCTTGTTGTTGATCAGGTAGCCGCCCTCGCCGCGGCACGCCTCGGTGATGAGGATGCCGGAGGGGACCAGCCCCGTCGGGTGGAATTGCAAGAATTCCATGTCCTCGAGCGGGATGCCGGCGCGGTACGCCAGCGCCATGCCGTCGCCCGTGACCGTCTGGGAATAGGTGGTGAAGCCGAAGAGCGTGCCCGCGCCGCCGGCGGCGATGATGAGCGCCTTGCCGCGGATGACCTTGAACTTGCCGGTGGTCATGTCGATGGCGCAAAGGCCGCAGAAGCGGTTGCCCTCGGTCAGGATGGTCGTGATGTAATGTTCGTTGTAATGCTTGACCTTCTGATGGCGGTTCACGTTGTCATACAGGGTCTGCATCTCGAAAAACCCGGTCTTGTCCTGCGCCAGCACGGCGCGGGGGTAGCTGTGGCCGCCGAAGGGCCGCTGGGCGATGTGCCCGTCCGGCCGGCGCGTCCATGGGATGCCCCAGTGCTCGAGCTGCATGATCTCGCCGGGCATGGCGCGCACGAAGCGGTCCACGACGTCTTGGTCGGCGAGGAAGTCGCTGCCGTAGACGGTGTCCCAGGCGTGCAGTTCGAAGCTGTCGCCGTCCTCCGGACGAAGCATGGCGGCGGTTCCGCCCTCTGCGGCGACCGAGTGGGCGCGCATCAACTGGTTCTTGGAAATCAAGGCGATGTCCAGGTCGCCCTGTGTGACCCTCGAAGCTTCGATGGCGGCGCGCAGTCCTGCCAGGCCCGCCCCGAAGATGATGAGGTCATGAGTGAAAACATCGGCCATGCGACGCCTCCTCCTCTCAATGGAAAAAGTTAAAACCACGGCGGCGGCTTCCGCCGTCGATCAAAAAACCTTGTGTAGAAAACGTTTAGATTTCGCTTGTTTCGCTTCTATATTGGATTCCCGGCAAACGGCCGCTACCGGCCTGAAGGTTTCGTCTCCACAAAACGGTATAAGTTAGCACAGCCTCCACCCGGCATCAAACCCTGATTCGTCCGATTGCGGGCCGATTGCGGGAAGGCGCGCCCGCCCCCCCGCCTGGAGTTTTTACGAAAAGACGCGATTCATCCGTAGATGCGGGGATCCCGTTGGTCTATAATGTCCAGTTTTTTCAAAAACCGCTTTGCATATCGAGGGGAAGCAGAACATGGCTGAAAAGACTCAGACTGACAATGAAGCGCTGTTGAAATCCGATGCCAAAGTCCCGGCGACGCCCGCGCCCGCGCCGGTCACCGTAGACGACAAGGCGCCCGCCGCCATCGCGCAAGGGTTCGCCGGCGCGGTCAGCGTCGCCAAGACGACCATGCCCATCTCCGCAGTCGCCGTCCTGGGGATCATGGCGGGGGCGTACATCGGCTTCGGCGGGTTGCTGTCCACAACCGTCTCCTTCGACGCGGCGGCGAAGATCGGCACGGGG
The DNA here is from genome assembly GCA_031271905.1 of Acidobacteriota bacterium. Taxonomy (GTDB): domain Bacteria; phylum Acidobacteriota; class UBA6911; order UBA6911; family UBA6911; genus UBA6911. The sequence continues at coordinate 36,534 of JAISUT010000020.1, forward strand.
CTGGCGAGCTTGGTCAAGGGCGCCGTGTTCAGCGTCGGGCTGATGCTGGTGGTCATCGCGGGCGCGGAACTTTTCACTGGGAACAACCTGATGGTCACCGGCGTCCTCACCAAGAAGATATCCGTCGGCTCGATGCTCCACCGATGGATCGTGGTGTTCGTCGCCAACTTCGCGGGCTCCCTGCTGCTGGCGGCGCTCCTGTACTACTCCGGCCTGTGGAAGACCGGAGACAACGGCCTTGGCGTCGCCGCCATCAAAGTCGCAGCCGCAAAAGTCGCGTTGCCTTTCGGCGAGGCGCTGTGGCGCGCCATCGGTTGCAACTGGCTGGTCTGCCTCGCCGTCTGGATGGCGGCGTCCGCCCGGCAGAACGTCGGCAAGATCTTCGCCATCTTCTTCCCCATCATGGCGTTCGTCACCATGGGATTCGAGCACTGCGTCGCCAACATGTACTTCATCCCCGCAGGCATATTCCTGAGCGGCGTCCCCGCGCTCGCAGAGGCGGCGGGCGTCGCCCCGGGGGCGATCACCTGGGGCGGCTTTCTGGCGAACAACCTGCTGCCGGTGACCATCGGGAACATCATCGGCGGCATGGTCTTCGTCGGCATGGGATACTGGTTCGCCTACCTGCGTCCCGCCAAGTAAGAGGATGCGAGGGTGTGCCCGCGTCATGACGGCGCGGGCGCGGGGGAGGGGCGCACCCATGGCCTCCGTCCGAAGGCGCCAAAAACGCGAAAATTAATATATCCCGTTTCGCGTTCCTGTCGATAATAAAGACGACTATGGCGACTGATATGGCGACTGAAACGATACAACCGAACCAGCAGAACGTCCGGCCGAAGCTCAACGCCTTCGACCGGTTTAACATCGTGCTGAAGGCGATGGTGCAGCAGGGGGCGAGCGACCTGCACGTCTCCGTGGGGAGCGGCTTCCGGACCCGCATCCGGGGGAAGTTGGCGCCTGCGACGGACACCGACCCCTTGGCGCCCAGCGAGATCGCGACCATCGTCGGCGGCATCCTGCTCGCGGGGCACAAATGCACGCGCGAAACCCTGATGCCGTTCATCGAGAACCTGACCGACTTCGACTGCTCCTATTCGGTGGCGGGCTTGGGGCGTTTCCGGGTCAACATCGCCAGCCAGAGGCGTTCGCTGTCGCTGGTGCTGCGGCACATCCCCTACGTGCTCCCCACCATCGAGGGGCTGGGGCTCCCGCCGGTGATCAGCACGATCTCGATGGAGGAGCGCGGCCTGGTGCTGGTGACCGGGATCACAGGCAGCGGCAAGTCCACGACCCTGGCGTCGATGATCAACCTGATCAACCAGAAGAAGAACTGCAAGATCATCACCATCGAGGACCCGATCGAATTCCTCTATCGCGACGCCCAATGCAGCATCATCCAGCGCGAATGCGGCTCGGACACGGAGAACTTCGCCAAGGCGCTGCGCGCCGCCCTGCGTCAAGACCCGGACATCATCCTCGTCGGCGAGATGCGCGACAAGGAGACCATCGACATCGCGATCAAGGCGGCGGAGACCGGCCACCTGGTGCTGTCCACAGTCCACACCACGGACGCGCCCAAGACGATTTCGCGCATCCTGAGCAACTTCGACCCGTCGGAACAGGCGTCGGTGCGCCTGCGCCTTTCCGAGACGTTGCTGGCGGTCATCTCCCAGCGCCTGATCGAACGGGCGGACAACCAAGGTCGCGTGGTGGCATGCGAGATCATGCGCCGCACCAAGACCATCCAAGAATGCATCGAAGAACCTGATAAAATCCACCAGATCAAGGAGTACATCGAGAAGGGGCGGGAGATGTACCAGATGCAGACGTTCGACCAGCACCTGACCGACCTGTACCAGTCGGGCACGGTCACGCTGGAGACGGCGAAGGCGGCGGCCACGTCGCCCTCCGACTTCGAGCGCAACCTGAACTTCCAATAAGGCGCCGCGCCTGCGGTTTACGGAAACGATTCGAGAAGCCTCGGCGCCGTCGGCACCGGGGCTTTTCCCTTTCATACGGCGTTCCCCGCCGTGAAGCTCGCGAACCCCCGGATGATGGCGGCGGCGACCGGGGTTTCCCGCACCGCGTCCCCGAGCGCGCGTTTCCGCTCCTCCGACGCCGCCGACTCGACCTCGATGTAGGCGCGCATGACGGCTTCGTCATATTCGGGATGGAACTGCACCCCCCAGGCGCAACGCCCCATCCGGAAGGCGTGGGTCGGCTCGAAGCGGTTGGCCGCCAGCCGGACGGCGCCGGGCGGGAGCCGCGTCACCGTCTGCGAATGCGCCACATGGACTGGGAACACGCGCGGCTTGCCGCCGAACAATGGGTCGTCTGCGGCTTCGGGGGCGAGCCCGACCTCGACCGTCCCGATCTCATCCCCGCCGGGATGGTAAGCCACCTCGCCCCCCAGCGCCCGCGCCAGCAACTGGTGGCCGTAGCAGACGCCGAGGACGGGGACGCGGCGCTCCACCAGCGCGGGCAGCCACCTTTCCACCCGCAGGCTCCATGGGAGGTTTTCGGTCACCATCGCGTGCGAGCCGGTGACGACGACCCCGGCGCATTCCTCGACCGGAGGCAACTCCCCGCCGCGTTCCACGTCAACCACCGCCGTGGCCAAGGGCAGGTCGTCGGAGCCCATGGCCCGCCGCGTCCAGTCGTCGAAGTCGCCGTGACGGCGCAGGATGGACGGATAGGTAGTCCCCGCCTTCAGGATGAACATCTTCTTCGCGTTCGCGCCCCCGTCAGCAGACATGGCAAAACCCGTTTAATCCGATGGAAGACGAATTCAACCGGCGCCTCCCCCTTCGCGCAGGGATTCCAGCAGGGCGTCTAGGTCGGACTCCACATCCTCGAACGGGCGCCGCCTCAGGCGGTGCGGCAGGGCGAGGCGGGCGGCGCGGTAGACGTCCTCGACGGCGACCTCGCCGCCTCCCCGCAGGGCGGCGATGGTGACCGCCGTCTTGAGTGTCGCGATGTCGGCGCGGTGTCCGTCCACCTCCAGCTTGATGCAGCACCGGGCGACGAGTTCGACGACCTCTCGCGAGTAGCGCACGTCCTTCAGGACGCGGCGGGCGTTGACGACCCGCTCCCGCAACGCCCGTTGCGCGTCGGCGTACTTCGCGAAGAAGGCGTCCGGGGCGTTCTCGAACAACATGCGGTTTTCGACCACCTCGGCGCGCGCCGCCGCGTCCCTCTCCCCCAGCACGTTCACCGAAAGGCCGAAGCGGTCGAGCAGCTGCGGGCGCAGGTCGCCCTCCTCCGGGTTCATCGTCCCGACCAGGATGAACCGCGCCGGGTGGGAGTAGGAGACACCCTCGCGTTCCACCGTGTTAACCCCCATCGCCGCCGAATCGAGGATGAGATCGACCAAGTGGTCTTCCAAGAGGTTCACCTCGTCCACGTACAGGATGTTCCGGTTGGCGCGCGCCAGGAGGCCCGTCTCGAAACGCTTCTCCCCGGTCTTGATGGCGTGTTCCATGTCCAGGGCCCCCACCACGCGGTCCTCGGTGGCGGCGACCGGCAAGTCCACGACCGTCATCCGGCGCGTGACGCGCGGCAGCGCCCCGTCTTTCTCCAAGCGTGCGCGGCACTCGTCGCACATCCACGGGATGTCGCACGGATCGCAACTGAAGCGGCAGCCTGCGACCTCTTCACGCTCCGGCAGGAGATCGGCCAGCGCGCGCACCGCCGTGGACTTGGCAGTCCCCTTCTCGCCCCGGATCAGCACCCCGCCCAGCGCGGGGTTCACGGCGTTCAGCACCAGCGCCAGCTTCATGTCGTCCTGCCCGACGATCGCGGTGAAACAGTAGGATGCAGCTTTTTCCGTCATTTCCATGATTTCTTTTTGGGAGCCTTAAAAAACCCCGGATGACAGCGCCAGCGCCTTGTCTGCGAGCTTTTTAGAGGCTCCCATATTTATCAAGGCCGGGAGTCGTCCTCGTAGTAGTACGACTGCTCCACCCCTTTCATGAAAATCTCGCGGCTGTCGATCTCGCCGGTCAACGCGGACTGGAGCAACACGCGGATTTCGAGGTCGTTCACCGGGCTGCGCTCCATCGCGCTGAGGTATGCGCCCCTGCCCACCTTTTGCCAATCGACGCACTTGCCCAGGTTTTTTTCAACATCAGGTCGAGCCAGATGCGCCCGTTGCCCTCCATGAACGGGTGGGCGATGTTCATCTCGACGTATTTCGCGATGATCTCGTCATACGTCGTCTCCGGCATCTGCTCGATTTTCGCCAGGATTTCGGGGAGGTACAGGCTGCTCGCGAAACGGAAGTTGCCCTTGGCGATGTTCATGTGCCGGATTTCCCCGGCGAAGTCGCCCAACCCGTCGAACAGGTGCTTGTGGATTTGTTGCAGCCCTTTGACCGTGCCGACTTCGACGCGGTTGATCGCGCCGCTGTCAAAGAGGTCGCAGGCTTTTTGTCGGCTCTGCTCGTCAATGTCGCGCATCCGTTCGCCTCCTGGACGGTTCCATGGCAACGGTTCCATGGCATCCGGCGGCGAAGCGGCGCGCATCCGCTCCGCCCCGCCGCCCCAAAAACAAAGCCGGGGCTTTTGACGGCCCCGGCCCCATGCGTGTCGCGTTCGTCGAACGTCGGATGCCGCGTTCGACCTGGCAGGCTACTTCTTCGCCGGCGGCGCGGCGGGGTACAGCCCTTGGCGGAACCCTTGGATGTACTCCATGCAATACTCGTCGTTGCCGAGCAACGCCTCCGTGGCGTAGATCATGCCCAGCAGATCCTTGTTGAGCGGATCGAAGATGGCGCTGTCCAGCCCCGCGTTCATCGCGAGCACGGCGAACGCCTGGTTGACGAGCTTGCGGCCGGGGAGGTTGAAGGAGATGTTGCTGACCGCGCCGGTGATGTGGATGGTGGGCTCGCGCCGCTTGATCTCCTGCATCACCTCGACGACCATGCCGATGCCCCCCTCGTCGATGGTGGCGAGCGCTTCGATGATCGGGTCGATGTGGAAGCGCGACGGGGCGATCTTGTACTCTTTGGCCTTGGCCATGAGCAGGTCGAACACTTTGAGGCGATCCTCGGCGCTCTTGGGGATGCCCGTGCCGCCGTTCAGGAGCGCGATGACTTCCCACTTCGTGTCAGCGATTATCGGCAGGAGGAAATCGATCTTGTCCTTGTCCGTGCCCGCGACCTTGTCGCCTGAGATGGAGTTGACCAGGCCGGGCTTCTTGCAGAACGGGAGCGCTTCGGCAATCACCTTCGGGTCGGGCGAATCCACCGCGATGGGGACGTCGGTCACGCTCTGCACGAGGTCGATGAGCCATTTGAGCGTTGCCACTTCCTTGTCCGGCTCGACGGAGGCGCACACGTCGATGAACGTGGCGCCGGCGTTGGCCTGCGCCACGGCGATGTTTTTGATGTGCTCTTCATTCTTCTCGGCAATCGCCTTTGCCATAGAGGGAATCGAGCCGTTGATCTTTTCTCCGATGATGATCATTCAATCCTCCTGGTGATGGGACACTATGCTGCGGTTATCGAACCGGCGAAAATACGATTCAACACTTGGGCGAAAAGGGTAATTTTAGGGAACGCCGTCGGAGAGGTCAACATGCGAATGCGGGTTTTTCGGAGGGGCGTGCAAAGGCGGGGCGGGTGCGGCGCACCCGCCCCGTTGACGCCGGTCAATACTTGCAATACTTCGGGCTGAGCTTGCGTATCTCGTCGTCGATGGTGTCGTCCACGCCCGGGAAGATCGCGCCGTTGCGCAAACCCGAGGGCAGGCAGGGGATGAACGAGCCTCCGGGGACGTAGGCTTCGCACGCCCGACGCACCTCGGCGCGGATCGCCTCGGGGGTGGCGTCACCCCGGTCTACGAGCGAGGTGTTGACGCCGCCCATGAAGATCAACTTCCCTTTGAGTTCTTTCTGCAATTTCACGATGTCGTTCTGCGGCAGGACGCCCTGCCAGACGTCGATGCCCACATCCACCATGTCCCCGGCGATAGGCTCGCAGAAGCTGTCGGCGTGGTGCAGCACCAAGACGTTGTTGTCGTGGAACAACTTGTAGAACTTGTAGTAGCGCTCCTTGAAAAAGTGCCGCCACACCTCGGGGCGCATGAACATGCGGTCTTTCGCCCCCCAGTCGTCGTGCGAGAGGATGGCGTCGGGATGGAGGTTGTCGATCAGCAGCTTGGCGTAGGTGTAGCGGTATTCGAAGATGGCGTCCAGAAGCTCGTCCATCGCCTCCGGCTCCTCGATGAGGGCCATGAGCGTGTCCTCGAAGCCCATCAGGTAGTGGAGCTGTTCGAACATCCCCGTGCCCATGAAGCACATCGAGAACGACTGCTCCTTGTCGATGGCGGCGATGTCCGCCTTGGCGTCGTCCCACGCGCCCGGCGCCTGGGTGTTGGACACGAGGTCGGGGACCTTGACCTGCTCCCGCCACTTGGTGATGTCCTTCAGCACCTTGTTCTCCGGCGTGATGTGCGGCATGGCTGCAGGCTGGTTGTCCGGCCAGGCGATGGTGGTGCCCCAGCGGTCGATGGTGGTGGTTCCCTTGACCCGGTTGCCCCGCGTGTAGCGCTGGACGGGGTCGGTCATGACCGGTATGAACGGCGCCCACTGCGCGATGAGGTGGTCCGGCTCCTCGCCGTGCAGCAACTTCAGAAAATTCTCTCTCTCGGAATACATGCGACAGCCTCCCCTGTTAAAAGAAACTCCCCCGGCAGAGCCGTGAACCTTTGATTGCGCGAACCCGCGCCGCCCATGCAGGCTTTCATAGATGGCGCAAGCCCGGTCATGCTATCACAAGCGCGGTCGTTTTAGACAGAGGACATTGCACTTCGGGCACCGCGTTCGCGCCCGCGCCGCTCTTTCACGTCGAGCCGTAGGGATGGGGAGGAGGGGGATGGTGGGGCAGGGGCGAGGCCGCTCGCCCCTGCCGGCGATTCGTCAGGCTTTGAGCTTCTCGCGGAGGTTCTCGGTGAACTGGTCGCCGACTTCCTTCGCCTTCGAGCGCATGATCCGCTCGCCGAAGGTGGCCAGCTTGCCGACCAGGCTCACGTCCGCCACATAGGAGACTTCCACGTTCTCCGGCGCGGTCTCCTTCAGGTTGACCTCGATGATGGTGGAGAAATTGCCCAGCTTCGTCACATCGGCGCCGCGGCCTTCCGCCTTGATGTAGTTCGGCGGCTTCACCTCCGTCAGCTTCGTCGTGAACTGCAACTTCACCTTGAAAGGCCCGACGCGCTGCGCGACCACGCTCTCATAGGTCTCGGCGTCCAACTGGCTCATCTTCTCCGTACCCGGCACGCACGAGCCGAGCGTCTCCGGGTTCAACAACGAATCCCACACCTTCTGGATGGGCGCGTTCATCGCGAACTGTCCTTCAATGCGCATGCTATGACTCCATGTAAGGTCGGGACAGCGCGCCGCGCTGTCCGCGTTAAAAGGGGGACGGCGGGCGCGGCGCACCCGCCCTACTTGCTACTTCGGGTCTTCGACTTCCGGAGCTTCCCGCTTGAGCACTTCGGCCAGCGCCTCGTACCCCTTGTTGCCAAACTCCTTCACCTGCATCTTGATCAGCTTGGCATAGGACAAGTCTTGGGTTTTCAGCCACTCCTTGTGCTTCTTGTCGGTCTGGCCCAGATAGTGGCGGGCCAAGTCAAGATGCCGGGAGGAAATCTTGCGACACATCGGACAACGATATTTTGCCATTTCTTATCTCCTGTTTTGTCAAGGCGGGGCGGTCGCGCCGCAAGCGGTGGCGCTTTGCGCTTCCGGACACGGCGTGCCGCGCCCCTGCATCGGCGCCTGCGGCGCGAGCCCCCTGCCTTTTTACTTTCCCTGTTTCTTGGCCGCCGCCGCGCGGATGGCCTTGAGCACCGTCTCGGGCTTCAGCACCGGGGCGACGAACTCCGCACCCGTGTTCTGGAACACCGCGTTGGCCAGCGCCGGAGCGGTCGGCGCGATGGTCGCCTCGGCCGCCTCCTTGGCGCCGAAAGGCCCGTTCGGCTCGTAGGTCGGGACCTCGATGAACTCGATCTCCGGCATGTCGCGCGTCCGCAGAATCTTGTAGTCCACGAACGACGGGTTGAGCACGTTCCCCTCGTCCATCGGCATCTCCTCGCACAACGCATAGCCGAGCCCCATGTGGATGGAGCCTTCGACCTGGCCGCGCACGCCCAGGGGGTTGATGACCTGGCCGCAGTCGTGGACCACCAGGATGTCCTGGCAGACGACCGCGCCGGTCTCCTTGTCGGTCTTGGCCTTGACCGCCATGATGCCGGTGCCGTATGCCGGGGAGATCATCCCCTTGTTGTGCGGCGTGTAGTGGCCGACGCCCGTGATGGGCACGCCGTCGTTGGCGCGGATGGCGTCCTGGACCAGGTCGTAGTAGGAGATGCCGCGCTCGGGCCGCAGCTCCAGATAGACGCGCTTGTTCTTCGAGACCAGGTCGTAGGCGATGTTCTCGCCCAGCTTCAACCGCGCCACCTCGATCAGCTTGTTCTTGACCTGCGCCGCCGCGTCCTTGATGGCGTTGCCGTTCATCAGGACTTCACGGCTCCCCCACGCGCCCAAGTCGGTGTAGGTGTGCGCCGTGTCGCCCAGGTGCAGCCGGATGTCCTCGATGCCGACCCCCAGCTCCTCCGCGCAGATCATCGCCGCCACGGTGTTGTGCCCCTGGCCGATGTCCGACGCCTGCGTGTAGAGGTCCACCATCCCGTCGATGTTCACCTTCACGTGCGCCGAGGAGAACGCATACGGCGTGTCGATCCAGTTGAAGATGCCGCCCGACATGTAGGCGAAGGCCGCAAAGCCGATCCCCTCGTCCTCTTCGAGCTTGGGCCATTTCTCCTTGACCCGCGTCTCCATCTTCTCAATGCAGGGGAGGAGGCCGCAGCTCTCGAAGGTGTACTGCCCGGGCGCCTCGTAGCCGGGATAGACCGCGTTCATCTTGCGGATCTGGAGCGGATCGACCCCGAGGTCCTTGGCGGCCCGCTCGAGCTGCGTCTCGGCGCAGAACTTGCCCGGCACCGAGCCGAAGCCGCGGATGGAGGTGCCCCACACGGTGTTGGTGTAGGTGCGCACGCCGTCGTAGCGGTAGTTCGGGATCTTGTACGGCATGGTGATGAACGTGCCGGTCAGGTAGAGGTCGGTCGCGCCCAGGCCGGTGAACGCGCCGCCGTTGACGATGGTCTTGACCTCCATCGCCACGATCTGGCCGTCCTTCTTCAGCCCGAGCTTGATGCGCATGTGCTGCGCGGTGCGGTGCTCGGTGGTCTGGAACTCCTCGTCGCGGTTATAGACGATCTTGACCGGGCGGCCGGTCTTGATCGACAGGAGCGCGGCGTTGACCGAATCGGGCATGGTGGAGTTCTTGCCGCCGAAGCCGCTGCCGACGTGCGGCTTGATGACGCGGATGTCGCCCTCGCGCATCTTGAGCGCGTCGGACAGGCCGAGTTGGAGGAAGTACGGCGATTGGGTGGACGACCAGACGGTCAACCGACCCGTGCCCTTGTCATAGCTCGCCAAGGAGTTGTGGACTTCCAGCGCCGCCGGGTGGATGGGCTGGGTGACGTAGTCGTCCTCGCGCACGTAGTCGGCCTCGGCGAAGCCCTTGTCCACGTCGCCCCACTCGATGTGGCGCGTGGCGTTGATGTTGCTCGGAAAGTCCTCGTGGACCATCGGCGCGTCGTCCTCGATGGCGTCGTCCGGGTCGAAGACCGCCGGAAGCGGCTCGTACTCGACCTCGATCAATTCGACCGCCTGTATGGCGATCTCCTCGGTGACTGCCGCGACCGCCGCCACCGGGTCGCCGATGAAGCGGACTTTGTCGGTCGCCAGGCACTCCTGGTCGGACAGCTCGCGGAACCGCCGCCACAGGCCGTACTTGCCGCCGGGGGTGTCCTTGCCGGTGATGACCGCCTTGACGCCCGGAAGCGCCTCTGCGGCGCTGGTGTCGATGCTGATGATCTTGGCGTGCGGATAGGGGCTGCGCGCCAGCTTGCCGTAGAGCATGTTCGGCAGGGTCATGTCGATGGTGTACTGCGCCTCGCCCGTGACTTTCGCCGGCCCGTCCACGTTGGGGGTCGGCTTCCCGATGATCGCGTATTCCTTCAATTTCTCTTTAGCCATTTATGCAGCTCCCTTCTCGGCTTTGCGCGCCTGCAACCGTTTGGCCGCGTCCTGCACGGCTTCGATGATCATGTTGTATGCGGTGCAGCGGCAGAGGTGCCCGTCGAGCGCCTCCTGTATCTGCACCCGCGTCGGGTCGGGGTTCTCGTCGAGAAACGCCTTGGTCGCCATGATCTGCCCCGAGGTGCAGTAGCCGCACTGGAACGCCCAGTTGTCCACGAACGCCTTCTGGATGGGATGCAACTGCGATTCCTCCGCCAGCCCCTCGATGGTGGTCACTTCCTTGCCGTTGACTTGCAATGCCAGGATGGAACAGGATTTCACGGCCATGCCGTCCACGATGACGGTGCATGCCGCGCACGAGCTGCTGTCGCAGGCCGGGCGCGTCCCTTTCAACCCCAGATGCTCCCGGATGACTTGGAGCAGGAGCGTCTTGGGCTCGACGTAGAGCTCTCGCGGCTCTCCGTTCACAACTATGTTCAACTGCTTTTTCATATGAACTCCCCTTCTTTAATGGCTTTCGGTTAGGCTCGCCTAGGGAACCTCAAAAACCCCGGACGCTGCGTTGCGCATTGGTCGAAAATGCCCATTCGCCTCGGCAAACTCCGTTTTCGACCTGCGGCGACGCCTTGTCTGCGTGCTTTTTAGAGGTTCCCTTAGGCTTTTTGGGCTCTCGCCAAGGCTTCTTTCGCCACGCGCTTGACCAGCGTGCCTGCCAGCTCCTTCTTGTATTCCGCAGAGGCCTCGATGCCGGAGATCGGCTCCGTCGCCTCGGATGCCGCCTGGGCGGCCTCCGCGAGCAGCTCGTCGGTGATCTTCTTCCCCTTCAGGATGTCTTCGGCGGCCGTCGCCCGGATGGGGGTCGCCCCCACGCCGCCCAGGCCGATGCGCGCGTTGACGCATTTTTCCTTCTTGGCGTCGAGGGTCAGGAGCACCGCGGCCGAAGCCAAGGCGTAATCGCCATGCAGTTGGGAATATTTGGTGAAGTAGAAGCCGGTGTTGGCGGGCAGGGCGGGGATCTGGATTTCCGTGACCAGCTCGCCCGGCTCGACGGCGCTCGTGTAAAGATCGACGGCGAACTCCTCGGCGGGTACGGAGCGCGTCCCCTCCTTGCTCGCGACGACGACCGACGCGTCCAGCGCGATGAGCGGCGGCGCCGGGTCGGCTGCGGGGTCGGCGTTGACGATGTCGCCGACGACGGTGCCCCAGTTGCGGGTTTCGACAGAGGCGACGTTCACCTCCATATCGACCAGCGCGGCGTACTTCTCCGCGACGACGGGCGACTGCTCCAGCTTGCGGTGCGTCGTCAAGGCGCCGATCTTCAAGCCTTCCTTGTCGTCGTACTTGATGTAGTCGAGGTCTGACGCCCCCTTGATGTCGATGATGATCTCCGGCTTGAGCAAGCCGTGCTTCATGAACGTGTTCAGCGACTGGCCGCCGGCGATGATCCTGTAGTCATCGTCCTTGTGCTGGGCGAGCAGGTCGAGCGCCTCCCCGGCCGTCGCGGCGGAAAAATACTCAAAATCAGCGGTAATGGTCTTCATCTAGCTTTGGACCCCCTTTGGCGTTGAACCGTCCGGCGCCGTCGTGGCTGGTGCGGGCGGCGACGCCGGATTGGCTTGGAAACATAAGAATGATGCTCGGACACTTTGGGAAACCTCAAAAACCCCGGATGCTGCGTCGCGCCTTGGTCGAAAATGCTCATTTACCCCAGCGAACTCCGCTTTTCGACCTTCTGCGAGGTTTTTAGAGGTTCCCTTTTGAAGATGCTTCGCTGCATGCGGGTTGTGTTGCGTCGCGGCGCATCGCGACACCGATGTGCGCAGAGACCGCCATCAGGCGCATTCGGCCACAATCGCGACGCATTTGACGACTCGCGTCACGGCCACGCTGCCCATGCACTTGACCGGGCCGGTCCCCTTGGCGCCGTCGCCCCGGTAGTGTTCCTGGAAGCACAGGTTGAAATGCCTGCCCCGGTAAAGGGAGCAGTTTATGCAAGCCCTGCGCGAAATCGGGCATTTGTCGAAATCTCTTTTCCCCATTTTCCCCTCGTTGAAAAAATTCAAAACATGTCATGTTATGGAAATGTCGGCGAAGCTGTCAATGCAATAATTCCGTGAAAATTCCGCCGGAGTCCACGCAACCGGCGAGTATGATTAAAAAACATAACATAGGAGGTGCGGGAAGTGACCATCGACGAGGTGAGAAAAGTCTTTGCGGCGGACAAATACCTGACCATGACGGGCGTGGTCATCGAGGAGGCGGGCGGCGACCGCTGCCGGTGCAGCATGAAAGTCCTGCCGATGCATTTCAACGCGGGGGGCGCGGTGCAGGGCGGCGCCATCTACACGCTGGCGGACTCGGCGTTCGCGGTGGCGTCGAACATCGGCCACCTGGAGCGCGGCGAGGATCTGCTCACCGTCAGCCAGTCGGCGTCCATCTCCTACCTGCGGGCGGGAGGCGAAGGCACGCTCTACGCGACGGCGCAGAAGGTCGGGGGCGGCAAGCGGTCGTCGGTCTTCCGCATGGAGGTCGCCGACGCCGACGGCAACATCATCGCCATCATGACCGGCAACGGCTGCACCGTCCCGCGGAAAAAATAAAAGGAACCTCTGAAAACATCGCAGACAAGGCGTCGCCGCAGGTCGAAAGGCGGGGTTCGCTGCGGCGAATGGACATTTTCGACCAAGGCGCAACGCAGCGTCCGGGGTTTTTAGAGGTTCCCTGAAGGGTTCCGCAGCCAGCCCCGCCACCCCCGGGGACGGGGGGCCCTATGCCTTAATTAAGATATAGGCGATCCAGAGCCGATGCTTTATCATTCCATGCGTCCCAAGCATCTGCGCGCAGACGCGACGTCGGTTTCACAGGCAATGGTTCGGATGTGGGGTAATAGGATGTCGTGAATAAAATAAGAAAGCTATTTTTCACATACCTGATCTCTCCGGAAAGACCGATCGAGGGGCGGGTCTACAACGGCGTGCTGATGTTCTGCGTGCTGGGTGGCGCCGCCGGCGTCGTATCCACCCTAGTCCAAGACGCGCCGCTCCTCACCAAGGCGTGCACGATCCTGTTCCTGGCGGCGGTCTTCGCCTTGCTGATCCTGGGCAACGTGGTGGAGGACTTCCGCCAAGGCAGCATCGTCCTGACATTCACCCTCTGCACCCTGGGATTCCCCGTCCTGTTCTTCCTGAGCGGCGGCGTCAGGAGCGGGATGCTCGCCTACCTGCTGCTCGGCTCGGTAGTCGGCACGCTGCTGTTGCGCAAGCTGGCGTTCTACATCCTCATGTCCGCCTACACCGCCGTCTGCGTCGCCACCATCCTGTTCAGCTACATCCGGCAGGATTTGGTGATCCCCATCGCCAGCGCGTTCATGGTCTACATGGACGTCGCCGTCGGCTTCGTGGTCGTGAGCATCGTCCTGTGCATATCCATAAAATACATGATGCGCGAATACGAGGGGGCTCGCGCCGCCGCCGACGAGCAGCGCATCAAGGCGGAGGAGGCGTCCAAGGCCAAGGGGTCGTTCCTGTCGCACATGAGCCATGAGATGCGCACCCCCATGAACGCCATCATCGGCATGACCCGCATCGCGCTCGACACGGGGGACGCCGGCAAAAAGGCCGAGTGCCTGCGCCACATCGACGAGGCGTCCTTGCACCTGCTCGGGGTCATCAACGACATCTTGGACATGTCCAAGATCGAGGAGGGGAAGATGCCGCTCTCGGAGGTGGTGTTCAGCCCCAGGGCGTTGCTGAACCGCCTGGAGTCCATACACGCATTCAGGATCAGGGAGAAGGGGCTCGCCTTCTCGGTGTCCTCCGACCCGTCCGTGCCGGAGATGATCGTCGCCGACGACCAGCATCTCGCCCAAGTGCTGTCCAACCTCCTCGGCAACGCCGTCAAGTTCACGCCGGAGGGGGGGCGCATCGGGATGGGGATGCGCCTGGAGTCCGCGCCTGACGCCCCCGGCGGCGCGCTGGAGCTGCTGTTCGAAGTGACCGACACGGGCATCGGCGTCACGCGGGAGCAAGAGAAGAAGCTGTTCACCTCCTTCCAGCAGGCGGACAGCGGTATTTCGCGCCGATACGGCGGCACGGGCCTGGGCCTGGCGATCTCCAAGGGGATCGTGGAGCTGATGGGGGGAAGGATCGGCATGGAGTCCACTCCCGGCGAAGGCTCCCGCTTCTACTTCACGATGCCTGCGCGGGCGGCGACGGCGGCGGAGACGGCGGAGTTGGAGCAGTCGGCGCGCCATGCCATGCAATCCGAGCAGGACGACTTCGGCGGGCGCGCCATCCTCGTCGCCGAGGACATCGAGGTCAACCGCAGCGTCATCGCCAACCTGCTCGAAGGGACCGGCGTCGAGATCGACGAGGCGGAGAACGGCATCCGGGCGGTCGAGCTGTTCCACGCCCGCCCGGAACGCTACGCGCTCATCCTGATGGACATCCAGATGCCGGAGATGGACGGATACGACGCCGCGGCCGCCATCCGCAAACTCGACGCGCCGGCGGCGAAGACCGTCCCCATAGTCGCGCTCACGGCCAACGTGTTCAAAGAGGAGATCGACAGGTATTTCAGCATCGGCATGACCGACTATCTGGGCAAACCCATCGACATCGCCCGGTTCCGCGCCGTGTTGCGCAAACACCTGCTCCCCGCCCCCAAGCGGTAGCGACGGTGCCGGGGCGGCGCCCTTGGCGCGGCGGCGGGAACGATGCGGCCTGGAGGGCGGAAACCTGGAAGGTGGAAATGGAAAAAGGAGGACTGACGTCATGACAAAGGATTTCTACAGTGCGGTGAGAGACCGGCGCAGCTTCTACGCCATCGGCAAAACCTCCCCCGTCCCGGACGCGCGCATCCGCGAAGTCGTCGAGCACGCGCTCACGCACGCGCCGGCGGCGTTCGGCGCCCAAAGCGCACGCGCCATCCTGCTGTTCGGCGAGAACCACGACCGGCTCTGGCGGATCGTCATGGAGGCGTTGCGCAAGGCGGTGCCCGCCGACAAGTTCGCGCCGACGGAGGCGAAGGTGAACTCCTTCGCCGCAGGCCACGGCTCCGTCCTCTATTTCGAAGACCAGGCCGAGGTCGAGGCGTTGCAGGGCAAGTTCCCCCTGTACGCCGACAACTTCGTGAAATGGTCGCAACAGGCGGGCGGCATCGCGCAGTACATCGTCTGGACGTCGCTGGAGTGCGAGGGGTTGGGCGCGTCGCTGCAGCACTACAACCCGTTGATCGACGACGAGGTGAAAAAGGCGTGGGACGTCCCCGACTCGTGGCGGCTGGTCGCGCAGATGCCTTTCGGGGCGCCGGCGGCGCAACCCGGCGCGAAAGAGCTCCGCCCCGTCGGGGAGTTGCTGCGGGTCGCGGGGTAGTTCCGGGACGGCGGAAATGCAAGCGGATGTATCGCCGCGCTCGACTCCTCACTCCCCCGCCCGCAATGACGGGGGAAGGCAAAGCGCGGTTGTCGCGGTTTCGTATCGGCGGGGCGCAAGCCCTCCGCCGCCCCTTGGGCGATCAGCCTATTTGTCCAATGTCGCCAGCGGGATGACCGCCACCCCGTCGGGGCGCGTGTAGGAACAGCCGCCGGATGTGACGATGCCGAGGATTTGCGGGGTGCCGCTGCTTTGCACGTCCACTTTGGCGGCGAACGAGAGCAGGTTGGCGGCAGCCTTGTCAAGCACATCTCCGGTGGTTCCCAGCTTGACTTCAAACGCAGCCCAACGTTTGAATCCCGCCGTGACTATCACGTCCACCTCCATCCCGGTGTTGTCGCGGTAATGATGCGTCTGGGCGTCGGCGACCGCCGCATACACCCGAAGGTCGCGGACTACCAAAGACTCGAACAAGAACCCGAAGGTCTTCAAGTCGCGCCTTAACTCGCCCGGTCCAGCCTCAAGCAACGCCGCTGCAAGCGCCGGGTCGGCCAGATGGTGCTTGGGCTTGGTGCGAACCCGCGCCTTCGAACGAAGCACCGGCGACCAGGCGGTCAGCGGCTCATAGACCATCAGCCGTTCCAGCGCCCCCAAGTAGACGCTCACGGTGTCTTCGTCCAACTGGACGCCGCTCGCAGCGGTGTCTTGGGCGAGCGTCACCAAGGTGGCTTCAGACGCCACGTTCTTTGCCAGCGCCCTCAACAGCCCCAAGAGCCGTGTCGGGTCGCGCCGGGGCCGATTCGGCATCCTGATGTCCCCATAGGTGATTTCCTGCACATAGTCAGAGATGTTCGCGCGGGCTTGGCTCAAGGATCTTTTCCGGTCGGCGGGCCATCCTCCGCGGCAACATTCTTCGATGATGTCGTCAAACGAGGCTGGCGCGGCGCCAGACGCAACCGGCTCCCCCCGAAGCAACGCGCCCAGCGAAACCTGCCTGCTCGACAACCCCGTTTCGGCGAGCGTCATCGTCCGCATGCGCATCCGGCTGAAGCGCGCCGTGCCGGAGTGCCGGGTTTCGTCGTCGTGGGGAGTGGCAGAACCGGTGAGTATGAACTGGCCGTCTTCGCCCCTTGCGTCAACCTCCCGGCGAACGGCGTTCCATAGTCCCGGGACAATCTGCCACTCGTCCAGCAACCTGGGCGCGGCACCGGCGAGGATGTTCCGGGGGACGAGTTTGGCGGTTTCACGCGCCTGTTCGTCAAGGTCTAAGAGCACTTCGCTTTTCGCCCTGCGGCGAGCCGTTTCCGTCTTGCCGCAACCCTTGACCCCCTCGATGAGCACAGCCCCGATTCTCGACAAACGGGTCGCCAACTCTTCGTCAGCCACCCTTGGTATGTATGCCTTCGCCACGTCACCTCCCCATCGCCACCCGACCTGGGTTTTCGCAATGATTTTAACCGGGGTTTTGCAATGATTTCAATTGGGCTTCTGCAATTCTGCAATTAAACGGGACGAAGAAGAACCGGACAGGCCGGCGGGCAAAGCCTCCCCACCTACAACAGGACGCCGTTCAGGAACAGGTACGCCATGCTGAAATAGATCAGCAGTCCGGTGACGTCCACCATCGTCGCCACGAACGGCGCGGACGAGGTGGCGGGATCCACCCCCAGCCGCTTGAGCGCGAGCGGCAGCATCGAGCCGGAGATGGTGCCCCAGAGCACCACGCCCACCAGCGAGAACCCCACGGTCAGGCCGATCAGGAAGGCGTGCTCCCCGTAGGTGCCGAGGAACAGGTTCCACAACAGGACGCGCGCGAAGCCGATGACGCCCAAGACCCCCCCCAGCATCGCCCCCGACAAGATTTCGCGGCGCATGACCCGCCACCAGTCGGCGATGGATATCTCCCCCAGCGCCATCGCCTGGATGATGAGGGTCGACGCCTGCGAGCCGCTGTTGCCGCCGCTGGAGATGATCAGCGGCACGAACAGCGCCAGCACCACGGCGCGGGCGATCTCGCTTTCGAAGAACCCCATCGCCGTGGCGGTGAGCATCTCCCCGAGGAACAGCACGACCAGCCAGCCAGCCCGCTTCCTCACCAGTTTCAGGAGCGGGATGTCGAGGTAGGGCTCGTCCAGCGCCGAGGTGCCGCCGATCTTCTGGACGTCTTCCGTGTGCTCCTCGTTGGCGATCCACAGCATGTCGTCGATGGTGACGATGCCCAGCAGGACGCCCCAGTTGTCCAGGACCGGCAGCGCCACGCGGTTCTCCATGCGGAACACCTGGATGGCCTCCTCCTGCCCGTCGTTGGCGTTCAGGGCGACGAAGCGGTCGTCCATCAGCCCCTGTATCCGGGTGTCGGGGGAGACCAGCAGGAATTCGCGGATGCGGAAGTCGTCTAGGAGCCGCCCCCGCTCGTCCACCACGTAGATGACGTCGATGGTTTCGCTGTCCCTGCCATGCTCCCGGATGTAGTCCAGCGCCTGCCGGATGTTCCATTCGCCCCGCACGGCGAGGTAGTCGGGCGTCATGATGCGGCCCACGCTGTTTTCCGGGTAGCCCAGAAGCGACAGCGTGATTTTGCGCTCTTCCGGGGTCAGCAGCCGGATGAGCTCTTTGACAGCCTCGCTGGGGAGCTCGCCAAGGAAAGAGGTGCGGTCGTCGGCGGGCAGCCCGTTCAGCAATTCCGCCACGTCGGCGGCGGGCAGGTTGTGGATCACCTCCTCCTGCCGGGGGAAGTCCAGGATGCGGAAAGCGGCCGTCGCGCGGTCGATGGACAGGTTGCGGATGATCAACGCCGCCTGGTCGGGGTGGTCGTCGATGAGTTCGGCGATGTCCGTGATGAGTTGGTCGTCAAGGTGCTCGCGCAGCCCGTCGGCGTCGCCCCCTTCCGACAACTGGAGGAATTTCTCCGGCAAGGACTCGTTTTCCATGTCCCCCATCCCCTTTCCCGGCGCGGCGCGCTAACGGCGAACGAGCCGCACCGCCCCGGCGACGCCCTTGACGGCGGTGACGGCCAGGACGCCGACCAGGACGCCGACGACGGCGCGCCCCAAAACGACCCAGAAACCCACGGACGCCCCAGCCCCGACGACGTGGTGCAGCCACTCGTCCAGAACGGGTATGCCGTGGACGATGATGCCCCCCCCGACCAGGAACATGGCGGCGGTCCCCACGACGCCGAGGCCGCGCATCAGCCAAGGGGTGGCGGCGATCAAGCCCTTGCCGACGGCTTTCGCGGCGGCAGAGGGTTTCCCCATCGCCCAGAAACCGAGGTCGTCCAGCTTCACGATGCCTGCTACAAGGCCGTAGACGCCGATCGTCATGATGACCGCCACGACCGCCAGCGCGACGGTCTGGACTAACAGCGCCCTTTGAACCATCTCGCCGAGGGCGATGGTGATGATTTCCGCCGAAAGGATGAAGTCGGTGCGCACCGCGCCCCGGACGAGCTCCTTCTCCGTCAAGCCTTCCTTGGGCGCGCCGCCGCCCGCCGGCGCCGGATGGCGTTTGCGGTGGACAGCCT
This sequence comes from Acidobacteriota bacterium, assembly GCA_031271905.1. GTDB lineage: Bacteria > Acidobacteriota > UBA6911 > UBA6911 > UBA6911 > UBA6911. Next base: position 55,536 of record JAISUT010000020.1, read on the forward strand.
CCACAACCTTCTCCACCCCCTCGAAACAGAGGTATGCCCCGCCCAGCATCAGAAGGATCGTCAGGAGTTTCGGCGCGAACGCCGAGATGAGTAGCGCCGCCGGCACGAGGATGACCTTGTTGACCAACGAACCCCTGGCCACCGCCAACACCACCGGCATCTCCCGGTCGGCGCTGGTGCCGGTGACCTGTTGCGCGTTGATCGCCAGGTCGTCCCCCACGACCCCGGCGGTCTTCTTCGCCGCGACCTTGGTCATCAGCGACACGTCGTCCAAGACGGTGGAGATGTCGTCCAGCAAGGCCAGCAAAGAAGCGAAAGCCATAAGCTCTTGGGAACCTCTAAAAACCCCGGACGCTGCGTTGCGCCTTGGTCGAAAACGCTCATCCGCCTCGGCAAACTCCGCTTTTCGACCTGCGGCGACGCCTCGTCTGCGAGCTTTTTAGAGGCATCCCTCTTTTTCTTGGGAAAGCAATAGCGCAATGCGCCCAATGGCGGTCTAATGCAAAGGGGCGTCCACGTTCCACGAAGACGGCGGCAAGCCGCCGGACAACCGCGAAGCGATTGCGCAACAAAGCCCCTTCAGGGCTTTTGCAACCGCCTCGCGGTTGAGGGCGGGGTTCGCGCCGTTTGCCGCAAGGCCTTCGTGTCGCGCCCCTGCGGCGCGGAGCGTCCTAGCGCCCTGTAACATCAAAAACTTTGCCTCCCTGACGGTCTTTTTTCCGCCATACTGCGTTGTCGTCACTCGCCGTAGCACCACTACGCCGCGTTCCTCCACCTTAGCCTGACGAAAAAAATCCTCGCCAGTCAGGCAATATTCAGATGTTGCAGGGCGTTAGTAGTTGGTCGCCCGCAGCTTGAAGTAAGCCTTGGGGTGCTTACAGACCGGGCACAGCTCCGGCGCGGCCTTGCCGACGTGGATGTGGCCGCAATTGCCGCACTCCCAGATCATGTCGCCGTCGCGCGAGAACACCAAGCCCCCCTCGACGTTGGCGAGCAGCTTGAGGTAACGCTCCTCGTGGGTCTTCTCGACGGCGCCGACCATCTTGAAAAGCTCCGCCACGTCGGTGAAACCCTCTTCGCGGGCGGTCTTCTCGAAACCGGCGTACATGTCAGTCCATTCGTAGTTCTCGCCGGCGGCGGCGTCTTTCAGGTTCGCGGCGGTTCCCGCGATGTCGCCCCCCTCCTGCAAGAGCTTGAACCAGATTTTGGCGTGCTCTTTCTCATTCTCCGCCGTCTCGGTGAAGAGCGCGGCGATCTGCTCGAAGCCGTCCTTCTTCGCCTTGCTGGCGTAATAGGTGTATTTGTTGCGCGCCTGCGACTCCCCCGAGAAAGCTTCCTTCAAGTTCTTTTCCGTTTGCGTCCCTGTGAATCTACCCATGGTCCGAACCTCCTTTGATGTGGCAATGATAACAAACCCTGACATAAAATCCATGCGGCAAAAAGGCGGAGCGCCTCGGGGCGAAGGTGTATAATGTTCGACCTCGCCTGCAACGCGAGGATGGGGCGTCCAAGGGCGGGGCGCGATCCACGCATCACTCGCCGGACGCCATCTTGCCCATGCCGACGCGATCTTTCGGAGAGCCGCGCATGACGAACGTGACCTATCTCGACCACGCCGCGACCTCATGGCCCAAACCGCCGGAGGTGGTCGCGGCGATGGCGCGGTTCCTGGAGCGGGACGGGGGGAACCCCGGTCGCGCGGGGCATCGCCTGTCCGTCGCCGCCGGGCGCGTCGTATACGAGGCCCGCGAGCTTTTGGCGGGTCTCTTCAACGCCCCCGACCCCCTGCGCGTCATCTTCGCGTCCAACGCGACGCACGCCGTCAACATCGCGATCTGCGGGCTGGTGCGGCCGGGCGACCACGTCATCACCAGCGGCGTCGAGCACAACGCCGTCATGCGTCCGTTGCGCGCCTTGGAGCAGGGCGGGGTGCGCCTCACCGTGATCCCCTGCTCGGGCGACGGGACGCTCGACCTGGACGCCTTCGCGCGCGCCGCCGAGTCCGCGCCGCCCCGGCTCGTCGCGGTCACGCACGCGAGCAACGTCATGGGCGCGATCCTCCCCGTCGCGGAGGTGGGCGCCGTCGCCCGCCGCACCGGCGCCTACCTGCTGGTCGATGCGGCGCAAACCGCCGGGACCGTCCCCATCGACATGCAGGCGATGGGCATCGACCTCGTGGCGTTCACTGGCCACAAGGGGCTGCAGGGGCCGCCCGGGACGGGGGGGCTGGTGATCGGGGGGCGCGTCCCCGTCCACGAGATGACGCCATTGACGCGCGGCGGGACGGGGAGCCGTTCCGAGTCGGAAAACCAGCCGGAGGACTGCCCGGACAAGTTCGAGAGCGGCACGCTCAACGGCGCAGGGATAGCGGGGCTGGGGGCGGGGGTGCGCTTCGTCATGGAACGCGGCGTCCACGCCCTGCGCGCCCACGAGATCGCGCTGGCGCGGAAATTGGCGGAGGGGCTGGCGAACGTCCCGGGGGTCGCGCTCCACGGCCCCGGCGACTGGGAAAGACGCACCGCCGTCGTCTCCCTCACCTCGGACAGGCTCAGCGCGTCGGAGATCGGCTTCCGGCTGGACGAGGAGTTCGGCGTGCTCTCCAGGGTGGGGTTGCACTGCGCCCCCGCCGCCCATCGCACCATCGGCACCTTCCCGGAGGGGACGGTGCGCTTCGCGCCCGGCCCCGGCAACACGCCGGAGGAGATCGACGCCGCCGTAAAGGCGGTGGCGCGCATCCTCGGCTAGGAAAGCCCTCAACCCACGACGTCCAGCAGGCTCCTCGCCAACTCGTCCTCGGCGGAGAACGCACGCAAGTTCGCCTCCGCGACCGACTCCACCTGGTTCAGCATCGCCATGTCCGTGGCGGGATCCGGGCCGGCGAGGGCGCCGATGGCATCCTTGCCGTCGTCCGAACTGTCCGAGCCGGAGCTGGAGATGGCGACGCGCTGGGCTATCTTGTCAAGGCTCCATTCCGCGCGTTGGAAACCGTTCAATGGGACTGAATAATCCATGCTCATGGTGCTAATCCCCCTTGTTCCCCTCTTATCGGCGGGGCGTGCGGGAAAAATCAGTCTTTTTTCAAGGTCTTTTACGGGAGCGCGTCAATGCGAAAAACGCCTCTCGCCGGCGCGGATGGGGATGGGCAAGGTGTTCTCCTTGGGGGGCGCGGGGCAACTGTAGGCGGGGTTGTAGGCGCAATAGGGGTTGTAGGCGCGGTTGAAGTCCAGGTCGTACTCCCCGGTCGTGTTCTCCGTGAGGTCGAGGTAGCGCCCCCCCTCATAGGTCTCCGTCCCCGACGTGGCGTCCAAGAAGGGGATGAACAGGGCGGGTTCCCCTGCGGACTCCTCCAGGCGGTAGACCTTCACCTGGCAGTCCCGCCCCTCCGCCGCGAACTCGAAGAATCCGTACAGGAGCCCGCTGCGAATCTCGCCGGTGTTGGTCGCCATGCGGATCGGCTTAGGGCTTTGGTAACGCCGGAGCCGGACCTGGAAGCGCAACGAAGGTTCCACGGGATAATAGGAGAGCCCTTGGAAACCAGTCCTCTCCCCGGCGGGGAGGGGCGAGTCGACGGAACGGAAATAGTCGTCCTTCGCCTGCCGCTCCCGGAGCAGGAGCGCGGCGTGCGACTCCGGAGAGGGCGTCGCGGATTTCGTCGCCGTCGCCCCCACGTCGCCTGCGCCCGACGGCGCGCGTTTTTCCGAACAGCCGGAGGCGAGGAGCCCCGCAGCCAACCAGCCCGACAGGCAAACGACCAGAACCGACGAAGCGCGTCCCTGCGTTCCCCTCCGAACACCGCATCCCGCCTTGCCTTCCCTCACCATCCCCCCGCCTCGCGTCCTGGATCCAAAAAACGGAACATAGTACATCCCCCGTCGCGCCGCAGGCAAGCCCTTGGCGCAGTAGGGCCCCCGCAAACGGTCGGCGGGAGGAGTCCGGCGCGGGCGCCCCCCCCTCGGGGAGGGCGCGGGCGGGCGAGCGCGCCGACCCGATGGGCGGAGGGGGCGGCACGCCGTCGTTCGCCATGCTATTAATCATTGAAAACAAACGATTTAAAATGTGTTTTATTTTTGTGGAAAACTTGCATTTCACCCAAGGTTTTTTGGGCGTCCCGTGCTATAATAATGATGTTTTTAAAGGGTGCTGGCAGTGCAATAATCATCTGCAAACAAAAGGTTTAAAAATATCTAGAGAATCGAAGACCGCCAATGACAACGAGTGAAGACGCGAACATGGTTCCGACCCCGGGTGCGCCCGAGGCCTCCCCTGAAAACAACGACATCGCCGAGACAGCCGCCGCGACCTCCGAGTCTGCCGCCGCTTCCGCCGCCGAGGAGGCGGAGTACGACGCGGACAGCATCGAGCTGAAGAAGGGCTTGGAGCATGTGCGCCTCCGGCCCGGCATGTACATCGGCTCCACGGACACCTACGGCCTGCACCACCTGGTCTGGGAGGTCGTGGACAACTCCATCGACGAGGCGCTCAACGGCTACTGCACCCGCATCGAGGTCGTCCTGCACGGCGACGGCAGCGTGACGGTGGTCGATAACGGCCGCGGCATCCCCACGGGCATGCATGCGTCGGGCAAGTCGGCCGCCGAGGTCGCGCTGACGGAGCTGTTCGCCGGGGGGAAGTTCGGGAAAAAGGGGTATAAGATCTCGGGCGGGCTGCACGGCGTGGGGGTTTCCGTGGTCAACGCCCTCAGCAGCCGCCTGGACCTGGAGATCTGGCAGAACGGGAACGTCTACGAGCAGAGCTACGAAAGGGGCGTCCCGGTCACGGAGTTCCACCAGAGCGGCACCACGCAAAAACGCGGCACCAAGGTCACCTTCACCCCGGACCCGGAGGTTTTCGAGACGCTGGAGTTCGGCTACGACACGGTGGCGGGGAGGTTGCGCGAGCTGGCGTTCCTCAACAGCGGGCTGGAGATCGTCGTCACGGACGAGCGGGCCGAGCCGCCGCACAAGGACGAGTTCAAATACGACGGGGGGCTCGCGCAGTTCGTCAAGCACCTGAACAAGAACAAAGAGGTGCTGCACACCGACCCGATCCACTTCAAATCGGACAAGGACGACGTCGAGGTCGAGGTGGCCATGCAGTACAACAAGGGCTACAGCGAGAACCTGCTTTCGTTCGCCAACAACATCAACACCCACGAGGGGGGGACGCACCTGGAGGGGTTCAAGTCGGCGCTGACGCGCACCGTCAACAACTACGCCAAGAACGCCGACCTGCTCAAGGGGCTGAAGGAGAACCCGACCGGCGACGACATCCGCGAGGGGCTGGCGGCAGTCGTCAGCGTCAAGCTGGCCGAGCCGCAGTTCGAGGGGCAGACCAAGACCAAGCTCGGCAACAGCGAGGTCAAGGGGATGGTCGAGGCGGCCGTCGGCGACAGCCTGCGGAAGTTTTTGGAGGAGAACCCCAAGGCGGCCAAGGAGCTGGTCACGAAGTCCATCGAGGCGGCGCGGGCGCGCGAGGCGGCGCGCAAAGCGCGCGACCTGACCCGGCGCAAGGGGGCGCTCGACTCGGCGCTGCTGCCCGGCAAGCTGGCCGACTGCCAAGAGGAAGACGCCTCCAAGTGCGAGATCTACATCGTCGAGGGGGACAGCGCGGGCGGCTCGGCCAAGCAGGGGCGCGACCGGAAGTTCCAGGCCATCCTGCCCATCCGGGGGAAGATCCTGAACGTCGAGAAGGCGCGGGTGGACAAGATGCTCAGCAACGCGGAGATCGCCACGATGATCTCGGCCTTCGGCGTCGGCTTCGGCAAGAACAACGAGGAGTTCGACCAGAGCAAGCTCCGCTACCACCGCATCATCATCATGGCCGACGCCGACGTGGACGGCTCGCACATCCGCACGCTGCTCCTGACCTTCTTCTGGCGCCAGATGCCGCAACTGATCGAGCACGGCCACATCTACATCGCCCAGCCTCCGCTTTACGGCATCAAGCAGGGGAAGAAGCTCAGCTACCTGAAGAACGAGAAGGCGATGGAGGACTTCCTGATGAAGCGGGCGGTCGAGGGGGTCGTGATGACGGTGGACAAGACCGGGCAGGAGTACGGCGGCGAGGACCTCATCCGGGTGATGCGCCTCATTCACGAGCGCGAAACGGTCCACGAGAAGCTGTCGCGCCGCCTGCACCACGCCGAGCTGCTCGACCGCCTGCTCGCGTCCATCGCCGGCGAGGGGGGCGTCCTCGCCCAAGGCTTCACCCTGCGGCAGTTGTTCGAGCGGCGCGAGCTTTTGGAAACCCTCTGCCCGGCCGTGACGGAGGCCGGTTACGAGTGCGTCGTCCACGAGGACGGGGAGCACCGGCTGTTCTCCCTGGAAATCGAGAACAAGGCGAGCGGCAACCGCCTGTCGCTCAACTGGGAGTTCCTCTCCTCGGCGGACTGGCTGCGTCTGTTCAAGCTGCACGACGAGATGGCGGCGTTCGACCAGCCCCCGCTGACGGTGCGGCAGAACGGCGGCAGCGCCACGGTGCAGTCGGCCGACGAGCTGCTCCGGCACCTGCTCGCGCTCGGCAAGAAAGACCTTTCGATACAGCGGTACAAAGGGCTGGGGGAGATGAACCCGGAGCAGTTGTGGGAGACCACGATGAACCCCGACACGCGCACGATGCTGCGGGTCTCCCGCGACGACGTGACGCAGACGGACGAGATATTCACCCTCCTGATGGGGGACGCGGTCGAGCCGCGGCGCAAGTTCATCGAAGACAACGCCCTGAACGTCAGCAACCTCGACATCTGATTTAAAGATAGGCTTTTATTTATGACCGAATCGCAGGAGAACATCCCGGCAAGCCAGGAAAACATCCCGGTGAGCATCATCGAGGAGATGCGCAAGTCCTACCTGGACTACGCCATGAGCGTCATCATCGGGCGCGCGCTGCCCGACGCGCGCGACGGGCTCAAGCCGGTGCACCGGCGCGTGCTGTACGCGATGCACGAGCTGGGGAACACCTACAACAAGGCGTACAAGAAATCGGCGCGCATCGTCGGCGACGTCATCGGTAAATACCATCCGCACGGCGACAGCGCGGTCTACGACACCATCGTGCGCCTGGTGCAGGACTTCTCGGTGCGCTACCCGCTCATCGACGGCCAGGGGAACTTCGGCTCGGTCGATGGCGACGCCCCCGCCGCCATGCGCTACACCGAAGTGCGCATGGCGAAGCTCTCGGACGAGCTGCTGGCGGACATCGAAAAGGACACCGTCGATTTCGGCCCCAACTACGACGACTCCCTGACCGAGCCTTTGGTGCTGCCCGCGCGCTTCCCCAACCTCCTGGTCAACGGCTCGGCGGGCATCGCGGTCGGCATGGCGACCAACATCCCGCCGCACAACCTGACGGAGATCGTCAACGCGACCATCCGCCTGATACGCAACCCGGGCGCGACGGTCGCCGAGCTGATGCAGGACGTCCCCGGCCCCGACTTCCCGACGAGGGGCTTCATCTGCGGGCGCGGCGGCATCCGCTCCGCCTACGAGACCGGGCGCGGCATCGTCACCATGCGGGCGCGGGCGACCGTCGAGTCGATGCCCAGGAAGAAAGACCGCGAGATGATCGTGGTCACCGAAATCCCCTACCAAGTCAACAAGGCCAAGCTGATCGAGCAGATAGCCGCCTTGGTGCGCGAAAAGAAGATCGAAGGCATCTCCAACCTGCGCGACGAGTCCGACCGGGACGGGATGCGCATCGTCATCGAGCTGAAGCAGGACGCGCAGGGCCAGGTGGTGCTCAACAACCTCTACAAGCTGACGCCGATGCAGTCGAGCTTCGGCATCATCCTGCTGGCCATCGTGCGCAACCAGCCCAAGGTGCTGAGCCTGCGCGAGGCGCTGCTGTGCTTCGTCGAGCACCGCAAGGAGGTGGTGCGCCGCCGGACGGTGTTCGAGCTCAACAAGGCCGAGGCCCGCGCCCACATCTTGGAAGGGCTCAAGCGAGCCTTGGACATCCTGGACGAGATCATCGCCCTGATCCGCGCCTCGCACGAGCCCGGCGTCGCCAAAGAGGGGCTGATAGCGCAGTTCCAGTTCAGCGCCTTGCAGGCGCAAGCGATCTTGGACATGCGCCTGCAACGGCTGACTGGCCTGGAGCGCGAGAAGATCATCGCCGAGCTGGAGGAGATCCTGAAGCTGATCGCCCGCCTGAAAGAGATATTGGCGAGCGAGACGGTGCTGGAAGGGGTGGTCGTCAAAGAGCTGGAGGAAGTCAGGGAGGACTACGGCGACGCCCGGCGCACCGAGATCGTGGACGAGGAGGGGGGCGACGGGATCGACGAGGAGTCCCTGGTCCCGCTGGAAGACGTGGTGATCACGGTGACCCATTCCGGCTACATCAAGCGTACGGCGGCGTCCCTCTACCGCGAGCAGGGGCGCGGCGGCAAGGGGCGCATCGGCATGACGGCGCGCGACGAGGACTTCGTCGACCACATCTTCGTCGCCTCCACGCACAGCTACCTGCTGATATTCACCAACCGGGGGCGGGTCTACTGGCTGAAGGTCTATAAAATCCCCGATGTCAGCACCGCAGGCAGGGGCAAGGCCATCGTCAACCTGGTCAACCTCGGCAAGGACGAGAAGGTCGCGGACATCCTCGCCATTAAAAACGGCTTCGACGAGGGCGGCTACGTTTTCATGGCGACGCGCAACGGCACGGTCAAAAAGACCAGGCTCGCGGACTACTCCAACCCGCGCAACGCGGGGATCATCGGCATCACCGTGGCGGAGGACGACGAGCTTATCGGCTGCCAGCTCACCGACGGCGACTACGACGTGCTCTTGGCGACCCGGATGGGGCAGGCCATCCGCTTCTCCGAGCAGGAGGTCCGGGGGATGGGGCGCGTGGCGCAGGGGGTCATCGGCATCCGGCTCTCCGGGGACGACAAGGTGGTCGCCATGTCCGTCTTCAAGGGGGACGGGCAGTTCCTGACGATTTCCGAGAAAGGGTTCGGCAAGCGCACCGGCGTGGAGGAATATCCGGGCCATCATCGGGGCGGCGCAGGGGTGATCAACTTCAAGATCGTCCCCAAGAGCGGCGACGTGGTCAACACCTGCCATGTCCATGACGGTGAGGCCGTCATGATAATCACCGGCGGCGGCAAGCTGATAAAGCTCAAGGTGGACGAGATCAGCGTCCTCTCGCGCGCCACCACGGGGGTCAAGTGCATCGACATCGACGAAGGCGACCAGGTCGCCAGCGTCACCGTGGTGCCCGACGACGAGTCGGACGGCGAACCTTCCAACAGTGCGCCCGCCGCACCGCCCGCCGCCGACGTGGCGAATGACGTACAGGACGACGGCGGCGCCGCCGAATAGTAAGAAGAAAGTGGACTTCAAAAAAGCTCGCAGACAAGGTGCAACGCAGCATCCGGGTTTTTAGAGGTTTCCGAAAGGCGGGGAGCAGAAACCGCTGACAAGAATCCGCGTTTTGGGGTTATAGTGAAGCGAAAGGAGGGTGACATGTCGGACAAGATCGCGATCACCATTTCGAGGCAGTTCTGTTGCGGCGGCGCCGCCATCGGGCATATTGTGGCGTCGCGCCTAGGCTTTTACTACGCCGACCGGGAGGTGTTGCACCTGGCCGCCGAGTCGCTGGGGGTTTCGGTGGAGGAGATCTCCTGGCGGGACGAGCGGCTGGCTTCGACTTGGGACCGGATAACGGAGCTTTTCACCTTCGGCCTGCCCGACGTGACCTACACCGCGCCGCCGTTCCGCACCGTGACCGACGAACACCTGTTCCACCTGGAGGGGAAGATCATCAAGGAGCTCGCCGAACGCGAGAACTGCGTGGTGGTGGGGCGGGGCGGCAAGCACGTCCTGAGCGCGCACCCGCGCGCGGTGCATGTGTTCCTGCACGCGCCGCTGGAGTACAGGACGAAGGTGGCGATCGAGGCCTATCACGCCAAGACGCCGGAACAGGCGGTGTACCTGATCCAAGACGCGGACAGGGTGCGCCAGGCGTACCTCTCGCGGATGGCGAAATACGACTGGTTGCGCAGCACCAACTACCACTTGACGATGGACACGAGCGTGATCCCACCGGAGAAGACTGCCGATGCGATCATCAACTTCGTGAAACTGAAGACCGGCTTGGATTAATTAGGTTCTGGATAAAAGATGCCTGTTGCGCCTTGACAGGCGGCGGTACGGGGGGTAGGCTTCTTCACTTGTGTCGCCGGAGGGAGGTGAATCGATTTGGCGGAAGTTGTTCTGAACGACGGGGAATCCCTGGAAAGCGCGTTGCGGCGTTTCAAGCGGAAAGTGCAGCAGGAAGACATCATCAAGGATGTGAAGAAGCACTCCTTCTACCTGAAGCCGGGCGAGAAGAAGCGCATCAAGCAGGCGCTGGCGCGCAAACGGTTGCGGAAAAAGATGCGCATCGTGAGATATTAGCCGAATCTGTCAGCTTCATCCCTTCAAAAAAAGCCCGCATGCGTGCGGGCTTTTTCATTGCCCTCCTTCCCCAACGCCCCGCCCCCCGCCGGTCATCGACGCTCGTCCGGCGAAAGCAAGATGTGGATGTCGGGCAGGTTGCGGTAGCGTTCGGCGTAATCCATGCCGTAGCCGACGACGAACCGGTCTGGTATGGCGAAGCCGACGTAATCGGCGTCAACCTCCACGGCGCGGCTGGACGGTTTGTCTAGCAACGCCGCGACCTTCAGCGACCGGGGGGCGCGCGCCAGCAGATGCCGCCTGATGTAGTGCAGGGTCAGACCGGAATCCACGATGTCCTCGACCAGGAGGATGTCCCGCCCCTCAAGGCTTTCGTCGAGATCCTTGAGGATGCGCACCTCGCCGCTCGATCGCGTCGCGCGGCCATAGCTCCCCACGGCCATGAAATCGTAGGAGGTCTCGACCTCCGCGTCGATCACCCGCCCCAAATCGGCGTGAAAGACCTCCGCCCCCTTGAGGACGGCGACCAAGAGCAGGCTTTTCCCGCGATAGTCCCAGGATATTTGCGCGCCGAGTCCCGCCACGCGCCGCCTGACGGACTCCCGGTCGAACAGCACCGGGCCAAGGGTGCGTCCGCGTCTTTTCAAGTTGCAACCATCTTCCAGCGTCATCGTCATGTATGACTTTTACACCATTTCAGAGGCGTTGGCACGGGCATTCCAGAAATTTCCCGCGAAAAACACGACGCGGGGCGTCCCAATGGCGTCCAGTCCGCCCCGCGCGGAATCCGGAGCAGGCATCATCAAGGGTTTTGCAATCCCCCGCGCAGACCGTATAATCTCCGGTTTTATTCCTTAAAATCCGTGAGAAGGGGAGAGGCATGGTTCGGAAAATTCAGTCGGCGGCGTTGCTCGCCGCGTTGGGAGTGGTCGTGTTCTGCGTGCAAGCGTCCCCCGCAACCGCACAAGGTGCGGACGAGGCGACGCAACGGAAGTTGGAGGAGTTGAGCCGCCAGAACGAGGAGCTGCAAAAACGGGTCGAGGCGCTGGAGAAGTCGCCCGCCGGCATGACCGCCGGCGGCTTCGAGTTCAAACCCTACGGCTGGGTGCAGGTGGACGCGGCATACGACACGTCGCGCACGGCGTACGGCGACCTGATGTTCTTCGTCTACCCGGACGGCGTGTCCCGCGCCGGGAAGCAAGAGCTCAACTTCAGCGCGCGCGGCACGCGCCTCGGCGCCCACATCAACGCGCCGGAGGGCGGCAACAAGAAACTCACGGGGCGGGTGGAGTTCGATTTCTCCGACGACCTCAGCCCGAACAAGTATACGCTCCGGGTGCGCCTCGCCTACATGGACGTGGCGTGGGGCGACGGATGGTCGTTACGCTTCGGCCAAGACTGGGACACCTACAGCAACTTCCACCCCTCGACGGTGGACTCGACCATCCTTGGTTTCCAAGGGCATCCCTACGGGCGCCATCCGCAGATCCGCCTGACGAAGGAGACCAAGCTGGGGGCGAGCACATCGCTGACCGCCAAGGTCGCCATCCAACACGGGCGCAACGGCGGGGACGCGGACGGGGACGGCGTACCGGACGAGAACGCCGCCGCCTCGCCAAACCTGCATGGCAGCCTCGCCTTGAAGACGAAGCTCCTGACAGACCGCCCCACCCTGTTCACTTTCTCCGCCGCCTACGGGCGCGAGGAGGTCGAGGGGGCCGTGGCCCACCCCGGCACCTACCGCAGCCTGCTCCTGCACGGCGGCTTGCAGCTTCCCATCAGTAAAAGCCTCACGCTGTCGGGCGAAGGGTGGACGGGGGAGAACATCGACAACTACCTCGCCGGCGTCGGCCAGGGGGTGAACGCCGCGTCAGGGACGACGGTCTCGGCACTCGGCGGCTGGGTGCAAGGGGTGTGGCAGCCGGTCAAGGCGATCAAGACCGGCGTGGGCTACGGCGTGGACGACCCGGAGGACGCGGAGCTCGGGGGTAACGCCCGGACGTTCAACGACCGCGTGTTCGCCAACGTCTTTTATTACATCACCGACAAGGCGACGATCGGGTTCGAGTATTCGCACATACGAACCGATTACGCCCTGACGCCGGACATGGGCAACAACCGCTTCCACCTCGGGGTGATGTACACCTTCTGAGGGGCGCGGCATCCATGCGCCAGCAGTCCCGTCGAAGATGTCGCAGATGCGCCCATGGCTGCGCGTGCGAGGAAACCCAAGCCGTTCGCCATGCCCGTCGTCAGGCGTGATTGCCCCTGGGGGGCGTGGAGCGAAGCCCCGCCCCCCAGGGAACCTCTAAAAACCCCGGACGCTGCGTTGCACCTTGCCGCGAGGTTTTCAGAGGCCCTCCCTAGTCCTTCAGGGCGAACTGCAACAGCAACGTGCGCTGGATGGGCGAGTAGTTGTTGTCGGAGAGCAACGTCAGGATGACATCCCCCGCCGCGTTCTTGTGAAAGCTCAACGCCTCCATGTTGTCGATCTCGCAACGGCTGTTCACGCTCATCAGCTCCTCGCCGTCCACGACGGCGCCGGGGGCGATGTCGTCCCGGGCTATGCGCCGGACGCGGATGAAAAGCCCCTCCAGCACGGAATAGTGGCGTTCCAGCAGCAACAGGTCGCCATCCGGCAGGAGCGTCGCGTCGCTGATCTCCAGCTTCCCCGACTGCTTTACGGAGAACGTCCCCGGCGCGGGGCCGCCGATGATGAACGCCTGGATGCCCCCCTTCGCGTCAATGCCGCCCTCGGAGACGGCGACGAAGGCGCCGGCCAGCGGATGCGGGGGCGCGTCCGGCTTGGCGCCCCCGGCGATGCCGGGGACGAATACGAGCGACTCCAGGCTCTTGTTCGACGGAAGCCTCCGCAATGCGTCCGGCGTCTCCAGGAGCTTGCCCCGCGCGCCGAACCCTTCCGTCCCCAGGTCGTACCGGGCGATCTGGTGGATGCGCTCGATGCCGATGTAGCGAACGTCGCCGTCGCGGGTCAGCGACTCGGTGTCCCACGACGAGGCGGGCTCCCTCTTGTCGTCCAGGATAGGCGTCATCATCGCGTCCCGGACGCCGGCAAGGCGGCCGTCGTCGTAGGCGATGCGCCCGCGCAACCAGTAGCCGCGGTCGGATATCGCCAGGAAACCCTCGCCGTCCGGCTCCATGTTCAGCGCGGAGAGGCCGCCGAAACGCACGTCGGAGGAGGTCAGCACCAGCCCGCCGCGAAACTCCAGCTTCCCGAACCGCGTCCGCTCGCGGTGATCCTTGTCGAAGAACGGGATCGGCTTCGCGTCGATGACGAGCGGCGTCTCGCCGCGCGTGGTCACCTGCGCGTTGGCGAACGAGCCGACAGCTAAAAACAACACCAGCAAATAGCGCATAACGGTGGAATGATACTTGAAAAACGGGGAAAGCGGTAGGGGCGCGGCGAGCCTTTGGGGTGCGCCGGCTTGCAACGACGCTCCGGGGCGCAGGGGCGTTCACGGGGCGAGGGGGGCATCCCCGCCTTGGATGGCGGCGAAGGCGCGCCTCCAGGCGGCGAAGCGTCCGCCGCCGCGCCAAGCGTCCAGGGCGGCGAGCCCCGCCGACTCGCCCCCTTGCGAGAGCATGTGCTCCAACCACGCGGCGCGCACCGACGCGGGCTTCACCTCCACCTTCCCCCGCAACCCCGAGCGCGTCCGCGCCAGCTTCGCCTCCAGCGACGGGATCGCCTCGAAGGGCGCGTCCCCGAGCGGCGTGCCCTTCTTCGCCACGAACGGGGAGACGGTGAGCGACAGCGGCACGACCTTCGACAGCTCCAAGGCGAAACGAACGAGTTCGTCGATGTCGTCCAAGGTCTCGCCGGGGAAGCCGATCATCTCGTAAAGCTTCATCCGCCCGATGCCCGCGTCCCGCGCAAATTCCGCCGCGCGCAAGATGTGCCGCTCCCCGGTGTCGCGCCCCGCGAGGTCGCGCATCCGCTGGGAGGCGCCGTCCGACGCGGTGGTCAACGTCCGGCAGCCGCCAGCCGCCAGCAGGCGGACGAGTTCTTCGTCGAGCCTGTCCGCCCGCAGGCTGGAGAGCCCGATCTCGCGCCCCGCCGCACCGCCGCCGGAGACGACCTCGCGCACGATCTCCCGTATCTGCGGATGATCCGTCACCGCCGCCCCCACCAGGCCCACGCGCCGCGCGCCGGCGGGGATCCGGCGCAACACCTCCTCCATCGGGACGGCGCGCATCCCGCCGCACCGGGGGCCGCGCATGACGCAGTAGGCGCAACGGCGGGAGCAACCGCGCCCCGCCTCGACGAGGAACATGGAGGAAAGCACGGTGTCGGCGGTGACGATCTGCGAACAGGCGGGGAGCCGCCCGTCCGGGGCGCGCACCGGCGCGGGGGCGTCCGTCGTGACCCCGGGGACGTGGCAGCCGGGGACGCGGGCGAGGAGCGCCCGCCAGTCCCTGCGCTCCGCGCCGACGAGGATGTCCAGCACCTGGCGCAAGACGTCCTCCCCCTCGCCCACGACGAGCGCATCGACGAACGGGAGGAGGATGGCCGGGTTGGAGGCGGTCTGCGGCCCGCCCGCCAGTATGAAGGGATGGCGCGCCCTGCCCGACTCGCGCTCCGCGCGCAAGGCGGGGATGCCGCAAAGGTCCAGCATCTCGAAGACGCCGGTGATCTCCAGCTCATACGCGACGGAGAAGGCGAGGACGGGGAAGTCCGCGAGGGGGCGCTCGTTCTCGTAGGTGAAGACCGGCGTGCGGCTGCGCCGATGCTCCCCGGGGTCGTCCGGCAGGAAGGCGCGTTCGGCGGCGGCGTCCGGGTGCGCATGGACTTCGCGGTAGATCGCCTGGAAGCCGAGGGAGCTCATGGCGACGGGGTAGGCGGCGGGGTGGCAGAGCGCCACGTTCAGGGCGGCGCCTTTGCGCAAGACGCCTTCCTCTTGCGCGACCCGCCGCCGCATCTGGTTGCGTATCTCCCAGGAGCCCATGTTCCCCCGCAAGGATGGTTCGCGGTCAGACGCCGCGCCGGACGTCCGGCCAGATGACCTTGTGCAGTTGCACCTGCATCCGGACGGGCAGGGCGCAACCCAGCACCCATGCCGCCAGGGTGTCGTAGGCGACGCGACCGGCGACTGGCGAGAAATGCACAGCCCCGGCGCGCGCGGCGAGGTCATGCTTTTTGACGAGCGCACACGCCCAGTCGAAGTCCCCGCGGTCGGCGACGACGAACTTCACCTCGTCGCCGCAGGTCAGGCACTCGACGTTGCTGTAGTCGTTGCGCGCCGCCATGCCGCTCGAAGGGCATTTGAAGTCCATGATCTTGTGGACGCGCACGTCCACCGCCCCGAGCGGCATCTGCCCGCCCGTTTCGAGCAGCACCGTGTAGCCCCGGTCGAGCAGCGCGGCGAAAAGCCCGTGCACCTCGCCCTGCAACATCGGCTCCCCGCCCGTGACCAGCGCCAAGCGCGCCGGCCAAGCCGCGAGGGCGTCGGAGACCTCCGCGACGGACATCTCCCGCCCCTCCGTAAAGGCGTAGGCGGTGTCGCACCAGGCGCAGCGCAGGTTGCACCCGGTCAGGCGGACGAAGGCGCACGGCCGCCCCGCGAACGAAGACTCCCCCTGGATGCTGTAAAACAGTTCGTTGACTTTCATACGCCCTTTGCAAAAGTCAAAGTGTAGCGCACGGCGGCGCGCCGCGCCGCGAAAAATGGGGGAAGTGCGCGCTACTGCCGCGCCGCCCAAGGGGGCGGGCGCGACGACGGCGCCTGGCGCGTCCAGGCGCGCCGTGTTGTCTCGACACCCCGCCGCAGGTAGAATGTATCCGTGTCCGGTCGCGTTTCACGGGCTTCCGGCGGAGGGAGGGGGCATGAAAAGGGTGTTTCTGCTGATAATGACCAACATCGCCATCATGGTCGTGCTGTCGATCGTCTGCACGATACTGGGCGTTGACCGCTGGATGACGGGCTATGGGTTGAACATGGGCGCGTTGCTGGCGATGTCGGCGGTGCTCGGCTTCGGCGGGTCGTTCATCTCCCTGCTACTCTCGAAGTTCATCGCCAAGCACGCGGTCGGGGCGCAGGTGATCGACCCCGCAGCCCCCGGCGGCGAGACCGAGCGCTGGCTGCTCCTGACGGTGGAGCGGCTTGCGCGGGAGGCGGGGGTCGATACGCCCGAGGTCGCCATCTACGCAGGCGAACCGAACGCCTTCGCCACCGGCGCGCGGCGCAACGCGGCGCTGGTCGCGGTCTCGACCGGGCTGTTGCAAGGGATGAGCCGCAACGAGGTCGAGGCGGTGCTGGGGCATGAGATGGCGCACGTCGCCAACGGCGACATGGTGACGCTCACGCTGATCCAAGGGGTGTTGAACACCTTCGTGATCTTCTTGTCGCGCGTGGTCGGCTATATCGTGGACAGCGCCATCTCCGGCAACGACAGCAGGCGGCGCGGGCGCGGGATCGGCTACACGCTCGCGGTGTTTGCGTCACAGATCGTGTTCGGCATCCTCGCCAGCGCCATCGTGGCATGGTTCTCCCGGCGCCGCGAATACCGCGCCGACGCCGGCAGCGCGCAATACCTCGGGGCGCAAAGCATGATCGCGGCGCTGCGCCGCTTGGGCGGGATGGGCACCGAGCCGTTGCCGACGAGCCTGCAAGCGGCCGGCATCGCGGGCGGCAAGCTGTCGATGCTCTTTGCCACGCATCCGTCCATCGAAGACCGCATCGCGGCGCTGGAGAGGCTCAGATAGCGGCGGCGAACCCGGGCGTTCAGCCGGCGGCGGGCAGGCAGGCGGAAAGGATTTGCGCGACGGAGACCCCTTCGACGAGCACCTTCTTGTCGCGCGACTTCTGGCCGGATACGATGCGGACGCGCGCCTTGGGGACATCCATGAGGGCGGCGAAGAAACCTACCACGGCGCGGTTGGCGGCGTCGTCCACCGGGGGGGCCGCGACCTTCAGCTTCAACGCGCCGCCATGCGTCCCGCCGATCTCATTGCGCTTGGCGCGCGGCTGCACATGCAGGCGCACCTCCACCCCCTCCGGCGTCTCCCGCACCTGTAGCGGCGTCTCCGTCATCGCCCCCCCATCGGCGCGTCAGCGCGTGCCGAAAATGGCGGTGCCGACGCGGACGATGGTAGCCCCCTCGCGCACGGCCGCCTCGAAATCGTGGCTCATCCCCATCGACAGGTGCCGACGCCCCAGGCAGCCGGGACGCTCCGCCTCCAGCGCCTCGCCCAGCTCCCGCAAGCGGCGGAAATACGGGCGCACCCCCTCCGGGTCTTCGAGGTACGGGGGGATCAGCATCAGCCCGTCGATGCGGACGCCCCGCAGATCCGCCGCCGCGTCGAGGATGGCGCGCACCTCCTCCGGCGGCGCGCCGAACTTGGTCGCCTCGCCCGCCAAGTCCGCCTGCAACAGCACCGTCACCACCTTCCCGGCATCCTCTGCCGCCTGGCTGATGCGCGTCGCCAGCTTCAGGCTGTCCACAGACTGGATCACGTCGAACAGCTCCACGGCGCGGCGGGCCTTGTTCGATTGCAGATGCCCGATCAGATGCCATTCCGGCTTCCCGGGCGGGGGGAATGCGGGCGCCTTGCCTTCCGCCTCCTGCACCCGGTTCTCGCCGAACCGCCGGAGCCCCGCCCGCATCGCCTCGGCGACCGCCTCGCGGGGGAA
Organism: Acidobacteriota bacterium; assembly: GCA_031271905.1. GTDB lineage: Bacteria > Acidobacteriota > UBA6911 > UBA6911 > UBA6911 > UBA6911. The sequence goes on from JAISUT010000020.1 coordinate 73,579, forward strand.
GGTCTTGCTGACCCCGAGGAGCGCGACATCCCCCGGACGGCGTCCGCACGAGACGGCGGCTTGGGCGATGCGCCCCTCGATCTCCCGGATGTTGCGCCCGACCATGCCCCAGGGGCTCCCGTCCATAACATTCCCCATGAATAATGCCGTCCTGCATGTTAACCTTGGTTTTTAATTCTAGGGCGCGGACGCGCGGCTGGCAAGGATTCGATGTTCATCACGTTTGAAGGGGTCGAAGGTTCCGGGAAGAGTTTGCAGGTCGCCCGGACGCGGGAATACCTACAGGGCAAGGGGCGCACCGTCCTGATGACGCGGGAGCCGGGGGGGACGGGCTTCGGACTCGCCCTGCGCGAAGTGTTGCTGCGCCCCGACGGCGCGGCGCGCGAAGCCTGGTGCGAGCTGTTGCTCTACCTCGCCGACCGCCACCAGCACCTGAAGGAGGTCATCGAGCCCGCCCTCGCCCGGGGCGAGATGGTGCTTTGCGACCGCTACCACGACGCCACGCGCGCCTACCAAGGTGCGGCGCGAGGCATCGCGCCGGGGGACATCGAGGCGGTGTCCCGCCTCTTGGGCGTCATCGAGCCCGACAAGACCTTCCTGCTCGACCTCGACCCCGAGGTGGGCCTCGGGCGGGCGCGGCGGCGCAACGCCCTCGATCCGGCGGCCGCAGCCGAGGGCAGGTTCGAGGACGAGGCGCTGGCGTTCCACGCGCGGGTGCGCGACGCCTACCTGGAACTGGCAAGCTCACACCCGCAGCGGTTCTGCGTCATCCCGGCGGCGGACGGGCCTGACGCGGTCTTTGCGCGCATAGCCGCCGCACTCGACTCTTGGTTGGATTAACGGCATGGACACAACGGTCGATCTGGGGACTTTCATCGGCAACCGCCGCACGGTGGACATCCTGAAGCGCGCCATCGCGCAAAACCGGTTGCCGCATGCGATGATCTTCGCCGGTCCGGCGGGGGTCGGCAAGTGCACGCTGGCGCTATTGGCGGCGCAGGCGCTGAATTGCACGCAACCCCGCGGAGAGGAGCCTTGCGGCGAATGCGCGGCATGCCGCCGCATCCGGGCATATGTCGCGAGCCGTCACAAGGAGTGCGCCAAGGGCGGGAAGTCGGCATGCGGGGTCTGTCCCGTCTGCCAGGCGCGCAACCGGCGGCACCCGGACATCCGGCTGGTCGAGCCGGAAAAGAAGACGCTCATCAGCATCGAGCAGATCCGCGAGGTCATCGACGAAATCGCCTTTCAGCCGCTGGAGGCGCGCTACCGCGTGGTGATCCTCGACCCCGCCGACCAGATGAATGCGGCGGGGCAGAACAGCCTGCTCAAGACGCTGGAGGAGCCGTCGAGCCGGACGGTCTTGATCCTGATCGCGACCAACCCTTACATGTTGCTGGAGACCATCCGCTCGCGCGCCCGCATCCTGCCTTTCGGCGAGATCCCCCGCGAGGAGATAGTCCGCCACCTGGTCGCGAACGGGGGGAAGTCGGAAACCGACGCGCGTCTGGCGGCTGCGCTCAGCGGCGGCAGCCTCACGGCGGCGCTGGAGTTCGACGCGGGGGGATACAAGGAGACGCGGGAGTCTGCGCTGGAGTTCGTCTCGTTGCTTTTGGGGCGGGGGGCGTTCGCCGATGCCTCCGCCTTGGTCGCGAAAGTCGCGAAGGTCGCCAAGGACAAGGACAAGGTGATTTTCCAAGCTTGGTTGGACTCGGCGGACGCCCTGTTGCAGGACGTCTATTACGCCGGGATCGCCGACGGGCGGGTGGGTCAGCGCGACCTGATGGAAAAACTGCGGGCGTTGCGGCAAAAGACCGGGCATGGGCGGCTGGTCGGCGCCATAGAGGGGATGCGCCGCCTGCGGGGCGACCTGAAGGTCAATGTGAACAAGCAACTCGCCTTGGAGGCGCTCTTCCTGAAACTTTCCCGCGCCTAGCCTAGGCGACCAAGGGGCTGGGGGAGCCCTACCTCTTGCTTTCCAACTCCTCGATCTTCGCCCGGAGCCCCTTGTTCTCGGGGGAGTCGGGGTTTTTCTCGATCAAGGCCTGTAACGTCAGGATCGCCCTTGTCAGATCCCCGACCTTCTCGTATGCCCGCGCCAACGCCTCGTGCGCCGGGATGGAGTCCTGTTGCCAAGAGATGGCCTCGATGTACCGGCTGATGGCGGCCGTGTAGTTCCTCCGTTTGAAATAAGTGTTTCCGACGTCGAGGTTCTGCTTGGCGAGCAGGGGATTCCGCTCCCGGACTGGCTCGGGACCCGCCCCTCCGCCCTCGCCCTCCTCTTCCTCGGCGAGGTCGGTGTCGATGATCAGGACGGGCTTTCGCGCGGAGCGCTCCCCATCTCGCGCTTGCGCCGAAGCCTGCGCCGTCAGCCCCCACGCCAGCAGGGCGGCCGTTGCGACGCCGCAGACGGGACGGCGGAACCTACGAATTGCCACGTACTTCATAAGTCGGCACCCCCCCGGGAATACGCTATTTGATAAGTCCAATAACCGCTAAATTTAACGAATAATTTTTCCCTTGTCAAAGGACGATTGTGCGGTTACAATTCCACTAATCCGGCAGTTCGATCATACACAAGTAACGTATTAGATGAAAGACTGTGTTGTTCCCGGAAGAACGCGAACGGTAGTCGGGGTAGACCTCTCTCTCTTGGAGGATAGAATGGTTAACAGAAAACTTATACGTCCCAGTTTATCCGAAATAAAGGATCAGATGCCGCGTTACGGGTCCATGCCGAGGAAACGTGTCCCCCCCGAGATGACCAACGCAGAGAATTACTACTACATCAAGCAGATGGCCGCAAAAACCCCCATGGTCGTCAAACTCACCGACGGCGAGGAGATTCGCGGGGTCATCGAGTGGTATGACAAAAGCTGCATCAAGGTGCACCGGCAGGACGGGCCGAACCTGCTCATCCTCAAGCATGTGATCAAGTACATCTACAAGCAGAACGAGGATCAGGAAGCGGACGAGATGGACTTGGAATATCCGCAGTCGAACGCCCGCAACGACTACCCGGAATCGCAGTAAGGCGCACGTCGAAGGCGGATCGGGCGTCCGGCGGGCTTGTCCTGGGCGGAGCGGGCGCACCCTGCCTGCCGGCAAGTCGGGTGCGGGGCTCCGCCTTGCCATCGCTTTTGAACCTCGCCGCCCAGTTCAAGTTGAGGATGGGATTTTGCCAGGCTCTGCGAAAAGCTTGCCCAGACTGGGGATCACCACCGGAGACCCGGCCGGCGTCGGGCCGGAGATATCTTTGCGCGCCGCCGCCGAAGCCGAGTTCTCGGGAAACTGCCGCCTAGTCCTCTTTGGCGACCGGGGGCTTCTGCGCTCGCGGGCGGCAGCCCTGAACCTGCCGTTCTCGTTCGAGGAAGTCCCCCCCGGCGACTTGTCGGCGGGGGGGGATTTGCCGATGCGCGGCATCGTGGACGTCCCCGCGTCGGGCATCTCCGCCGGCACCGGCTCGCCCTCCTCCGGCGACGCGGCTGCGCGCAACATCCTGCGTTGCACCGAAGCCTGCATGGACGGGACGCTGGACGCCATCGTGACCGCCCCCATCAACAAGACTTGGTTCCAGGCGGCGGGCTACCGCTTCCCCGGGCACACGGAGTTCCTCGCCCACCTGACAGGCGCGCCGGAGATCGCGATGGCGTTCCTCACCGAGCGGCTGAAGGTCGTGCTCGCCACCATCCACGACTCCATGCGGACGGTGATCGACGAGATCACGCCCGAACTGGTCTTGCGCAAGCTATCGGTCATCTTGACGGAGTTCCCCCGCATGGGGCTCGCCTGCAAGCGGGTGGCGGTCGCGGGGCTGAACCCGCACGCGGGGGAGGACGGCTTGATGGGGACGGAGGAGCAGTCGCAGATCCTGCCGGGGATCGTCGAGGCGCGCAAGGCGTTCCCCGACGCCGACATCTCCGCGCCGCTTCCGGGGGACACCCTTTTCCACCGCGCCTACCAGGGGGAGTTCGACGTGGTGCTGGCGATGTACCACGACCAGGGGCTGGCACCGGTCAAGCTCATCGGCTTCGGCGAGTCGGTCAACGTGACCTTGGGGCTGCCCGTCGTCCGCACCTCCGTGGATCACGGCACCGCCTACGACCTTGCGGGCAAGGGCGTGGCGAGCCACGCCAGCATGGGCACCGCCATCCGCTGGGCGCTGCGCCTGGTGAAAGGCGGGGAGACGGCGGCGTGACCTTCCCGCCCGTCTCCGGCAGGGGCGCGGACGAACAGCCATGCGGTCACGCGATGAGCGCCTTCACCAAAGCCACCGCCTCGGGAACCGCAGCCGACGCCTCGGGCGACAGCTCCGTCCCCAGCCCTCCGACGTCGGCGACGGAAACCGCGACCAAGTCGATTTCAGGCAGGTCGCCGGTCAGGAACATGGCTTCGACCATGTCGCGCAACCCGATCTCGTGGGCGCTCAGCAAGGGCGGGAACTCGGCGGCGCGGCGCGGGCGGATGTGCCGCACGGTTCCGGGCGGGTTGCCGTCCAGGGCGGCGTCGATCATGACGATGCGGCGATAGCCTTCGAGCCAGCCCAGCAGGTGCAGGCCGCCGGTGCCGCCGTCCATCAGGCGGACGTCTTCGGGCAGCCCCTCGTTTTCCAAGGCGCAGACGCAATGGATGCCGACGCCTTCGTCCCCCAACAGCAAATTGCCGACGCCGAGGATCAGCGTCCCCGCTTTGCCCGCACCGCCGCCGCCGCACGGGCGCGCACCGCCGCCGTCGCGGGTCGTAGCCATCCCCCCTGCGCCCGCCGTCACCGCTTCTTCCCCGCGTCCTTCAGCAACCCCTCCTCGATGAACTTCCACCCCCCTATGATGGAGGACGCCACGCCGCGCCGCTCGATGTAGTCGTGGTAGAAGACCAAGTAGACGTGGACGAGGGTGAACAGGATGAAGAACCACATCAGGAAGTGGTGGGCGTAGCGCACCGTCAGGTCGCCGCCGAACAGCGGCACGATCCAGGCGCACATCCTGGGCAGGAACGACGTGCTCGTCTGCGCGTACAGCCCGAACCCCGTCAGGCATTGCAGGACGAACGCCCAGAACATGACGAAGTAGGTGGTCGAGGCCATCGCGTTGTGCCCGACGCTCTCGACCGGCTTGTCCTTGATCATCAGGATATCGACTTTCAGGACTTCGACCAGCTCCCGCCACTGCGCCTTCCGGTAGGGGACGAAGTTCTTCCAGCTCGCGTACCTGTTGCCGGCGAACCCCCAGTAGATGCGGAATGCGAAGTTGAAGAGGAACACGAACGCGGTGACGAAGTGGACCAGCCGCGTCTTGCCGAACCAGAAGCCGAAGACCGCCTCGTTGCTGTCCATGAACGCGGGCGGGTCGCCGATCATGTAGCCGGTGACGCACAAGAGCACGATGCACAGGGCGTTTATCCAATGGAAGAAGCGCACTGGCAACTCCCACACATATATCCCGACCAGGTTTCTGTCTATCTTGTTCATCGCTTCCGCCGTCAGAAAGTCTCCATCTGGTGAACGTAGCTCCCCTTTTCGTCGTACAGGTGGACTGCGCAAGCCAGGCAGGGGTCGAAGGAGTGGACTGTCCTCAGCAGCTCGAGCGGCAGCTTGGGGTCGTGGACCGGCGTGCCGACCAGAGACGCCTCGAACGCCGAGCGGTTGCCTTTCTCATCGCGCGGGGAGCCGTTCCACGTCGTTGGGACCACCATCTGGTAGTTCTCCACCTTGCCGTGCGCGATCTTGACGAAATGGGCGAGCGCGCCCCGCGGTGCCTCGCTGAGCCCGAACCCCTGCGCTTCGGCGGGCCACTGCGCCTTGTCCCAGTTGCCGTGCTCCACCATGCGGGAGTCGCTTTTCAGGTTCTCGACCAAGGCGTCGTGGAACCGCAACGCCCAGTCGGCGACGAGCTTCGTCTCCAAGCCCCGGGCCGCCGTGCGCCCGAGCGTGGAGAAAAGCGCCTCGACCGGCAGCCCCAACTGTTTCAGGACGCCGTCGACCAACGATTTGTGCGGCTCCTTCCCCAAGGCGTAGGCGACGACCAGGCGGGCGAGGGGGCCGACCTCCATGGGGCGATCCTTCCAGCGCGGGGTCTTTATCCAACTGTATTCCTTCTCCGTGTCCAAGTGCCCGTAAGGCGGCTTGGGCCCCGTGTAGTTCAGGCGGGTCTCGCCGTCGAAGGGGTGCAGCCCCGCCCGCCTGCCCTTCTTGTACTCGTACCAGGAATGGTAGATGTACTCCTGTATCTCGTCGGGCGAGCCGGCGTCGACCGGATGCACTTGGCCCAGGTCGCCGTCAAGGACTATGCCGCGCGGGAGCAGGAAGCTGTCGGCGTCGCCGTAGCCGTTGGTGGGGAAATCGCCGTAGGCCAGGTAGTTGGTCACGCCGCCGCCGATCTTGCCCCAGTCGTCTTTGTACGCGGCGGCGATCATCAAGAGGTCGGGGATGTAGACCTGGTCGGCGAATGTCTTCGCCTCTTCGAGCAACTGGCGCACGAACACCAGCCGCTCGGCGTTGACGGCGTTGGCTTCGTCGAGGTTGACGCTCGCCGGCATCCCGCCCACGACGTAGTTCGGGTGCGGGTTCTTGCCGCCGAAGACGGCATGCACCTTCACGACCTGCCGCTGCCACTGCAACGCTTCGAGGTAGTGGGCGACGGCGACGAGGTTCTGCTCGGGGCTCAGCTTGTACGCCGGATGCCCCCAGTAGCCTCCCGCGAAAATGCCGAGCTGCCCGCTCGAGACGAATTTTCGCAGGCGCGCCTGCACGTCGCGGAAATAGCCTGTGGAGCTGTTCGGCCAAGCGGACAGCTCCTGCGCGGCGGCGGAAGCCGCGGCGGGGTCGGCGTCCAGCGCCGAGACCACGTCCACCCAATCCAAGGCGTGCAGGTGGTAGAAATGCACGATGTGGTCGTGCATGTATAGCACCGCCTCCATGATGTTGCGCACCAGCTCCGCGTTCGGGGGGATGGCGATGCCGAGGGCGTTCTCCACGGCGCGCACCGAGGTCAGCGAGTGCATCGAGGTGCAGACGCCGCAGACGCGCCCCACGAAAGCCCAGACGTCGCGCGGGTCGCGGCCGCGGACGATGTTCTCGATGCCGCGCACCATGGTGCCGGAGCTGAAGGCGTCCTTGATGCGCCCGTTCTCGACCTCCGCCTCTATCCTGAGATGCCCTTCGATGCGGGTGATGGGGTCTACGACTATTTTTTCTAACATATCCCGCCTAAATCCAAGTATCTGGCGACGCGAAGGAGGCGCCTACCCTTCCGCATCCCCGTCGCCGTCGGTTTCGATGTTTTCTATCAGGTTCTTCTTCCGGATGTTCGTGGCGATGGCGTGGGCCGCTATGCCCACGGCGGTCGCGGCGCCGGCGGCCAAGCCGATCTGGTCGGCGGTCGCCTCGATGCCGAAGGCGTTCAACGCCGGTTTGCGCTTGTAGAACGGGGCGTTGTCCCAGAACCCCTCCTCGCTGCAACCCAGGCAGGGGTGCCCGCTCTGGATGGGGTAGCTGGTCCCCTCGTTCCACTTGATGATGCCGCACGAATTGTAGGTGCTGGGACCGCGGCACCCCATTTTGTAAAGGCAGTAGCCTTTGCGGGCGTTCTCGTCGTCGAAGCTCTCGACGAACAGGCCGGCGTCGAAGTTGGCGCGCCGGTAGCAGGAGTCGTGGACCCGGCGCGAATAGAAAGCCTTCGGGCGTCCCAGCCCGTCCAGTTGCGGGATCGTGCCGAAGGTCAGCAAGTGGACCACGACTCCCGCCATGACCTCCGCGATGGGCGGGCACCCTTGGACGTTGATGACGGGCTTGCCCTTGATGACTTTCCGCGCGGGCTTGGCGCCCGTGGGGTTGGGGTGGGCGGCCTGCACGCAACCCGCCGAGGCGCAGTTGCCCCAGGCGATCACCGCCTTGGCGCCGGCGGCGGCCTCCTTGACGATGTCAAGGGCGCTGCGCCCCCCGATGCAGCAGTATGCCTCGTCCTTGGTCGGCACCGAGCCTTCGACCATGAGGATGTACTCGCCCCGATGCTTCTCCATGGTGTCGCGCAGGCACTGTTCGGCATGTTCGCCCGAGGCGGCCATCAGGGTCTCGTCGTAGTCCAGCGAGACGCCGTCGAACAGCAGGGACGCCAAGACCGGGTGCGAGGAGCGGATGAAAGACTCGCTGCAACAGGTGCATTCCTGGAAGTGCAACCAGATGACCGGCAGGCGGGCTTTCGTCTCAAGGGCGCGCGCGACCTTGGCAGCCCCCGTGGCCTCCAGGCCGAGCATGGCGGCCATGGCCGCGCAGAATTGCAGGAAATCGCGCCGAGGCACGCCCTTGCCGAGGCAGTCTTCGTAAATTGACAGCTTCTTGTTTTCCATAATGCGAGAGCAAACGTGTTCGTGTTAGTTAATTGATCGAAACCTGGCGGGGCCGGCGGCGTCTGGAGGCGTCCGCCCCACAACTGAACTGATTCTACAGCAAGACTTCGCGAAACGACAACGGTTTTGTACCCAGCCCCTGCTTCCGCCTGGTTCGCCGAGACCGTCCCCAGGGAACCGTCCCCGATGGACGCCCGGGAACCGGTCTGCCGCCGGGGGCGGGAACAAAGCGTTTGCCCGTCCCGCCGCCCCGTCGAGGCCGGCCCCACGCCCGCGCGGGCTAAATCAGGGCGACCTGCCGGAAGTCTTCCATGGATTCGCCGGTCTTCCTGCGTTTCCGCTCGCCGTCCAACAGGATGAACTGCCGTTGCAGCGAGTCGGGAATGGAGGAGACGCTTTGCGACGCCATTATGTTGCTCTCCGCGACAGCGAAGTACCTCTCCTGGCGCGCGGCGGCGGCTTTCAGGGAGACGAGGGAATACGTCCCCCCCGAGCCGAATGACGAAAAGGACGGGTAGCCGTCCTCTGTCTCGTTTTGGATGTCTTGGGGTTGATGGTTTTGCGACGCCGGGTTCACGACAGGCGTCGCCTCTCTCGTCTTGTTGGCATCGACAGGCAGTTGGGCCGCCTGCGGCAATTCCACTCTCATGGTCTCATCTCCTGAAGAAAAGATGATATTACGTGTCGGTTTCCTGATTGGACTTTCGCTGTGAAACCGCGATTAGGAACGTCCTTGGTAGTAATTATAAGCATGATTTGTTCCGATGCCAGTGGCGCAGCGAAAAAAATCTCCCCACGCCCCGTCCAAGGACTGCCGATGGCGTGGATAAGTCAAGCGCGTGCCGGGAGATGTGGAAATTACGGCTACCGCCTGTTTTTTTCTTTGGCAGAATTCCATCTTTCTACGGCGACAGCGGCGGGAAAACAACGCCCGGACGGGGAAATCACAGGTTCGTATCCAAAGGAAGCGCCATCTCAGGAGCGCTCAGGGCGGGACGCCGGAGAGCTGGCGACTTCGGGAAGTGGGATCGCTCGCCAGCTTTGGAACGTAGATTCCCGAGTGTTGTGACGCGATTTGATTTCTGAAGACCTTCCAAAACCGTTGAAATTACACTATATACCTTAGCCGCGCATCCGCGTGTCGTTTTGCAGTGCCCACTTCAC
>JAISUT010000004.1 GCA_031271905.1 Acidobacteriota bacterium
GCCGCACGGCGAGCGAGATCGTGTTCGACCGCGCCAACGCCGAACTGCCGTTCATGGGGTTGACGGTGTTCAAGGGCAAGCGCCCCGTCAAAAGCGAGGTGGCCGTCGCCAAGAACTACATGACGGAGAAGGAGCTGTTCGCGCTCCGGCGGCTGGTGAGCGCCTTTTTCGACATGGCGGAGCTGAAAGCGGAACGGCGCGAGCCGATGCGCATGAAGGACTGGCTGGAGACGTTGGACAAGTTCTCGCGCGATTTCGGCGTGGGCGTCTTGGAAGACGCGGGAAGCGTCAGCCACGACGACGCCGTGAAAAAAGCCCATCGCGAATATGACACGTACAGGGCGCAGTTGCCCGACGACCTGACCGGTGTGGAGAAAGCGTATCTGGACGCCCTGAAGCAGATGCGCAAGAAACTCAAAGGCGAGGTGCCATCCGGCAAGTGAGCGGAACCCGCCATAGATCGTTCTGAATTCCTTGCGCGGGAGATGCCGTCAACCGTTCCGTCTGACAGCGTCCACGGAAAGCCAAGAAATCTTGGACATGGAGACGTTAACGAAACGCTGAACAATTCGCAGATGCCTTCAGCATCCATGAGAAACCATTTCAAAATTTTGGATTCGCCCCCTGCCGGGATGAAATTTCTGTCAGAACCGCATGGGACACCCCCCTTGGCGGGGTTTGATGGGGCGTTTCCGCCCCTTGATATGTAACGCAGGGTGGCGGCGGGCGCGGGTGCGCCCCGCCGCCACCCTCGGTTTGCCTCTCGGCTAGCTAGCTGGCTTTCGCCACGTTTCTAGTGGCGATGATGTCGGTGTCCGTCCCCGCGGGGTTCGCTATGATGACGTCGCCGATCGCCACCGGCGCCGTCACCGTCCTGCCGCGCACCTCCGCCATCACCGCCATCACCTTCCCCAGCGGGATCGGGCGGTTCGTGCGCACGCTCGCCATCAGCGAGTCGCCGCCGGACACGGGGACGCTCGACGCTATCGTCCGCATCGGGTTCTCCACCTCCTGCTTCGCCCATTCGTCGCCCCGCTTGCAGACGCTCCCCTTGATGGCGGGCTTGCCTTCCGCGTCCACCAGGATCTTGCCGTCCGCTCCCAGCTCCACCGCGATCGTGCAGCCGTTCGGGCACACCACGCATGTCAGTTCTTTCGTCGTGCTCATTCTACAGACACCTCCATCGCATTGCCGCCAGAGGCGACTTCCTTGCCCACCTTGACGCGGATCATCTCCGCGGGGTGCAGCCGCACCATCTTCTTGCGGATCGACTTCTCCCCGTTGCGCACCACGACCGTGCGGTCGCGCCACGGCGCCGTCACGCGCATCGAGAGGATGAAGTCCTGCCCGCCCGACACGCTCTGCGGCAGCGTGTAGCGTATGCCATCGCCCGGCTTGATCGACACCTTGGCCGCCCCCGCCGCCGCGGGCTTCGCGCCCGCCTTCACGTATGCCGCCGCATGCTGCCCCGCCTGCTCCGACTCCATCGACACCCAGTCCACGAGGTCGTGCACGTGCAGGACGTTCCCGCAGGAGAATATCCCCGGGACGCTCGTCATGAACGTGTCGTCCACCACCGCGCCGCCCGTTATCGGATCCATCTCCACGCCAGCCTCGCGCGTCAGCTCGTTCTCCGGGATCAGCCCGACCGACAGCAGCAGCGTGTCGCACGGGACGAACCGCTCCGTCGAGGCTATCGGCGCGCGGTCCTCTCCGACTTGCGCCACCTTGACCCCTTCGAGCCGCCCCTTCCCCACGATGTCCGTCACCGTCGTCGAGAGGAACAGAGGGATGTCGTAGTCGTTCAGGCACTGCTGGATGTTGCGCGGCAGCCCGCTCGAATACGGCAGGAGCTCGAACACCGACTCCACCTTCGCCCCCTCCAACGTCATGCGCCGCGCCATGATCAGCCCGATGTCGCCCGAGCCGAGGATCGCCACGCGCTTGCCGACCATGATGTTCTCCAGGTTCATCAGGTTCTGCGCCGCCCCCGCCGTGTAGACGCCGGACGGGCGCGAACCGGGGATCGATATCGCCCCGCGCGTCCGCTCCCGGCAGCCCATCGCGAGGATCACCGCCTTCGCCTGGATGTATTGGAGCTTGCCCCGCGTGCTGACCTCGACCACGCGGTCGCCGGTCAGCGAGAGCACGATGGCGTTTTCCATCACGTCTATCTTCTTCTCGCGGAAGCTCTGGATGTAGCGCGCCGCGTACTCAGGGCCCGACAGCGCCTCCTTGAAGCGGTGCAGCCCGAAACCGTCGTGGATGCACTGGTTCAGTATGCCCCCCAGGACGCGGTCGCGCTCCACCAAGAGCACGTCGTCCACGCCCGCCTCTTTCACCGCGATGGCCGCCGCCAGCCCCGCAGGGCCCCCGCCGATCACCACAACGTCACGCTGCACCGTCTGTATGCCTTTCTTCTCGCTCATTAGGCTGCTCCCCCTTTCGGCCTGACATTGCCCACGAACATCGGGGAGGTCTTGCCCCGCTCCAGGAAATCCTCCGGCTTCCACCCGAACTCGTCGCGCAGCAGCCGCACGATGCGCGGCACGCAGAAGCCGCCCTGGCAACGCCCCATCGACGCGCGCCCGCGGTACTTTATGCTGACCAGCGTCCGCGCCCCCAGCGGGTTCCGGATGGCGTCCAGCACCTCGCGCTTGGTGATCTTCTCGCAACGGCAGATGATCTCGCCGTAGTCAGGGTCTTCGGCCACCAGGTCGGCCTTCTCTTCCGCGGAGAGCTCCTCGAAGAAATCGACCCTGCCGGGGCGCACCGGGTTGAACGCCGGGTCGGGGTTGAGCGCGACGTGGTTTTTCACCATGCCGGCCACCATCTCCGCGATGGCGGGCGAGGAGGTCAGGCCGGGGCTCTCTATCCCCATCAGGTTGATGAACCCCTTGACGTCCTTGCGGTCTTCGATGATGAAGTCGGCGTTGCCCCCCACCTCGGGCGGCGTCTGCTTCGCGCGGCTCCCGGCGAAGTTACGGATGAAGTCCGTGCCCCGCATCGCCGGCAGTATCGCCTGCCCCTCGCGCCGGAGCTGCGCCATCACGTCCGCCGTGCAGGCGTAGTCCTCCGGGTCGTCCAGGTACTGCGCCGTGGGGCCGATGAGGATGTTGCCGTCCACGGTCGGCGTCAGGTGCGCGCCGCCGCCGCCCGAATGCTCCGCGCTCTTGGACTGCGCCGGGTAGATGAGGCATTTGACCGTCCCGTTCAGCCGCTTGTCGAGGATGTAATACTCGCCGCGCGCGGGGTAGATCTTGAACCCGGAGATGCCGAGCATGTCCGTGATGTGCGCCGCGTACAGCCCGGCGGAGTTGATGAGCACCTTCGTCTCGAAGGCGTCCCCCGACTTGCACCGCACGACGAAGCCGCCTTCGGGCTTCTTCTCGATGGCGACGACCTCCTGCCCCAGATGGAAGTTCACGCCGTTGGCCAGAGCGTTCTCCGCCAAGCCGATCGTCAGGTTGTAGGGCGAGACGATGGCGCTGGAGGGGGAGTGGAGCGCGGCGACGCCGTTCACCCCCGGCTGGATCTTCTGCATCTCTTCCCTGTTGAGGACCTTGAGCCCCGGCACGCCATTGGCGTCCCCCCGCTCCTTCAACTTGTGCAGCCCCGGCTCGTCCTCGGGGTTGAGCGCCACCGTCAGCTTGCCGATGCGCTTCATCTTGACTTTCAGGTCGCGGCAAAGGTCGTCCATCATGGCGTTGCCTTTGACATCGACGATCGCGCGCAGGGAGCCCGGCGCGTATTTGAAACCGGCATGGCAGACGCCGCTGTTGCGGCAGCTCGCGCCCATGCTCACGTCCGCTTCCTTTTCTACCAGAGCGGCCTTGACGTCGTATTTCGAGAGCTCGCGAGCAATCGCGCACCCGACCACGCCTCCGCCGATGATGAGAACATCATAGTTTGAATTCACGTTCTGTGCCTCTCGCTGTATCCACGGTTCCGGCGGCCCGAAGGCGCGCCGGTCGGCGAAACCCCCGCTTCCCGCGGGCGGCGTCGCGCTTACAATGTCTTTTTTCCGGGGCGGCTCCGGGTCTGCCCGAAAATCTGGTAGACCAAGGTTGCCCAACGGTGATTATGATGCCACAGCCGCGCGGAAACACAAGCGGTTTTTGTCCGGGATTCGCGGGATTCGCGGGGGCGGCTGGCCGGGAACGGGGGAAGGACGCGCTGTCGCGAACGGTTTCGGGCGACGGTTCCGGGCGACGCCCGTATTGATGGTATGCGCACGATTTGATACAACAAGGGCGTGAAGATGGCCAGGAGGTGCCGCGATGGCTTCGGCGACTATAAACCTCCGCACGGACAGCGAGTTAAAAGCACGGGCGCAAAGCGTGTTGATTTGGTAGAAACTATCAGCCACTTCCCGCGTTTTCCTCGCGCGCCGTCCCATAAAATCTGGTAGACCAAGGTTGCCCAACGATGGCGGGGGATGGTATGATGCCGCCGTCAATTTGGACCGGCATTGGGGCCGGATTTGGGCCGGGGGGCGTCCGTTCCGGCATGGCGGGAAGAAAGCGCAGATGAACCCGACGAGGAAAGAACTGATTCAGAAGCTGTCCGGCGCCATCGAGCAGGGGGGGATCGTCAAGAACGGGAAACTCCCCTCGGAGCGGGAGCTGGCCGCGCTGATGGGCACCAGCCGCCCGCTCCTGCGCGAGGCGCTGATTTCGCTGGAGGCGCTCGGCCGCCTCGACATCCGCGACCGGCAGGGGATCTTCCTCGCGGGGGAGGGGGAGTCGCAGTTCATCAAGGGCATCGACCAGGCGCACATCTGGCCGATGGACATCTTGGCGCAGGTGATGGAGCTGCGGCAGATCATGGATCCGGGGGCGACGGCGCTGGCCGCGTTGCGCCGCAAGGACGAAGACCTCGGAAAACTGCGGGAATGCCTCTCGGTGCTGGAGAAGATACACGACGACAAGAGCCCGGACGCGGCGGAGCGGGGGGCGTACTGGAACACGGTGTTCCACTCCACGATCTTCAAGGCGACGGGAAACACGCTGCTGGCGCGCCTGTACGAGAGCCTGTTGGAGCTTTCCGAGCGGGGCATCTCCGCCATGCGCTCGGACGCGCTCGACTCCCACGCCGCCGACCGCACGGAGCGGGCGTTGCGCCAGCACCAGGAGCTGTTCGCCGCCATCCGGGACAAGGACATGAAGCGCGCGCGCAAGGCGTCGCAGGCGCATCTGCGCGCGTCGATCTCCTCGATGGTCGCCCTGAGCCAGGTGACCCCGCTCTCCGACTTCTTCGCCCAGCGCCTGGACGCGCTGGTGTAGCCGTGCGGCCATGGCGCGACGCCGCCCCGCGTCCCGCCCAACGGCGGGTCAGCGGATGGCGCGGGCGACGGTCAACACCGACACCCTCTCCGCACCGGCGTCCAGCAACGCCTGTGCGGCGCATGACACCGTGGCGCCTGTAGTCATGACGTCATCGACCAGCAGGAGCCGTTTGCCCGCGACCGCCTCCGGGCGCGCGCAACGGAATGCCTTGCGGACGTTTTCTTGGCGTTGCGCATCGGTCAGCCCCACCTGCGGGCGGGTGGCGGTCACGCGCTTCAACGCCTCCACCTCGGGAATCGCCACCTTTCGCGCCAGCTCCCGCGCCAACAGCTTCGACTGGTTGTAGCCCCGCTCCCGCCGCCGCGACGGATGCAAAGGCACCGCCGTCACAGCGTCGAAATCCTCGCGCCGCCAGGAGTCGAAGAACGCCCGCGCCAAGAGCGGCGCCGCCAGCTCCGCCAACGACCGGCGGCCTTCGAACTTCAACTCGTGAACCAACCGCCGCATCTCCATGGAATAATAGCCGAACGAGCGCGCTCCGGAATAAGGTGGCGCCTGCCGGACGCATTCGAGGCAGAGGCTGGTCGAGCCGAGCGCGAAGCCGGGGAGCGGCGTCCCGCAGGAAGGGCAGATGGGGCCTTCGAGGTGCAGGCCTAGGATCTTCCCCCAGCAGTCGTCGCAGACGCCGCAGTCCTGCCGCCGATCCGTCGGTGTGGCGCAGACAAAACATGCCTCGGGGTAGACCAGGTTCAAGAAGCCGTCCAGGACGTTGCGCCATGCGGAGGCTTGCGCGTCCCTGACCGTCGGGAAATAAGGATTGAGAATGCCGCCGTCCATAGCAGACCTCCGAAAGGAACATCGATGAATACGTGGGGGGTGCGGTGAATTCCCGTCGCGGACGACCGCCTCGGGCGGTCACCGTTCCAACAACCCCTTTTCAAGCAATCCTTGGCACTTGACGCACATCTCCGCCCAAGGGACTGCATCGAGGCGCTTGGGGTTGATCTCGTCTTCGCAATTTGAGCAGACGCCGTAGGTGTCGTCGTCGATGCGGTCGAGGGCGTTTTGGATCTGTTGCAGGATCTGCCGGTCTCCCGCGCTCTTGCCCAGCAGGAAATCTTTCGTGTAGGACTCGACCGCCATGTCCACGACGTCTTGGGCGTTCTGATCCTTCTCCCGGCTCTGGTCTTCGGTCTTATGCACGATGATCGAGAGGGATGCCCGCTTCTGCAACAACTTGTCCTTGAAGTAACTCAGTCTATCAGCGTCCATGTGGTTCCCGCGCCCTTCATCTTCCGCCCGACGCGAGTCCACCCCCCGCCAGGCCCCCGACAACCGCCCTTATGATGCGGCGCCCTTATGATACGGGATTTTATGAAGGATGCACAAGGCGCGATATATCTGTTCCAATAAAAGCGCGCGGCACATCTCGTGCGTCCATGTCATCTCGCCCAGCGACAGCACCAGGTGCGCCTTGGTGGAGATCGAGCGGCTCAAGCCTTCCGCGCCGCCGATGACGAAGGCGATTTCGCGGGCGCCGGAATCCCGCTCGCGCCCCAGCCAACGGGCGAAGCCTTCCGAGGGGAACTGCCGTCCGCCCTCGTCCAGCGCGACGAGGCGGCTGGCGGGGGATTTCTGGAGATGGCGGGAGATCTCTTCGCCTTCGGCGGCGACCAGGTCCGCGGGACGGAGCGATTGCGCCTTGGCAAGGTCGCGGACTTCCTGCGTGTCGCAGGGCGTGAAGCGGCGGATGCGCGCCAGGTACTCCTCGGTGAGCGCCTTTATCGGCGCGCTTTTCGTCTTGCCGACCCAGAGGATTTTCAGTTTCATGTCGGACGGTCCATGACGGACGGGCTGAAGCTTAAAGCTCGATCTTCTTCGCGTCGCGCCAGAGGCGCTCCAGGTCGTAATAGACGCGGGCGTTCTTCGAGAAGACGTGGACCACGAGGTCGGAGTAGTCCAACAGCACCCACTCTGCGTTCCGATACCCTTCGATGTGATCCGGCCGGACGCCGGCCTCCTCCTTGAGCCGCGCCTCGACTTCGTCGGCGATGGCCTGCACCTGCCGCGATGAGTCGCCGGTGCAGATCAGGAACTGGCTCGCGAAAGAGGCGATCCCTGAAACGTCCAACGCCACCAAGTCGTGCGCTTTCTTGTCGTCTGCCGCCGCATAGGCGATTTTGAGAGTCTCCGTTGCCATTATCCCCCACCGTATAAGTTTGTCTTTCGGATGTAGTCGCGCACCGCCGGGGACAGCATCTTGCGCATCGCCCGGTCACCGCCCTTCGCCGCAGCCAGTTCGCGGATCTTCGTGGCGGAGATGTCCGGCGCCTGCGCGTCCACGAGGTATATCCGGCTCTCCCCCGCAGGCTCTGCCGCAATCTTGCTCCGCGCCCGTTTCCGGTCAAGCCCCGTCAAATCGCGCACGCGCCCGAGGACGCCGGCGGGCAGGCATTTCTCAAACGCCATCGGCGTCGCCCCGGGGCGGGCCACGAATACGAAATTATATCCATCTAGCAACCGCCCCCCTTCGCGCCAGGAGGAGACCTCCAGGAGCGAGTCGCCCCCCGCGATGAAGAAAAGCCTCGATGCCGCAGGCGCGTCCGCCCCCCCCGCGCCTTTCCCTGCGGGGACGAGGCGCTCCATCTTTTTCATCGTGTCGATGGTATAGGGGCTGGGCTCCGGCTCCAGCTCCGCCAGCGACGGGACGAAGGAGACCTCCCTCGCGGTGGCGAGGCACACCATGGCGTAGCGGTGCGCGAGGGGCGTCACTTCGTCAGGCCGCTTATGCGGCGGTGTGGCGGCGACCACGAAATAGACGCGCGACAGCCCGAACAGCGACTGGACGCCTTGGGCGACGTGCAGGTGCCCGCGATGGACGGGATTGAACGTCCCGCCGAACACCCCGACCTTGATGCCGTCCAATCCCCCTCCTCCCGATGCGGCTTCAGGGAACCTCTAAAAACCCCGGACGCTGCGTTGCGCCTTGCCTGCGAGGTTTCTAGTTGCCCCCTTCAGCGCAACAGTTCGTCCAGCTTGCCTATCAACGCGCGCACGCCCGCGCCGGTCACCGCCGATACGCCCAGGAACGTCAGGCCGCGTTCGGCGCACATCGATTCCAACCGCCTTAGACGCCCCTCGTCCTCCATCACGTCCAGCTTGGTCGCCACGACCAACTGCTTCCGCTCCAGCAGGTCGGGGTTGAACAGCGCCAGCTCCTTCATGATCGCGTCGTAGGCATCGACCGGATCGCGCTCCGTGCAGGAGACGTCGATCACGTGCGCGAGGACGCGCGTGCGCTCCACATGCTTCAGGAACTGGTCGCCGAGGCCGTGCCCCTCGTGCGCCCCTTCGATCAGGCCGGGGATGTCCGCCACCACGAAGGTGCGGAAGTCGTCCAGCTTCACCACCCCCAGGTGCGGCACCAGCGTCGTGAAGGGGTAGTCGGCGATCTTGGGCTTGGCGGAGCTGATGCGGGAGATGAGCGTCGATTTCCCCGCGTTCGGGTAGCCGACCAGCCCCACGTCGGCGATCAGCTTCAAACTCAGCGACAGCTCGAACTCCTCGCCCGGCGCGCCCGGCTCCACGCGACGCGGCGCCTGGTTCACAGAGGTGGCGAAATGCGCATTGCCGCGGCCGCCCCGCCCGCCGGCGGCGACTTTCAGGACTTCGCCCGGCTTGGCGAAGTCGTGGAGCAGCTCATGCCCCGGCTCGCGGTAGACCTGCGTCCCCGGCGGCACCAGGATGGTGACGTCCTCGCCGTCCTTGCCGGAGCGGTTGTCCCCCTCGCCGTGTCGCCCGCGTTGCGCCTTGAAGACGCGCTTGTACTGGAAATGCAGGAGCGTGTTGACGCGCTCGGAGCATTCCATGTACACGTCGCCGCCCCGGCCGCCGTCTCCGCCGCTCGGACCGCCGCGCGGGACGAATTTCTCCCTGCGGAAGGCGAGGCAGCCGTTACCCCCGCCTCCGGCGACGACCTGGATTTTCGCGCGATCGATGAACAAGTGCCTATCCTCTTCGACTATGTCGCAGGTGACGCCAAGCCGCGCCCGGGACGCGGTGCCGTCGCGAAGCTTGGCCTTGCGACGCGCCCCCCCCCGCAGCGGCGTCCAAACGGACAAGGGATGGGACGGATGCGGCAAGCCGCCGCACTCCCAAAAAAAAAGGACCCCGATGGCGGGGTCCCCATCTGGCAGGCTCCGGGGTGGGATCAGGCTTGCCCGGCAGGCGCGGCCTGTTCCGCCGCCGGGACCTGCACATGGACGAACCGCCCCTTGCGCCCCTTGTCCTGGAACTGCACCACGCCCGCCTTCATGGCGAACAACGTGTCGTCGCTGCCGATGCCGACGTTCAGCCCGGGCCTGAGCTTGGTGCCGCGCTGGCGCACGAGGATCGTGCCGCCGTTCACGGTCTCGCCGGCGAACCGCTTCACGCCCAGCCGCTTGGACTGGCTGTCTCTTCCGTTCCTGGAGCTTCCAACTCCTTTTTTGTGTGCCATGACTCCCTCGCTACCCTACGTTGATTTTTTCGATCCGGACTTCCGAATACGGCTGGCGGTGTCCGCGCGTCCGACGATACTGCTTCTTCTTCTTGTACTTGAACACGATGACCTTGTCGGCCTTCTCCTGCGCCTTGAGCACGCCTTCCACCGACGCGCCTTCGACCAAGGGGCTGCCGATGAGCGTCTTCTCGTCGGTTTTCACGAGGAGCACGTCTTTGAACTCCACAGGCGCGTCCACCTCGCTGGGGAGCTTCTCGACGCGGACGACGTCGCCTTCCGCCACACAATATTGTTTACCACCGCTTTTGATTACTGCGTACACGGTCACACCTCCTCGAACCGAAAAGGGGAGATTAAACCAGCAAACCGAGGAAAAAGCAACAGGAAATCTTTTCTTTTCTATGGTTCGATGGTTCCGATTGCGCGCGACGGGCGGCCCGCCGGACGATTCGCGCCCCGGCATGTCCGCCTGCGGCGCGGCGCCTCCCCCGGACCCCCTACGTTCGCGACAGGGATTGGAACTCCGGCAGCACCTCCGCCGTCGCCTGCAACAAGGCTTCCAACGCCTCTCCCGCCTCTTGCGCGCCGACGCCCGTCCGCCACCCCAGCTCCTCCACCGCCGCCGCCTGCCGCCGGATGGGCTCAACCCCGAAAAACGCCATCCGTCCCTTCAAGGTGTGGGCGGAGCGCGACAGCGCCTCCATGTCGTTCTGGGCGACGGCGGCGCGCGCCTCGCCGGCGATGCGGGGGAAGTCCTCCACGAACATCGCCGCCAGCTCCGCCAGCAATGCCTTGTCATCCCCGGTGTTTTTCAGCGCCGCCGCCCAGTCCATCTCCGCATCCCGCCCGCGCACATTTTAGACGACCGCCGCCGCAGGCGCAACCGTTTCGCCCGTGCAGGGTCGGCGGTTTGTGGGAACCTCTGACAAAGCTCGCAGACAAGGCGTCGCCGCAGCATCCGGGGTTTTTAGAGGTCTCCTTATATGCTATCGTTCGCCGGTTCAAACACGGGGTTCGGGCACGGAGGGGCGCGATGGAAAGACGGAAATGGCGGCTGGTCGTCGAATACGAGGGGACGCGCTATCGCGGCTGGCAGGAGCAGCGCAACGCCCGCACGGTGCAGGGGGAGTTGCGTCGCGCCGCCGAGGATCTGCTCGACGCGCGGGTCTTGCTTGCGGGCGCAGGTCGGACTGACGCCGGCGTCCACGCGCTCTTCCAAATCGCGCACCTGGAGCCCTTGCGCCCCGTCCCCCCGTTCTCGGAGGTCGAGTTGCGGCACGGCCTGAACGACCGCCTGCCCGCAGACATCAACGTCCGCCGGGTTGACGAGGCCGACTGGCGCTTCCACGCGCGCCATGACGCCGTGGAGCGCTTCTACCTCTACCAACTCGCCACGCGGCGCACCGCCTTCGGCAAGCCGTTCGTCTGGTGGGTCAAAGACCGGCTGGACGCCGAGGAGATGCGCCGCGCCGCACGGCGCGTCGTCGGGATGCACGATTTCTCCAACTTCCAGGAGGTGGACGCGGACGGGCGCGGCGACGACGGCAGGGTGAAGGTCACCTCCTGCGAGTTGCGCGCCGACGGGGACTTGCTCCTGTTGCGCATCGGCGCGTCCCATTTCCTGTGGAAGATGGTGCGCCGCCTGGTCGGCGGGCTGGTGGAGGTCGGGCGGGGGAACCTCGCGCCGGACGGGCTCCTGCGGCTGCGGCACTCCGAGGCGGCGCGCGTCACCGCGCCCCCGGCGGGCTTGTTCCTCGAGTATGTCCGCTACCGGGGCGACCCGCCGCCTTTGCCGTTGCGCCCCGCCTACCACTGGTTCTAACCGCCGCAGCGGGCGTCCATGGACGCCCACCGCCCGAAGTGCGAAGTCAATAGGCCGTCGGCTTTAAGCCGATGGCTTGTTGCGACAGCGAAAGCCGGTTGTTGCGGCTGACGCCGCCGTGGCGCCTCGGTCGGCTCCCGAAGGGATTTCCGCCCCGAAGGGATTTCCGCAACCAATCCGCAACCAATTTGTTTGACTCTGGCGCATGGAAACGCTTATTATGTCCGAGCCCCTGCTACGTGCGTGATGGCAACCCTTATTTGAGCCGATATTCTATTTGTCGGGCGTCCGGGTCGGTCGGCGGTGTGCGAGCTTTTCCTTCGGGAACTTGTTTGCCTGAAGTCGGTCGCAGGGGGTCCACCTTGGCAACAAGGTTCAAATAGATCAGCCACACGGCGGTGCGGGGGTATCAGGTCTCACTTGTGGGAGCCTTTAAAAACCTCGCAGACAAGGCGTCGCCGCAGGTCGAAAAGCGGAGTTTGCCAAGATGAACGGGCATTTTCGACTAAGGCGCCGGCGCTGTCATCCGGGGTTTTCAGAGGTTCCTTTATGCGGATATTCATCATCGGAGACGTTTTCGGGCGACCGGGGCGGCGGCTGGTCGAGGAAAAGCTCGCAGGGATCGTCCGCGAGCGGGAGATCGACTTCTGCGTCGCCAACGTGGAGAACGCCGCCGCCGGCTTCGGCATCACGCCGAAGATCGCGGACGAGTTGCTAGCGACCGGCATCGACGTGTTCACTTCCGGGAACCACATCTGGGACAAAAAGCCGATCATCCCCTACCTGGCGGGGCAACCGCGCCTCCTGCGGCCGCACAACTACCCGAAGGGCGTCCCAGGGACGGGCGTCTACATCGGCGAGACGAAAAAAGGCGAGCGTGTGGGGGTGTTGAACCTGCAGGGGCGCACCTTCATGGCATCCATCGACTGCCCGTTCACGGTCGGCATGGAGGCCGTGGAAGCTCTACGCAAGGAGACGCCGGTGATCGTCGTGGACTTCCACGCAGAGGCGACTTCGGAGAAGCAGGGGCTGGGCTGGCACTTGGACGGGCGGGCCAGCGCCGTCGTGGGGACGCACACACACGTACTGACCGCCGACGAGCGGCTCCTGCCGCGCGGCACGGCGTACATCACCGACATCGGCATGACGGGCGCGCACGACTCCATCATCGGCTCGGACACGCGCATCGCCCTGGATCGCATGATCCTGCAAATCCCCAACCGGCTGGAGCCCGCCGCCGCCAACCTGCGTTTCAACGGCGTGATCGTGGACATCGACGCCGGCACCGGTCGCGCGCGCGGCATCGAGCGCATCGACATCCCCTTCGACCTGTGAGCGCGCGCCGCGCCTAGGGCGCGCCGGTCATTTCGCGCCGAAGAAGTGGGCGCACAGGTCGCGAACCTCCAGCGTCTCCCGGTAATGGAACGCCTCCCCCTTGCGCTTGCCGATCATCGTGCCGTAAAAAGAATGGACGCCTTCGACGTGCGAGAGGAAGTCGGGGCGGCTCACGACCGTCTCCAACCCCCCGCCCCCGGGGTCGTACAGTTGCGAACGGTGCGCCGCGATGGCGGCGTCGCGCACGTCGCCGTAGTCGGACACGTCCACCACGAAGCTCGGCGCCATGCCGAGGGGGAGCCTGAAATAAAGCACGACCGGTGGACGGTGCCGCTCCCGGCCGGTGACGATCTTCGCCAGTCCCGCATGATGCACCGCCTCCGTGACCAAGCGGCTGGTGTGGACATGGTCGGGGTGCGCATCCTCCCAGTAGTGCGTCATGACGATCCGGGGGCGGTACCGGCGCAGGACTTTGATCAGCTTGAGCCGCGCGGCGGGGGTCACGGCGACGCCGCCGTCGGGGAGGCGCAGGTTCCCACGGACCTTCGCCTTCAAGATCGCGGCGGCGGCGGCGGCCTCTTTGGCGCGGACGGCGGGCGTCCCCCTCGTGCCAAGCTCCCCGCGCGTCGCGTCCACGATGCCGGTCGCGTAACCCAGCGCCGCCATCTTCGCCAGCGTCCCGCCCGCGAAAAGCTCCACGTCGTCCGGATGCGCGCCGACGGCAAGGATGTCAAGTAGCATGGTCAATCCATCCTGATCAGTTGATGCCCGAACGTCCCGACGTCCAGGCCTTCATAGAGCGTCTGGACGCCGGACGCGCCATGACGCAAAGGAACTTGCAAAGAACCCAGCACCTCGTCCTGCCACCGCCCCTGCGGCGCCAGGAAATCGCACGCCTTGCGCAACCGCGCCTCCGCGACCCGCTCCCTCCGCGCCAGCGCACCGTCCACATGCCGCCGCAACTTCCCGAGCTGGTAGAGGATCCTCTCGCCACGCGACCGGCGCGCTTTGGCAAAGCGCCGGTCGCGCGCATCCAGCGCCACAAGCCCGGCAAGCGCGTCGCCGACGTCCTCCTCCAGCCCTCGCAACCTGGCGGGGACGTCGCCGCGCAA
Source organism: Acidobacteriota bacterium (assembly GCA_031271905.1). GTDB lineage: Bacteria > Acidobacteriota > UBA6911 > UBA6911 > UBA6911 > UBA6911. Next base: position 14,059 of record JAISUT010000004.1, read on the forward strand.
CTCCCCCCGAACCCGCCCCATGACGGCGTCCAGCCCTTCGCGCAGGTGGCCGGGGTCGAGCGCATAGCGGCGCAACGTGGCTTCCACCCTGGCGCTCGACATCGTCACCCGCGCACGCGGCCAAGGGATCGGCACCAGGATGCCGTCGTGCGCCCGATGGCGGGGGGCATCCTGCGGCTCGGTGACAACGACTGCGACCGGGAGCGCGCGCCTTCGCTCCAAGGCTCGTCCCAAAGGCGAGGGCGGGGGGGCTTCCCCGCCTCGTCCGCCATCCCGCGCGCCCCCCGCCTCGGCGGCGTCCCCGACGTCGAACCCTTCGACGACCACCCCCCACGGACGCAACAGGCGCCCCAGCCAGCGGACGTTGGCGTCGACGAAGGCCGTCCCCGGGGAGAATGCTTCTTTGAGGGAGGCTAGGGCATCGTCCCCGCCGGCGGCGTCGGGAGGGAAAAGCCCCTCGATCTCGGCAAGGAGGGCATCCGTCCACCCACCGCAGACCCCCTCCCCCAGGGCGTCGCCCGGCGCGAGCCGGTGCAAGCCGTAACGCCGATCCACCAGATGCGTCTCAAGCGGGGACTGGGCGTCGGCGGGGCGCACCCGGCAGACGGGGGTTGCGTCCACTCCGCGCTCCCTGAGCTCGGCGCAGACCTTGGCTGCGGTGAGGCAACGCAACAGTTGGGCGAGCGCCCCTCCGAACAGGCCGGCGCGACACTCGGCGAGCACCGCGACGCTCCCTTGCGGCAACGCCTGCGGCGTCGCGGGCGGCGGCCAGCGCCGGAGCGCGTCCGCCAAAGCCGCCAAGGTCGGCGCAACCGGTGCGGCTTGCCGCCCAAGCGCCGCGCCGTCGCCGTCAAAGAACTGGTTCGCCCCCGTCATGTCGTCCATCGGCATCTTTGCGCCTCTCCGCCCGCATGGCGACGCTGGCGGAACGTCCGCGCCGCGACCGCCGCGAAGCCCACCCCCAAAAGCTCATCCAAGGATGCGCAGCGTCCGCGACTCCCCCCCGGCGTCTTCGATCTCCACCTCCACCGCGTCGGGGAAGGCGTCCCCCAGCCGCTCGCTCCATTCCACGACGGTCACCCCTTCCCTGCCGATGAAATCGTCGATGCCGATGGAATAGAGGTCGCGCGCCCCTTCGAGCCGGTACAGATCCACATGGTAGATGGGGCAACGCCCCCGGTAGACGTTGACCAAGGTGAACGAAGGGCTGCACACGCGCCCCGCGTCCTCAAGCCCCAACCCCTCGGCGATGCCCCGCGCGAGGGTCGTCTTCCCCATGCCGAGGGAGCCGCGCAACAGGACGACGCCGGGGACGGGCAAAGTCCGGGCGATCTCGATCCCTATGCGGCGCGTCTCCTCCGGCGAGGAGGAGCGCAACTCCCGCAACGTCTTTTCATTTTGACGCACTGTTTTTTTATGCGACATCGCGCCGCCCACTTTCATCCACCCCGACTCCCGAGCCCGGGCGAACGGCGCGGTGACGGCCGCCCGCCAGGCGTCAGAAGTTTATCAGTTCGACGTCCTCGGCGTCCCCCTCGTCCTTCACGTAGCGGTGATCCGCCTGCGGATAGACGTATTCCTTCCCCTCGAAGTTGCGAAGGATGATCTCCTTGTCGTCGAACCGGACCACGTAGTCGGGCATCAGCGGGATCTTCCCCCCCCCGCCCGGCGCGTCGATGACGAACTGCGGCACGGCGAAGCCGGTCGTATGCCCGCGCAACGCCTGCATGATCTCGATCCCCTTCTCCACCCGCGTCCTGAAATGGTTGGTGCCGCGCGTCAGGTCGGCCTGGTAGAGGTAGTAGGGGCGCACCCGGGCCAAGACCAGCTTGTGCATCAGCTCCTTCAACACCTTGGGGTCGTCGTTGACCCCTTTGAGCAAGACCGTCTGGCAACCGACCGGGATGCCCGCGTCGGCGAGCCTGCCGCACGCCTCAACCGCCTGCGCCGTCAATTCGCAAGGGTGGTTGAAGTGCGTGTTCACGTAGATCGGATGGTATTTTTTCAGCATCGCGCACAGGGAGTCGGTGATGCGGCTCGGCAGGACGCAGGGGAAGCGCGTGCCGATGCGGATGACCTCCACATGCGGGATCTCGCGCAGGCGGGCGATGATCCCCTCCAGCTTGCGGTCGCTGACCATGAGCGGGTCGCCGCCGGAGATGAGCACGTCGCGGATCTCCGGATGGCTGCGGATGTAGCCTATGCCCATCGTGACCGTCTTCTCGGTGATCGTGCTCGTGCGCCCCACCAGGCGTTTGCGCGTGCAGTAGCGGCAATACATCGGGCACCGGTCGGTGACCAGCAGCAGCACACGGTCGGGATAGCGGTGCGTCAGGCGCGGCACGGGGCTGTCCGCCTCCTCGCGCAACGGATCCTCCGGGGCGCACTCGTCCATCAGCTCCTCGACCGACGGGACGGACTGCCTCCAGATCGGGTCGCCCACCTCCCGGATCAGGTTGTAGTAGTAGCGGGGGATGCGCATCGGGTAGTTCCGGCACACCTCGTCGATGACCTCCGCCATCCCGGCGTCTCCGCCGAAGTCGGCGGCGAGCTTCTCGCCGGAGGTGACGCTGTTGCGCAGGTCTATCGTCCACTGCTCCATCTTCGTGGTCGGGGGGGGCTGTGTCGAACCCCCTTCCGCCTGCGCCTCGGTTTGCAACTCCGCCCGTGGTCCCACCCGTTCCACCTGTTCCGCCAGTTGCCCTGTTAGCTGTTCCATGCGCGAATCCGTCTCCCTGTCAGGTCAGCCGTCTGATGAATATCAACCTGTCGTCCCCGACATCGTAGAAATCCCGTATGTGCGACACCTCTTGAAAACCCAGCCGTTGATAGAATGCGATCGTCCCCCGGTAAGATTCCTTGGCGGAGGTCTCGGCGACTAAAATCCGCCCCCCCTCCAGCCGCGCCCGCCCTTGGACATGCTCCATCAGCAGACGCCCCAGGCCGCGTCGGCGCGCCGCCGGGTGCGCCGCTATCCAGTAGAGGTCGAACGTCCCCCTGGTCAACGGCACCGGCCCCCAGCAGGCGTAGGCGGCGACGGTCGCCGCACCGTCGCCCGCCGCCCCGTCCACGACCGCGAAGCGGTAGTCCCGTTGCGCCTCGTCGCCAAGATAGATGTCCACCAGCTCCATGGCGCATTCCCGCTCCGCCGCGTTGAAATTCTCCACCGCCGCGACCAGCGCGGCGAGGGCGGGGCGATCCTCGCGACGCAACGCCCTCACCGGACGCCCCAGGCCGGCCAAGCCATCCGCCCCCGCATCACGCGCGGGGATTCCGCCCCTGTCCTCAGAACGCATACAAGACGTCTTCCCCCGACAGGCGTCCGCGCGCCATCGCGGCGCGGCAGATGCCCAAGACGACATCCTGGTAGGTGCGCCCCGAGGCGCGCACCGCCCGGGCGAAACCCGCCTCCGGCGCAAGGTCCGGGTTCGGGTTCACCTCCAAGACGTAGGGGGAGCCCTCCGCATCCATGCGCATGTCGACGCGCCCGTAGTCGCGGCAACCGATCACCTGGTAGCTTTGAATTGCAATCTCCTTTATCAACCCCTCCTGCCTCCGGGACAGCGGCGCGGGGCAGACCGGCGTCGTCGAGCGGTACATGGGGCTCCCTTCATCCCATTTGGCGCGATAGCTCACGATCTTGGGCTCCTCCTCCGGCATTCCCGAAAAGTCGATCTCCGCTATCGCCAACACCTCCGGCGCCTCGTCCCCGGGGCCCGTGCCGCCGATGACCGATACGTTGAACTCCCTGCCGTCGATGTACTCCTCCACCAGAGCCTCTTGCCGGTAGACCTCGTGGACGTAGCCCACCTGCCTCCGCACCTCCTCGGGACGGCGGCAGACGGAGTCGCTGTTGACCCCCAGGCTCGCGTCCTCGCGCACCGGCTTCACGATCAGGGGGAGGCGCAACGCCCCCCCTGAAGAAGAGAGGGCGTCCTCGTCGCCCGGCGCGCACAGGACTCCGCGCGGCACGGGCACCCCCGCCGCGTCCAGCGCCAGTTTCGCGTGGTATTTTCGCAAGGCGAGGCCGAGGGAGAAGGAGTCCGACCCGGTGAACGGGATCTGCATCAATTCCAAAAGCCCCGCCGCAGCCATCTCCATCCCGCAGTCGCCGTCGATCTCCTCCAAGAGGTTGAACACGAACTTCGGCGCCAGCCCCTTCAACTCACCGATCAAATCCCCCAAGACGCCCCCTTTGGCGGGGGCTTCCGAGGCGCCCACGGCGATGACGCACGGCGAATAACCGGCATGACGCAAGCTCTCTGCGATCGCGCCGACCTCGGTGCGGGCGTTGCAGGAGGCGTAGATGACCTCGCGGCTGCCCGCCTTCTCCGTCTCCGTCGCCGCATTGTGCAAGATGGCGCAGTCGCAAGTCATGGCAACACCCCGCAACGCGCGCAGGCGATGTCCAGGACCTCGTTGATCAACTGGTCGTAGCCCATCCCCGCCGCGCGCGCCGCCTTCGGGAAGCAGGAGTTGTCCTCGGGCTTGGGCAGGACGCCCGGCAACGGGTTGAGCTCCAGGATGTGCGGCCGCCCCCCGGCGTCCAGGCGCACGTCGATGCGGCACCAGTCCCGGCATCGCAGGACGCGATAGGCGTCCAGGCACAGCTTCTCGATCTCCGCCTGCAACCGCGCGTCCAGACGGGCGGGGCAATCGAAGATGCGCAACGGGTCGGAGCTTTGATCCCAGACCCATTTCGCCTCGAAGGAATAGATCGGGTTGACATCCCCGGGCAGGGCGTCGAAAAGGATCTCCACGACTGGAAGCGCCCGCGCCCCGGCGCCGTTGCCGAGGATGGCGACTGTGAACTCCCGCCCCGGCAGGAACTCCTCCACCAGCGCCGGCTCGCCGTAGCTCTCCTGCAACCACGCCACCCGCTGCACCAACTCCCCATGCGTCCGCACCAGCGAGTCGTTGTAGATGCCCTTGCTCGACCCCTCGTGCAACGGCTTGACGACGAGCGGGTAGCGCAACCCCGCAACGCCGTCCGCCGGCGATTCGCAGGGGCGATCTGGGTCGGAGATGACGCAAAAACGCGCCGTGGGCAGACCGTGGTAGGCGAGGATTTCCTTGGTTCGGGACTTGTCCAGGCAGATGTTCAAGGTCAAAGGGTCGCTGGCGGAGTAAGGGATGCCGAAATGTTCCAGCATGGAGGGGATGTACCCTTCCCGGCATGGCCCCGCGGAACCTTCGGCGATGTTGAATACGATGTCCGGGCGGGTCTCCCGCAACAGGTTCCAAGCGTCCCCCGCAGCATCGATCAAGACGACATCATGCCGTTTTTCGAGGGCGGACTGGATGGCGGCGATGGTCTCGGGCGTGTCCCATTCCGCCTGGGCGTCACCCCTGAAACCACCCGGAGGCTCCAACACCTCCCCCGGATTTTCCCGCCTCATATTGTAAGTTAGACCAACTTTCATGTAACTTGCCTTTTCTCTGAGAGATATAAAAGGATTAGACGTTTATTGTCAAGAAAAATCTGTTTTTTTATTAAAATTTTATTAAAAAAAACCACAAAATACGGGGGGATGACTTCAGAAAATCACAAAATCTTGGGAACGGGCGGGAAGCCCGGTTGACGACGCCGACCGAAAAATAGGGAAATATTTGTCACATTGAATATGAAATGATTTTTCAAGACAGGGCGCGAAACTGTGCGGCGCCAACCAGCGGGATGCAATCCGCCGAATGTATACCAATTCGATATGGTTTCATGTGGAAAACAAGGGAACCGCCGTTTGACGCAGGGGCGTTTTGCAAGGTGCGGTGCGAATCGCTTCAGGTCTCCCTTTAGCGCACGGCAAATTCGCCAACCTGTGCTTGCGCCCCGCACACCCGCTTCGCCCCGCATGCGGTTTTGAAATCAGCGTCGATGGCGCAACGCCCCGGGATGGGCGACAAACCCATCCCGACACGCAGTCGAGCCGCGCCCATCCCGCGCACCAAACGGTCGAGCGGGAACATCGGCAGGATCCCCCTTCCCCATCCGCGACCGGGCGCGGCGCGGCACCCCCTCTGCGGCAAACGCCGGAGGGGGCGCGGGCGCTACCAGCCGCTTTCGTCGCCGGAAGCGCAACCGCCCCCTTCCAGCTCTTCAATGATGTTGCCCACGATGCGGCAAAAACGGCGGGCGTCCCCCTCAAGCGACGTATCGCCGAGGATCCGCTTGACCAGCCAGTTCCCTTTCGGACTCAGCGACCTCGGCACCCCCCTCTTGTATTTCTGCACGCATTGCCGCATCCGATCCGCAGTCTCCAGATAGCCCCGCCGCTGTCCGGGGGGCGTCCTCTGGCTATCCGCCGCGATGGCGATCGCCAAACGCGAACGCACCGCCTCCAATTCCGACAGACTCCCGGCCATTTCACCCACCGCTCGCTTTTTTTCCACTTTCCCCTCACTTTCCTGAAATATCCAGGCACCTCGCGAAACTTTAAAGATGTTTGACGCTGTACACCCTTACTAACTGTCCACGGGTCATTTTGAGCAAGAAAAAATGCAAGAAACTAAGAATTCAGTTGCAGAAGAAGTGGAAAAGGAGCTGCTGACGGTGTTCCGCCGCAACACGGAGAAATGGATGCGAATCAGCATATCCATACTCCGGAACCGCGAGGATGCCGAAGACGCGCTACACGAAGCCTTTCGCCGGGTGTTGCGCCGCGCCCCCCGGTTCGCGTCGTCGGAGGACTTGCGCCTGTACCTTGGACGCGCCATCGGCAACACCGCGTTCGAACTGTACAAAATGCGCAAACGCGAGCGGAAGCAGTACGCGCCGGTGCTGGAACGGCTGCTCACCAGGTCGGCGCTGGAACACCAAGACCCGTTCCGACCCGACCTCCTCATGGAGGAGGCGGAAGACCGCGCCGAACTCGAAGGGAAGCTGCGGCTGTTGCGACAGGCGGTGGACAACCTCCCCCAAAAGCAACAGGAGGCGGTGCGGCTGACGATGCTCGGCGAGGACGAGGCGTCCTACCGGTCGCTGGAAGCCACCAGCGGGATACCCCGCTCCACCATACGCCACCGCAGCCAGCAAGGGATCGACGCCCTGCGCAGATACATGGCCCAGGAGATGCAGATGCGGGAGATGCAGGTGGCGCGGGGCGATCAAAAAAAACGCCAAGGCGGGGGCGCGCCGACGAAGGTCGAACAGGCCGGATGACCCCGCAAGGGTCGCGGGCGGCTTTGACAGGACGCCAACGGGGATGCAGATCAAAATCCCCGTCCGAGGGATGGGATCAGAAAAACGGCCGTGGGGATGGGCGGAGGCGTTCCCCGACCGACGGTCGGACCCGCGTCGAACCGCAGCCGGGGGGACACCCCGCCTTCGTCCCGCCCTAGCGCCCACTCCTTCCAGAACGCGCGCCGGAACCGGAGGACGAAGCCCCGGACGCGGGTGAAGAGGAGCGGGCGCGCACCCCCTGCTCCCTCTGCCCGCCGGAAGACGAGGGGTTGGGGGAGGATGGGGATGTGGAACGGTTGCCGGACGCGCTGGGGCGGGTGGCGGGACGGCTCGCAGGACCTGCCGACGCCTCCCCCGTGGAATTCCGCGAAGACGAACCTTCCCCGACGGCTGGCGCCGACGGTCGCGCCGGCGCGGTGGAGGGGCGGGATGCCGTCCGAGGAGACGTCCTGGGGGAGGTTGCAGTCCCAGTCGCCGTCCGCCCTGTGCGCGGAGTCCGACTCCGGGATGCGTCGCCTGCGGCAGGCGCGCTCCCGCCCGTCCTCGCCCCCGACACGCTTCTTTCGCCAGTCCGGTTCGACCGTCCGGTGTCCGTGGGGCGCGTCGCAGTCCGCTGCCGGGTCGAGGGGGCGGTGCTTTCGCGCCGCGTCGAACTCCGGTCGGGAGTCCGCGACGGCGTCCGGGTCGCCGCAGGAGGCGTAGGCCGGCTGTCGCCGCCGATAAACCCTCCGCCTGCGCCCCCGTCCCGGTTGCGGGACTCACCCGCCTCGCCCGGCGACGGGCGCGTCCCCCGGTCGCCGCCTTGCCGGTCGCCGCCCCGCGCGGAGTTCCCGTCGGGGTTCCGCACGGCACCCCCCGCGTTGTTCCTGGCATCGTTCCGCGCGGGGCTCGCGGGACGGTTGCTCCCGGATTCTCCGACGCGCCCCCTGTAGGACGCACCGGGGGCGTTGGACGCGGGGGGCGCCCCCACCCTGCCCGCGGGGTTCGTAGAACCGCTGAAGCTGTTCCCGGCGAAACTGTTCCCGCGCAAGCCGTTGCCCATCCTGTCCGCATTCGCACCGCCGACGGGGCGGGCGGCGCCCATGCGCCCAGACCGGTCGCCGGCGACCGCCCCTCCCCCCACGCCTTGCCCTTGGCGCGCCTGTCGCGAAGGTTCCTGGCCGAGGCCCGGATTGGAGACGGGACGGAAGCGGTCGCGACCTCCCGCGACCTGCGTCGGCTCGCGCCTCACCACCACCTCACGGGCACCCCCGTAGGTGGGTCGCGCCGCCTGCCGCTCCGGCGCGGGCCGGAAGCTATCCCGCGTGGGGGTGACGTCCAGCCGGCCCCGCACCAGCTCCCCCTGCCGCCAAGGCTGGGCGATGTCGCGCTGGACGCCCACGCTCCGCTCGTTGAAGCTGGCGCGGCGGAAATGATCCAGATCGACGGTCCGGAAGGCGTCGCGCACGTTCCGGTTGATGAAGTCGCCGGGGCGGCGCACCGACAGCGCCCGCATCCGATCCAGGTACTGGGCGTAGCCGCGACGGTAGTGGTAGCGCCCGACATCGTAATAGTCGCCGGGGCCGAGCGCACCCCAAGAGACCCATCCCGCACCCCGGTAGAAGGCGACCAGCCCCGGCGACCAGAAGCGGAAGGAGAAGCCTTCGCCGGGGAACCAGCACCAGCCGATGGACGCATCCCGGTACCAGCGCCCGTAGTGGTACGGCAGCCATCCCCACGCCTCGTAGGAGACCCAAGTCCAGCCGAAGCGCGGCCTGTAGACCCATCGGCCGACCGAATAGGGGGACCAGTAGCTCCCGACGGAATGGGGCACCCAGCCCCAGCCGTAGGAGGAGACGTGAACCCATCGGCCATGGCGATCCAGCTCGCCGACACCCATGTAGACGTCACCGGCGATGTGGCGGCGGCTGGCGGCGTTGCGGTCTGCCGCGCGCCTGTCGTTCCACTCGTCCCAGGCGTCGCGCCCGGCCGCCGCCATGACTTCCGGCCCCACAGCCTCTGGATGGACGCGGATGAGGTCGCCGCTTTTCACGGTGCGGACAAAGGCGTCGGCGGCGGCTTCCAGCTCCCCTTTGCGGACGATGGCGTCGCTACGCCCGTCCGGGGCGACCTCGAATCGGTAGATGCCGTTCTTCCCGGTGGTGAACGCGGCGGCCGGGGTGGCGACCTCGAACTCGACCCCTTTCTCGACGGTCAGCGAGGCGGTGCCCAAAAGCATGCGCATCTGGACGAACTCCTCGTCCAGGGCCAGCATCTCGACGTCGGTGTTTTCCGCAAGCCGCAGGACGGAGCCTTCCTCGAACTCGACCTCGATCCTGCCGCCCGGCCCGGTGTAGATGCGGTCGCCCGGCTCCAAGGGCATGTTGACGCTCACCGCGGCCCATTCCTCGTCCGGGACGCGCTGGTAGCCGACCTTCCCTTCGACGAAGGAGATGCGCGTCAACTGGACATAGGAGCCGTCCGCCGCAGGCGCGGCGAAGCCGTTTTGCAGAAAACCCCATGCGGCCGCGAAAACCGCCGCCGCCAGGGCGGAAAGGAACAGACGACGCTTTGCCATGGCAAACCTCCCTGCGGGTCGTGGATCCAACCCCGCAACTTAACAGACGCGGGAATATCGGCAAAAGGTCAAAATCGCAGAAAAATCTTCCGGGATGCCGGGGCGGCCAGGAGTCCGGACGCCCCCGCCCCGGCAGACGCGCCTGCACCCCCTCGCCCCTAGGCGAGGGGGTGGTGCCGCGCCACAATCGAGTGTGGCGCGTTTGGCGGGAGCCCTCGCCCCTAGGCGAGGGGGTGGTGCGATTGGGAAGCTGGGAGGCGTGAGCCTCCCCAGCCCTCGCCCCTAGGCGCGGGGGTGGTGCTGCGGCGTGGCTGGGTTTGGTGTGGCAGTTAAGCCCTCGCCCCTAGGCGCGGGGGTGGTGCCGGTCGTACACCTGCCTCAAACGCTCGCGGGTGACGTGGGTGTATATCTGCGTGGTGGAGATGCAGGCGTGGCCGAGCATGACCTGCACGGCGCGCAGGTCGGCGCCGTTTTCCAGCAGGTGCGTGGCGAAGCTGTGGCGCAACATGTGCGGAGACAGGGGCTTTTCGACGCCCGCCTTGACGCCGTACGCCCTGAGCGCCTTCCAGAACCCCTGGCGGGTCATCGGCCCGCCCCAACCGGTCACGAAGAGGTGGTTGCTCCGCCGCCTGCCCAGTATCCGGGCCCGCCAACGGGCCAGGTAGCCGTCCAGGTGCAGCCGCGCGACCTCCCCGAGCGGCACCACGCGCTCCCTGCTCCCCTTGCCGACGCAGGTGACGACGCCCCTGTCCAAATCGACCTGCGTCACCAGGAGCCCGACCAGCTCGCTGACCCGCAGGCCCGTGGCGTACAGGACTTCGATCATCGCCTTGTCGCGCGCCCCCCGCGCGCAACCGGCGTCCGGCGCGGCGAGCAACGCCTCCACCTCGTCGCGGTCGAGGTAGCGCGGCAGGGGGCGCAGGAAAGACGGCGAGGACATCAGCTCCATCGGATCCTCCGCGATGAGGCGCGAGACCGCGAGGAAACGGTAGAATCCCCGCACGGCGTCCATCATCCGGACGCAGGAGCGCGGGGAGAGGCCGTCGTCGGACAAGGAGCGCAGCCATCCCGATATGTCCTCGGGGCGAAGCCCCTCGACCGGCTTCCCCAGCCCGAGCGCGTATTCCAAGAGGTTGCGGACGTCACGGCGATAGGCGAGGACGGTGTTCCGGGAGGAACCTTTCTCCACGCGCAGGTAGTCGGTGAACTCGGCCAGGAAGTCGCGGCTCATCGACCCCTCCCCGCCAGCTTGGCCGCCATGCCCAGCACCGCGTCGGCCTCCCGCACCCGGAAGAGGCGGAGCAGGGGGACCAGCGCGACGAGGGCGGCGGCGATCGCAAACCCCAGCCGCAGTCCGAGCGCGGGCGCGCCGGAGGCGGGGACGGCCATGCCTCCGCAAACGAACACCAGGCGGGCGAATGCCCCCATGAGGACGGACGCCGCCGCGATGCGCAGGTAGACGCCGACGCCTTCGCCGGGGACGACGCGCCGCCCGCCGCCGAAGCCGCGCCCCAGGCGGCGGCGCAGCAGCGCGTAGTTGAGCCACGCGGCGACGGTGGTCGAGACCGCGAGCCCGTAAAAGCCGAGCGGCTTGAGCAGGAGCAGGTTCAGCGCGACCTTGACCGCCACCGTCAGCATGCTCGTGCGCACGGGGGTGCGGCTGTCCCCGAGCGCGTAGAACGCCGGGACGACGATCTTGACCGCCGAGTAGGCGAACAGGGCGAAGGCGTAATACAACAGCACCCCGGCGGTCCTCTCCGTGTCGTCGGACAGGAACTCCCCCCGCTCGAACAGCAGTTGCACGATCTCCCGCCGGAAGGCGACGAGCCCCGCCGTGGCGGGGAAGGTCAGGCAGGCGGCGAGGCGCAGGCCGGCGGCGAGCGTCCCCCCGACGCCCGCCACGTCCTCGCGCGCGGCGTGGCGCGACGCGTCCACCGTCGCCACCGTGGCGATGGCGACGCCGAAGACGCCGATGGGCAGGTGCATCAGCCGGAACGCGTAGCCGAGCCATGAGACGGGGCCGTCGCCGTACATGGAGGCGATCTGGCTGTCGACGATGACGTTGACCTGCGTCGCCGAAAGCCCCAGGACGGCGGGGAGCATCAACTTCCCTATGCGGCGCAGGTCGGGGTCGGAGAGATCGAGCGTCAGGCGGTAGCGGAAGCCTTGCGCGCGCGCGGAAGGAACCATGACGGCGAACTGGCAGAAGCCCCCGGCGAGCGCCCCGACCGCCATGGCGACCACCGGATCCAGCCCCCAGCGCGGCATGAACGGGGAGAGGAACACCCCCGCCAGGATGCAGCAGACGTTGAAGGCCGAGGACGACAGCGCCGGGAGGAAGAACGAGCCGCAGGCGTTGAGCATCCCCATGAACACGGCGGCCAGCGACACGCACAGCAGGAAGGGGGACATGATGCGCGTCATCTGCTCCGCCAGCTCCACCTTGCCGGGGACGGCGGCGAAACCCGCGGCTTGGACGTAGACGAGAAGCCTCGCGCCGAAAAAGACCAGCAGCGTCACCGCGCCCAGCAGGATCAGGAGCGCGTTGACCATCCGGTTGGCGAGCGACCACGCCGACGCCCTGCCGCCGTCCGAGGCGAGCCGCCGGGCGAACGCGGGGAGGAATGCGGCGCTCATGGCGCCTTCGGCGAAAAGGTCGCGCAGCAGGTTCGGGATGCGGTAGGCGACGCCGAAGGCGTCGGTGGCCAGGCCCGCCCCGAAATACTTCGCCTGGACGACCTCGCGCACGAGCCCCAGGACGCGGCTGATGGCGATGGCGACGCCGACCTTGCCCGCCGCGACGGCTGAGCGGGCGGAGCCGCCCCCGTGCGCCGTCGCGCGGGGGGGGGCATCGGGTTCGGTTTGATTTTCCATGTGGGGGCGGCCGTCTGCGGCCTACACGCTGAACTTCTGCTTTTCCAAGTCGCTCAGGACCTCGTTGGCCGAACCTGTGCGGTAGCCTTCCAGGTCGAGCGTCACGAACCGGTAGCCGAAGCCCTTGAACGCGGCGGCGATTTTCGCGGCGGCCTCCGGGTTGAGCGCCTTGGGAAGGTCCTCCGACCCCAGCTCGATGCGCACCAGCGTCTCGTGGTGCCGCACCCGGAAGACGCGGAAGCCCATCTCGCGCAGGAATTCCTCGCCCCGGTCCACTTGGCGCAGGTTCTCCTCGGTGATCTTCACCCCGTAGGGCATGCGCGAGGCGAGGCAGGCCGAGGCAGGCTCGTCCGCCGTGGGGAGCCCGGCGCGGCGGGAAAGCTCCCTGATGTCGTCCTTGGAGAGCCCCGCCTCCATCAGCGGGCTGCGGACGCCGTGCTTGAGCGCCGCCCTCCTGCCGGGCCGGTAGTCGCCCAGGTCGTCGGCGTTCAGCCCGTCCAAGACCACCGCCGCGCCCGTCGCCGCCGCGATCGCCCGCAGTTTGGCGTAGACCTCGTCCTTGCAATGGAAGCAGCGGTTGGCGTCGTTCCGGCTGTACTCCTCGCGTCCGATCTCCTCGGACTGGACGACCTGGTGCGGTATGCCGAAATCACCGATGACCCGCGCAGCCAGCCGCCGCTGGTGCGAGGGGACGGAGGCGCTCTCCGCCGTCACCGCCTTCATCCGGTCGCCCAAGACCGCGTGGGCCTTCCACGCGAGGTAGGAGCTGTCCACCCCGCCGCTGAACGCCACCACGGCAGGCGCGGACTCGGAAAGGATGGCTTCGAGCAGCCGTTCTTTTTCATCCAAGGATTTTGTCAATGGTGTTTCCAGCTCCATCAGCTCCATGTCGGGAACCTCCACAAACCCCGGACTTAGAGGTTCCCTGTCCTGAGACCGGGATGCGGGCGGCATCCGTCGGAACGGGGCGCCGCCCACGCTTGCAGGGAGGGGGGACGGTCAATGGCGGTCAGTCGTCATCTTCGTCGTCATCTTCGTAATCGTCGTCGTCCCAGTCGTCGTCTTCTTCGTCCCAGTCTCCGTCCCCATCCTCCTCCCAGTCGCCGTCTTCTTCTTCGTCGTCGTCAGGGGCGAGGTCGAACTCCACAGGGTCGAGGGAAATCACCTCCAAGTCCACTCCGCACTCGGGACAGGTGGTGATGTCGCCCACGTCCTCGAATTCCTCATCAATCTCGGCTTCGCATTCAGGACAGTATCCCATGGCATGTATCTCCTTATGCAATTCACTCCATTGTGCTACCATGTTGCCGGGTGAATCGTCAAGCGGGTTTGCAATCTTTTATGCGCCGACCGCGCCTTCACCCTTTAATCCCGCGCCTTCTGGGGGAGTGCAATGACTCGAACCGGCGTCTTGAGAACCACCTTGGCCACCATCCTCGCCTTTTGCGCCTGTGTCGCCTGCGCGCCGCTCTGGACGCCGTTGCTCCAGCGCGCCCTCCCGTCGTCCCTCCCGACGACGGTGGAGGCGCAACGCCCCTCCTCCGCAGGCACACCCCCCGACGACCCGGACGCCGCCGACCCGGGCGCCGTGCGGCTGCCGCAGGCCAGCATCTCCGTGAGCGTGGACATGGTGTCGCTGCAGGCGCTGGTCACCGACGACAAGGGCAACGTCATCACGGGCCTCGGCCCCGACAACTTTACCATCTACGAAGATGGTGTCAAACAGGAGATTAAGCAATTCGCGCCGGTGGAAGCCAACACCACCGTGGTGATGCTCGTGGAGTTCAGCAAGCGCATCGAACTTTTCCTCGACGACGTGTACAACGCCATGTACGCCTTCGTCCAGACGCTGCGTCCGGGGGACTGGACGGCGGTCGTCGGCTACGACATGCACACCACCATCTTCAACGACTTCACGCAGGACAAGCAGGAGGTCTACAAGGCGCTGCGCCAGTTCACCTACCCCGCCTGGGACGAAAGCAACATCTCCGACGCGGTCATGGACACCATCGACCGGACGCAGGAGCTGGACGGGAAGGTGGCCATCCTGCTCATCGGCTCGGGCTTGGACACCTTCAGCCGCCACACCTACGACCAGGCGCTCAAAGCCTGCAAGGACTCCAACGCCTCCATCTACGCCATCGGCGTGGGGCGCTGGGTGCGCGACTACCTCGACGCGCGCGGCTACATCAGCGCCTCGACCAACATCGACTTCCTCATGGGGGAGAACCGGTTGAAGTCCTTCGCCGACTACACCGGCGGGGCGGCGTGGTTCCCGCGCTACGCCACGGAGCTGCCCGCCATCTTCAGCCAGATCTCCACGCAGTTGCGCAGCCAGTACAGCATCGGCTACGTCTCCTCCAACACCAAGCGGGACGGGAAGTACCGCAAGATCAAGGTGGAAGTCCAGACCGACCTCAAGGACAAGAAGGGCAAGCCGCTGAAGCCCAAGGTCGTCGCCCGCAAGGGTTACACCGCCAAAAGCATCTAGCGCGCCCAGCCGGGGGCTGCGCGACGGGGGGGCGGGACGCCGACGTTGCAGACGGGGGCGCCGTGCCGTATGATGTTTGGTTTTCGCCGGGATGCGGCACGTCCCCGGGGGGATGCGATGAGACTTACCGAATCGGGGATCGAGCGGATGGCGGCGGACCGCCTCCACGCAGACCGCCCGCACTTGTCGGGCGAGCAGTTGGCGAAGTTCTGCCCGCTGTGCGGCGCGCCCCTCGCGGACAGGCTCATCGAGGAGGAGCAGCAGGTGCGCAAGGTCTGCTCCGGGTGCGGTTTCATCTTCTACCTCAACCCCAAGGTGGTGGCGGGCGCCGTGCCTCGCCAGGGACGGGACGGCAGGATATGGTTGTTGCGCCGGAACATCTCGCCCGGGATGGGGCTTTGGACGTTCCCCGGCGGCTACGTGGACTTGGGGGAGAGCGTCCCGGACGCCGCCGTGCGCGAGACCTTCGAGGAGACGCGGCTGCAGGTGCGGATAGACGGCATCCTGAACGTCTACTCCTATGCGCACGTCGGCATCGTGCTGGTCGTCTACCGCGCGACGGTCACGGGGGGCGAGGCGGCGCCGACGCCGGAGAGCCAGGAGGCGCGCCTGTTCCGGCTGGACGAGATACCATGGGGGGAGCTGGCGTTCACCTCCACGCGCGACGCGATGCGCGACTATGTGGAGCATGAGAGAAAGGAACCGGGAAGTGGACACGACAAATGAGAAGATTCTGGTGACGGCGGCGCTGCCCTACGCCAACGGGCCGTTGCATCTGGGGCACCTGGCGGGCGCCTACATCCCCGCCGACGTCTACGTCCGCTACCAGCGGCTGAAGGGGGCGGACGTCCTCTTCATCGGCGGCTCGGACGAGCACGGCGTGCCGATCACCATCCGCGCCGACCGCGAGAAGACGACGCCCCAGGCCGTCGTGGACCGCTACCACGCCGCCATGTCGCGGACTTTCGAACGCCTCGGCGTGAAGTTCGACAACTACTCGCGCACCTCCCTGCCCCTGCACCACAAGATCTCGCAGGACTTCTTCCTGCGCCTGGACGAGAAGGGGTTCATCCGCGAGGAGGAGGTGCGCCAATACTACTGCGCCCCCTGCCGCCGCTTCCTCCCCGACCGCTACATCGAGGGCGAGTGCCCGCACTGCCACTCGCTCGGCGCGCGCGGCGACCAGTGCGAGGCCTGCGGCCGCTGGCTGGAGCCCGAGCAGCTCCTAGGGCCCAAGTGCAAGGTCTGCGGCGCGGCGCCGGAGTTGCGCAACACGCGGCATTGGTATTTCAAGCTGTCGGCCTTCCAGAAGCGGCTCGAGGACTGGCAGGCGTCCAAGCCCGAGTGGAAGAACAACGTGCGCGAGTTCTCCTCCGGCTGGTTCAAGGAGGGGCTGACCGACCGCCCCATCACGCGCGACATCGACTGGGGCATCCCGGTGCCGCTGCCCGACGCGGAGGGGAAGGTGCTCTACGTCTGGTTCGACGCCCCCATCGGCTACGTCTCCTCCTCGGTCGAGTGGGCGCGCAAGCGCGGCACCCCCGACGCCTGGCGCGACTACTGGTGCGACGAGGCGACGAAGCTGGTGCATTTCATCGGCAAGGACAACATCGTGTTCCACGCCATCGTCTGGCCCGCCATGCTGATGGCGCACGAGGGGTTCATCCTCCCCTCGGAGATCCCCGCCAACGAGTTCCTGAACATCGAGGGACAGAAGATCTCCACCAGCCGCAACTGGGCGGTCTGGGCCGACGACTACCTCGACGTGTTCCCCCCCGACCCGCTGCGCTATTACCTGGAGGCCAACGCGCCGGAGAACAAGGACGCCGACTTCACCTGGAAGGACTTCCAGGCGAAGAACAACGGCGACCTGGCGGACGTTTTAGGTAATTTGATCAACCGCTGCCTCTCGTTCGTGGAGAAGAACTTCGAGAACAAGGTGCCCCCGGCGGGCGAGCCGACCGGCGCGGAGGCGGCGGTGCTGGACGCCGCGAGGCGGGCTGTCGCATCCATCGGCGGCGCGCTCGACGCATTCCAGGTGCGCCGCGCCGTCGCGGAGCTGATGGATCTGGCGCGCGCGGGCAACAAGTATTTCAACGACGCCGCCCCTTGGAGCGCGATGAAGGTCGACAGGGCGCGCGCGGCGACCATATTGAACACGACCATCCAGCTCCAGGCGGCGCTCTCGCTCCTGATGGAGCCGTTCCTCCCCCACTCCGCGCCGAGGCTCCGGGCGATGCTCGGCGTCCCTGCGGAGCAGGCGGCGCGCCCCTGGGGCGAAATCGCCGAGGTGCGCCTCCCCGACGGGCGTCCGCTGGGGAAGCGGGAGATACTGTTCGGCAAGATCGAGGACGCGGTCATCGAGGAGCAGATCGCCAAGTTGGGCAAATGATAAGAGCGACCTTGGTCTACTGCTTCATCGGCGTCTACGTCACCCTGCTCGCGCCGGTCGGATGCCTCTGGAAAGCCGCCACCGGCAGCGCGCACCTGCTGTTCGGCATGACGCGCCTCTGCATCCGCGTGGCGGGGTGGCTCGGCGGGGTGCGCGTGGACGTCGAGGGGCGCGAACGGCTCGCGACGGTGAGGAACTGCGTGATCCTGTCCAACCACCAGGGGAACTTCGACGGCCCGGTGCTGCTCCACGTCACGGGTTGGGACTTGCGCGCCCTGATCAAAAAGGAGCTGTTGCGGGTGCCGGTCTTGTCGTGGGTCTTCAAAGGCACGGATTACGTCCCCCTGGATCGGCGCGACCCCAAGCAGGCGCGCGCGGGCATAGAACAGGCTGTGGGGATGCTCCGGTCGGGGATGTCGTTCTTCGCCTTCCCGGAGGGGACGCGCAGCCGCGACGGTGCCCTCGGCCGCTTCAAGAAAGGGGCGTTCATCATGGCCATCCAGGCCGGGGTTCCGGTCGTGCCGGTCACCATCTGCGGCAGCGCCGCAATACAGCCGCCGGGCGGCTACGGCATCCGTCCGGGGCGCATCCGCCTCGCCATCCACGCCCCGATCGAGACGCGCGGCATGACGGTCGAAGACCGCGACCGGCTGATGCGGGAGACGCGCGACGCCATCGCCTCCAAGCTGTGAGCCCCGGCCGGCCTCGTCCGGCACCCCTTGGCGGCGCCGTCCATCATAGCGTCTCAGGCCAAAGCTCCGCCTCATAGACGACCAGCGCGTCCCCTTCGAGGCAGACTTCGCTGAAGGGCGGCGGGGGGGGCGCATCCCCCTTCCCCGCCCTGCCCCCCCTGGCGGCGCCGTCCATCTTGAAATGGACGGTCAAGACCTCGCCGCTGCGGACATGCACCTCGACCGGGGACTCCACCCCGCCCCGGAGCGCCGCCAGCAACGCGGCGGCGATGCTCCCCGTGCCGCATGCCAGCGTCTCGCCCTCCACCCCGCGCTCGTAGGTGCGCACCCACAGGGTGTGCGGCGCCTCCACATGCGCGAAATCGACGTTCGCCCCCTCGGGCTTGAACCGGGAGTGGTTGCGCAGGGCGCACCCCCAACGCTCGACGTCGATCTCCTCCAGATCCTTCGCGCCCTCCAGGAAGCAGACCGCGTGGGGGACGCCGCTGTCGATGAAGTCCAGCGCGAACGGGCGCCTCCTCACCGTGGCGGAAACGCCTTGGCGCAGGCTGTGCGGGGCGGGCACCTGCACCTTGACCCTCTTGTCCCAAAGCTCCGCCGTGACGACGCCCGCCCCGGTGCGGAACGCCATGCGGGGCTTTTCGGCGATGCCGGTCAGGAACGCGAAGCGGGCGGCGCAACGCGCGCCGTTGCCGCACATCGCCGGCTCGCTCCCGTCCGCGTTGAAAAACCGCCAGCGGAAATCGACCTCCGGATCCCCTTCGATCAATATGACCCCGTCCGCGCCCACGGAAACCCTCGGGCGGCAGACGCCGCGCACGAATTCGAGGCAGTTGTCGGGATCGATGACCCGCTTGCGGTTGTCGATCAGGATGAAGTCGTTGCCAGTTCCGGTCATTTTGAAAAAAGGGATTCGCTGCATGGCAGTTCGGTCGCGTCCTCGAAAAAGAAGGATTATATATGGCGTCCTTCCGATGTAACAGGGGGGCGGGTGGCAATTTCCCGAGAAAACCAATCTATTCTTTTCTTTCTCATGTAGCAGTTCGGTTGCGCCGAAAAGTAAACCGAGAGGTCCGAACGGGGCGCAAACGACGAATCGCAATCGGATCAACGACAGGATTGACAACGGTTTGAACGAAGTTGGGAGAGAGCGTAGATGAACGGCCTTGCAAAGGCTTGCACACTGGCTGCCTGGTCCGCCTGGGTTTTCCTGGCCGGAGGGGCGTCCATCTATGCCGCAAACAAGGGCGTCCGCCCCCTGCCGATCGAGACGGGGGGGCTGGGCGAGGAAGCCTCCCCCGTGGCGGTGTCGTTCCCGGTCAACTGGCTGATAGACTACAGCAACCAGATCATAGGGGTGTTGATGATCACCTTGTCGGTGTTGCTGCTCCTGTACATGCGCCAGCAATTCCTGTACATGCGCCAGCAAAAGCTGCACGACCAGCGCACCCACCAACTGGAGAACCTGGTGGCGGCGCGCACGCAGGAGCTCGAACGCGCCAACGCCGACCTGAAGCGGCTGAGCATCACCGACCCGCTGACGGGGGCGAAGAACCGGCGGTTCGTGGAATTCTCCATCTCCGAGGATCTGGCGCGGATACGCCGTTCGGCGCAAGAGGCGACCAGCGAGTGGGGGGCGGTGCAGGACGAGTCCTCCAGCATCAGCTTCCTGATGGTTGACATCGACTTCTTCAAACTCGTCAACGACCGCTACGGCCATGCCGCCGGCGACCAGGTGCTGCGGCAGATGTCCGCGCTTTTCGCCTCCATGGTGCGCGAGTCCGACACCATCGTGCGCTGGGGCGGCGAAGAGTTCCTGATCATCGCCCGCAACCCGAAAGCGAACGACACGACGATCTTGGCGGAACGGCTGCGCAAGCGGGTCGCCTCCTACCCGTTCGTCATCAGCGAGCAGCAGGCCATCCGGGTGACGTGCAGCATCGGCTTCGCCTCCTGGCCCTTCTTCCTCGGCGAGCCGGACCTGCTGGGCTGGGAGGCCGTAGTCTCCCTCGCGGATCGCAGCCTGTACAAGGCGAAGGACAACGGGCGCAACGCCTGGTGCGGCATCGTCGCGCACCCGGGCTACAAGGCGCCGGTCACGCCCGAGGTCATGAACGACCCGGACGCCGCCGAGAAAAAAGGCATCGTCGCCTACCAGGCGTCCTACGACGCCGCGGTTGACACCACCCCGCCCGCGCAGGCGGAGAAGCCCCTCGACCTCCCGCCCCGGAGCGACCTCGTCCAGGACGCGGTCAACCACGCATGACCCCCGTGCGCCGTGCGCACAACCCGGAGACTCTGCGCGCCAAAACCTTGAACGCCGAACGCCGGACGTTATAATGACGTGCATGATGAAAACGGACGGAACGGACGAAGACCTCTTGGAAAACGAAACCGCCCCCCCCGCGGCGCACGCCGACGGCGAGGCGCCCGACGCCTATGACGCCTATGGCGACGATGACGACGGCGGTTCCGGCAACCTCGACGACGCCGAAGGGGGCGTCGGGGGCGGGGAGGCGCCGGAGCCGGGGGCCGTCACCCGTTACGATCCGTTGCACGCCTATTTGGCGGAGATCAGGAAATACGCAGTCCTCGAACGCGAGGAGGAGCACGAGCTGGCGGAGCGCTACCGCCGCACCGGCGACAAGGAAGCCGCCTTCCGCTTGGTGACCGCCAACCTGAAGCTGGTGGTCAAGGTCGCGATGATCTACCAGAAGGTCTACCGCAACATCCTCGACCTGATCCAGGAGGGCAACCTGGGGTTGTTGCAGGCGGTGAAACGCTTCGACCCGGAACGCGGCACGCGCCTGCAGACCTACGCCGCATGGTGGATAAAAGCCTACATACTGAAGTTCCTGCTCGACAACGCCCGCATGGTCAAGATCGGCACCACCAACGACCGCCGCAAGATACTGCTGAAACTCAACCGCGAGAAGCGGGCGCTGGAAGCCCAAGGCATCGTCCCCACCTCGAAGCAACTGGCGGAGAAGCTGGGGGTGGACGAGCAAGACCTCGTGGAGGTCGAGCGGGGGATGTCGGGCGGGGACGTCTCCTTGGACGCGCCGGTGAGCCCGGACGGGGACGCGCACTACATCGACACCTTGCGCCAGATGGAACAGGGCGTCGATGAGAAGATCGCGCAGGGGGAGTTCCGAGACCTGTTGGAAAAGAAGTTCACGGACTTCTCGGAGACGCTCGGGGAGCGCGACCGGGACATCCTGCACCGGCGCCTGCTCGCCGACGATCCGGAGACGTTGCAGGAGATCGCCGACCGCTACGGCGTCACGCGCGAGGCGGTGCGCGTCGCGGAGAAGAAGCTGGTCGCCCGGCTGAAGGAATACATGATCAAGGCGTTCGGCGGCGTGAGGGAGATCGAGTTCCAACTGTCCCGGTAAGCCGCCATCGCCGTCAGGGCCGCAACCGGGCGCCCTTGATCCAGCGGAGCGTGTCCGGCTGGTCGGTGGTGACGGAGGCGAGCGTCTGGCGGTGGTGGCGCGTCTCGTAACGGACCATGAGCGGGTTCGCCGGGTCGTCCAGGAAGCACCACTCCCCCGTCCTGTCATCCGCAGCCTTGACGACGGGGAGCTCGACCGCCGCGCGGTTCACCTCGACCGGGACGCCCTCCTTGCCGAGCCGGCGCAACTTAGCGGCCACGCCGTCGAGGTTGAGCTTCGCCCCCCCCTTCTCCGCCAGTTCCGCAAAGACGCGGCGGCTCAACCAGAGGGTCGTCGCGTCGCGTCCGGCCTTGTCCATGCCGCCGACGAACAACGAGGAGCTTTCATACCCCTTGGCGCCTTGCAGGTCGCGTTCCCGCAAGAAGACCGTGCCTTGCCCGCCGGCCCCGTCCTCCCACTCCAGGAGGCGGTCGGGGGCGAACGACCCTAGGCGCGCGACGAAGCCCTTTTCATAGGCGTCGCCTTCGATCCTCCAGACCAGCACCGTGTCGCGCCCGAACGCGGGCAGCGGGACGCCGCCCGTCGCCTCCCCACGCAGGCGTCCCGCCCAGCCGCCCGACATGCCGAGGGCGACCGGCGCGAATGCCGCGAGGAAGGCGCGGCGCCCGATGCCGCACACGCTAAAACCCCTGCCCTTTCAGGTAATCGACGGTGAGCTTCGACGACGCCCCGCCCCCGCCGTCCTGCGCCCGGAGCGGCGCGTCCAACAGCCCCAACTGGAGATAGCGCTCGAAATACCTGCCCAGGACGTCCACCTCGAGGTTCACCGGGTCGCCGGGGCGCAGTTCGCCCAGGTTGGTGACGGAGAGCGTGTGCGGGATGACCGCCACGGAAAAGGCGTCCTCGCCGAGCGTGGCGATGGTCAGGCTGATGCCGTTGACCGCCACCGAGCCCTTGCGGACCAGGTAGCGCGCGAGCGCGCGCGGGAAGCCGAACGAGATTTCGAATCCGCCGCCGCTGGGGGTGCGGACGAGCATCCGCCCCACGTCGTCCACATGCCCCTGCATGATGTGGCCGCCCAACCGCCCCCCCGCCGGCAACGCCCGCTCCAGGTTCACCCGCGCCCCCGGCTTGACCTGCCGGAAGGCGCTCCGCCGCAACGTCTCCTCGGAGATGTCGCAGACGAAGGCGTCGGCGAGGATGCGCGTCGCCGTCAGGCAGACGCCGTTGACCGCCACCGAGTCGCCGACGGCGACGCCCGGCAGGATGGCTTTCGCAGCGACGGCGACCGCCGCCCCCCCGGCGTGGAAGCGGAGTTCGCGGATAGAGCCCACCTCCTCGACAATCCCCGTAAACATGCTGTCCTCCATGGCGTTCGCCGCCCCCCCGGGGGGCGTCAGCCTTCGCGCAGGATGCGCTCCACCTCCGCCTGCGTCAGCGACCGGTAGCGCCCCACCGGCAACCCCTTGTCGGTCAAGAAGCCGATGCGCACGCGCCGCAACTTCTGCACCGGGTGGCCGACCGCATCGAACATCGACCGTATCTGCCTGTTCCGCCCTTGCACCAAGGTCACCTCGTACCAACTGTTGGCAGCCTCCTTGAGCGGCTCGACCTTGCAAGGGGCGAGCTTCTCGCCGTCCAGCCGGATGCCGTCGCGCAGGCGGGCGAGCGTCGGCGCGTCCGGCGTCGCCCGGACCTTGACGTGGTAGACCTTGGGGAGGCGCCGCCCCGCCGAGGCGACGGCATTGGCGAACGCCCCGTCGTTGGTCAGCAGGATCAGCCCCTCGGTGTTGTAGTCCAAACGCCCCACCGGGAACAGGTGCCGGTGCGCCGGGACCAGGTCGGTGACCTTGGTGCGCCCCTGCGGGTCATCGACGGTGGACATGACGAGCCGGGGCTTGTTCAGCAGCAGGTAGACCCGCTTCGCCCCCTCGGCGCGGATGCGCCTGCCGTCCACCCGGATGGCGTCGCCCTCCGGGTCGGCCTTGGCGCCTAGTTCCGTGACCGTCCGCCCGTTGACGGTCACCCGCCCCTCCCGGATGAGCTCCTCCGCCTTGCGCCGGGACGTCACCCCCGCCGCCGCGATGATCTTCTGCAACCGCTCCCCCCCCTGCCTCGTGGCCATGCGCCCCCCCGCCTAGGACTGCTCGTTGACGAGCTGGGCGAACTCCTCCAGCGTGGGGAGGTCGGCCAGGCTGTTGAGCCCGAAGTGGATGAGGAACTCCTTGGAGGTGCCGTACAGGCGGGGCTTGCCGACCACCTGCTTGCACCCCAGCATGGCGACCAGGTGCTTGTCCATCAAGGTGCGGATGACGGCGTCGCTGGACTTCTTGCCGCGTATGGCGGATATCTCCGCCAGCGTCACCGGCTGCTTGTAGGCGATGACCGCCAAGGTCTCCAGCGCCGCCAGGGACAGCTTCGCGTTCGGGCGCGTCTTGAGGTAGGCGCGGATGTGCTCGTGGTGCTCGGGCCTGGTCGTCATGCGCCAGCCGCCGGCGACCTCGCGGATCTGCATCCCCCCGGGGCGCCGGTTGAAATCCTCCACCATTTCCCGCAACATCCGCTCCAGCGCCTTGGGATCCTCGCCGGGGAACACGTCCCGGAATTGGGACGTCCGCACCGGCTCGTCCGCGACGTAGATGACGGCCTGCATGATGGCCTGGACGTCGCCGGCCGCCATGTCGCGCGGGGCGCCCCCGCCCGCGTCCTGAACCGCGTCCCCGGCGTCCTGCGCCGCAGGGGTGTCCGGCGCGGCTTGCGCGGCTTGCGCGGCGTCCTGATTCTCGCTGTTTTCCATGTCAGTCGGCTTCCTTTGCTCCTGTCGCGTCCTTGGTCCACTTCGCTTCCCGCTCGCCGCGGCGCCGCTTGGAGATCTTGATCTCCCCGAACGCCTGCTCCTGGAACACGCGCACCTCGAGGTCTTTCACCAGGTCGAGCAACGCCATGAAGGTGGCGATCAGGTGCCGTTTCGTCCGCGCCTCGGCGAACAGCGCGGAGAACAGGATGGTGTCGCGCACGAGGAGGAGGTGCCGGATGTAGGCGATCTTCTGCTCGACGGTGACCTCCTCCTGGTCGATCTCCATGGTGCGCTGCGCCTCGAAGCGCTTCACCACTTCGTTGAAGGCGCGCAACAAGTCGAAGAGCGTCACCGTGACCACCTCTTCGGCGTCTTCCACGACCTCCGCCGGGGGCTTGTTCCAAACGGCGTTCTCCACCTCTTCGCGGGTGTAGAGCATCTCGGCGGCGTTCTTGAACTTCTGGTGCTCCAAGAGGTCGTAGACCAGCTCCTTGAGCGGATCCCCCCCTTCGTCGTCCTCCTCCGTCGCGGGCTCCGGGGGCAACAGCGCCCGCGACTTGATGTAGACCAGCCGCGACGCCATCACCACCCACTCCCCCGCCACGTTGATGTTCAAGTCCTTCATCACCTCCAGGTATTCGAGGTATTGCTCGGTGATGCGCACGATGGGGATGGTGAAGATGTCGAACTCCTTCTTCCCGATCAGCTCCAACAGCAGGTCGAGCGGCCCCTCGAAGTCGTCCAGGCGGATGGTGGGCTTGCCGCCGTCCGCAGGCGGGGCGGGGGGGACTCGACCGGTCGTGTTCTCAGTGCTTTCCATGCGCGCCTACCAGACCCCCAAGAACGCCACCAACCACCAGACCGGGATCGTGAGCACCCGTAACACGCCCAAAACCATCAGGGCGTACAGCAGGAATATGCCATAGGTGCCGAAGCGCCGGAAGGACTCGGCGGCGCGGGGCGGCAGGAGCCCGGCGACGATCCAGTGCCCGTCCAGGGGCGGTATCGGGATGAGGTTGAAGATCGCCAGCATCAGGTTGATGACCATCAGGTAGAAGAGCATCCCCATCACCGGCGTGACGACCGACGGTTCGCCGACGAAATAGCGCGGCGCCATCCAGTAGAGCATGTGGTTCCATGCGCCCGGGACGGCGTGCTTGGCAAGGAGCAGCAGGACGAACGCCCCGCCGCCCGCGACGAGGTTCGCCGCCGGCCCCGCGAAGGAGATGCCCATCTGGTCCCGCGCCGGGTCTTTCAGATGCAGGGGGTTGGTCGGCACCGGCTTGGCCCACCCGATGAGCGGGATGCCGGTGAACAACATGATGAGCGGGAACAGCACCGTGCCCACCGGGTCGATGTGCGCCAAGGGGTTGAGCGTCACCCGCCCCATGTAACGCGCCGTGTAGTCCCCGCGCCGGTCGGCCATCCAGGCGTGCGCAGCCTCGTGGATGCTCAGGGAGAACAGCAACACCGCGAACTGAACGGCTATCGTCCCCAGATCGATGTTTTGAAGGAAGCCCACTATCGCCCGCCCGCCCCATGGAACGCCAGATTCGCGAAAAACAGTAACTATAGCACAAAGGAGCCCTCCCCACGAACACCCATTGCACGCCGGCCGGGCGCGGCGGCAAACAATCGCCCCTCCCTGCGCAGGTGTGTGTTTCATGGAAATTAAATATGTAGTAAAGTACCCCTTCTGAACGACGAAGGGAGAAGCGTCATGCGCGAACTTGCATCGAGATGGTCTTGTTGGGCCGCCGTCGCGGCGATCCTGGCAGTTGGTTGCGTCCAAGCATACCCCCAGGGGGCGCCCGGGGGCGCACCCGGCAATACCGGCCAGGGGGCGCCCGCGGCGGGCGGCGCACCCGGCAGCAAAGTCACCGTCACCACGGAGCCCTACAACCCCAGCGCCGCGAAACCGCAGCAGGCGCCCCCCGCCCCCCTCGTACAGATGGGCGACAAGGAGGTCATGCTGAGCGGCAACCTGAACATCGGCGTGGGGGACAGCGTCGGCACCGCCACCGGGGCGGGGAACTTCCTGATCGGGTATTTCGTCTCGGACCGGCTGGAGGTCGGGGCGGGGTTGTTCTACCAGATCGACAGCGAGATCACGAGCACTTTGACCTTGGCGGGGGAGGTGGATTCGCAGAAAAACACCTCCGGGGTCATCGGCCCCGAGGTGTTGGTCCGCTACAACATGTCCAAGCCCTCCGGAGGCAGCGGCCTCACCTACGTCGGGGCGGAGTTCGGGGTGCAGGCGTTCCACGCCAGCGACGGGGAAGGGTCCAGCGACAAGTTCGTGCGCCCGCACTTCGGCTACAAGCATTTCCTCGGCAAGCACCGGAACGTGGCGTTCGACATCAATTTAGGATACAAGGCGATCATCAACTCCGCGCCCGACGGGCGCAAATCGGTGCGTTGGTCGAACGCGGTGGACTTCCGGCTGGGCCTGTCCTATTTCTTCAACAAGAGGCGGATGTAGCCGCCGCAACCGCCGCGAAGCCGACCGCTCGGCTGGGCCGAGAAATGGACTGCGGGTGACTTCGCCTAGGCGAAGTCACCGGGAGGCGGGTTCGGACTGGAGGTCGAAGAAGCGGCGGTAGTGGCCGCCCCGCGCCATCAGCTCCCCGTGCCCCCCCCGCTCGACGACGCGCCCGCGCTCCAGCACGAGGATCAGGTCGGCGTTGCGGATGGTGGAGAGGCGGTGGGCGATCACGAACGTCGTGCGATCCTTGATGAGGTTCGCCAGCGCCGCCTGGACCAGTTGCTCCGACTCCGAGTCCAGCGCCGAGGTCGCCTCGTCCAAGATCAGCACCGGCGCGTCCTTCAGCAGCGCGCGGGCGATGGATATCCGTTGACGCTCCCCGCCGCTCAACCGCTGCCCGCGTTCGCCGATGACGGTCTCGTACCCTTCCGGGAAGCGTCGGATGAAATCGTCGGCGAGCGCCGCCTTCGCCGCCGCCTCGACCCGCGCACGCGAGGCACCGACATCCCCGTAGGCGATGTTGTTGTAGACGGTGTCGTTGAAAAGGAAGGTCTCCTGGGTCACCATCGCCATCTGCCGCCGCAACGACGCCTGCGTGAACTCGCGGATGTCCACGCCGTCGATGAGGACCGCCCCCTCGGTCGGGTCGTAGAAGCGCGGCAGGAGCCCCGCCAGCGTCGTCTTGCCCGAACCGCTCGAACCCACCAGCGCGACGACCTGGTTGCGCCCCACCTCCAGGTCGATGCCGTCCAACACCGGCGCCTCGCCCCCCGCGCCGGGGTAGGAGAACCCGACGCCTTTGAAGGAGACGGAATCCCGGACGCCCTCGAGGCGGCGCGCCCCCGGCCTGTCGCGCACCTCCAGGTCGGCGTCCAGCAACTCCATGATGCGCGCCCAGGACGCCATCGCCCGCTGGTACTGGACATGGATGCGGCTCAGCTTGCGGATGGGGTCGTACATGCGGAAGAGCGTGAACAGCACCCCCCCGAAAAGCCCCAGGGTGACGGTGCGGTCGGCGATGTGCCGGTGCGCGTAATAGAGGAGCGGGATGAACGCCACCACGCCGAGCAGCTCCATCGCCGGGGAGTTCAGGAACAGGATCGACATCGCCTTCAGGTTGCTGCGCAGCAGGCGGAGCGACTTTCGCGCGAACGCCCCCTCCTCGTGCGCCTCCATGCCGAACGCCTTGATGATGCGCATCCCCGTGATCGACTGTTGCAGATGGTCGTTCAGGACGGCGGCGTCCTCGCGCCACTTCAGGCTGACGGCGCGGATGCGCCGCCCCATCGTCATCGTCAGCAGTCCCGCCAGCGGCGCGACCAAGACCGCCAAGAGCGCCAGCCTCCAGTCCAGGATCAGGACGTAGCAGACCAGCGCCGCCAGCATGACGGCCTCGCGGAAGAACTCCCCCAAGGTCGTGGAGACCGCCTCCTGCAACTGCTCCACGTCGCTGCTGACGCGGGACATCAGCTTGCCGGTGGAGTTGAGCGAGAAAAACGACATCGACTGGCGCAGGACGTGGGCGAACAGGCGCGTCCGCAGCTCCATCAGGATGCGCTGGCCGACGTAGCCCATCGCGTAGTTGGAGTAGTAGAGGCAGGCGCCCTTGAGGAACGTCAACCCGACCAGCGCCAGCGCGAGCTGCGTCACCAGCGTCCCGGGCAGCATCGACAAACCCGATTGCACGGCGTCGAGGAACTTGCGCGCCCACGCCGACTCCGCCATGACGGCGGTGGTCGCCGTCGGGGTCGCCGTCAGGACTTTGTCAAACAGCGGGATGACCAGCGAGGTGACCAAGATCTCGAAGCATCCGGTGCCGAGCAGCAGGGCGAAGGCGAGCGCGAGGACGCCCAGGTGCGGTTTGAGAAGCTGATAGAGCCGTCGCGACTGTTTCATGGCGGCGACAGGGTATCACGAATGCCGCCGCATTGGAATCGCCGGGAAGGGGCGAGGGGGGCGAGGGGGGCGAGGCGCCGGCCATCCTCCAGGACGCGCCTTTAAAACACGAACTTGACGCCGAACCGGGCGGAGAAGCCGGGATTCCACATGTCGGCGCGCCCATAGGTGGGGTTGACCGCGTAATTCTCCAAGGGGTCCAGCGAGCTCGGGTCGGAGGACAGCTCCGCATCCTGGGCGTAATACGTCTCGGCAAGCTTCTGCCGCCAGTCGAACCCCTCCAGCAGGTTCACGCCGTTCAAGTCTATCCCGGCGCCCGCGCGGTCTTGCGAACCGGTGCGGTTCACCAAGGTGTCGATGTGCCGGACGGTCTTCTGGTTGAACAGGTTCGTGACGTTGAACTCGATGCGCAGCTTCTTGCCCCCGCCGAGCCCGACCTCATGGGCGAGCAGGAGGTCGGTCTGCGTGAGCACCGGGGTGCGCCCCGCGTCCCCGCGCCCGTTGACCATCATCTCCAGGCTTCCGGACGAGGGGGCGTAGGCGGCGACCGTCGTCGTCAGCGGCGTGCCGCTGCCTGCATAGAAGCTGGCGCTGACCGAGGTGCCCCATTTGAATTCGTAGCTGCCGTAAGCCTTGAACACGTGCGGCCGGTCGGTCGCCAGGCGCCCCTCCACCCGCCGCCCCTCCGCGTCCAGGTAGTACAGCTCCGAATCGTAGTTGCGCGTGGCGCTGGAGCCTGGGCGCGCCCCGACCCCGGAATCGCCCTGCGCCATGGCCCAACCGCCGGCGGAGACCTCGTCCGTGTTAGACAGCCCCGCGTAGTTCCCCTGCAACCTGCTCCAGGTGTAGTTGGCGCCGAGGAACCACCCCTGGGAGAAGCGGCGGGTCAACGCCACCGTCACGGCGTCGTATTGCCGCTTGGGCTTGGGCATCGCGAAATCGGGGGTCGCGGCGGGGAGTTCCACATAATAGCCGTCCTCGTCGTAGCTGTAGTGGGGGAAGTGGCTGGTCACCTGCGTGGACGCCCCTTCGCCGGGATTGCCCAAGCGGAACCCCTCCCCCTCGCCCGGCACGAAATAGCCGATGTCCTCGACAGTCCGGCGCAGCAGGGAGCGGGTGTAGCGCACATCCAGCGTCGTCTGCGGGTCGAGCCGGTATTCCGACCCGACGGCCCAGGTCTGCTGGCGCATCGGCTTGATGCCGGGATCGATGGCGTCGTCCCCGAAATCGGGGATGCGGTAGTCCACGTAGTCGAGCAGGGCGCCGGGGCGGTTGCCGAGGTCGATGGACGGGACGTCGCCGGGATCCTCCAGTTTGACGTACCACTCCCGCCAGACGTCGCCGCCCGAGAACCCGCGCGACAGGTCGTACTTGGTCCAGTCGTAGAACAGCCCCCAACTGCCGAACAGCTTCCATTTGCCGTCGCCGAGGACGTCGAGGCTGGCGCCCAGGCGCGGGGCGAGCTTGTCCCCCCACCCGAACTTCAAGAAGTAGTCCTTGATGTCGCGGCGGAAGGAGGGGACGGTCTCCTTTTCGGCGCGCAACCCCAGGCTCAGGGTCAGGCGCGGATGGACGCGCCACTGGTCTTGGACGTACATGTTGTCGATGGTCGAGCCCGCAGACCCTTTCGTCTCGTACTGTTCGAGCAGGTAGAAGCCGTAGGGGGCGATGTCCCCCTCCTCGAAAAAGCTGTCGTAGCCCCAGTAGACCCCGAGCCAGTACCCGCCGTTGTCGCCGAGCGACACCTTGTTGACGTTCTTCTGCACCCCCGCCCCCACTTTGAGCGTATGCCGCCCCAGGAAATCGAACATCCGGGTGAAATCCGCCTGGAAATAGGCGCGGCTGGCCGTGTCGTAGTCGGTGGCGTCCACCTGGTTCGGCACGTTGAACCAGCCCGCCGGGTGCAGCAGCCCCTCCGGGACGTCCGGCGTGGACTCGGGGTCGCCATAGTAGTAGACCGAGGCGGCGGCGGGGACGCCGGTGTCCCTGTACTCGTCCCGGAAATAGCCGCCGCGCAGGCTCACCAGCGAGGCGGCGGACGGGACGACGTCCACCGAGCCGCTGTAATTGTCCTTGGATGCGCGCCATCCTTGCGCGCGGTAGTGGTCGTAATACGAGGCGGGGCGGTCCACGACCGCATTGGGCGCCAGCCCCCTGTAGTCGGGCAGCAACCCGGTGCTCCCGGTCGATTGATGCAGCCAGCCGAGGTTCGCCCTGACGCGGTCGGCGGCGTCCCAGGTGAGCTTGCCGAACAAGTCGTGCGCGACCTGGTCGTTCTCGAACACGCCGGGGCCGTCGGCGAACTCGACGGTCGAGGCGCGGCGGGTGAACCGGGGCGAGTACGCCGTGAAAAAGAACAGCTTGCCCTTCACGACCGGACCGCCCACCGAGAACCCCGCCTCGTCGGTGTGGTCGGCGACCCCGTCGTCCTGGACATACCCGTAATCGTTGGCGTATGCGCCGGACGGGTCCGCCGTCCCCAAGCGCGGCGAAGGCTTGGCGTCATAGGGCGAGCCGCTGTTGTACCAGTGGACCTCCCCGTGGAAGGCGTCGCCGCCCGTCTTGGTCACGGCGCTGATGACGCCGCCCAAGGCGCCGCCGAATTCGGCGTCCAGCCCGGAAGTCTTCACCTGCACCTCCTGGAGGTACTCGAACGCCGCGTTCCCGCGGGAGACGCCGTTGATCACGCTGGTGGTCGAGATGCCGTCCACCGTGAACTGGTTTTCCGCCGCGCTGGCGCCGTTGACCTGGAAGCCCCCCTCGAGGGCGCCGGCGTTCACCGAGGGCGCGGTCAGGGCGACGCTCTGGAAGGAGCGCCCCTTGGGCAGGCGGTCGAACTCCTCCGCAGTGACGTTGTGCGCCACCGTCGCGGAGACCAAGTCCATGGCGACGGTGGCGGCGGAGACCTCCACGGCGTCCGACACCGCGCCCACCATGAGCGTGAAGTCCAACTCGACGGCCCGCCCCAGGAGCAGGACGACGTCCGAATACCCGGCGGCGGAAAACCCTTGCTTCCGCGCGACGGCCGAGTACCGCCCCGGCTCCAGCGCCGGCGCGGCGTATCTGCCGTCGCCCGCCGTCCAGGCGACGACGGCCCTGCGGGTCCCCTGGTTCACGACGGTCACCTCCGCATCGGGGACGACGGCGCCGGATGCGTCGTAGACCACGCCGCCCAGGGCGCTGAAACGCTCTTGGGCGAGTCCCGCGCAAAGCGACAGCAGCGCGACGGCAAGCGCCGTCAGTGTTCGCCGCAAGACCCGCGGCTTGGCAGAGCGTGAACGATCACCGGACATTTGGCTTCCCCCAGGCGCAATCCCCAAAAAACGCACTTCCCCTAAAAAACCACCTGCCTGATCGGCAAGCCCCGCCATCCGTTTCAATTATTTCTATAAAATCCATAAAACTATGGAAGGCGCGTCGCCGGGCCGGTGCGGGGAACCGGCAGCCTCGCGCGTTTCGGCAAATGGCGTTTCGACAAATAGTGCGATACGCGCAAGGGCGGTTCGTAGTAGAATGCAAGGGCGTTTCGACGGTTTGCGCCCCCGGGCGGGACGATGGCGCGGGACGGACGGTTTCCCGGCGCCGCCCCCGAGGCGCAGGGGCATTCAAAGCAGGCAGACGCATTTTTAAGGACGCATTTCAAGGGACAAGGGGATTTAACGAGGAGGCGCACACATGGCAGATCTCGCAGGTGCAAACGGGCAACGCACCGAATTCAAAGTCGTCGGGAGGCGCAACCTTCCCGGCAAGCTATCCTATAACCTGGCGACCGGCAAGGCGCGCTTCGGGATGGACGCCACGGCGCCCGACATGCTGTTCGCCAAGTTCCTGCGCAGCCCCTACGCCAACGCCGTGGTCGAGAGCGTGGACACGACCAAGGCGAAGGCGTTGCCGGGCGTGGTGGAGGTCCTCAAGTGGGACGACCCCGCCATGAAGTCGCTGGTCGTCGACGGCGGCCTTTTCAGCAGCGGGCCGTCGCCGTTCCTCGACAACATCGCCGACCAGGAGGACGCCGAGGTGGCGGTCATCGTGGTCGCCGAAAGCGAGGACGTCTGCGACGAGGCGTTGAAGCTGCTCGACGTGAAATGGGACGTCAAGCCGCACGTCGTCGATCCGCGCGACGGCGCCCGGCCCGACGCCCCGGTCGTGCGCACCCCCCCGGGCGGCAAGGGGAACACGGCGACCACCGAGAAGATCGACGGCGACGTGGAGGCGGGCTTCAAGCAGGCGGACCAGATCATCGAGTTCGACTTCATGCTCCCGGCATACGCCTCGCACATCCCGAACCCCTCCGGCAGCATGGCGTACTGGTATGACGACCAGTGGGCGTCCGAGGGGCAGGATCTCATGATCGAGGGGGCGGCGCAAGGGGGCGACCAGTTGGCGATCCTGTACAAGACGCCGCTGGACAAGGTCCACCAGGTGACGCTCTACCAAGGCGGGAAATACTGCGACTGGGGGCTGCGCAAGAGCCAGCTCGTCACGCCGCTCCTGGCGAAGCTGACGGGACGCCCGGTGCGCTGCGTCAACAAGCGCGAGAACATGTACGACTTCGACATCAACCAGATATACTTCCACATCAAGGTCGGATTCAAGAACGACGGGTTGATCACCGCCGTGCGGCTCGACTCGGTGGCGGACAACGGCACGCGCACCAGCTCCCCGTTCGGCACCACGTCGGACATGGGCTACGGCCCGTGGTACACCACCCGTTGCGAGAACATCCACCAGTCGATGGTGACCGTCTCGACCAACCGGGGCCAGATGTACACCAGCAGCCAGCACTGCCCCTTCGGCTGGGACACCATGACGGTGGCGGAGCAGCTCGTGGCGGAGAAGCTGGGAATGGACGTGATCGACGTGGCGACGCGCAACCTCCACGGGCCGGAGTCGCAGCAAGACCCCGCGCCGGTGCCCAGCTACCTGGCATGCATCGAGGCGGGGAAGAAGCTGATGCAATGGCGGCCGCACAAGGCGGGGGAGGGGAAGCTGCCCGACGGAAGGCTGCACGGCGCGGCGTTCCGCTACCAGATGTGCCCGCGCCACAGCTTCTCCGACTACACGGCGACGGTCTACCTGCACGCGGGGAAGATCTTCATGCCGACCCAGGGCGCCTGCACCGGCATGTTCGCCACCGACGCCATGGCGATGGTGGTGGCCGAGGAGCTGGGGGCGAAGTGGGAGGACGTCGTCATCCAGCACGACATGAAGGCGCCGTTCCAGCCCGTGGGCGGCGGCAGCGACGGCACCACGGCGGCGGCGTGGGTGATCAAGGAGGCGGCGGCCAAGCTGAAGGGCCTCATATTGGAGGAGGCGGCGCCCCGGCTCAAGGCGAAGGTGGAGGACTTGGACACGAAGGACTCGGCGGTCTACCTGAAGTCCGACCCGTCCAAGACCGTGCCTTTCGACCAGCTCCGCGCCCCCTCGACGGGCAACATCCAGTCGTACCTGAGCGCGACGGCGAACGGCAGGCCGCCGACGGCGCTCTGGGCGGTCGGCATGGGGAAGATGCTGGACACGATGAACGTCCAGTTCGTCGAGGTCGCCGTGGACGCGGAGACGGGCGCGGTGGAGGTGTTGCGGCACGTCGTGGCGGCAGACACCGGCAAGGTGTTGCGCCCGACCTCGCTGGAGGGGCAGATACAGCAGACGATGATGTTCAGCTCCGGCTGCCAGCTCAGCGAGGAGCTGCTCTGGGACAAGGCGAGCGGCGTACACCTGAACAACAACATGTTCGAGTACAAGAAGCCGACCATCCTGGACATCGGGCCGACGGACATCGACCTGCTGGAGACGCGCGCGGGCAACGCCGCCTACGGCGGCAACGGCATCAGCCACTCGCTGGCGAACACGCACATCCTGATCTGCGCCATCCAGAACGCCATCGGCGCGTGGGTGGATCCGCCGGCGACCCCGGATCGGGTGCTGAAGGCGCTGGGCAAGGCGTAACCCGGCGGGGGGCTGCGCCTCCGGGGGGACGGCGGCAAGCGGCGGCGCGACGCCGTGCCGCCGCACCCCGAGGCGCGGCTTGCCCGCCGGCGGTTCCCCGCCTGCGGCAGGACGGGCGGCGCGCAGGGCGCCGACGCCCTCTCGGAATGCTCCGATCGCGCAAATGGCGCGGGCGAACCGTGAACGAATGACGAGCTGCCACCGATGATATTCCTACACCTGTCCGACCTGCATCTGGGGAAGTCCGTCCACGAGTTCCCGATGCTGGAAGACCAAGAGCACATCTTGAAGGCCATCTTGGGCGTAGCCGACGCGGAGAGGCCGCAGGCGGTTTTGGTCGCAGGCGACGTCTTCGACCGCACCGTCGCGCCCACGGAGGCGTTGCGGCTCTTCGACGACTTCCTGGACGGGTTGGTGCGCCGCAACGTCGAGGTGTTCGTCATCAGCGGCAACCATGACTCGGCGGACCGCCTGGCGTTCGGCGCCCGCTTCATGGACCGGAGCGGCGTCCACATCGCCCGCGCCTACGACGGGGGCGCGACCCCCTTCCGCCTCGCAGACGAGCACGGCGAGGTGCGCCTGCACCTGCTGCCGTTTTTGAAACCCGCCCAGGTCAGGCAGCGTTTCCCCGCGCCGGAGGGGGCGACGTGGACGGACGCCGTGAAGACGGTCATCGGGCGCATGGGCGTCGACGAGGGCGAACGCAACATCCTTCTGGCGCACCAGTTCGTGACGGGCGCGAAAACCTGCGAATCCGAGGAGGCGAGCGTCGGCGGCGCCGACAACGTGGACGTCGAGGCGTTCGCCCCCTTCGACTACGTGGCGCTGGGGCACCTGCACGGGGCGCAGTGCGTCGGCAGGGAGACCGTGCGCTATTGCGGGTCGCCGCTCAAATACTCGTTTTCGGAGACCGGGCACAAGAAGTCCGTCACGGTCGTCAACCTCGCCGAGAAAGGCAGGGTGGAGATCAAGGAGGCGCCGCTCGCCCCGAGGCGGGACATGCGCGAGATACGCGGGACGTACCTCGAGGTGACCGCGCGCGAGTCCTACCGGGGCCAGTCCACCGACGACTACATCCGCGTCACGTTGACGGACGAGGACGACCAGCCGGACGCCGTCGGGAAGCTGCGCGTCATCTACCCCAACCTGATGCGCCTGGACTATGACAACACGCGCACGCGGTCTGGCGGCGCCCCGGCCAGCGCCGCCCCGGACGCCGGCAGGCACACGCCGCTCCAGTTGTTCGACAGGTTCTTCGAGGAGCAGAACGGGCGGCCGCTGTCGGACGCCCAACGCAGCTATCTGCAAGACTTGATCGGGCAGGTATGGGAGGAGGCGCAATGAGGCCGCTGCAACTCGTCCTCTCGGCTTTCGGCCCCTATGCGGGCGAGACGGAGCTGGACTTCTCAGCGCTCGGCACGAACGGCCTGTACCTCATCACGGGGGACACCGGCGCGGGCAAGACGACGATCTTCGACGCGATCACGTTCGCGCTTTATGGCGAACCCAGCGGAACGACGCGGGAGACTTCGATGTTGCGCAGCAAATATGCCGCGCCCGAGACGAAAACGTTCGTCAAGATGGCGTTCGCGTATGCGGGCAAGGAGTACGTCCTCGTCAGGAACCCCGGCTACCAACGCCCCAAGAAGCGCGGCAGCGGTTTCACGTCGGAGGTCGCGGACGCCACCCTGACGTTCCCCGACGGGCGGCTCGTCACAGGCGGCCCGCAGGTGACCGCCGCCATCAAGGAGCTGGTCGGCATCGACCGCAAGCAGTTCACGCAGATCGCGATGATAGCCCAGGGCGACTTCCTGAGGCTCTTGCTGGCGGAGACGAAGGATCGGCGGGAGATCTTCCGCCAGATATTCCAGACCAGGAACTACGAAGCCTTGCAGGCGCGGCTGAAAAACGAAGCCGCCGGCTTGAAAAGGCGGTACGACGAGTTGAGGGCGAGCATCGGGCAGTATGTCGGCGGCATCGCTTGCGATGAGGACGCCCCCCTTTCCATCGAGGCGCGGAAAGCCAAAGACGGTTCGTCAACGACCGCAGACGCGCTGGAGCTGCTCGCCAAGCTGATCGGAAACGACCGGGACAGGCGGGACGCCGCCACGGAGGCGCTGGAAGACGTCGGGCGGGAGGTGTCGCAAATCGACATCGCCATCGGCAAAGCCGCCAAGGACGCCAGCGCGCGGCGGGAACTGGAAAAAGCGCAGGTCGCGCTCGATCAAGCGTCGGGGCGTTTGCCCGAACTGGAGCGGCTTTTCGAGGAGGCGACGTCAAAGCAACCGGAGGTGGAGCGGCTGGCGGTCGAGATCGCCGCCCAGGCGTCACTGCTCCCCCGATACGACGAGCTCGACCGGGCGTCGCAGGTGATCGCGGACAAGAACCGGCGGCTTGCGGAACTCGACGCCAGGCAGGCGGAGCGCGCCGCCAAAGCCCGCGAGCAGAGATCCCTGTTGGCGCAGATCCAAACCGAGCTGGAGGCGTTGAAGGAATCCGGAACGACGAGGCTGCGGCTGCAAAACGACCGGGAGAAGGCGGGGGAGCGCGCCCAAAGGGTCGCCGATCTGCGCAACCTGCTCGCGGACGCCGCCAAGCTCGCAAAGGAGCGCGACGCCGCGCAAAGGATCTATCTGGCGGCGCGGGCTGCGGCGGCAAGCGCCGGCGACGCATATTCCGCGCGCAACCGCGCGTTCCTCGACGCGCAAGCCGGCATCCTGGCGGAGAAGTTGGAGGACGGGCGTCCGTGCCCCGTATGCGGTTCCCGGGAGCACCCGCTCCCCGCCAGACGCCCCGCCGAGGCGCCGACCGAAAAAGAGGTCGAGGCGGCGAAGGGGGCGGCGGCCGCGGCGCTGGACGACGCGACGGCGGCGAGCGAGAAGGCGTCCGTTACGAAAACCCGCGCCGAGGCGAAGGATGAAGCGGCCGCGAAAGCCTCCGAAGCCCTGTTCGGCGCCCGCCCGGGAGACCTCCCGACGGCGCTCGCGTCGGAAGCGGCGGAACTCGCCGGGAGGCTGAAGGCGCTGGACGGGCGGATAAAGGCGGAGGAGGCGAAGGAGCGGCGCAAGGCGGAGTTGGAGAAGGGGATGCCCGCCTTGGCGCAAGCCGTCGAAAGGCTGGCGGGCGACATCGCAAAGGGCGAGAAAGAGGCGGCGGCGCTGGAAGCGGATGCCAAAGGTCTCGCCATCGCGCGGGACAGGCTGGCGGAGGATTTGCCCTGCGCCGACAAGGACGAGGCCGAAAAGCGGATCACGGCCGCCGAGGCCAGGAAAAAAGCGCTCCAGAACGCCATCCAATGCGCGAAGGACGGCCTGGACGCCGGCAAAAAGCAGGCGCACGAACTGAAGGCGAAGATCGACGCCCTCGCCCAGCAGCTCGAAGGCATGGAGGCGACCGACCTCCGTGCGCTGGAGCGGCGGAAGGAGGGGCTGTCGAAGGCGAAGGACGGCATCGTCAAAGACCTCGCCGCCATCGCGTCGCGGCTGGACAGGAACATGGACATCTTTGAAAACGTCCGGCGGCAGGGCGAGGGCGTCGCCAAGGTCGAGGAACGGTGGGGCTGGGTCAAATCCCTTTCGGACACCGCCAACGGCCAGCTCGCCGGCAAGGACAAGGTCATGCTCGAGGCGTATGTCCAAGCCGCTTATTTCGAGAGGATCATACGCAGGGCGAACCAGCGGCTCATGGTCATGTCCGGCGGCCAGTTCGAGCTGAAACGAAGCACCGCCGCGAGCAACCAGCAGAACCAGAGCGGGCTGGAGCTGGACGTCATCGACCATTACAACGCTTCGGAAAGGAGCGTGAAGACCCTGTCGGGCGGCGAGTCGTTCATGGCGGCGCTCTCCCTCGCCCTCGGCCTGTCGGACGAGATACAGTCCATGTCAGGCGGCATCCGCCTGGACGCGATGTTCGTGGACGAGGGCTTCGGCTCCCTGGACGAGGACACGCTCGCGCAAGCGCTGAAAGTCCTGGGCGGGCTGGCGGACGGCAACCTGCTCGTCGGCATCATCTCCCACGTCGCCGAATTGAAGGAGCGCGTCGGCAGGCAGATCGTCGTCAGGAAGGGGAGGAGCGGCGGAAGCAGCGTGGAGGTGGTGGCGTGACCCGGTCGCGGATTCCAGGCGACGCCCCGCATGGCGTCATGTCTTAGAGGTTCCCTTCAGCGCGGGAGCGACCGCAACTCGACCAGCCTGTGGGTGAACCCCTCGACGGAGACGGCGGCGCGGAGGGCGTCCATGACGGCGGGGCCGTGTTTCGCGAGGAAGTGGAAGATCGTCAACTCCCTCTCCTGGAGGTTGCCTTCGGGGAGCAGGTGGTTGGCGATGGTCGCGGCGTCCGCCGCCGCGTCGCCCGCGCCTCCGCCCGTCTCCATGCGCACGACGCGCGCTTTCAGGTTGCGGACGTTGTGCAACGCCTTCCGGCGCACGGCGTCCACCACGCCTTCGAGCCCGCCCTCGATTTCTCCCGCGTCCGTCTGAATCCCCCGCAGCCCCGCGTCCAAGCGTCCGTACAGGCGCTCCAGCCGCGAGGACATGCCGCCCCCGCCCGCCCGCAGCAACGCCTTCTCCACCAGCGCCGCCTCGCCGGCGAAAACGTCCGTGAAGCCGACCCCCGTCCGCCCCATGGCGGCGGCGACCTCCGGCTCGACCAGGGTGAAGGCGTCGCGCGGCCAGACCACGGGCATGGCGCGCCCGAATATCTTGTAGAGCGCTTCGACCTGCGCGAAGTAGGCGACCTCCGCCGCCCCGCCCGCATAGGCGACGGTGGGCAGGAGCGCGTCCTGCGCGATGGGGCGCAACAGCACGTTAGGGCTGAACGCCTCGGGCCGCCGCTCCGCGAGTTCCAGCAGCTCCCCTTCCGAGAACTCCCCGCCGCCGTTCTTCAACCGGAACGCTGGCGCCGCGCCATCGGCGGACTCCGGCCCGGACGTCTGTTCGAGGGCGTGCCGCCTGCCGTCCACGGTCAGGAACAGGGTGGTGGCCCCATCCAACACCTTCACCTGCGAGTGGAAGCCCGCCGCACGCAACTCCCCGTCGCGACGGGTCAAGGCGGCGCGGATGCGCCCCGCTTCGGCGACGGCGCGGCGAAAGACGGGGGTCAGCAGCCGCTTGAGCCCGGGGTCGGCGGGGTCGAGGACGACCAGCCCCGTCCCCGCGAACAGCCAGTGCAACGTCCGCGCGAAGGCTTCGGCGAAGCTGGCGCCGGGCGCATAAGCCCCTTCCAGCGCCGCGACGGCCTCGGCCTTCCATGCGGCGCCCTGCGGGGAGTCGCCCCAGCATGCGGCGAACGCCCGCGTCGCCGCGCCGACGGTCTCGGTGAAACGGAGCGAGCCGACCGCCTTGGCGGCGACCTCGGCTTCCGGGAACAGCCCCGCGCCGAAATCGACGCCGCGAGCCGCGACCATGGCGGGCGCGGAGGGCGCGGCAGGCGCAGGGGGCCGAACCTCCATGACGGCGCACTTGGTCGCCTCTTTATAGTCGTGATCCTCCGTCTCCATCCAGAAGACCGGCACCGCGCTCACGCCGCGCCGGCGGAGCTCCACCGCCAGCTCCACGGCGGTCAACGCCTTGTAGACGGTGTAGAGAGGCCCGCCGAAGATCCCCGTCTGCTGGCCGGTGAGGACGGCGACGCCGCCGGGCTTTCCAAGGTCGTCGATGCCCCGGAAGACCTTGGCGTCCGCGCCGAACGACTCGTTCTGGCGGCGCAGGGCGGCGGCGACCTCGCGGCGCGGGAACGGCAGGGGGGCGGTCGCACGCGCCACCGTCTCGAGCGCGTCCAACGCCGGGGGCGCGGGGTAGAAGCGCATGGCGGCGGGGTCGCGTTCCAGATAGCGCAGGAAGAGCGCGGATTGGCGGGGCAGGTCTTTGAACGGGATGTCTGTCGGCATGGGAGATGGGGCGGGTGCGCCGTCCGACCACGCCGCCCCTGCGCACCGGTCGTCCATATCGGGCGGGGGGGAGGCGGAGGCGGCCGTCGGCCCGCCAGTCCTTTTCTATGCTTTCTATCGCCTCTGTCTCTTTGCTTTACTTCGCCTCTTTGCTTCGCCGTGGCGGCTCTTGCCGCTCCGGCGGCCACGGTTCTTCAGGCAAGGCGGCGACCAGCTTCTTCAAATCTGCCGCCTTGTCGCGGGAGCAGACGAGCACCTTGCCGTAGGCTTGGACGATGACCAGGTCCGACACGCCGTAGGTGGCGATCATGCCGGACTGCACCCCCGCCTGCGCCGATCGCCCCGACTGGCAGTAGATGACGCAGTCGCGGGTGTCGAGCGCCGTCACCGCCCCTTGGACGATGTTGCCTGCGGCGTCCGGCGCGAGCGCGCGTCCGAGCGACGCCCAGCTCCCGATGTCGTCCCAGCCGAAGCGCGCCGGCACGAGACGCAACCCTTCCGCCTTCTCCATGATGCCGAAGTCGATGGAGATGCGCGGCAGCGCCGAGAAGATCGCGGCGACTTCCTCCCGGACCGCAGCCAACGCCGTTCCGGCTATGAGCGGGCGCAGGCGATCCAGCCCTGCGGCCGTCTCCGGCATGAAGCGTGCGAACAAGTCCAGCAGCGTCCGGTTGCGCCAAAGGAACATGCCGCTGTTCCAATAATAGCCGCCGTCTGCCACGTAGCGCGCCGCCGTGGCGGCGTCCGGTTTCTCGACGAAGCGGGTGACGGGCCATGCCGCCGCGCCGTCTCCGGCACCGTCCGCACGGGCGACGCCGGGGGGCTTTTCGGCGAGGATGTAGCCATAGCCGGTCTCCGGGCGCGTGGGGGCGATGCCGAAGACCACGCCGCTGGCGCCTTCCAAGTTGTCCAGGCCCGTCTGGACGGTCTCGCGATACGCCGCGCCGTCGGCGATGTAATGGTCGGCGGGCAACGCCAGCATCACGGCGTCCCCGTCGCGCCGTTCCAAGTGCAACGCGCAGAAGCCCACGCAAGCCGAGGTGTCGCGCCCCACCGGCTCCACCAGGAAGTTCCCCTCCGGCAACTCCGGGAGCTGCCGCCGCGCGATGTCCAGGTGCTCCGCGCCGATGGAGACGCATATGCGCTCAGGAGGAACCAGCGGCTGGATGCGCGCCACCGTATCCTGCAACAACGAGGTGCC
Organism: Acidobacteriota bacterium; assembly: GCA_031271905.1. Classification (GTDB taxonomy): domain Bacteria; phylum Acidobacteriota; class UBA6911; order UBA6911; family UBA6911; genus UBA6911. The sequence continues at coordinate 55,855 of JAISUT010000004.1, forward strand.
GCCGAGCAACGGGATGAACGGCTTGGGGAACTTGCGGGCGCTGAGCGGCCAGAAGCGCTCCCCCCGCCCTCCGGCCATGATCACGGCGTACAATGTCGGCATCGTCTTCCCCACGGTTTCGTGCGCGTTTCAAGCGACAGAGAGAACATCGGCGAACAAAAAGGGGATTTTAACGGAGGCGTCGGCGCTTGTCTATGGTTTCCGGGACGGCGGCTTCGCGACGGCGGCGGCGCGAAGCCCTCCCCCGACCTGGTCTCACTCGCCATCTCTTCCGTCCCGTCCGTACCGCTCCCATCGGCCTGCGCGCCACATCCTTCATCTCGCGCTCCCCGGGGGCTTGATATGAAGGATGGGCGGACGCGCCCGCCTTGCACGCCATGCGTTGCCATTTTGGGGCTGGATATTTTGGGCTGATATTTTGAAAATCCAGCTTCACAACGGAAGCGGAGCGTGCTAATCTCTTGTCCGTTGTTTTCCGGTTTGATCGCGCCACGCCGGAAGGCAACCCCTGCGACAACGTGGGCCGCTAGCTCAATTGGCAGAGCAACTGACTCTTAATCAGTAGGTTGAAGGTTCGATTCCTTCGCGGCTCACCATTAAAGTCAAAATCAACGAAACCAGCAACTTGCAAAAATCCAAGTCGCTTCGGCAGGTGCACTCGCGAGCATCCACGGAAGAACGCGCATTCGCGATCTCATTCCGATTCCCTGATTCTGAGCCTGCGCCGACGACGGGGGGCTGCCAGCGGCGGCTTCGGAGAAGACTCCGCCAGTAGCGCAACCATCGCCGAGCATGTTGACCGTATATAGGCATCCTGAAATCCCTTGTCGAAATTATACCGATCGATTATTCCGCGCTATATCAAATTTCTCGTTTTTATTTTGGACAGGTGTGCTCACGAATACAGGCAACATCTTTCTTCAACTCCGCCAATCAAGCAATACTTCGATGCCATCGACATCGAACACCGGAATTCCGCAACAATCCAGCACCGCTTGCCGCTCGGCGTATGCATTATCTATAAAAACCGCGTTTTCAGGTTCGATTACACTCGCTTTTGTTTCGCACGATGAAAGCTTTAGTATTTTGCTGAACAAACTCGCACAGATTGCATGTTTGGAGAGCGATTGTTCAACCGTATCATCGTGGTCGCATTCATGTCGTGTAAGTAGTATGACGTCTATGCCCTTGTTTCGGCATTGATATAAAAAATGCACGGCAGGTATGTGAATATCATCGTTGACAATTATTGTATCATCATAATCTATATATACACGTGAATACTTATAATCGATCTTGTAGCGTGAAATCAGCGTCCTGTCAACAATTACGCGAAATGGGTTTTGAGCAATCTCAATCTCACGTCCCATTGCTGCATATACACTTAACAGCGGCAGGTTGATGCCTTTCGCTCGCGACATGCACATCGTCCCGGCACATCTTGTTGAAATTTCAAGTAATTTATACTCACCGTTGACATCCTGTTTAATTTGAAAATACCACAATCCAAGAAAATTTAATTTCAGATTAATAGTTTCTGCAATATGCCGTATCTCATCAGTCAATGTTTCACTCGAAGCCGAGACTGAAACGCCGCCAAATATCCGATTGCGAGAACGAGGCAAAACGGATTTTAATTTGCGATGTCTGTCAGTCAGACAATCGACGGTCAATTCTTTACCGGGCAGGTACTCGCAGATTACATACTCGTCTGTATCAATTGTTTCAATATCCTCAATTTTTCTTGCACCAACCGCACCTTGCCCGAATCGAGGTTTAACAAAAACAGGTAATTCTGTAATATTGCTGTACATCTTAGGACAAAAGCTTTCACCTTTAAATAGATCAAACGTTTTCTGTTTATCTCTGCATATTTCGGCGGTGTTTTTATCAGAGCCTATAATTTTCGCGTGTACCTCATCAGAATGCGTGGCAAGATACTGCACCACAGTATCATGAGTAGGAAAAACCACATCAATACTATGCTTATCAATAATACGATTGAATTCGGTTATAAAATCATAATCACTGATCATGGGAACATTGGAGATGTAATTTTTGAAAACATATTCACCATGTCGGTCAACAGACGAAGCGCCGAACAACCTAATGTTAACACACGTCGCCAAGGCATCGTGTAATTCGACAGAATTAATTTCTCCGGCGGGGAATACAAGGACTCCAATTTTTTCGTTCATTTAGTGAATGCCCCTAATAATTTTAATAATATACTGCATTTCAGGCGCGCCATATCTTTGATCAATCGGGAGCGGAATTAAATATTTCCGCAAATACTCAGCATGAGAACCTAGCGGCGCCACTTGTTGAATACCATCCCAATATTGAGCGACATAAATCTTATTATCAATCAACTTCTGACGCAAAGTTTCAGATTCCGAAAGCAATGGATATACCATTGGGCAAATTGGTTCGGCTGTTAATTCCAGTTCGTTGATATCATTTAACGAATTGGACAATAATCTATAGTTTTCAAAACGACGCTTTCTTACAAGCCCATAATTTATATTTTGCATCAAACTTATCGTTAGTCGAGACATCATCTTTATTGGCGCATCGGAAAGTGATCTATCACTAGCTTTGAAAGCCTCATACCCCGCAGAAGCGCCTAAATCGCGCCGTTTCAACAAATGATACATTCGATCATACGATACATCTATCGCAAGCTCTGCATCTAATATTTTATTGCATAACAACAAACCGCCATCGGGAAGTCCGAAAAACTTCCGCATGCTATAGAAACTTGCAAGCCCATGCGTTTCAGCGAAGAAGCTTTGCGCATTATCCACTATGAGATTTGGATACTTCGCAGATAATTCCAAAACGTTATCACCACACACCCCGAACCAGTCGTTGTACAAAACATATGCATCTTTGGGAAACTCATCAACTGGTCGAAAATATGAGTCTATGTCATAATAATTGACATTGCATTTTTCCTCTTCTATTGCTTTCCACACTACAGGGCAAGTATACAATGGAGCAAATATTTCTTTTATCTCATAAGTTCGGATGACATATCTCAAACAGCTACGACCGCTATTAAGAGCAATGGAATTTTTATGATAAGGGGTAGAGCCATATGTTTCAAGTTCAAAATAGCCGCCTATTTCATTCAACATTAACTTTACCTACACCTTTATCCCCCTCACTAAAGGTTGAACTCCCGTGCGGACGCGATTCCTTCGACGCAGATTCTTCCACAATCCCACCTTCTACGGCTTTGACATCGCGTCCGGCGCGACGGGCGGCTTCCCGAATCGAGACGGGTTCCGCCCCGCAAAGGACTTTGAGCAGTTCCCAACGCTTTGCCGTCAAGACGCGCCAGAACAATTCCGGGGATGCGCAGCTTATGCGAGCCGCCGCCTCGGGCTTGCCCGTTTTCCAGATCTTTCCGTAGACCGACCCGTCCAGCGGTTTCTCCAATCGTCACCGCACCAGTTCCGTGAAAGCCGTTTCCTTGTATGCGCTGCGTGTGGATAAGAGTCGAACGACTTTACGTCGAGCACAATACCACCGTCGATGGAATTTGTCAAAGGAAGCGCTGAATGTCAAGCGATGATTAATCATTCCGCACTACATCAAATTTCCTATATCGCAACACACCCATGGAGCGTAGAGAAACAAGCATCGCGACGGGCATTCGAGCCGAGGGAAGGACGGGGCGGGCGGTGCGGGAGGGTTTTTCCGAGCTGGAATACGCGGGCAAGGGGAAGCAGGCGCGGCGGGAGCGTTTCCGGCGAGATCGAGCGTCGCGCGCCGTGAGGAGCCGGGCTGGAGGCGAACGGTTTGACGAGAGGGCTGTTCGAGCCCAATGGAGGTGCTCGCAGGCGAGGGGCTGACGTTGCGCGAGGGGACGAGGCGGCTGGAGAAGACCAAGGCGAGCCTACGCGCCAAGGTGAGGCACCAGCCAGCTTGCTGCAAGCAGGTCGTCTGCCGCGCCCCGAAGGGGGACGTGTGTCTTTAGACGCAGGGTGCAGGGCGGAAACATCATCGCGAACCTCGCCATGGGAGGTGTTTTATTTTTATACGGATCTGACCGAAATTTCATCCCGCCAGGGGGCGAATCCAAAATTTTCGAGCTGGTTTTCATGGATGTTGAAAGCATCTGCTAATTGTTCAACGTTTCCTTAGTGGTCTCCGACTGAAATTTGATGGCTTGTGGATAGGCTCGAATTACAATGTTGCATACGGACGGCTGACGCTCTTTGCCAGAATGGTATCAATATAGTTTTTGAAATTCCTTCTAAAATTATCTTCGGAAAATCGCATGGCGTTTTCCCGGCATGTTTGCGGTTTGAATAATATGCGATTTTTTTCAAAATATTCTACGGCGTCTATAATCGATTCTTTCGTCTGCGCATCGAAAAATATGCCTGTTGGGTTTTCTTTGTCGGGAGGCACTATTGTTTCTAGCGCCCCGCCACGGCCAAAGGCGATGACAGGCGTACCGCAAGCCTGGGCCTCCACGGGCGTAATGCCGAAGTCCTCTTCTGCCGCGAATATAAACGCTTTCGCCTTCTGCATATACTGCTTCACGACATCGTTTGGTTGATAGCCCAGAAACTTAATATTTCCTTTTACGATGGATCTTATTTTGTTGAAATCAGGACCGTCGCCAATTACGATAAGTTTGTTTGATGGCATGTTATTGAACGCTTCGACGATAATATTTATTTTTTTATATGGAACCAAGCGCGATACGGCAAGATAATAATCATCTTTATTTTCGCATAGAGTAAAATTATCCACATCGACAGGAGGATAGATGACATCGGATTCGCGTCGATATATTTTATAGATTCGCCTAGAAATGAAATGCGAATTCGCGATAAAATGATCGACGCTGTTAGCAGTTCTCAAATCCCATAGTCGCATATAATGCAAGAGGATTCTCGCCAACCATCCGCTCATTTTTTTCGCGAGTCCAGATTCGCGCAAATATTGATGTTGCAGATCCCAAGCATAGCGTATGGGGGAGTGCGTATAAGCCACATGGATCTGATCTGGCCCAGTTAGCACTCCTTTAGAAACCGCATGGGAACTTGATATTACTAGATCGTATGCAGACATATCTAATTGTTCTATCGCCAACGGCATGAGAAAAAGATATTTGCGGTATTTTGTCTTGGCGAACGGAAGATTTTGAACAAATGAAGTTTTTACCGGCTTATTCAAGAGGAATGAGCGGTTTTCGCCATCCATAAAATCGATCACACTGTACAAGTCCGCTTCTGGGAATACATGCAATATTTGTTCCAGAACTTTTTCTGCACCGGCATAGACAACAAGCCAGTCATGAACCAATGCGATTTTCATTTGTTATCGTTTTGATTTGGATCGGATTTTAGCACGAATGATTCTTGGAACTAATAATAATTTCTCAAAAATGTTGAATATAAACTTATATTGATATAAAAATTTCAACACCCCGCAAAGCGACGAACGAAAAACTTCGTAATCATCTCCGACGGCGATGAAACTCGGATTCGGCAGGGAACCTTTCGATTGTTTCAGCCATTTCAAGTCGCTTTCGTCAAGCTCACCGATATGCTTAAGTTTCAGCGGTAGCTCTTTATCAAACACCCCATATCGGCATTTTTCACTCGCGAAATAATGCAATATCTTTGCCGAATGAAAATAACTTGCTCCATGCCATATCTGGCAATTCCATTCTCCATCCAATTCTTTGATGGGAAATCCTAGTTGATAATTTGTCAATGCCAAAGACGGTTGGTCGATATTGATTTTCTGTTCAACGGATGTCTTCCAGTTATCGTGCCAATTTGCGAAAAACTGTCGGTTGTGCGACGTATCGCGCACAAACAGCACCCCGCTGTTAAAATATTTTTCATAATTATAAAACACACTATCGTTTAATAAATTTTTCAAAAGATTTTGGGAAATGACATAATGCGTACTTTTGGGTAAAATCGTATGCTGATCAAGCACGGCTGCAAGCTCATAATCAGATTGTTCGATTCCATCCAAAGCATCGCAAACAAGCGTATCTCCATCAATAAATAAAAAATCGCCTTCCACAAGATTGCGCATGGAAGTTTTTAGCCAACGGCTACGGTTGAGATTGGACATCCTCTTATCAAAATGCTCTACCGTGATTTCGTCTGCCAGCGTTTTTATGCCACCCCTACACCCCATGAATGTTTCTACCGTTTTGTCATCGACAAGCAAGCCGATGTACGCATTGGGGTTATAAAGCCGCAATGAAGACATGGATATGAACGTCTGTTCGTAGTACAAGTCTACTGGTGTGCTTACCAGAACATAGATGTACTTCATGCGTAAGTAATCCTTAGATTATACTTCACAACTTTACTACTGCGCAATTATAGACAACGACAACCGGATCATACATACAATCACTGCGATTCATTCAGGACACCTTTTAGAACTTCGACCGAGGCTTTCCAACTATACCTTTTAAGAGCTTCCTCTGCTGGGGCAACCGATTTCGACAAGAGTTCCGATAAATCTACGTTGTAGTCATCGGGATTAATATAGTACGCCGAGCGTCCGCATACTTCCGGCAAACTCGCCGCGTCGGAAACAATCACACGAGCCCCGCAGCTTAACGCTTCCAGCGGTGGAATGCCAAACCCCTCGTAAAATGACGGAAATAAAAAGGCCTTGCAGTTCTTCATAAGCGTCTTGGCTTCTTCGTCTTTCACATAGCCTAAATAGTGGATATTGTCCAATTTCGCCAGACGCTCGCCGAGACGCTTCGGATTTAGCGATCCGGAAACAGCAAAATGATACTGTGGATTGCGCCTCGCCACTTCGCATATCCACCGGAAATTTTTATTCTTTGCCACAGAGCCGAGTGTAAAAAAGAATTCGCCTTTGTTTAATTTTGGATATTTATCCATGACAGCATCTGCTGGTTCAATTGTCTCAAAATGCTGCCATCCGTTCGGAACGATTGCAATCCGTGATGCATTCTCTTGGCAATATTTTACAATCTCGTTTCTTGAGAATTCGGATACAGTAAGGATTCTTCTGGAAAATCTACAAATAAACCTATATTGCAAACAATGCCAAACCCTAGACAGACGTCCATAAAAGTTAGTGAAAAATTGGGGGTTCGCCTTGTAACCTACATCATGTATAACAGAAATGCCATCCGGCTTGAGAAGCGGAGTGACATTGCAAAGATTGACTGCCACCGCACGAAATATAATCAAATAAAATGCGAAACAAACCTGTTCCCACAATATACCTCTAAGATTTCCATAATGCACTACATGAATATTTTTCAATTTCGGAACAGCTTGCACTTTTTTAGAAACCACCAGCACGACAGGCGTGTTCAATTCCACTTCATCCAATGCTTTGACTATTTCTTCCGCATACCGTTGAATTCCCGTTCGTCTACCAAAAAGAAACGAGCCGTTTATGGCATAATGCACCATCATTTTATTCCCGTGAAATAAATCAGCACTTCCCTAATCGTAGGAGGGGAGCAGATTTGCATTGTTGCCGTTAAAGCAGAAAATCGAAGGTGTTTCGCACGATGATTCCGTCAATGTCCGCAGGGGCGGACACGTCCAACGTCAGCAGGGTCTTCGGATGGTTGTCCCTCAACATCTTCAGGGGGCGCAGATCCCATGCAAGCACATCGGGATCCTTCACCGTTTCGCTGACTTGGAAGTATGACGGGATGCCGCCCTGCATGGCGACAAAATCGATCTTGAACTTGGCGACTTTGCCGACGAAGACATCATAACGATTCACGGCCAGTTTTGCCCGTATCTGCGTGTTTCGTGCAATAGAAGACCGTGTCGTTCGCCCAATGGCGGCTGTTCACGAGCAACTTCATGCGCGATATATCGGAATCGCCAGCCAGATCGTCGGCTTCGAACGCATGCACCGCGAAACCAGACGATCTCAGCCTGTCGGCATAGTCCTTCCCATATTTCCGCACATGGTCGCATTGCCCAAAAGCTTTCGACCTGCCTTCGGCGGAGGTTATCGTGAAATCTTCGTATGTCCTGTCGATGTCGGCGACTGGTACCATCAATATGGCATAGCCGCCGGGTTTGAGCACGCGGTGAAATTCGCGCATTGCTTGTTGGTCGTCGGCGACGTGCTCCAAGACATGGTTGCAAATGATGGCATCGAAACTTTCGTCGGGATAGTCTATATCCATTATGTCCATTTTCACCATTGCATCCGGATTGTATAAATCTGCCGTTATATAGGTGTTTCCCAACAACTTTTTCAATTGCTTATCAAAACATGGCTCGGGAGCGACATGAAGGCATGAAATTGCCCCCCCCCCCCCGACAACAGGGATGTCTTTTGTTGTAAGAATAGCCATAACAAACGATGGCGTTCGCAGGAGCCGCAATAGAAACACATGGCTTCGGGACGCCGCGTCTCGCCAGCATCGCCGAAAATCCGCGACGACTTTCCGCAGACAGGGCAATATCGTCCTTCGCCAGAATGCAGGTGATAATTGATCCTTCGCCGAACAGTCCCTATCTTCAATCTAATAGGCGCGGGCACTATTTTTTTATATAGCTTTTTTATGTTCACGACAGCTTCTCCTTACACACAATCGTTGTAATTTTCTTAAACCGCCTGCCGTCGAACGCCAGCAACAGGGCGGCGAAGACCGCCAGCTTGGCTCCGAACGTCAAGAGCATCCCGCCGGAGAGGCACCTGTCGCAAAGGAACAGGCACAAGGCGCAACACGCCGCACAGCACGCTGGCGAGACGAGGCCTTTCAGAAAGGGGAGGAGGCTCTGGCGCAAGGTATGCCTTATCAAGGTGCCGTATGTGCACAGGAAACAGGCCGTGATCGTCGCGGACACGCAACCGGCGGTCGCGGTCACGCTGCGGAAATAAAAGACCCCGACGCATATCCCGGCAACTACCGTGGTCGCGTTGACCACGCCAGCGACGAACAGGCTCTTCGTGTCCCCCGCCGCTTGGAACACAGCCCCCGACGAAGACATGACGACTTGCGTCCCGGCAGAAAGCGCGAGCAGCCGGAACGCCGGAACGGACGCATCCCACTGCGCGCCGAAGACGACCAGGACGAGCTCGCGCGCGGCGAAAAACAGGAATGCGCTCAACGGCAGGCCGATCCCGGCGAGGAACCGGACGATTTTGACGTACTCGCCGTATATTTTCTTCTTGTCGGCTTTGTAATCCGCGAACACCGGATGCACGACCGGAGTGACGACATGGGTTATCATCTGCATCGGCGCGCTCATCAGCCTGTAAGACTTCTCATAGTAGCCGAGCGGCTCCATGCCGATGAACTTGCCGACCAGGAGGTTGTCCAGGTTCCGCGAGAAATAGTTTATGAAGTTGAAAAGGAACTGGAACGCCGAGTAGGGGAATATCTTGCGTATCGTCGCCATGGAGAAGCGGGGCTTGAACCGGATAGGGTAGGCGGCGTAGCCGATGGCAAAGAGCATCACCGCCCCCAAGACCGGGTTCACCAGCAGGGAGTAGATGCCGAGCCCCCGATACGCCGCGACGGACGAGGCGACGCCCAGCACGGCCTGGACCAAGACCGTGCGGACCGCTATGAACCGGAACCGCTTGTGCTTGGAAAACAGGCTGTCGGGCACGGTGTTCAGGGAGGCGAACAGGATGTTCGCCGACAGGATCATGCATATCGCGGCGAGCTTACCGTTGCCGTACGTCGCGGCGACGAGCGGTGACATGGCGAAGAACACGGCGGCGAGGGCGACCGAGACGTAGACGGAGAAGCTGAATATGTCGGAGACCTCGTCTTCGGACAGCTCCCCGTGCTGGATGACCGCCGTGCCGAGGCCGCAGTTGTACAGGACTGCGAAGAAATTGATGAAGACGGTGGCGACCGCGACGACGCCGAAGTCCTCCGGCGACACCAGCCTGGCGAGGATGGCCGACACGGCCAGCAATATGACCATCCCCGCGTATTTCGACAGGGCGGTGTAAAAAACGCCGGACACGAGAATCGCACGGAAATCAGATGTGCGTGGCATGCTAACGGGGTTTTCTAGCGATCAAAAAATAAGCCAAAGGAAATGTGGATGACGTCGATTGTGAGATTTTCCTGCCAACGACTGTCTCAACAAACATCGCCGCCACTTTTTGAATGAGTATCGCAGGGATTTTTCCGCACCGAAAATGCGCACACAATTTCGCGCTGAAATCAGCCAATATTTCAGGCAATCCCCCGATGGCCTCGATTGTTTCTATAATCAAACCACTTTTTTCAAACAACATCCTTAAGGCAAATTCCGTATAACGGTAATAGTCGAACGGTTTTTCGTGCACCAAATACATAAACGGCACATTGAGGAAAAGGATTCCATCAGGCTTTAACACTCGATCCATTTCATTGGCCAAGTTTTGAGGATTGGGAATATGCTCTAGTACATCCGACAGGATGATTACGTCATAAGTGTCGCCATCAAACGGCAATGGATTCGTCAAATCGCAGGAATGATCCAAATGCTCGTTCCTGTGTAGCGAGTTTTCCCAATCGACGCATACGACCTCATCTACGAAGTCCTTGTAGAGAAGATATAACGGCACCTGCCCACATCCGAGATCCAAAAGCCGTCCCCTCCTCTGAGATGGAGAAAAATGGCGAGCAAATTTATTCTGATACGTCTGGGCTGTCAAATCGGCGACAAGACGAGAGCCAATGCCGACTTCGCACGAATTTCGAGAAGCCCGCAACTGTCCTTTCTTATCAAAAACATACTTCGTCGGGTGCCAAGTCTCCACATGCTTCATCTAGCTGCCCTTTAACTTTCCCCAAAGGTTGTAGTAGTCGAACACTTTCTTTATTTGCCTGTCGTTTCCGCACCGCCTGACGTTTTCCTGTTGCAACGCAATGTCTTGATTGCGGACAGAATAAAGTAGCGCGCACGTTTTCACGCGCCGACATGACGTGCCGCGCAACAAGCTCATCGCCTTGAACCACACGTCGTCGGCTGTGGGGGCAAGCGACATAAACAAATCTTCGCGCGACACGTCTTCGTGGAGGCAGTGCGGCGGGTACAACACCCCGCCCACGCCTGTCGGAAACAATAGGGGCGACGCCTCGGTGTCGGTAGATTCCTGTCGCCATTCATTGTAGGGCTTCAATTTGCCGCCCGCATCGAAAATCATCCGGTGGCAACGTGTGCACAACACCTGCTTCGGGGACTTCGCATGTTCGCGATACAGGCTTTCGATTAAATCAAATGGATATAAAATATCGTCGTCTATTGTCACGATTGTCTCGTCTGGATGCTTTGCAAGCGCGGGCACTAGTTTTTTATATGACTTGACGTCATGGCAATAGGCGATCTCCAACCCACGTTCGCGTTGCAGCCTCAGCGGGACCGGCAGGGATGAATCGCTAAATTCACTGCCGTCAAGCCAAAGGATGACGCGCTTAGGTCTCATCGTCTGGTTCAGCAAGGTTTCGATGGTCAAATGAACGGCGTAACTGCGCTTGCCGTACGTCGTGAGCGACACGACAAGGTCGGCTTCGCCGGATGGGACAACCATCGGGCGGTTTTGCAACAGAGACTGCAAAACCGCTTCCTCCCTGACCGCCATAGACACGATGTCTTCCAGGTTGTCGAGTTTACGCAAGCCGGTGCGCATCTTTCGGACAATCCGGACTGTCCGTTTGGCAGCCTTCTTCATCGACGTGAAAAGAAACATGGCGAAACTCTATTGTTGCATTTTATAAATCCAACGCCGCTATCGTCAAAACAGTAAAGTTATCGATCCCGCAGATCGAACTTTAGACGGGCTCTATTTACATCGGAAAGAAGAACACATTGCGTTGATACCGTGCGGCTTCCGACATCTAGATGTCTTTAAGACAGCTGCAAGACGATGCCTTTGCAACATATCGCAATTATTTCCTGATAAAACCGCATAATTCTATAGCGCCGCGATGTCTTTTCCAGCCGAGTTATCTTCCTGAATGGTTGCAGATCGCAAACCAGTATCTACAATAAGTTTGGAAAAGACGATAAGCGTCTATGCACCGGCGACAATTCCAAATTTGTTGGAATTTAGCAAACGCAAAAGACAAGCTGTAACAATTAATGTCACAACAATCATCGAAAACTTACCGAAGGCTGTATACATCACGCTACTCCTGAATCCTCGCTTTAACTATCCCGATGCCATTTGTCCCAAGCGCCCACTTTCGACTATATAATCGTCGCAACGTTCTGTTTTTTGCCAGGTCGCTTAACTTCGCAAGCTATGTATGCCGCCTTACTGTTTTGGGCAATACAACAAATAATAGCCATAAATATTATTACACATATTGAACCAGCCCCATGCATAGGTCGTTCGCTAATAAACCGCAATGCAACAAATACCGAAAACGATAGAACACAAGAGTACATATACGTATTTTTTAATTTGAGCGAACACTTGTCAACATAGATCAACAATGCAATATATAGAAATAAACAAACAAATCCTCCAAGATAAATAATTTCAATCCATCCATTATGGGTAGAATCATACCCCAATAAATTAATTCTAAGAACGGAATATTCATTACCGAGACCCAAGTACGGTGATTTTTCAATTCTTAACAATGCTCTTGTCCAAATATCGGTTCTTGTCGTCATGGTGACATCTCTATGTAAAACATTTTCAATCAAGTAGCGGACAAACAAGATATTAGATTGAACATTTAAAAGCGCAACGCCAATAGATGCTACTAGCGACGCGATAAAAATCCCAAATAAAGTAAATATTCTGTTAATCCTGAATATGTTGTACAAAGATAGCAAATAAAATACCATAGCTATTATTAAAGAAACGCATGTTGTTATAGAATTGACGGCAATAGATATGTAGAGGGATATTCCAATCATAGTTATATCTACCATTCCAATACTCTTATCGCATATGGCGCTGTGCATTAAACAAAACAGACAAAATAACGCACACACCGTTGGCATCGCATTTTTATTACCGGATAGCCACATCGGGAAGGGATCATAAGATACATACAACCCTTCAGGGTATAAAAGCACTAGGACTAGATTTGCAATGACAATCGCATAAGCCATTATTCTAATAATTCCCAATATTATTTTTATGTCTTTGGGGTGAGTCAAAATAAAAAGAGCTGCTGTGATCATGATGCCGTAATTTGACATTAGGGTTTGCAAGTCACCATCTTTCGATATTGTAACGATGAGGATTTCGAGAAAAATTGCAATGACAAATAAGACAAAAGCCATGCTTCGTATGTGCATAGGCATTACGAACAATCGAATAATCAAATATATTAACAACGGAATGCAAATGTATCGGCTCCTCAATCTAACGCCATCTATTAATGCGACGTAGCAAGACAACAAAACACAAATCAGCGCATAGGAAAAGAATATTATCTTTATCGTATTTGTTTTTATCTTAAAAGTATCCGACATTTAACATCCTCCATCGTATACAACCGAAAATTGTCTCATTAATCATTCTTTGCTTGAAACGTTTCACCAAAAAAAATTATAATTCATACTTATCAAAAAAATAAGAATCGATCAAGCATTTCTCTGATTCAGCCAGCACACCTTCGCAACAATGGATGTAAAGATTTTTATCTTGTTTTTATTTTGCAAAAACCTTATCATTATTTTACATATCCCATCAACATCGCCGCGTTCAACAAGAAATCATGTTGCCTCATCTACTACCGTTTCGTCTAATCCACCAACGCGCGAAGCAATAACTGGCATCACACCTGTCCAAAATAATTTGAAGACAAAAACCCGCCGTTGATTCTAAAAGGCTTATATCCCCAGAACTGAACCTATAACAAATTTTGTGTAAACGCCATAAACGATGTAAGTTCGAAAGAGCGGAAGGAGAACGTATGGCGTTTGCAAAAGGAGTGCTGGACGAACTGCTGAAAGAATACAAGGGGCCCGAGGCGATCATGGGACCGGACGGGCTGATCAAGCAACTGACCAACGCCTTGATCGAACGGGCGATGGAGGCGGAGCTGACCGAGGAGCTGGGCTACGCTAAAAGCGACCCGTGCGAGAAGGGCACGGCGAACCGGCGCAACGGCAGGAGCCGCAAGACGTTGCGCACAGACCATGGACCGATGTCCATTGACGTGCCTCGGGACCGCGCCGGGACATACGAGCCGGTGATCGTGCCGAAGCATCGGCGCGAGTGGCGCGGGTTTGACGAGAAGATCCTGTCGATGCGCGCATTGGGGCTGACGACGCGGCAGATACAGGTTGAACTCCCAGGACCACCTGAAGGACATCTACGCGGTGGACGTGTCGCCGGAGCTGATCAGCCGCGTGACGGACGCCGGTGAAGGGGCTTCTGGACGAGTGGCGCAACCGCGCCTTGGATCCGGTCTACCCCATCGTGTTCTTCGATGCGTTGCGTGTGAACATCCGCGACGGGGCGACGGTGGAGAAGAAGTCCGTGCGCCTGGCGCTGGCGGTGCGGATGGACGGCCGGAAGGAGCTCCTCGGCCTGTGGATAGGGCGGCACGAGGGATCCAAGTTCTGGCTGGGGATCATGAACGAGCTCAAGTCGCGCGGGATGAAGGACGTCTTCCTGGCTGCGGTGGACGGGCTGACGGGCTTCCTCGACGCGATCAACGCGGCGTTCCCGCAGACCGAGGTGCAGCTTTGCATCGTGCACATGGTCCGCAACTCCATCCGATGCGTGTCCTACAAAGACCGCAAGGCGGTGGTTCTGGGGCTGAAGAAAATCCACCTGGCCGCCAACGAGGAGCTCGCCGTCTCGGCCTTGGACGAGTTCGCCCGGGACTGGGACGGCAAGCGTCCCGCGATCTCGAAGTCTTGGCGGAGCCGCTGGACCGAGGTCGTGCCGTTCCTGAAGTTCCCGCCGGGGATCCGCACGGCCATCTACACGACCAACGCCGTCGAGTCGGTCAACCACACCATCCAGCGGGTGGTCAAAAACAGGCTTTCCTTTCCGAACGACGATGCCGCCATGAAGCTGATCTTCATGGCGTTGCAAAAGATTTCTCGGAGGTGGACAACGCCCTTCAAGAACTGGGGTGCCGTCCTCCACCAGTTCTCGATTTTCTATGGGGACAGGGTGCCGTTGTGATGGAACCGTTTACACAAAAATATTTATAGGCTCGAGGGCGGCGGTCAATGCACCATCCCCTCGACATCCCCCTGCGAAAGCCCCGTGCATTCCACGATTTCGTCAAGCGGCACGTTCCTGTCCAGCATCTTCCGCGCGATGGCCAGCGCCTTCGTACGCTCCCCCTGCTCGATGCCCTGTTCGATGCCTCGCTCGATGCCTCGCTCGATGCCCTGTTCGACGCCTGCGGCGAATTCCTCTTCGCGCCACACCTGCCGTGCCCTGTCCCAATCCCATTCCGTCAGCAGCATGTTCACCACCTCCGTGCCGTGCTCGCGCAGGTACCCCGACAGCACCCCGCGCGCCACGCAGTCGCGCACCGCCTTCGCCGCAGCCTCCCTCAAGGGCATCCCCGCGACCTCGTTCCCCCTCACCTCCGAGACGAACTCCACGTAGTCCGCCAAGTCCCGGCTCCGGCTCACCGCCTCCGTATTATAGCCCTTGTTTATGTTGTACACCCGCACTTTCAGCTCAAGCCCCGGGTCAAGCCCCGGCTCGACTCCGCCTTCCATGCCGAGGCCTGACTTTAGGACTTTAGGAAGCGCGTGGCACCAGAATCCGTTGAGAAATCAGGCGTTTCGGGTTTCTGTTTGCGGCGCGTTCTGTTATGTGATGGAAATCGCCTTCAGGAATCTGTTGAAGACCTCCCGCTTGGAATAGACGTTGTAGAAGTTCGTTCCGAAC
>JAISUT010000027.1 GCA_031271905.1 Acidobacteriota bacterium
CTAAACCGGATGTCGGCCTCCTGCCGGTGCTCCTGTTCGTACAACTGGTTCTGGCGGTACAGCCCATTTTTTATTTTGGATAATTCGTAGCTATCCCCGGGATGGGCGCCGAGCCGGTCGAGCAGCGCCCGCTCCGGCAGCGCCTGTTGCGGGGAGTCCGAGCCGCCGGTGAAGCGGATGGCCCCGATCTCGAATTTCGTGGCGCCACCGCGCCGGGGCGTGGCCGCCGCCACCGCGCCAGACGGCGGAGCGTCGCCGACCGCCGCGCCTTCTGGCCGGGGCTTCGCCCGCGACGCCGACCGCGCCTCGGCGCCGCCCCCCCCGAAGCGGATGTCGTGGCGGAACTCGAAACGGTAGGTGTTGTCCTGCTGCTTGGTCGCCTGCGTGGTCAGCCGCCGCGTCACCGCATACTGCGCGACCCATATCTGGTCGCCGCCGTTGACCAGGTTCATCGAGTAGGCGAGGCTGAGATCGCGCGTGACGTCCTCGCCGATGGTGAGCCGCGCCCCGGGGTCGGACTCCGACGCGATCTGCCCCGGATCGATGCGGAAGGTGCTCAGATGGAGCGCCTTGCGCGCCTCGCCGGTGAGCTGCTCCCCCGCCTGTCCGGCGAGCAGGGAGAGCGCCTGGGTCTGCATCACCTGCATCTCCTGCCCTTGGGTCTCCGAGGTGGTCTTGCCCGTGACCAGCAGCGAGAGGATGTCGCGCTCCGGCAACGACGGCTCCGAGGAGAAGCTGGTGGTGAGCCGGTCGGGGTTGCCCGCCAGTTGCAGCGTGATCTCGTACTCGGCGACCTTCGTCTGCGCCTGGATGTCCAGCTCCGGCTCGACGCGGGTCTGGTTGGCGAAGGTGACGACGCCCCGGTCGATGTAATACTCCCGGTTGTTGAGGATGATCTCGCCCCCCTCGGTCAACGCTATGCGCCCCGTGACCGACGGTTCGTAATAGGTGCCGACGATGCGCAGGTTGGTCGCCATCGCCTCCACCCGCGCCACGTTGTTCTGCACCAGGAGCGGCGTCGTGGTGCGCACGCCGATGTTGTAGCGGATGCGCCCCAGCAAGGGGTTCGGCGCCGAGTCGGGGATGACCACCTGTTGCGACTTCAGGTAGTTCATCACCTGGCCGCCGACCTCGATCGACTCCCGGTAGGAGCTTTCCGTGACCCGCACGTTGCCGCCGACGACGATGGCGTCCTCCTCCGATTTGATGGAGATCGTGCCGCTGGAAGCCGACTTCAGCCCTTCCGGCGCGTCGAGGAAGAAGTCTTGGAAGGTGGCGCGCAGGTCGATGTCGTTGAGGATGCCGCGCCGGTAGCCGAGCGAACCCTCCCCGCGCAGGCTGCCGCCGTTGAGGATGCCCTCCAGCCGCTCGACGGTGATCCTATCCGGCGAGAGCCCAAGGCGGATGCGCAGGTCGTCCGCCACGATGCGGGGGTCGGAGAGCGCGAGCCTGCCGTTGCCGGTCTCGGCGTAGCCGGAAAGCACCGGCTCGTATAAAGACCCGTCCAGCGCCGCCAGGAGGTCGAGCCGTCCGGCGGCCTTAAGGTCGGGGTCGCCGAAAGTCAAAAGGGCGGCGTCCAGATGCCCTTCGAGCCTCAGGCCGATGGGGGCTGCGACCGCCCCCCCGCCTTCCGGGAAGAGGGTCGCCGACCCGCTCAACCGGAGGTCGGTCTCAGGCCCCACGACCGTGAAGCTGGAGACGGTGGCGACGCCGTCGGCGACGTCCACCCGCACCGGCGCCTGTTGGCGGAATTCGAGCGTGCCGACCTTGAAGCGCAACTCGTCGAAGGCGACTTCGGCGCGCAACGCCCTCGGGTCGGCTTTCGCCGCGCTCCCCTCGGCGTGCAGCGACACGCGCCCGGTCAGCCCTTCGGGAAACATGCCGGTCATCTCCGGCGTCAGGCCGGCGACGGTGAGGTTGAACCGCACCGGGCCGTCGCGCGCGACGAGTCCGGGGACGGGTTGCGGCAAGGCGCTGAACGGGAACTCGCCGGAGAGGGCGATGTCGCCCACCCCCCATTTCGCCGTCGCCGAGCGCACGACCAGCGCCCCGTCCTCCACCCCCGCGTTGACGGCGATGTCGGTGAAGGGGAGCGGCGAACCGGGGATTTGGACGGCGCCCCGTTCCAGCGAAAGCTCCCCGTCTCCGCCAAAGACCTTGCCCCGGACCTTCACCCCCAGATCCAGGTTCAGCACGCCGTCGATGGAGAGCCCCTCCTCTGAGGGGCTTCGGGAAGGCCCGGCCTGCGGCTTGACGAAGGGAAGGGCGTCAGCGATGTTCACGCGCCCCCGCAACCTCAGCGTCTCCCCGGCGCCGGTCCCGGCCAAGGGGAAGCCGCCGGAAAGCTCGACCTGCGAGCTGCGCATCACGAGCAGCGCCGGGACGGGGATGTCGAGCACCCCGTCCCGGTATCGCAAGCTGGCGGGGCTGAAAAGGCGCGCCCGCCGCTCCTGCCCCGTGTCCGGATCCCGCGCCTGCAACATCAGGCCCTGCACGTCGGCGACCACCTCCGCCCCTTGCAGATCCCCCAGCTCGCCCGTGGCGCGGACGACGGCGTCCAGCGCCCCCCCGAGCGGCTGCCCGTCCCGCAACCGCAAATCCAGGACGCCGAGGTCGGATTTCCTCGCCTGCAACTCCCCGGAGAAGGGGAAGGGCGGCGAAAGCCCGATCCGCCCGGTGCCGGAGAGGTCGAGGCGCGGCGCCGACGCCGCGAGCGACACGCCCCCGTCCGACAACCCCGCCTCGACGGAGACGGCGCCGAGGGGGACTTCCTTGCCTGCGCGCACCACCCTCACCTCGTCGGCATGCACCCGCGCGCGCAAGCGCGGCTCGTCCAGAGTCCCCTCGCCCGACATCTCCAGATCGACCTTGCCGGGGAGCGGGCTCCCCGCAGGGAGGATGCCGGGGTTGCGCAGGCGCAGACCCCTGCCCTGCGCCCGCACCGCGTAGCGTCCGGCGTCCGCGCCGACGAGCGCGTAGGAGAGCTGCGCCTCGACCGCGTCGTCGAGGCCATCCCCCCCGCCGTCCGCCGCGCGGCGCAGAATGAGGCGTTCCGAACGAAGCACCCCTCCGGACAACGCCAAGGCGGCGTCCAGCGCGCCCAGCGGCTCGTTATCGATGGCGAGGCCCTCCCCGCGCAGGGACGCCTTGCCTTCGAGGGCGCCGGGGTCGCGCAACGGCCCCTGGAGCGTCGCCGAGGCGTCGAGGACGCCGTCCAAGGGAAGTCGCAGGCCGAAGAGGTCGTTCGCCAGAAGCGCCGGGAGGCGCTCGCCGCGCGCCTCCGCGGACAGCGCCGCCTCCCCTTGGCTGAAATCGAGGCTGCCCCGGACCGAGGCGGCGGCGTTTTGCGGCAACCCGAAGTCGCCGTCGAACCCCAGCGCGGCGCCGCGCCAAATGAAATTTGATCTCGCGCCAAGGCCCCGCCGCCCCTTGAACGCCAGGTTGGGGACGTCGAGTTGCGCGACCGCCTCCACCTGCGCCAAGGGGCCCGACGCCTGGATGCGGAACTGCGCCGGGCCGTGCAGTTCGTCCAGGGCGGCGGGCGGTTCCGCCGCCCCGAAAAACCGCGCGAATCGCGCTATCGCCTGGCCGATGTCCTCGCCGGCGCCCGAGACGTCCCCCTCGATCTCGCGGAAATCGCGGAACGCGACCTTTCCCGTCACCGCGACGCCGAGCCCGTCCAGCCCCCGCGCGTCGATCTCCAGCCGGTTCGCCTCCAAGCGCGCGTCGAGCGCCCCGCCGACCGGCAGGACTCCGGGCCCGGGCTCGACGCGCATGGCTTCGATGTCCAGATGCGCCGCCGCCGCCACCTTGCCCAGGGAGCCCCCACCCTGCCAGCGCATGTCGATTCTCCCGTCGGCGCGGCTGGCGACATCCAGCGGCGCGCCGGCGAGCTTTGCCACCGACCGCAGGTTGAGCCTTTTGAATTCCACCGACACCGAATTGGGCGACGACGCCCCCCCCTGCGCCCCGGACGCGGCGAGGTCGGCTTTCCCCGCGACGGCGCCGTCGGGGGCGGAAAGGGCGATTTCCGGGAAGACCCACCGCCCGGAATCGCGCCGCCAGCCCCCCGTCAGCGCCAACGCCAGCGATTCCTGCCTCCAATCGCGGACGCTGAGACCGGAGACGGTCATATGCGCGGAGACGTCGACGCGGTCGAAATCCCCCGCCGCGGCGACCTCGCCGGACAGGTCGCCGCGCAAAGGCGCATTCATGGCGGCGACGCCGGCGGCGACGCCCAGGTCGATGGCGGGACGGACGGTCACGTCAAAGGAGGGGGCGTCGAAGCTGACTTTTCCGGCGATGTCGGCGGCGACGCCGCTGGCCGCGACGCGCGCCGAGGAGATCGTGAACTCGCCTTTCCCAAGGTCGAGCACGCCGACCAGCCGCAAGGCCTGTATCGGGACGCCGAACGCCTCGCGCCCGACGCCGTATGCGACGAGCGGATCGGCCGGGGGGGTTTGGGCGAATTCGACATGGTGCGTCCGCGTCCGCGCATCGCCCGCGACCGACAGGCGCCAGGACGGGATGGTCGCGGACAGGTCGCGCCGCAGGTCTTCGTAGCGGAAGGCGCCGCCTTCCGCCACGGCGTGGACGACGAGGAAGTCGGGGATCCTCCCCGGCGACGTCTTCGCGGATCCGCCCCTGGGCAGGTTGTCCCGCCCCTCGGCATCGACGAGGTAGGCGACCTCAGGCCGCTCCAACGCGAGGTCTTCCACCGTCCACCTGCCGCGAAGCGCGTCCCGGACGCCGATGTCGATGAAAAGGCGCCCGGCGCGGAGAAACGGCCGATCCGGCGCGGCGACGGAGCGGACGGACAGGTCGCGCACGTCCACCGTGCCGTCGAGATAACCGATGTCGGTTATAAGCGCCTCGACGCGCACCCCCTGGGTGCGTTCCAAACGGCGGCACAGCCGGTCGAAGGCGAACTGCCTCACGGGGGGGGCGTGGAGCAGGCACACGACGAGGACGACGAGGGCGGCGATTGCCGCCAAGACCAAGGTTGTCCGTCGAACCCACCGCTTTTTCATGAGCCGAGATCAATGATTCAAAATTGCTTTTTCCCGCAAGGCTCGCAGCAGGCGCCCCCCTGCCGGGCCTACTTGCCGCGCCGGAAAAGCGAGCGGACCCTGCCCGCCACCCTCACGGCGGCGTCCACGAGGACGCGGAACCAACGGTGCCTCTTCGAGAACTCCTCGAAAAAGGGGCGGAGCCCCAGCTTGTCCGCGCCTTTTTCGGCGGTCGCCCTGATGGCTCGCAACCAGCGTCGCGCCCAGGCGTATTCCGTCGCCAAGATCGCCAAGCCCGCGAAGATCGCCCCCCAGCCGGGGCCGGGCGTGACCAGCATGACGACGCCGGTCAAAACCACGGTCACACCGACGACCAGCACGATGACCCGCCTGGCGAATTTGAGCATGTCCCGCATCTCACGTCCCGTCCGGGCGGACAACCACGCCGCCCCGCCCTACTCCCCCAAACGGCCGAGAGCCGCAGCCAACCGCTCGATTTCGTCCATGGCCTGGTTGAGCCGACGCATGCAGGCGTCCATCGGCGCCGTCGTCGTCATGTCCACACCCGCCTTCTTGAGCAGGTCGATGGGGTAGTCGGAGCCGCCGGCGCGGAGCAAGTCCAGATACCCTTCCGCCTCTTCGCGACCCCCTGCCATGACCTTTTCGGCAAGGGCGGCCGAAGCTATAAATGAAGTCGCGTACTGGTAGACGTAAAAATTGTAGAAGAAGTGCGGGATGTGCGCCCATTCCGCGCGGATCACGTCGTCCACGACGCACGCCCCGCCGCCGTCCCCGCGATGGCCGTAGTATTCGCGCACAAGGGCGATGTAGGTCTCGTCCAAGAGGTCGCCGGTCAGCGCCGCCCCCCCTTCCGCGAGCTGGTGCATCTTCAACTCGAACTCGGCGAACTGCGTCTGCCGGAAGACGGTGGCGCGGGCGTTGTCCAGGTAGTTGCCGAGCAGCGAGAGGCGAACCTCCTCGCGCACCTCGTTCTTCAACATGAACTCCAGCAGCAGCGCCTCGTTGAAGGTCGAGGCGACCTCCGCCACGAAGATCGAGTAGTGGGAGAGCGCGAAGGGCTGCGCCTGGTTGGCGAGGTGGCTGTGCATCGTGTGCCCCAGCTCGTGGGCGATGGTGCTCACGTCGTCGTACTTGCCGTTATAGTTGAGCAGGATGTACGGGTGCGCGTCGTAGACCGAGCCGTTGGAATAGGCGCCGGAGCGCTTGCCGTCGTTGTGATACACGTCCACCCAGCGGCTGGTGAGCGCCTTGCGGGCGACATCGACGTACCCGCCGCCCAGCGGCCCGAGCGACTGCACCACCAGATCCACCGCCTCGTCATAGGTGTAGGCGAGGTCGGTCTCCGCGACGATGGGCGCGTAGAGGTCGTAGTAGTGCAGGTCGTCCAGCTTCAAAAGGCGGCGGCGCAGGTCGAGGTAGCGGCACATCGTGTCGAGATGCCCCCGTATCCCGGCGACCAGGTTCGTGTAGACCGCCGT
The DNA here is from genome assembly GCA_031271905.1 of Acidobacteriota bacterium. Classification (GTDB taxonomy): domain Bacteria; phylum Acidobacteriota; class UBA6911; order UBA6911; family UBA6911; genus UBA6911. Next base: position 6,509 of record JAISUT010000027.1, read on the forward strand.
GGGGATGTTGTGCGCCCCGAGCGCCCGATCAAGGCAGGACGGGTAGTTGCGGACGCGCGCGAAGAACATGTTCTTGCGCACCTCGGCGGCGAGCTGCGCGCCGAAGGTGCGGCGGAACTCCGCCATCTTCCCCATGTAGGCCTCGAAGACCTTGGCGCGGTCGGCGCGCACGGGCGAGCGGCGGTTCAGGCTGAACGCCGCCGGGTCGAGGCGCACCGTGGCGCCGTTCGCAAGCGTGACCTCGGGGTAGGGGAAGTCGGCGTTGGTGAAGACGCCGTTGATGCTGCCGGGGGCGTCCGCCATCAGCCCCGCCTCGGCGATGATCCTCTCCTCCCCCTCGCTGCGCGTGTGTTCCTTCTGCCGCAGGATGTCGTCGAACACGTGGCGGTAGGGGACGAGACGGGGCTCTTCGGCGACGAAGGCGTCGATCACCGGTTCCGGCCGCCCTTCGCCGCCCAGGCGGAGGATTTCCGGCTCGATGAACGCCGAGAGGGCGGAGAAGTCCGAGGCGACCTGCGACATCTCCTGATCCATCGCCAAGCACGTGGCGTCCCGCACGTCCTCGTCCGACTTCATGCTGGCGTAACATGCCAGGCGCATATACTCCTTGCGCAGCAGGTTGACGAGGTCGAGGCACTGGAAGAGCCGCTCCGCCGACTGCCCGAGCGTGCCCGCGAAGGAGGATATCTCCGGCAGGCGGGCGAGGAGTTCTTTTTTCGCCGCAGCCCAGGCGGCATCGTCAGGGTAGATGTCGCCGAGATCCCACCGGTACCGCTCCGGGATGTGCGACCGCTCCCGCTCCTTGACATATGCGTCTTGCATGAGCACCCCCCTCGCGCGCCCCCCGCCGCCAAGCGCCGAGACGGACTTGGTTGCGGACGCGCAGGCAAATCTGGGATTTTATAGGAAATGCGCCGCACAATCATCCCTCAGGATCGAGGATTCGCAAAATATTTCGCGTTCGCGGGCGGCGGCGGGAGGCGAACATGCCGCAGGGACGGAAGACGGGGGGCCTTTGCGACCCCCCGCCAGGAGCACGGACCGGTCATGCCGGGAAAACCCCTACCAGCCGTTCTTGAAGCCGGTGATCCACTTGCCGTCCTTGTCGGTGTAGATGTAGCCGATGGCCTCGATCTCATGCATCTGGCCGTTGCGGATCTTGAAGACGTGCGCCGCCGGCAGCTCGAACGGGCCGTAGTCGTTCTTCCGCTCGGTCACGCCGGGGACGTTCTTGATCGTCATCACCTTCGGCTCGCCGTCGTGGCGGAACACCGAGAACGCCATGACCAGCCCCAGCTCCTCGTCGATGGCGAAGATGCGCCGGTCGTTGATGTCCGTGATGTAGCTCATGACGTTCGTCGAAAGCTGCTCGCCGCACTTCATCTTCTCGAAGACGGCGAAGTCGCTCTTCGGGTCGGGCTTGGGGTTCCCGGCGGTGATGCCGCCGTTCTCCCGCCGCTGGCAGTCGTCCGCGAACGGCGCGACCGTCCCGTCGTCCTTGAGGATCGCCTCGTAGTAGGAGTCGGCGATCTCCGCCATCTTGTCGCGGTGGACCCGTTCCAGCTTCAGGTCGCGGGCGAGGAACGCCGGGCGCGGCGCGGCCATGTTCGGGTTCAGCGGCTGGTCGCCATGCACGACCAGATGGTCCACTTCGACGATCTTGCCGCCCATGTCCACGCGCCGGTCGTCGGCGACCTTCAGACGCACCGCCGCCAGCGTGGGCTTGCCGTTCTCGCCGATCACCCCCATGAAGCCGACTTCGCCCCGGTTGGGGTCGGCGGTGACGATCTTGAACTTGGTCGGACCGGAGGTCGCGGTCTTCCACAGCCCCGCGTCGGTCTTGATCGCCTCGCCGTTCTCCACGATCTTCGCGTCGGCGGCCAGCGGCACGGCCGACGGGTCGTGCTTCGCCAGCGCCGCGAGGTAGCCGTCCATCAGGTTGACAAGGTCTTGGCGGGTGTTGTTCCAGCCGTCGCTCGCCTGGTAGGGGATGGGCTTGCCGTTCACGTTGACGATCGCCATCGCCTCGATCTCGTGGATCTTCCCGTCCTTGATCTTGTAGATGTGCGCCGCCGGGACGGTGAACTTGCCCCAGGAGTTGGGGCTTTCGGTCACGCCGGGCATGTTCTTGATCGGCAGCGGGTTCGGCTCGCCGTCGTGGTTGAACACGGAGTACGCCATGACCAGCCCCATCTCCTCGTCCACCGCGAACAGCCGCCGCTGGTTGATCTTGGTGATGTAGCCCATGATGCCGGTCGAAAGCTGCTCGCCGCACTTCAGGCGGCCGAAGGCGGCCATCGCGCCGAAGGGGGTCTCGCCCTCGTCGGGCGGCGGCGGTGCGGTGTTGCCCGCCGAGGTGACGCCGTTCTCCCGCCGCATGCAGTCGTCGGCGAAAGGCGCGATGTCGCCGTCGCTGAACTCGATGGCGTCATAGTAGGCGTTGGCGGCCTTCAGCATCTCCTCGCGGGAGGCGTGCTCGCCGACGGCGAGCTTGGTCACCAGCCCCTCGCGCGGCTTGAGCAGCCCCTCGGGGACTTCGCCGTCGATGGGCGACACCATGTGGTCGATCTCGGTGATCTTGCCGTCCACCACCTTCAGGCGCGCCCCCAGCAGCGCGGGCTTGCCGCCGTCGCCGATGACGCCCATGAAGCCCACCTGCCCGCCCGTCGGGTCGGAGGTGTAGATCTTGAACTCGGTCGGGCCCGAGGTCGCGGTCTTCCACAGCCCTTCGCCCACCGGGGTCGGGGTGATGTTCTCCACCAGCTTCACGTCCTCGGCCAGCGGCAACCCCGCCGGGTCGTGCCTGACCACGGCGTCGAGGTACTGGTCCATCAGCTTCACCAGCGGTTCGCGATCCGGCAGCACCAGGTCTTTCGCCTCCTGGGCGGCCTGCTTGGCGCGGTTGCAGGCGCTGACGCAGAACAGACTGCAAAGGATACAGAGAAGCGCTGTCGCCTTTTTCATTCGTTGCCCTCCTTTGTTTGCGCCCCGTCGGGATCGGCGTCCCGACGGAGCCGTTGAATCTCCGCCCGCGCCCCCCGGCGGGTCGGCCAGTTGCAAATCAGAATCCTTCACGCCCCCGCGTAAAGGATTCTTACCTTAACCCAAGTCGCGCGGAATCGTCCGTGTTTTTTTGTAATTTTTTGTAGCGACGGAGCGGGCGCGGGCGCGGCGCAAGATAACCCGGCATGGCGGGGGGAATTCTTGTAATATAAGCCTTCAACTTTTTCGAGAGGTGAGCATGGACATACATATCGCACACAGCCCCGACTCCGACGACGCCTTCATGTTCTACGCCTTGGCGAAGGACAAGCTGCCGACCGGGAAATTCCGCTTCCAACACACGCTGCAAGACATCGAGACGTTGAACCGCAAGGCGCTGGACGGCGTGTACGAGATCACCGCCATCTCCTTCCACGCCTACCCGTACCTGGAGGACAAGTACATGCTGCTCCCCTCCGGCGCCAGCATGGGCGACCGCTACGGCCCGATGGTGGTCGCGCGCGAGCCGATGCGGCAGGATGACCTGCGCGGCAAGCGCATCGCCGTGCCGGGCACCATGACCTCCGCATACCTGGCGATGAAGCTGTTCCAGCCCGACTTCCAAGAGGTGGTCGTCCCCTTCGACCAGATCATGGACGCGGTCAAGCGCAAGGAGGTGGACGCGGGCCTGCTGATCCACGAGGGGCAACTGACCTACGCCGCCGAGGGGTTGTCCTTGGTCGTGGACTTCGGCGAGTGGTGGTTCCAAAACACCGGCCTGCCGCTGCCCCTGGGGGGCAACGTCATCCGCAGGGACCTCGGCGCGGAGGACATCCGCGAGGTCTCGCGCCTTCTGAAGGCGAGCATCCAATACTCCCTCGACCACCGCGGGGAGGCGTTGCAATACGCCTTGCAGTTCGCCCGCGACCTGGATCCGGCGACCGCCGACCGCTTCGTCGGCATGTATGTGAACGAGCGGACGCTGGACTACGGCGAGGAAGGGCGTCGGGCGGTGCAGCTTTTCCTGGACAAGGCGTTCGAGGCGGGGGTCATCCCCAAGGCGGTCAAGGCCGAGTTCGCCGACTAGCCGGCGTCGCGCCAAGGGGAAACGCCGCGTCGCCGCCGCTGGGGGGCGCGGCGCAGAGACGGCGCCGCAAGGACGGCACAAAGTTCAATAATCCCGACCGGAGATTCAAATATTTGGATGGTCGGAGAGGCGGGAGCGGGGCGATGATTTTTTGGAGCGATCATAAACTTATAAAAATCAACGACATCTGATATAAGATAACAGCGCGTTGGGTTGGCATGAAATATGCATACCCAATGAGTGAAGTTTTTTTAGATCCAAGCCTGGGTCTGAATGCTTGTCGAAGGTCTGGGGATTATTCGCGGTCCCTTCCCGCGATGCCAGGGATTTCCAGACATGAGGCATGTGACTCAGGGCCGGGCTTGGCAGTTCTTGGCAACCAACCCCTCCCCAAGCCCCTCCAACCTTACCAAGTCCCCGCCGGGCCTCCCGGGGCGTGCGGCGGCGCTATTCCTCCCATTTGTCCGCAGACGGGGGGACGTATCCTTGGAACTGCGCCAGCAACTCCTCCGCGCCGGAGGCGACCAGGAGCATCGCCCGGTGACGCGGCTTCATGAAGCCTTCCGCCGTCGCGTGATCCAAGAACCGCAGCAGCGTGTCGTAGTAGCCGGCGACGTTCAAGAGCCCGCACGGCTTCTGGTGCAACCCGATCTGAGCCCACGTCAGCAGCTCCGACAGCTCCTCCAACGTGCCGAAACCGCCGGGGAGCGCGACGAAGGCGTCGGCGAGGTCGAACATCGTCCGTTTGCGCTCGTGCATGGTGCCGACGACGCGCAGTTCGCTGAGCCCGCGATGCGACACCCGGTCTGCGAACGACTCCGGGATGACGCCGACCACCCTGCCCCCCGCATTGAGCGCCGCGTCCGCCAGCACCCCCATCAGCCCCACGTCGGCGCCGCCGTAGACCAGCTCCAGCCCCTGCGCCGCCAGGGCCCGCCCCAAGGAGCGCGCCGCGTCGGCGTATTCTCCGCGCGCACCCGGGCTGGAACCGCAATAGACGCACACACGCTTCATCGCCACAACGCCTCCGAAAAGATGACAAGGGGAACCTCTGAAAACCCCGGACGCTGCGTTGCGCCTTGTCTGCGAGGTTTTTAGAGGCTCTCCCAGAGAGATATGTCCAGACAAAGGAACAGGGGCGCGCCCCCGCCGGATTGCGGTGCAAGGCGCGCCCCTGAATGGATTAGAGCTCCCCGGAATCTCCAAGGAGTTTTATTCGAACGTGATGCGGACGCTCTTCTTGCCCTTGATCTCGATCTTTTTGATCACGGACTTGCCCTCGGCGTCGCGGGCGATCCCCATCGCGTTGTCTCTAAGCTTCGCATCGAGCTCTTCGATGTTCCCTTGGACGGAATATTTGGTCGGCTTGCCGACGAGCTTGAACAGGATCTCCCCGCCAGGGATCCACTGGACGTCGTACTTTCCCGCCGGCACTTCGGTTCCGGCGACCGTCGTCGCGGAAAGGAGGGTGAACCTCGCCTGCCCGCCGTCGGCGGCAAACGAGACGACCGGCGCGGCGGTCAGGAGGAGCAGAACCAAGGCAATCACAAACTTTCTCACAAACATGCTGTTTTCTCCCATAGCAATACCTGCAAAACATTTTTAAATACCGGCCGATTTGGTCTTTGGTTTTTACGGCGTAATTCATGCGCCTAGGCGCGTGGTAAAACTCGAAGGCTGGAGGAAGGGAAGAACTGTCTGAAACGAGGCAAAATCTTCCTGCTCTGCTAGAGGTGCGGCCCGGAGGCCAATCAATTTCCTTCAAGTGTGCCGAAAATACTCGCCAACATCGGCCTTGAGTCATGCAGGAGCCGTTTACACGCCCCTTGCAGACCCGACACATTATACGCCTTCGTCAATGGCTTTGTTTCTCGGGGCGGAATCTTTCTGCGCCCGGCGGCGCAACAAAGCGCGCAGCACCGCGTCCGCCCCTTGGGCCGCAGTCCCGGAGGCGCAGACTTCTTCGACGCGGCGGTCGATGGCGGCGGGCGCCAGAAATGCAACGTGTCCAACGCCCCATCCCCCCCATTTTCCCCGGCAAAAAGCGCTTCCATGACACGGAATCCTGGCATAGAATCGGAACTCCCGTTGATGCGGGGGTTTCCTTCCTGCGGCGGGGGAAGCTGTCCCACCCATTTCCAGGAGAACGCCATGACGAGCATCTCCGAACCCGGTCGGGAGCCGGTTGACCGAATGGGCGATCCCTTCGACCTATTGGTTGACGCGGTGCGTTCGCATTTCGCCTCCACCGTGACCAAGCACGGACCGCATCTATTCACCGTGGACGCGGGCGACCTGTATGCGGTCTATCTGGCGGCGCTGCCGGTCGAAGCGCGCCAGGAGCACACGTGCAACGCCTGCCGCTCCTTCTTCGATCGCTATGGCAATCTGGTGGCGATCACGGAGAACGGCGATACGGTGCCGGCAATGTGGCCGATACGCAGCGGCGCCGACCTCTACGATGACGCGGTGGCCGCGCTCCGCCGGGCCGTCTCGGCCGCCAAGGTTACGGGCGTGTTCCTGTCCAGCTCCTCCGTCTGGGGCAAACCGCTCACCGGCGAATGGACGCACCTGGCCGTGTCGCCCTCCACTCCCATGTTCCGGCACCCTTTAATGAGCGCCGACCAGGCCATGGCGGAGAAGCACGAGCACTTCGGCACGCTGTCGCGCGCGCTGGCCGAATTCAGCCCGGAGCTGGTGGGGCAGGCGCTCACCTTCCTAGACGCGGAATCGCTCTACCGTGAGGAGAAGGTCGCGGGGCCGGCCCGCTTCATACACCAGCTCCAGGAGGCGCGGGCGCGCGTCCAGTCGAAAGACCGCACCGGGGCGAAGCGCCGCAATCTGGTATGGCGTGCGGTGGCTGGCGCGCCTGCCGGCTTCTGCACTCCACGCTCCAGCATGATCGGCACGCTGTTGGAGGATATGGCGGCCGGCCTCCCATTCGAGGACGTCAAGGCCAAGTTCGCGTCGAAGATGCACCCGCTGCGCTATCAGCGGCCCCAGGTCGAAGCTGGAGCCGTCAACATCGCCCAAGCGGAGAAAATCGTGGCACAGCTCGGCTTGGAACCGTCACTGCGCCGTCGTTTCGCCCGGCTGGACGAAGTGGAAACGATCTGGACGCCAAGCCCCGCGCCAGCCCAGGAGAAGGCTGGCGGCGTGTTCGGACACCTCAAAGCCAAGGGATCGGCGGACGAGCGCATTGCCATCCAGCAGGAGCCGGTTCCCATCACCTGGGACAAGTTCACCCGGACGGTGCTGCCGGGCGCGCTCGAAATGCACCTCTACACCGAATCGAACATGTCGTTCGGCGCGCTGGTGACGGCGGTAGACCCCGACGCGCCTCCGCTGCTCCAGTGGGACCGCGAGGGCAACCGCAATCCGGTCTCCGGGTATCAATACTTTCACGGCAGCTCGCCCAGCGCCTGGCACCTGGACAGTCACGTCTGGGTGCGTGTGACAGGCCTGGCGCTCATGCCGAGCACATGGAAGGGCTACCAGTGGGCCGATCACCACGGCAAGGGCGCCATCCTGCTGCTGGAGGGGGCGCGCGACATGACCAATCCCACTCTGGCGCTCTTCCCAGAGACGCTGCGCGCGGAGCTGCACTCGGTGCGCAAGGTGATCGAACAGTTCAGCAAGTCGCGGCGAATCGAGGGTGTGGAGGACGCCTCGGCGTGCGGCCTGCTCCTAGGCAAGGAGAACTCGCGGCACCGGCTGCGCGTGCGGTCAGCCACCGGCTTGGCCATCTATCACATTGATCGCTGGGACTGATCGACTCGCGTCCCCCTGGTCGGACACGGCGTCGAGGGTGCCGGCGGCATGGCATTGTTGTATACTTCGCTTCAGGCTGAAAAGCATGGTTGCCGCAAGCCTCCTTTTTGGCGGTTGGAAACCTACGCCATCATGTTTTTCAGCCGCTTGTAGTGAAACCATGCATCATTCCTTCTTCGGTTGGGGTTTTGCAATCGGCTCGATACGAACCAGTTTTCGAGCCGTTGCGACCTGTTCGGAAACGCTTTATTTGATGGGAAGAAACCATGATATTGAATGAGAGGGAGAGCCGCCAAGACCATATCTTGAACGCCGTCCGGCAGTTGATGGCCGCCGCGCGCACCGCGCCCAAGGGGAAGGGTGTGGACGTCATCGAAGTCGCCGCAGTGACCGGGGACGACATCCGCACGCTGGCCGACAAGACGCGGGAGCTGGCGGGGGAGACGGGGTTGAAGTTCCTCCTCCGCGACGCGGACAACATCCTTTCCGCAGGGGCGGTGCTGCTGGTGGGCACGCGCCCGAAGCTGCAAGGGCTCAACTGCGCCTATTGCGGCTTCCCCACCTGCGCCGACAAGCCCGAGGCCACGCCCTGCGCGATCAACGCGGTCGACGTGGGCATCGCCCTCGGCTCCGCCTGCGCCGCCGCCGCCGACTTGCGCCTGGACACGCGCGTGATGTTCTCCGTGGGCTTGGCCGCGCAACGGCTGAACTGGCTGGAGGGCTGTCGCACCGTGTTCGCCCTGCCGGTGTCGGTGGGGTCGAAGAACCCGTTCTTCGACCGCAAGTAGCCGCAGGGGCGCTTGCGGGCGGTTGGTTGCCACGTTGCAAACGATATTTTCCGTTTCCGAAGGCGATGGGACATCTACCTCATTTCATCAGCGACCTGGGACTCATCCTCGTCACGGCGGGCGTCGTCACGATCATCTTCAAGTGGCTGCGCCAGCCGGTGGTGCTGGGCTATATCGTGGCGGGCTTCCTCGCCGGGCCGAACTTCGTCTTCTTCCCCTCGGTCGGCGAGGAGGCCGTCATCAGCGTCTGGGGGGAGATCGGCGTCATCTTCCTCCTGTTCGCCCTGGGTCTGGAGTTCAGCTTCAAGAAGCTGGTGCGCGTGGGGGCGACCGCATCCATCGCCACGTTGGTCAACATGGGCTCGATGATCGCCATCGGCTACCTGGTCGGCTACCTGCTGGGCTGGTCGTCCATGAACAGCATCTTTCTAGGCGGGATGCTCTCCATGTCCTCCACCACGATCATCATCAAGGCGTTCAACGACATGGGCATGGAGAAGAAGAAATTCGCCCACATCGTCTTCGCCATGCTCATCGTGGAGGATCTGGCGGCCATCCTGATGATGGTGCTCCTGTCCACCTTCGCCGTCAGCCAGCACTTCCACGGCAAGGAGCTGTTCGCCAGCCTCCTGAAGCTGGTCTTCTTCATGCTGATCTGGTTCATCGTGGGCATCTACCTGCTCCCCACCCTGCTGAAGAAGTTCAACCGCTACCTGAACGGCGAGACGTTGCTGATCGTGGCGACCGGCCTGTGCCTAGGCATGGTGATCTTCGCCTCGTCGGTGGGCTTCTCGGCCGCGCTCGGCGCCTTCGTCATGGGCTCCATCCTGGCGGAGACGGTGGAGGTCAAGCGCATCGAGCACTTGGTCGAGCCGCTCAAGAACTTCTTCGGCGCGGTCTTCTTCGTCTCGGTGGGGATGATGCTGGATCCGAGGATGCTCATCGAGCACGCCTGGACCGTCGTGCTGCTCACGGCGGTGGTGCTCGTCGGCAGGGTGGTCTTCGCCACGCTCGGCGTCTCGGCATCGGGGCAGAGCCTTCAGGTGGCGGTCGAGTCGGGGATGAGCCTCGCGCAGATCGGGGAGTTCTCGTTCATCATCGCCACGCTGGGGGTCAGCCTCGGGGTGATCGACGGGTTCCTCTACCCGGTCATCGTCGCCGTGTCGATCATCACGACCTTCACGACGCCTTACTGCATCAACGCCTCGGGGAAGGTCTACGGCATCGTGGAGAAGCGCGTGCCCGCCAAGTGGGGGCGGTTGCTCAAGGGGTACGCCTCCTCGGGCTACGCCACCACCGTCAACCGCAGCTCGGACTGGAACGTCCTGCTCCGGCAGGTGCTGCGCCTGGTCGCCATCTACACCTGCCTGTGCCTGGCGGTCATCTTCCTCTCCGCCGAGTTCCTCCGCCCTGTCATCCTCGCGCGCGTCCCGTCGTTCTGGGGTTCGCTCCTGGTCGCGGTGGTGACCATCCTCGCCATCGCCCCGTTCCTGCGCCCCATGATCGTGCGCAAGAACAAGTCGCCCGAGTTCAAGCGGCTTTGGACTGACAGCCGCCTGAACCGCTCGGGGCTGCTGACGCTCACCGCATTCCGCATCCTGGTCTCGGCCATGCTGGTTCTGGCGGTGCTGACGCCCCTGTTCCCGCACACGACCGCCGTCCTGTTCATCGTCGCGTTGCTCGTGGTCGTCGGCGTCATCTACTCGCAGGTGGTCAAGCGGCAGTCGCGCAAGCTGGAGCAGCGCTTCTTCGAGAACCTGAACCTGAAAGAGATGCTGGAGGAGCAGAGCGCGCCGGTGGACAGGAAGACGCGGCAGGACTTGCTCGACAAGGATCTGCGCGTGGAGGAGGTCGAGATCGCGCAGAACTCCGCCGTCATCGGCAAGACCCTGCGCGAGCTGGATTTCAAACAGTCGGTGGGGGTCAACATCGTCTCGATCATCCGGGGTGCGGAGAAGGTCAACATCCCGGACGGCAACGAGCGCCTCTACCCGCTGGACAAGATCGTCGTCGTGGGCTCGGACGAGGAGATCCAGGAGTGCATGAAGCGGGTGGAGAAATACCGGACGGCGCGCCACGCCGAGGCCGTGCACCACATCGTGCTGTCGCAGTACGTCATCGAGGCGCGCGTGCCGCTCGCGGGCAAGACCATCCGCGAGCTGAACACGCGGGAGCGGGCGGAGTGCATGATCATCGGCATCGACCGCAAGGGGCATTCCCTCGCGAGCTTCGACGCGGACACGGCGCTGGAAAACGGCGACGTGCTCTGGCTCGCCGGGGAGAAGGATGCCGTGGACGCCTTCGGCAAGGTCTACGCCGCCCCGCCCCGCCCCGACGCCCGGTGACGGGCGCCCCAGTCCATGTGAACCGGCTGCCGTCACGCGGCGTCCGTCAGCCTCCGGCAACGCCGCCCCGCATAGACACGCCGTGAAAACCACAGGGAAATTGATGGCGCGGTATTGACTTGCCGGCTCGGGCGGCTTTATCATGCTATCAAGTTTGTTCTACCGGGTGTTTCGTCATCATGCCGGTTGTCGCGTGGTTCTCCACGTCTCCCAATGGGAACACCCCAGCAAGCGCCCGCAATGCCGCAGTCGCCCGTTTTCCCGAGTCCCGGGGACGACATGGCATCGGCCGCGCCGACGGTCTTTTGAAGGTGCAACGCCATGTCCAGTACGCCCAAGGAATTGATCACCATCGACTTGGACAGATGCCAAGGTTGCAACCAGTGTCTGGCCGCCTGTCCGGTGGAGGAAGCGAACCACGCCGTCAACGTCAACGGCCAAAACAAGGTCAGGGTGGACAACGCCAAGTGCATCCGCTGCGGCGCCTGCATCCGGGCTTGCAACCACGGCTCGCGCGGGTTCGCCGACGACACGCCGGAGTTCCTGGCGGAACTCAAGGCCGGTCGCACGGTGTCGGTCATGGCCGCGCCAGCCATCCGGCACAATTTCCCCGACTACAAGAACCTGTTCGGCTGGCTGAAAAGCATCGGCGTCGCGAGGTTCTTCGACGTGTCCTTCGGCGCGGACATCACGACGTGGGGCTATCTGAGGCACATCGCCGAAAACGGAGTGGGGACGGTGGTGGCGCAGCCCTGTCCCGCCATCGTCAACTACATCGAGAAATACCAGCCGGAGGTCATCCCCCGGCTCTCCCCCGTACACAGCCCGATGGGCTGCCTGGCCGTGTGGTTGCGCAAATACGCCAAGGTGCCGGAGAAGCTGGCGTTCCTGTCCCCGTGCATCGCCAAGTGGGACGAGATCAACGACCCCGACGGAGGCCGGATGATCCAGTACAACGTCACCTACGCCAAGCTCCGGCAACACCTGCAAGAACACAAAATCGACCTCGCGGCATATCCCGAGGTCGATTTCGACAACAAGCCGACGGCGGGCCTGGGGCTCGTGTACTCCCGCCCCGGCGGCCTGCGCGAAAACGTCGCCCGTTACACCGACGATGCGTGGGTCAAGCAGGTCGAGGGCACGGAGCTGGCATACCACTACCTGCGCTCGTACGGGAAGCGCGTCAAGGCGGGCAAGCCGGTGCCCCTGCTAGTCGATGTCCTGAACTGCGAGTTCGGCTGCAACCTCGGCACCGGCACCGACCGGGACATCGACATCGACGACGTGGACGCCCGCATGAACCGGATGAAGGCCGCGGCGGACAAGGACAAGACCGTCACCCGCGGCAGGCTGAAAAAGCGCCAGGTGTACGAACCCGCCGAGTGGTGCGACAAGAACCTCAAGCTCGCCGATTTCATCCGGCCCTACACCGACAGGTCGGGGAAGGACGCCGCCACCGGCGGCGCGACCGCGCTGGAGGATGTCTGGCGCCAATTGCACAAGACGACCGAGGAGTCGCGGCGGATCGACTGCACCGCCTGCGGCTACAACAGTTGCAAGCGCCTGGCCACCGCCATCGCCAAGGGGAGGAACCACAAAGAGAACTGCATCTTCTACTCCCACCGCGAAATCGAGGGGGAGAAGGACAAGATGGCGCAGGGCAACGCCGAGCTGCAAGCCACGCTGGCCGCGTTGGAGGAGCAGAAGCAAGTCCGCGCGCGGGAGTTCCAGGTGCTGGAGGAGAACGTGAACCTCATCCTGGTCAAGGTCCGGGAGATCGCCGGGGCGCAGGAGGCCAACGCGGGCCGGGTCGCCGACCTGCAGAAAAACCAAGTCAGCCTGCTCACCCGCGTGTCGGACAGCCTCAACGCCGCAATCGGGGAGATACGCACCAAGCTGGTCGATTTCTCCGTCGGCAACGAACAGGTGTCCCTCATCGCCAGCCAGACCAACATGCTGTCTTTGAACGCCACCATCGAGGCCGCGCGCGCGGGGGAGTCCGGCAAGGGCTTCTCGGTCGTCGCCTCGGAAGTGCGCACGCTGGCCGCGCAGTCCAACGACATCGTCGAACGCACCCGCAGGAACCAGGAGCGGATCGACGAGCAGGTGGCCAAGATCACCTCCATCAGCGAGGATCTGGTCGCCAGGATGGACGAAGCGGCCACCAGCTTCGACGAGCTGTCGCGCATCCTCCAGACCGACTTGGCGCGGTGCGAGCAGATCGTCGGCATCATCAACGACTCGGCCAAGACCATGATGGCCATGAAAGCCTGACAAAGCCCGCCCCGGCCTGGGGCAAGCGCCCGATTCGCGCAACTCCACCCTCCCTTCGCCGAAGCCTTCTCCGAGAGGATCCACATGCCGGGATCCGGACCGGCCGAGGGCGGCTCCACCGGCAAAGGGGCTTTGCAATCCGTCTTGGCGCCGCCGGCACGCCGGGTGTTGCGCCCTCCCTACAACCCCTTGTTCAGGAAGATGACCCCCTCGATGCTCTTGTTGACCGGGCCGGTCAGCCCCAGCACCCCTTTGACGCCGAAGCCGCAGTTGGAGTCGTAGATCAGATGCACCGATTCGGTGAAGGGCAGGAGCTTGCCGAACCCCGGCAGGTTCGTCCCAATGCCGATGGAGAGCTCGTAGCTCCCGTCTGGATGGACCTCCGCGCCGGCCGAGATGCCGCCCAACGCCTCGGGCGTCTTCATGGTCAGGTTCGACTCGGTCTCGGTAGACTTCCCGCCGCCGGCGGTGTAGGTGGTCGATTCCCCCAGCTCGAAATCCAACAAGTCGGAGCCGCCGCTGAGCGAAGTCTTGACCTTGATGTACTCCTTGACGGGGCACCGCTTGGGCGGCGCCTCGATGGCGTCGCACACGGGGGTGACCTTCTCCTCGGTGCGGAAGATGTAGCCGGTGTAGTGGACCTCCCGGATCAGCCGGTCGTTGAGCGGCAGGCGTTTGTCGTAGTGGATGAACGGCTCGTTCTCCTTGTTCATCAAAAGCGACAGGTGGAACGGCCCGCGCATCGCCTTGCCCGCCGCGTCGGGAGGGAGCGGGCTCCAGGTGTCGATCTTCTGCGCCTTCCCCACGTTGACGAGGTCGAGCTGCACGGGGGGCAGCCCCGTCAGCGTCAGCGAGCCGTCGTCGGACACGGTGCCTTTGAAATCCCAGGGGCGCGTCTGCTTCCCGCCCTTGAGCGTGGCCGCGCCGCCGCCGGAGGCCATCGCCGCCAAGCCGCCCGCCAGCCCGGAGGAGCCGCCGTTGTACATGTACATGATCTCGCCGCTGCCGACGACGGTGCCCGACTCGCTTATCTCCATCGTGAATTTCGTGACGCAGGCGAGGGTCTGCAAGGTCACGCTGGTCTGCGCCATCCCCTTGCCGAACGTGGACAGCGCCGCGCCCGGGGTCTCGCCGCTGCGGGCGCAGATGTACTTGGCTTGGTAGCGCCCCGCCCAGTCCTTCTGCTTGAGCACTTCGGAGTCCTTCTGCGGGTTGGGGCTGTTGGTCTCGGGGTTCTGCAATTCTTCGTCGATGGCGTCCTCGGCTTCGCGCCCCTGCCCCGCGTAGCCCCGGTCCCACGCCTCGACGAAAGACTTCTTCGCCTGCTCGCCCTGTCCGCGCCGCGCCAGGATCTTCCCCTTGGTGTAGCGGAAGACTCCCGCACCCTTGTCGAGCTTGATGGCGCGGTTGATGAACGCCTCGGCCTCCGCCAGCCGCCCCTTGATGAAATAGAAGCAGGCGGTGTTGCCCCAGCCGGAGGCCACCGTGGGGGCGACGCGGGTGGTGTAGACCCCCAGCGTGATGGCGTCCCCGGTCTTGCCCGTCTCGTGGACAAGGTAGCTGAGGTTGCTCAGGTAGAGGCCGTTGCGGTTCTGGAGCTGCGCCGCCCGCCCCAAGGCGTAGAGCGCGTCCGTGGCGCGCCCGGAAAAGAAGGTGTACATGCCCGCCATGTAGTAGCCTTCGGAAACATCGGCGCCCCGTTTCTTGGCGTAGTCCTGCGCCGCGTCGTCGATCGCCTGCGCGTTGCCGCCCGCCCTGCCGGCGGAGACCGCCGCGTCGATGACTTGCAGCGCGGTCAAGCCCGACGGCGGCGCCTCGGCCACCGCCTGCCACTCTGAACTCCCTTCGTCGGCGTCCAGCATCTGGAACGGCAGGGTCAGCTTGCCGCCGCTGAGCGACCACGCGCCCGTGCGCTCCCCCTGCTCCATCTCGTTGAACTTGATGGTCATCTGACCGCCGTTGACGGAATACGTCCCGTCGTCGGTCACGGTCGTCCCCGGCATCTCGGCAAGGAGGTTGAAGCGCCCCGAAGCGAAGTCGATGGTGATGGTCGCCTTGGCGTTGGGCACCCGTCCGTCGCTGTCTTTCACGAAGCGGTATCTGCCTTGCAACGCGCCCTGCGCCAATGCCGCCTGTGCGAGTCCGGTGGCGAGCAGCAAGGCGATGGCGAGCGATATATGCTTGAGAGTTTTCATGGCATGGCGTCCTTTGTCCTATATTTGGATCCCGATGTCGCGCTGCGGCGTCTTGCGCCCCACTCACCGCACCTTGGCGTCCGAATGCTCGAGCTTGACGCTCAGTTCGCCGTCCCCGGACTCGACCGAGGCGGCCTTCACGCCGCCCTTGTACCGGAAGCACCAGGATTGGTTCAGGAACTGCTCGCCGAGCAACGCCGCCATCTCCCGGTCGTAGACGTCGTCGAAGGACTCGTAGTCTTCGCCGCGGAAGGTGGTCAGCTTCATGTCGTCGTCCATCTTCGCGCCCAACTTGAAATTGCCGTCCGACGCCGCCTTCTTGGTGGCTTCGAAAAAAGCGCGCGCCACCTCTTTTTCGGGCGCGGCGCCTCCTCCGCCTTTTTTGAACACCACCGTCACGACCTCTTTACCCATGTAGGCGTCGGCCCTTTCGACCTGCCAGCCCGACGGCGCGGCGAACTCGACGCCGAACTCCGAGCGCATGACCGATTGCCAGTTCTCCGGGGTGAAATAATCCGGGTCGGTCGGCGCGTAGGCGTCGCCGCCCCTCTTGCCGCCGCCGCAGGCGACCGCGAGCAGACACCCCGCGAGCCACGCAAGCCGCATCGCACGTTTCATGGCATTGTTCCTCGATGACATTGGTTCGCCCCGCCCCCCTCTCCGCGCCATCGCCATATGAGCCTTCCCGATGTTCCCGGCGTGGAGTCCGGGAGGCATTATACCGCAATTGCGGCAGAGCGAGGCACATTACGTACGGGCGCGCGCAATACACATCATGTTCGCCGGGCTTGCGGCGGACTGCGGCGCGCAATAGGGGGCGGCGGGCGCGCGCCGCGCAGCCGCCCACCCGCCGCCCTCGTTTCGCCACATCGGCGCCTATCGATGCAACGCCACGTCGAACAGGCGTATCTCCTCGCTGTATGGGACGTAGGGGATGCTCGGCGAGAGCGATTCGATGCGCACCGCCTCGACGCCCTTGACGTCGAACATCAGCGACCCGTCCTTTCGCACCTCGGGCTCCAGCTTCTTCCGGCGCACGCCGCCGCCGAGCGCGTACACGCCCACGCACCCTTTGGGGTCAACGCCCTTGTGCGCCACCGAGAAGCCCACCTTGCCGATGGTCAATGCGGAATAGCCGCCGCCGAGCGCCACTTCGGCATACTCGTCGTACCAACCGTCCAAGCGAGCGCCGGACGCGGAGAACGCCTCCGCCGTCAGCGTGCCTCCCACCGCGCCGCCCATCTTGCCCAAGGGCACCGTCGCAATGGATCGGTAGACGGGTGCGAAGGCGTCCTTCAACCTGCCATCGGCGGTGAAGTGGCCCCAATGCCGCCCCACGTCGCCTGAGGCGCCTTCGACCTTCCACGCCTCGTCCATCGCGCTGAACATGACGACCTCCACGTCGTTTGCCCGCGACCAGGAATAGGTGTCCTCGAACAGGCGCTTGGCGTTCGCCATGCCGGGAACGGCGAGCCCCTCCGCGCCGCCCTCGGTGGGCCAGCCGCTTTCGGACACGATCACAGGCCTGCCTGCGGCGGCTTTCTCCACCTGGGCATAGGCCGATTTGACGTGGCTTAAGCCCCGTGCCGCCGGCACGTTGCTGAAGAACGGGTAGATCGTGACCAACACGACGTCGCTGGCCTGGACCAGCGATGGGTTCCCAAGCCATGATTCGACGGTGTCCGAAGTGCCTACGGGAATGCCTCCATCCTTTATCCCCCGCCGGACGCGCCCGATGTAACCGGCCAGCTCGCTTGCGGAGAAATCGCCCCGGTGCAGGGTTTCCGAGCCGACCACGGCGACATCGACGTAGCCCTTGTTCGCCAGGTCGATGAGCTTGTCCAGCTCCGCGTGGATTTTCTCCTCGCCGTAGCTTTTATCAAACCACGCCCCGGCGATGACGCGCAGGCCGTACTCCTCCTTTGCCATTCGATACGCCTTCTCCAAAGTCCCGGACACGCCGAACATGCGGATCGTGTCCACGTAGGGACGCAGGAGGTCCAGTTGCCGGCGCATCTCCTCGACCGGCACCTCGCTGTCGTCCTCAGGCGACAGGCCGTTCGTATAAGGGGAGAAGCAGATGGACAACCTCGGGTCGGCCTTGGGGTGCTTCCGCCATGCGGCGGGCGCAGCCCGAGGCGTCCCGGCATCGGCGGCGGGAGGGGCCGCCGACAAAGCCTTCCCCGACCGTTGGGAGATCTTGGCCTCGCCGTCGCTGTAGCGGTCGATGACGACGGTGTCCAGCGCCGCCGCCTCTGCCGCCGCCACGCTGCCGGGAGCCGCGCCGCGACGCAACAGGTAGACATGCAGCCGCTCCGCCGCAGCATCCTGGCCGCCGGAGACGAACAGGCAGGAGAAGGTCCCGTCAGGCCTCACATCGACGGCGGGGTTGTCGTAGGTCGGCTTCGGGCCGAACTTCCTGCCGCCCCGGGTCACCTCGACCGCCATGGAGATGGCGTAGTCGGCGGGGTCGCCGCCCTTGCCGTCGGCAAATCCGACATGGCCCTCCACGTAGCCGCCGCCGCCGATCCTGGGCACGGAATCGATGGCGATGTACGCCCCTTGGCCGGCGGCGTCCCCCGCCCGCGCCGCCACGCCTGCGAGCAACGCCCCGCACGCGACAAAGATGCAAAGCACGATCCTGATGTTCTTCATGGCGTCTTTCCTCCAAATATGCGTCCAACATCCGGGGCGCCGGCGCAACCCGGGGGATGCGGGGCGTCGCCCCCCCGAGCTCCCGCCGCTTCCGCAACCGCGCCCCCTACGCACATCCCTTCCGAAAAGGCGCTTTTTTTTCATTCGCCCACGGCCCCGGCGTTACCCGTCGCGCCGGTGCGCACGTCGAGGGCGCGGGCGTCGATGTAGGAGTAGTCGGACATGTCCGGCAGGCCGGAGAAGTCGGCGCCAACCAGGAACACCGCATAGCCGTCTGCGGCCTTGTCGGCGAGCATCGCGTCGAGGGGATAGTCGGAATACGCCTTGATGCGGAACGAGCCGTCGTCGCGGATGGGGCTCAGGCATTCGTCCAACGTGGGTTTGACGTAGAATCGCCCCCCCACCGAGATCATGAGGATGACACGGTAGTCTTTCGCGTTGGAAATGCCCGCGACCCGCCCCCGGACATGGTGTTCGGAGACGTCGTACCTCACGCCGTCGAACCCCGGCTCGGGCTTTTGCTTCTCCGGGACGCGGGGAGGCGTCTGCCCGCCGCCGTCTTTCGCCACCGGTTCGCCGGGGGGCGGCTTCGGGGCATCCGGAATTTTTTCATCGCCGCGTGTTTTCAAGGGGGAGGGGGCGCCCCCCCCTTCGGGAGGCTGTTCGGCGAGGGTGTCCCCGGAAGGACGCCCGGGGGCGTCTGCGTACAACCACATCCATGTCGCGATGGCGACCAGCGCGATGACCAGTGCGATGCTGGTGTTTTGCGAACGTGTGAGCCTCATGGTGACTTCCGCCTTTCTCAGATATTCCGAACCGCTTTGGGTTATAAACCCTGAGGGGCGGCGGAGTCAATCCGGCAAGATCAGCGGCAGCCTCTTGCCGTCTTTGCGGAACGCCTGCATCTCGTTGCGCTGAGGGTTGCAGATCAGGCTGGCGCCATCGGGGAACATCCGCCGGTGCGTCTCCCTGTCGGGCCCGGACATGAACACCGGCAATTTGCAGGGGTGGGTGTGGACGCTCCCTACGAGCGACACCTGCATCTGCGCGAAGACCTGCATGGCGTAGAACCAGGTGCCGCCGCCGATCACCACATGCGCGCCGCCGCCGGAGATCGCCAGCAGGGGGAGGGCGAACATGACCTTTATCCCGTCCTTGGCGATCCTGCCGCCCAAGGCGCACAACTGCTCGTTGACGTTGTGCGGCGTC
Organism: Acidobacteriota bacterium; assembly: GCA_031271905.1. Classification (GTDB taxonomy): domain Bacteria; phylum Acidobacteriota; class UBA6911; order UBA6911; family UBA6911; genus UBA6911. The sequence goes on from JAISUT010000027.1 coordinate 25,815, forward strand.
TCGCCGCACCCGATCCCGAAGTAGGCGGAGAACACTTTGTAGGCGCACTCGCTCACGACCACGGGTTGCAATGCGCGCGACTTCCTCATGCCCCCTCCCCCGCCGCCTCGCCGCGGCCATCGCCCAGGAGCTCGCCGATGCTCGCGACCCCATGCGGACGCTCCTTGGCGCACCGGGAGCAGAATCCAGCCACATCCCTGTCCGCAGGCGATTTGAAATTGAACGTCCCGCCGTCCAGCAGGATCAGCCGGATGACGCGGCACGTCAGGCTGCGCAGGTCTTCGGCGGGGTTCCAATCGCCTATGCACACGTTGCCGCCGGCAAAGACGTTGACGTGGGCGACCGGCCGCGTGGAGAACGCCACCACCGGAGGCGACTTCCTGTACGGCCACCCTATGGGGAGCCGGATGGTGAAGACATGCGGCCCCTGCGCATACTCGGGCGCGCCGCCATCGGCGGACTTGACGAACGTCGGGGTGGAGACCGCCACGGTGTAAGCGCGCAAATCGGCGGACGACAAGGCTACCTCCACGCGCCCGGGCCGGTTGAGCGACATCATCTTCACATGTTCGGCCGCCAGCCTGTGGCGGACGCGCAAATCGGCGGCTATGGGGATTTTCATGCCGGTTCACCTCGTCGAGACGGTTTCGGGGGAGTCGCCCCCGAGGACGAAAGCCACCAGACCGTCGCCGTCTTCGGCGAGCAGCCTGTCCAAGGCGCGGAACCCCAGTTCGTAAAGGGTGAACCCCTGCAAACGTTCCTGCGACGCCGTGAACGTGGACAGCATCTCGTGGGGCTGGTCGGGCGCCGCACCGGGAGGGCAGACGGGGCAGCGCATGTCGCTTTCGCGCAGGCGCCGCACCGGCCGGTTCACGGGATAGGGATCGCCGCAACGCAGGCACCGGCCGCTGACGACGAAGTCGCTCTGCGCGAACAGCGCCGTGCCGCGCCTCCCCTCCAGCAGCCGTCCCAGCGTGGTGTCGCGCACCGAGCCGGGAAGATCGACCTCCCGCACGCCGCCGGCGGTCATGTGGTGCGGGCAACCGGCGTCGCGGGTTATCGGGAAGCGGAACAGCTCGTCGCCCGTGTCATAGTAGCGGACGTCCCCGCCCGGTCTCTCGAGGCGCTTGACCAGCTCCATGACCAGCCGGTTCGCGCTGATCGCGGTCGGGAACTGCACCGACGGGGTGTGCCCGCCGGCCACGTCCTTCAGGTAGCGGACGCCGCATCCGCCCGAGCGCGTCTCCACCGGGGCGTCGAACCGGTGGCAGCACAGGCAGGGGTCGCCGTCGGCCGCGCCGTTGGCGACGACCTCGACGCTGCCGTTGAACCCCTCGGTGGCGGCGCGGTAGAGCGGCACCCGGCTTCCCGCCATCGCCTCCCCCACCGCCAGCACCGCCTCGGTGTTGTCCAGCGCGCAAACGACCGCGTCAAACCGCTCGTAGAAGCGCGCCCCGAGGTCGCGCACGTCCGCGTTGACTGCGACGACCTCGCACTCCGGGGCGTGGCGCAGGATGTAGTCGCCGAAAGCGTCCGTCTTGAGGCGCCCGACGTCCCCCGGCGACAGGACGCCGAACCCCCGGAGGCAGTTATGGGGCTCCACCCGGTCGCAATCCACCAAGGTCACGCGCCGGAAGCCGGCGGGGAGCATCGCGGCCACCGTCGCGCCGCCTATCGCGCCGCAGCCGAGGATCGCGACGCGGCACCCCCGCGTCTTCGCCAGATCCGCGTATCTGCCCAGCTCGAAATCCACCGTCGCCATCGCCACCTCCTTGGAACGTGCAGCCGCCGCGCAAAGCCGACGCTTTACGGGAGGGTCGTTTCGCACCTCGCGCCGCCGGCGTTCACCGTGTCCGGCAACGCGACCAGCTCTATCTCGACGCAAGCGGCGTCGAACAGGTCGCGCATCCGTTGCGCCCCGTCGAACAAGCGGCTGCTTTTCATGTCGGCGAGCAACACGCCGTGGGGCGCCTTCCAAGGCGCCACCGCCGTGAACAGGCGTTGCAGCTCGGAGACGGTCGCGTCCTCGTCAACTTGGAACTCCACCCGGCTCATCGTAGGATCTTTGATCGTAACCTTCATCGTCCTGACGTTCATCTCCATGCCCTCCTGCGAATGGTTGTCGTTTGCGGCGACCGCCTCAGCGCGTCGCCAACAGCCGCGAGGCCAGCATCATCAACAGCGCGGACGCCAGCAACGCGATCTCCACGAGCCTCCCCGCCAGCGCCCTGAAGGCGAACCGGTGGACGCCGGGGAGGCTGTTCCAGAAACGCCGCCGGCACCCGTCCTCTTCAGCCCGCCGCCCCTCGTCCGACGGGCGGGTGCGCGGAGCGGGAGTCCGGGTGACGGTCACACGCCTCGGCCTGAGCGGGACGCTCGCCCGCACGCCATCGACGACGACCGGCTCGCGCGCCATCAGTTGCGCCGCGACGCTGAAATGCACCCTGTCCCCGCCGTTGCAGATCGGGCAACGGCCGTCCCAGTCGTCCGCGAACAGCGTGGCCCTGCACCCCGCGCACACGCAGATGCGGCATCCCTCCGTCAGCGGGACGCCCCACAGCGCGTCGACGGGGTTGGACTCCAGGAATGCGCCGTCGCGGCCGGAGAGTTCGTATTCCGTCACCATCATCCCCCTCCCCGCACCAGGCGGCTGGGGCGCCGCCTCTGCAACAGTGTCTCCGAATCCCGCCTTTTTTCACGCCCGCCGCATTGTCATCCGGACAGGCGCCCTTTCCCCGGACGGGTCGCGCGAACCGCACCAAGGCCGCATCAATCGATGGGAGGCAGGACGTAGATGGTTTCGACGACCGGCCGGGGCTCCTCCTCCGGCTCGTCCCGCCCACGGGATGGGCGGTACAGGCCCCACCACGCGGAGGCGCCAATCTCGCGACGAGGCCGTCCGCCGCCCGAAGCGCCGATCATCGCGAACAGCGGCATCGCCAAGAACGCGACGACGAGGGCGGACACCGCCGCCCCGGAAAACAGGGCGAGCAGGAACAGGAGGAAGTCCGTCGCCAGCTTCGCCGCGCAGAACGCCCTCGTATCGCCGAGAGCGCCCCGTCTGAGGAGCATCTTCAGGCAACAGGCGACGAGCAGTACGCCGAACACGCCGACGGCGGCGAGCAGGTCGCCGGGCGCGCAGGCGTCCGGCGGCGTCCGGCGCGTATACAACAACGCCGCGAAAGGCACCAGGAGGGCGGCGGCGCGGGCGAGCACCGGCTCGACGGCGAGCAGGGATTTGACGAGCGCGCGCCGCGACGGCATGATGTCGGCGTACAACCTTCCGACCAGGCCGAGCCGCTCCTCCGCCATATCCGCCGCGCCCGCCAACGAAAGCACAGACGGGCAGAACACCGCCGCCATGACGAAGGAGAACGCCTCCACGACCGACCAAGGCGGCAACCGCCACCCGGCGGGGAGGAGGTCGAAGCAAGAACGGAATCCATCGAAGGCGGTCGCGACCTGCGACCCGGGCGGCGAACAGAGGCAGGCGACGAGCGCCGCGCCCCGCCCGGTCAGTTGCGCGACCAAGGCGAGCGCGCCTCCCGCGAGGAAGGCGGCGCAGAGGGAACGGAGGAGCGGGCGCGCCCTCCACCCGCCCGACACGGCGACCGCGCCATGCAGCGCGACGCCGGCAAAGAACCAGAACGCCACGTAATTCCCGTTGACCGCCACCGCCGCCATCGGCACCCTCCCCGCTTTCAAGATGCGCCCCACACACAGGCATCCGAAAAACGGGGGGATTCTCGCCATGTCCGCGGCGACGGGCGCGGCAAGGCGCTAACCGCCCCGCCCGCCCCGCCCGACATCCCGGATCACGGAGACCGCAAGGCCTGCGGCGACGGCGAGCATGCCGATGATCCAATTCCCGGCGTCGCGCCCCGTGGCGTCCACCCACGCCTGGGGTCGGAACAGCACGACGAGCAGCACGGCCAACAGGAGCGCCGCCGGCGCCAAGGCATAGTCCAAGGCGGTCTGCCACCATGCGGGTTTCCCCATGCCCTCCATGGCATGGGCGATGGCAAGCCGCTCCTCCCCCCCGATCCGCACGTTTTTCGGGACGTCGAGCCCCAGCAGGTCTTCGAGGGACTGCCCCGGCGAGACGCCCTCGGCCGCGTAGACCACGCAGGAGTACGCGGCGGGGAGGTTGTCCGCCGCAGTCAGCATCCTGGCGGCGTAGATGCAATCCCCTATGGCATGGAACCCGCCTGGCGCCGCACCGCCGTTTTCGCCGGCATTGTCGAACAGGGCGCACCAAAGGTGGTAGAAGCACTCGCTCCCCCGGACGTCCTCCCCTCCGACGCCGGCGGGGAACGTCGGGACCTCGCCGATGTTGCCGACAAACAGCCTGGTGCCGCGCCGGATGACGGCGCTGGCGAGGCTGCCCACCTGGCCGCAACAGGTGAGGCAGGTCTCGCCGCTATGGCAGCAATCGGCAAAGACGACCGCCGGAGTCCTCGACAACCGGGGGTCGCCGAAGACCGAACCATGGCCGCCGCCGCAAACGTCCCTTGCGGCGATCAAAGGCGGCATGGCCTCCCGCCCGTCTGGATGCGGCTGGGCGCGGTGTATCTTGAACGTGTCCTTCGCGAGCCCGTTGTCCCCGTATCCGGCTATATGTACGATGCCGCTGGAGGCGAATTCCGCCGCGCACCGGTCGCCGGCGGCGTTCTCCAAGGGGATGACGACCGGCGCGACCTGGGCGGGGTCGGCGGGAGTCCCGACCTCCCGTGCGAACCGGCACGCCCCCTCCATCGTCTCGTCGTAGAACAGGGCGTACCCGGCCGTCGGCGGGGCGCCCTGCGGGACGCCGCCCTCGATCCTGCGGAGCACGCAATAGGCGTCGTCGAGCCGGATGCTCCTGAGCCGGTCCCGTTTGACGACGACCGCCTCCCACGGCAGCTGGCTGAGTCCGACGTCCCTGACGATCAGGTCGAGCGGGCGCCTGCGCCCCATGTCCGCATCGCGCCCCAATTCGTCCTTTATCTCGTCGGGCATCAACTCCGACAAGCGGCGGCAGGCGTTGTGGAATTTCTTTTTGTCGCCGTGGACGGCGGAGGAGGAGAACAACTGCGCCAACTCTTGCACCTGGTCGTCGGAGACCGGTTTCGGGATCGGCGGCTTCGAGTCCATCGACCATTGCAACTGCACGTTGTGATGGTCGACGCGGGCGTGCGCTATGCTTATCCGCCTGGTCTTCATCTGCGAGAACCTATTCCGCCCACTTGCGCAACGCGGCAATCGGGCATAGCTCCAACACCCTGAAGGAACCCACGCCGGGCAGGCGGATGGACACCAGCGTCACCGCGTGGGGGTTGAACTCCAACGTGAGTTTCGCCGCCGTGACGGCGCTCCAGGCGACGGCGACCTTGCCGGCGTCCTCGTAGGCGGTGACTTCCGGCACTTCCCCCGCCCAAGCGCCGTCGCGGGCGATTTCAAGCACCCCCTTCGCGTCGGTGTAGCGCACGGCGGCCTTCACGCCGGCGACGACCTCGCCCTCGCAGGAGTAGGCGATGTTTTCGCCCGCCCCGGCGTGAACCGGGGCGCAGACGGGAGGCCGTCCGAGGAACACCGAGGCGAAATCGGCGAAAACGCCGGTGGCGGCGGCGACGGCGTCTTCAAACCGCCGGGACTTGCCTTCGACGAGGGCATCGGCCCCGGGATCGCCGAACCCCAGGAACTCCACATACCCCCGGCAGCGTTCGCACCCTTTCAAATGCCGGAGCGCGAAATAGTCCTTCACGATGTCGGGGGCGCCGTACACCAGCCGGTGCACCTTGCCCTCATATTCGCAGGGCGGGTCGCCTACAACGGCATCGTCCGCGCCGGACGGCTCGACCGGCTGCGTCAAGCCCAGGTAGATCAGTTCGCAACGCGGGCAACCGGAAAGATGCCGCTCCAGTCGCGCCGCCTGCTCGCCGGGCGTCAGCAACAGCAAGAAATCCTGCATGGTCAGGTGGTTTCCACGTTCCTCGTGCGGTTCTGGCAAAGTCATGGCGACAAGTCCTTTCATTGGCAAGTTGCAGAAGACGGCGTCTTCCGTCCACGCATCCGGAAATGCGCGATATTCTCACCGTCTCAACCGCCCCCGCAAGCGCTCGTAGGCCTCTTCCCGCGCTTTCTCTTGCGACAGGGCTTCGTCATCCGCTTCGAAAGCCTTGAAGAGCGGCCTGGCGATGACATAGAGCGCGCGGCTCACCTGCCCTTTTGTTTTACCCGCATACCGGCCCTCATCCCGGAGCCGGTCGAGGATGCGGTCGAGATTGAGCCCTTCCAAGAAGTTCAGCTCAAACATTGCAAAGGCGAACTCGGCGCGCGCCTCATCCCCCTCCCACCAATCTTTGCAGCCCTTTTTCCACCAAGCCTTGAACCGCGCCAGGATGGCGCGCCTCTCATCCGGGGTGCGCCCCCCGCCAAACCCCGTCATCGGCGCGCACACGGGGGTCCCATCCCGTTCGCAGAGCGCAAGCGCCTTTTCCAGCTCCCCGTCTTCGAACGGCAGGGACAAGAACGGCAACGGCCGGACCATGGCGACGCCATCGACGTGCTCCTGGCGCCTAAACGGGTATTTCACGAACTTGCCGGCGACGTCCCGCGTCGCCCTCTCCAACAGTGCTTCCCGGTAAAACTCCTCCCATGCCGGGCGGAATGGGGCGTCCCGGTCTTCCATGCCGTGAACCGACGGAGCCGCGCCGTCGGCAAGCCCCGCCTTCCCCAAGAACGCCTCCCGGACTGCGGCTTTGACGTCATGGACATCCTTCTTGGCATAGTCGAAGACATGGAAGATGAAACTTTGCAGCGTCTGCCGGTGGCGGTCGTATTTGTGTATGCTCCTGGCGAGGCGGGTGATGGTGAACGCTTTCGCCGCCAAGAACTCCACCTCGTCAGCGATGCCGCGACCCCTGGTCTTGTCGCCAAAGGCGTACCAGAGCAACTTGAACCGCGCCCAAGTCGCGTTGGGGTTGAGCATGAGGCATAGGACGGCGTACTTGACCTCTTCCGCTTCGAAGCCGGCGGAGGGCTGCCTTCCGCTTGGATAGACCTGCTCCGGCGACAGATAATCGACGACTCCCTTGGGTGGCATTTCCTCTCGCCTTTCCATGTGCGTGTGACGCGCCCCTCATTCTCACCAAATGCCGCGGCGGAATCAAGCTCCCCGTCCCCGGAAAAACACTGGAAAAACACGGCGCGGGCCGTTTGCCGCGACCATGCGGATATGGCATAATCCACTGCTTTATATCTCAGGTTTATATCTCAGGCGCATTGGCATCGACTTGGATCTATGGAAAATCTGCCGCATTTCGTCAACGACCTCGTCCTCATACTGATCACCGCAGGCGTCGTCACCATCGTCTTCAAATGGTTGAAGCAGCCGGTGGTGTTGGGCTACATCGTGGCGGGCTTCCTCGCCGGCCCCAACTTCGTCTTCTTCCCCTCCATCGGCGACGCCGAGAACATCGAGGCGTGGGGCGAGATCGGCGTCATATTCCTCCTGTTCGCCCTGGGGCTGGAGTTCAGCTTCAAGAAGCTGGCGAGCGTCGGCAGCACGGCGTTCATCGCGGTCTTCATCGACATGGGGGCGATGATCTCGCTCGGCTACCTGGTCGGGGGGCTGCTGGGCTGGACTTCCATGGACAGCGTCTTCCTAGGCGCGATGATGTCGATGGCGTCCACCACCATCATCTTCAAGGCGTTCGGCGAGATGGGCCTCGAGAAGAAGAAGTTCGCCCACATCGTCTTCGGGATGCTGGTCATGGAAGACCTTGTCGCCATCCTGATGATGGTGCTGCTGTCCACCTTCGCCGTCAGCCGCGACTTCGAGGGCGCGGATCTGCTCTACAGCGTGCTGAAGCTGCTGTTCTTCATCCTGATCTGGTTCATCACGGGCATCTACCTGCTGCCCACCATGCTGAAGAAATGCAGCCGCTACCTGAACAACGAGACCCTCCTGGTCGTCGTGACCGGCCTGTGCCTCGGCATGGTGCTGTTCGCCGTCTCGGTAGGCTTCTCGGCGGCGCTGGGCGCGTTCGTCATGGGTTCCATACTGGCGGAGACCGTCGAGGGGAAGCGGATAGAGCATTTGATCGAGCCGGTCAAGAACCTGTTCGGCGCGGTCTTCTTCGTCACGGTGGGGATGAAGCTCGACCTGGGGATCGTCGCGGAGTACGCCGGCGCCATCGTCCTGCTCATCCTCGTGGTGCTGGCGGGGCAGATCGTCTTCGCCACGCTCGGCGTCTCGGCGTCCGGGCAGAGCCTGAAGGTGGCGGTGCAGTCGGGCTTCAGCCTGGCGCAGATCGGCGAGTTCTCGTTCATCATCGCCTCGCTGGGCATCAGCCTGGGGGTGATAGACAAGTTCATCTATCCGGTCATCGTCGTCGTCTCGGTGGCGACGACCTTCACCACCCCCTACTGCATCAAGGCGTCCGCGCCCGCCTACGCCCTTTTGGAGAAGATCGTCCCGGGCAGTTGGGAGCGGCTGCTCAAGGGCTACGCCGCCTCCGGCTACTCCACCACGGTCAACAGCCAGTCCGACTGGCGTTCGCAGTTGCGCAAGGTGCTGCGCATCACGGTCGTCTACACCGCCATCTGCCTCGCCATCATCTTCGTCTCGCTGCAGTTCGTCCGGCCGATCGTCCTGCGCGCCATCCCGTCGGACTGGCCCTCCGCCTGCGGCCCGTTGCTGATCGCGGTCGTCACCGTCCTCGCCATCGCCCCGTTCATGCGCGCCATGATGATGCGCAAGAACAAGTCGCCCGAGTTCAAGCGCCTCTGGGCTGACAGCCGCCTGAACCGGACGGGGCTGGTGGCGCTGATCGCCATGCGCATCATCATCTGCGTGATCCTGGTGCTCTCCGTGCTGACGCCCCTGTTCCCCTACGCCACGGCCATGCTCTTCCTCGTCTCGCTGCTGGTGGTCACCGGCGTCATCTACTCGCAGACGATCAAACGGCAGTCGCGCCGCATCGAGCAACGGTTCATGGAGAACCTGCACCGGCGCGAGCGGTTGGCGGAGCAGACGGCGCCCTTCAACAAGAAGCTGGAGACCGACCTGCTCGCCAAGGACGTGCGCGTGGAGGAGGTCGAGGTCTCGCAAACCTCGCCCAGCATCGGCAAGACCCTGCGGGAGCTAAATTTCAAGCAGGTGGCGGGGGTCAACGTCGTCTCCATCATCCGCGGCTCGAAGAAGATCAACATCCCCGACGGCAACGAGCGCCTCTACCCGTTCGACAAGCTGGTGGTGGTCGGCTCGGACGAGGAGATCCAGCGCTGCCTAGACCGGGTGGAGAAGTACCGGCAGGAGCAGGAGGCGGAGCTGGAGGCCGCCTACCACGTCGTGCTGTCGCAGTACATCGTCGAGGAGGGGACGTGCCTGGAGGGCAAGACCGTCCGCGAGTTGAACACCCGCGAGAACGCCGAGTGCATGATCATCGGCATCGACCGCGACCAGGCGTCGATGACCAGCTTCCCCGCCGACATGCGGTTGGAAGGCGGCGATGTGCTCTGGCTCGCGGGCGAAAAGGAGGCCGTCGAGGCGTTCGGCGAGGTCTACGAAAAACTCTTCGCCCCGTGAACTTCTGCGCCGCGCGACCCGCGATGCGAGCCGCTGTACGGCGTGTAGTCGCGGCACTCCACAACCGCGCCGTTCGCGTCCGTCACCGTCCTCACGCTCCCCAGCATGTCCGCGAACAGGTACGTCGTCCCCGTCGCCGCAGGTTCCCCCGTCGAGTATTCCGCAAGTTCGATTCGGTCGAAATCCCGAATTAATCATCGGCTTCTGGATGTTTTATTTTATTCGGTCTCTGGAAATCCACCTCCGCCCTCCCTGCATCGGGAAGTTTTACTATAACAAGCGTATTCGTGTACTTTTTTATCTCATCTTTTTTAATAATCAGTCGCGGAGCAGAGCGATTGACTTCGAAAACTATTTCAATCCTATCAAAATATGGCAACTTGCTTCCGGTTAACGTATAAGGGAATTTTATGTATTTGCCGTTGTACCAGCCCCGAGGTTTAACTGTAAACGGAGGTATGGAGATTTGATCGCCTCCACTTGGAGTACAAACAATGAGATCTTCCCCGTCTGACCATGCCCCCCATTCATGTTCAATGGCTGGATACACAACCCACCGCCAATAGTAATGAATATTTATAGTTTCTGGAATTATTGGCTGTCCATCATCAATGTCGACGAATTTTAGATTCAGCTCCGGCATTTCATAAGATTTGCCCCAAACCACAGGTTGCCCTCTATCTACTCCGGATATTCCGTAGGAAATTCTGCATATGCCTTGCTCCGCAGTCCAGCCGAAATTCGGCAACGCCAAGAGAAACACAATATAAACAATCTTCTTTCCCAAGATCACATGATCTCCCGTCTTATCGATTATATTTTCGTTCTGGACTCGGTGTAATCGTCTGAATGTTCGGATTGTTGATTAATATCATCCGAATCAGATCTTGATCTGTTCTTGTGTTAAACATCTTATTCATAATGACCTCCTCTGCATGAACCACCGCCCCAATGATCTTTTTAAACGGATTGTCCACCACGATATTTCCAATGTCATGGTCGATATCAACTCTCCGGCAGCTACTATCAAATGACAATTGAATGTTCCCAAACATACTGTCGGTGCTTTTAAAGCTACTGAAGTTAAAATCGCCATGCCAGTTTGCTGAAACAGATGTGAAATTACCAGTTCCTTTCAATGTTTCAATGAGTGAACTGTCAACATTTGCAAAAATGCGATCAGCATCTGCCCCCATGCCTGTTTCGCCAACGCCACCTATCAAGCTGGTGATTTGAGAAATAAGATTACGTGATACCAAATCATCAGTAATGTTCATGAAAGCATTCTGTTGTTTTTCCCCCCAATTGTTCCACAACGTTCCTCCCGACAAATCTTTCCCATCGATTGTGATTTTGGAATTTTCCAGAATTCGTCGCTGCTCGTCGTTCAAACACTTACCGCCACTTGCGCCAGCGGGGCAGTTGTAGGCCGGAGACGGAAAAAGCCCCAGTGGGTCGTTGTAGCGCAATGGGTTGTTCAGCGCGTA